>PDLQ01000050.1 GCA_002591745.1 Lewinellaceae bacterium SD302
CAAGCTATCAACGCAATCAGAAACAAAATTTGCAGAGCGCTTTATGCTTGCATCAAAAATGATGTTATGTATGAAAAAAAACGGCAAGTATCTTTGGTGATGACATAGCAATCCAAAAGCGCAGCATCCAAAAGGGAGAAGCCCGTCCAAAAGCGCAGCATCCAAAAGGGCGAAGCCCGTCCAAAAGCATGCCGTCGATTAACGAGACACCAGCGTCCCGCTATACACTTCCTCAATCTCATCCAGGGTGGCGTACAGGACCGCCGGGTCGAATTCACTGACCAGGACCTTGCGGTATTCCTTGATATTGGGCAGCCCCCGGAAGTAGTTCGTATAATGCCGCCGCATTTCCAGCACACCCAATTTGGGGCCTTTCCATTCCAGGCTGCGGCGCAGGTGATCCCGGGTAACGGCCACGCGTTCGTGGATAGTGGGCGGTGCCATTTCCTCCCCGGTTGCAAAATAATGTTTGATCTCCCGGAAGATCCAGGGGTAACCGATGGCGGCGCGGCCGATCATGATGCCGTCTACACCGTAGCGTTCGCGGTAGGCCTTGGCTTTAGGGCCGCTGTCGATATCGCCGTTGCCAAAGATGGGAATGCTGATGCGCGGGTTTTCCTTGATCCGACCGATGAGCGTCCAATCGGCCTCGCCCTTATACATTTGCTTGCGGGTGCGGCCGTGAATGCTCAGCGCTTTGATACCGACGTCCTGCAACCGCTCGGCCACCTCTTCGATGTACTTGGTGTTATCGTCCCAGCCCAGTCGGGTCTTTACGGTTACCGGCAACTTGCTCTTTTTGACGATGGCCTCGGTGAGTTTCACCATTTTGGGAATGTCTTGCAGGATACCCGCGCCGGCCCCCTTGCAGGTTACCTTTTTAACGGGGCAACCGAAGTTGATGTCCAGCAGCTCCGGTTTTGCTTCGTCGACGATCTCCGTGGCGCGGAGCATACTGTCCAGGTTGGCCCCGAAGATCTGGATGCCGATGGGTCGTTCATAGTCGTAGATATCCAGCTTTTCCACACTCTTGGCGGCATCACGGATCAAGCCTTCCACGCTGATAAACTCGGTGTACATCATGTCACAGCCCATCACTTTACAGGCAGCGCGAAAGGGTGGGTCACTGACGTCCTCCATCGGAGCCAGCAGCAGGGGAAATTCTCCCAATTCTATGTCGGCGATCTTTACCATGGCGCAAAGGTAAGGAAGATTGACAGGAGAATTTTGACTGACAACATCGAGGACGAAGGACGATCGGCGAGTTTTCATTATTTTGACTAACAAAGTAGCAAGGTCGGTGGATGACCGAATCTCGATGGCTTGCGTTCCACACTCGTCAGGCCCACTCGCAAGCCCGACGGTACAGAAGAGGTCAAGCTGAAGATGCTCAGGTCCATTTCACCCATTGCTACTTTGCCAGGCAAACTCTCCTAAAATCTCATTAAAACTACCCGCTGAACTAACTAGTCGGCCTCCTTTACCGTTGTCTATACGGATAAGTTATCTTCGCGCTTTAGAGATACGATGGAAACCAACGAGCCAAGGCCGGAAAACACCCCCCAGGGCAAGCGCCGCAAAAGTAAGTTGCGGTACTTTGGCTACCTGCGCCAACTCGTGGTGTGGGGCATCGGGTTGAGCCTATTACTGATCCTGCTCTTTCAGATTCCGGCCTTTCAGAACTGGATCGGAAAGCAGGTCGTCAATTCCATCGGTGAGACTTTGGGTACGGAGGTGCGGCTGGACCGCGTGAATCTGGCCTGGTTCGACGCCCTGAGCCTGGACGGGCTCTACGTGGAAGATAAATACGGCGATACGCTGCTGTACAGCGATGCGATCCGGGCCGACTTCAACTTCAACCCGCTGATCCTGCTGAGCCGGGGGCTGGAGATCGAGGAGTTGGAGATCAGCAATACGCGTTTCGTGATCCGCCGCGACGTCGGGGATGCCGAAAGCAATCTGGAAACTGCCCTGGAAAAATTGTTCCCGCCCAAGGACGAACCGAGTAAACCGCTGAATCTGAACCTGCAACGTTTGCAGCTACGCAACATTTCGTTCATCCAGAACGACAGCGTGCGCGGCCAGCGGATGGACCTCGAATTACAGGAAGCGGCCATTCGCCTGGAAAACCTGGACCTGCCCGGCAAGCGGATCGAACTGAGTGACGTCAGCATCTTCGAGCCGCGTTACGTACTGACCAACTTCCAGCCTTCCCCGCTGGACGAAAACAGCGATCCCCTGAGCCTGGAAACCATCGAAATGATGGACTCCATCTCCAACGCGGTAGATCAACTCGACTCTCTGAAACTCGAAGTGATCGTGGATAACGTGGAGATCAAAGACGGCTACTTTCAGCTCGACAACTATCGAAAAGACCCGATTGAAAGGTCTGACCTGACGGCCATCGATTTTGCCCGCCTCGGGGTGAGTGACATCGACCTGGAAGTGTCTGACCTGCTGATGCGGCGCGACACTTTTACCGGGCAGTTGCAGCATCTGAGCCTGCGGGAGAAATCCGGTTTCATTATCGACAAACTGAGTGTAGGCGACCTGACCGTGGCCCCGACCCGGCTGATTGCCAACGACATTGAGTTATTGACGCCGGACAGCCGCCTGAGCGACACCCTGGACTTCACCTACCGCCGGGGCTGGGAGGACTGGAACGACTTCCCCAACCGGGTAAACATGCGGCTGAATTTTGACGAAAGCCGCGTGGCCCTGCGTGACATTATGTACTTCGCCCGTAAACTCAGGAGCAATCAGTTTTTCCGGGACAACCGTCGGCGGGCCATCAGCCTGGACGGGCTGATCCGCGGGCGGGTAAACAGCCTGAAGGGAGAAGCACTGGAACTGGCCCTGGACAACGAAAATTACCTGGCCGGAGACTTCGAACTAACCGGGGTGACCCGGCCGGGAGAAACCTTTTTGCAGCTTGACCTGGAACAGGCGGTAACCGATATGGGAACGCTGCGCAGCCTGATTGAAAACTTCAACCCGCCGGAAGCTTTTAACCGATTGGGACAACTGCGGTTCAGCGGTAATTTCGATGGCTTCATCACCAACTTCGTAGCCTACGGTGACCTGAGGACCGATATCGGCCGCGCCGAACTCAATATGCAGATGAACCTGACCCCCGGCGTGGCGGCCGCCGAATACCAGGGGGACCTGTTGCTGGAGAACTTCGACGTAGGTATGTTCTTAAATAAACCGGAGTTCGGCACTGTCTCCCTTTCCGGTAATATCGCCGACGGGCGTGGACTGGTGGCAGAAACCGCCGCAGCCGGCCTGAACGCGACCATCGACAATTTCACTTTCCGTGATTACAACTATCGGCAAGCCGAGATTTCCGGCCAGCTCAACCGAAACTTTTTTAACGGTTCCTTCGATATCCGCGACGAGAACATCGACTTTAACTTCCTCGGGGAACTGGATTTTCGCGACAGCATTGCCGATTTTGATTTTGCCGCCGAAGTCGCCCGGCTGGACCTCAAAGCCCTTAATCTGAGCAAAGCCGATCTGGTAATCTCGGGCCTCATCGACCTGAACCTGCGAAACACCAAGTTCAGCGATATGGAAGGCAGCGTGAATATCGGTTCGCTGAGTCTGGTCAAGGATGATACTGAGGTCTACGATATCGATACCGTAGCGGCTTATTCATCCTTCGACGAGCGGGGGCGTAAACTTGTCGTGCTGGAAAGCGACGTGGCCACCGGCCGGTTGGTGGGCGAGTTCGACCTGGACCAGGTAGTGGGTAGCCTCAAGCAGTTCATGGTCAATAACTACCCGGGCTTTGCGGAACGCTTAAATTTAGAACCACCCCGCCGAATCAGCAGCGGCAATAATTTCAGTTACGAGCTGGAGATCATCGACTCCAAGGGGCTCAACTACCTGATCGCGCCGACGCTGGGACCGATCCGTGGGCTGGTGGTAGCCGGGAACTACAACGAAGCCTTGGAGGAATTCGGTTTTGAAGTGGAGGTACCCGATCTGGAAATCGGCAAACTCCGGATCAACGATATTATCCTGCTGGCGACTTCCAACGGCCCGTTCGGTGAGATCAGCCTGGTAGTGGACAGTACTTACAATAATGGTAAGCCGCTTTTAGGTCAGGTAACCTTTCTGAGTCTATTGGAGGGAGACAGCCTGGATTTTGGCATCAATTATGCCTCGGACGGCAGCCTGTTGGACAAGGTCGACCTGGACGGTCACTTCTTCCTGCCCGACAGCGTGAACTACCGCCTTACCTTTGACTCGTCCCGCCTGGTTCTCTTCCAGGACATCTGGGAGATCTCCGGCGAAAACGCCATTACTTTCCGCAAGGGCTACATCGACACCCGTAACTTCCACCTGGAGAGCGGCCGCCGCCGGATCAGCCTCCAGCGGGAGGGTCGCCGGGGATTGGGACTGGACCTGCGCAACTTCGAATTGGGGCTGATCGACAGTTTGTGGAATTATCCGAACCTGGATTTTTCGGGCGACTTCAGCGCCAAAGTAACTGTTCAGGACCTGTTTAAAATGGAAGGCCTCAGCGCCAACCTCCGTGCCGACACCTTCCTGATGAATGATGACGATTACGGTTGGATGCGACTGGACGCCACGGTGCCTGATCTGCGCGGGCAGGTCAATGCCTACCTGAGCCTCAACCGCGACACCAGCCAGTTGATCACCGAAGCCGTTTTCAACCTCCAGGACCTGACCGAAAATCCGACAAGCAACGAACAGCGGAAAAACTACCTGGACCTCAACGTGGCCATCGACGGTTACCCACTGGAGTTGGCGAATTACTGGGTGGGCGGCTCCGTATCCGATATCGAAGGAGAGTTTAACGCGGGAATGCGGGTAAAGGGATTGACCAATCGGCTGGACGTGGATGGCTTCATCAAGGCCCGCAACGGAGCCTTCACCATCGATTACCTGAAGACCCGCTACCGATTCGACGAAGCGCCGGTGGCCATCAACAATACCCTTTTCGATGCTTCGGGTACCGTGCTCAGAGACCGCTATGGAAATAGCGCCAGCGTACGGGGCGGAATCAGTCATAACCGACTCAAGAACCTGGGGCTGGACGCCGAGTTATTCACCGATCGCTTCCTGGCCCTGGATCTTGAAAAAGAGGATAATGACCTCTTTTATGGCCGGGCCTTGGGCAAGGGACGCATTGCTTTTTCGGGTAACTTCCGCCAGACAGACATCTACGTACGTGCCGAGGTGGGCCGGGACTCCTACCTGTTCATTCCTACCGACCAAACGGCCGAGGCCGGACCAATCAGCGACATCCGTTTCGTGAATAAAAAGGTGTACGTCGAGCCGGAGGAAGAGGAGTTGCGCGACCCCACCGGTGTCAGCCTGGAAATGGAACTCATTATCAACGAACAGGCCCAGGTGGAGATTATCTTTGACGAGGAGATCGGGGACCTCATTCGCGGCAACGGACGGGGGAATCTGCGCATCACCGTTCCCCGCGATGGCGACATGCAGATGTTCGGCGACTATACCATTGCCTCGGGTAATTACCTTTTCACCTTTTACAAGGTGGTCAATAAGCTGTTCAGCGTGCGGCCGGGCGGGTCGATCTCCTGGAGCGGCGACCCCTTCGGTGCCCAGATCAACCTGAAAGCGGACTACGAAAAGCTCTCGACTCCCATCCTTAACTTCATCCAGGAATACCTGGTGGGGAACGCCGACCAGGGGCTGCAAAGCGACGCCGCCCGCGCCACCGAAGTGAACCTGACACTAATCCTGCAGGGCCAGCTGTTGCAACCCGACATCAACTTCGACCTTAGCTTCCCCCAGCTGGAAGGTCGCCTGGAAACCTTCGCCAACAATAAGCGGCGGCTGCTACTGATGGACCAGAACGAGTTGAACCGCCAGGTCTTCGGCCTCATCGTCGTAGGCCAATTCCTGCCGGCCGACCTCAGCTTCAGTACCCAGGACGTAGCGGTGAACACCATCAGCGAGTGGCTCAGCAACTACTTCAGCCTGCTACTCAACAATTTGTTGACGGACACATTCGGCGAAGATGCCTTCATTTCCTCCTTCGATTTCGACCTGGCCTACAACCGCTACAACAGCGGCAACCTCAGCGCCGACGGACTCAACAGCCGGGGCGACGTATTCGAGTTCACCATCCGCAAAAGCCTGGGCAACCGCTGGACCATCGTCAGCGACATCAGCGTACTGAGCAACAACCAGCTCGCGGCCAGCGGCAATTCCCAAACTTTCATTGGTAACAACTTCGCCCTGGAATACGCCTTCAACGACGCCCGCACGCTTAAACTCCGTTTTTACCAGCGCATCACGCCGGACATTGTAAGTACAGCTCGTAACCAGGTTGGTCTGGGCCTGAGTTGGCGTAAGGAATTTAATAGCCTGAAGGAGTTTTTCGGGAAGATGAAGGAGGAGGTACCGCAGTAGGGAAAAGAGCATAGAACTTAGACTACTGCGCTAGCTTGCTAACCACATGTGAATGCTAAATGGTGTCTATCAGTGAAGCGGTCTATATTCTATGCTCTTACAACGAAGTGGTCTATACTCTTACAGCGAAGCGGTCTTTTGACTAGCAAAGTAGCAAAGCTTATTTTCTAAATTATAGTAGTATGCTGAGATTATTCGCAACGGTAATTATTTTCTTATTTGTAACGTCCGTTAGTGCCCAATTCTACGACAACCATTGGATGCTGGGCTACTACGGAGGAGATCTTTCGGAGCCTGATGACTCGTTTGGAATCTCAATTATGAGTTTCTACGAGGCCGAATTAAAAATTGAAAACGATCAACAAAACGATATTTTTTTTAACGGTAGCGGCAACACGCTTTCTGACTATGAGGGCGATTTATTCTTGTTTTCCAATAATTTGGAAATTAGAAATGCATATGACGAACAAATTCTAAATGGAGTGTTCGAAAATAATGAATTGGTAAACAGGAATGCACCTCAGGCATTTGTATATCTGCCTTTTGAGCAATTGAATAGTTTACAATATGTACAAATGAACTATTCAGACGACATTCCAAAAATTGGAGAATATCCATCTTCTTCTTCGATAAGTACTAATGAACCTATTCAATTGTTCAACACAATTGACAGCATTCTTCCCGATTTATTAACCACCGGAGAAGTAACTGCTTGTAAACATGCTAATGGTAGGGATTGGTGGGTTTTATTAGCCGGCTATGAGCAATCATTTATTTATTCTATTCTTTTTACTCCTGATGGAGTTTCGATAGTAGACTTATTAGAAGTAGATTTTATTCAGCAAAGCGGATTGGGGCAAGCCGTCTTTTCGCCCGACGGCAATCACTACGTACGTTATAACAACGTTCGATTCGACGAACCAGCTTATCTGGATATTTTCGATTTTGATCGCTGCACTGGACAATTATACAACCATAGACACACGACCATTTCACCGAGCGTGGCTCCTTGTGGTGCGGCGATTTCTCCTTCTTCTAGATACCTATATATATCTCATCAAGACTATATATTTCAATACGATCTCTGGGCAGACAACATTTTCGCCACCCAAGACACCGTCGCCATTTACGATGGCTATACGGAATGGAATCTATTCAGTGGACAGTTTTACCTAGCTCAGTTAGCTCCCGACGGCAAAATCTACCTAAATGCGCCTTCTAGTATCCCGAAACTCCACGTCATCGAATTCCCCGACCGGCAGGGCATCGCCTGTGAGGTTCGCCAGCACTCCGTCCAATTACCGAACAACAACGCCACCACCCTCGCCAACCACCCCAACTACCGCCTCGGCCCGGTAGACGGCAGCGTCTGCGACAGCCTGGGCATCGACAACTTCCCCCGCGCCTATTTCCGGGTAGACCGCGATGCGGATGACACCCTGGATTTCCATTTCCAAAACCTTAGCTTCTACGAGCCGGAAACACGTTTCTGGACCTTCGGCGATGGTAACAACGGTTTTGATCTACACGAGGATCATACCTTTGCCGGTCCGGGCATCTACGAGGTCTGCTTGACGGTAACGAACGATATTGGCACGGATACTTACTGCCGTACGCTGGAACTGGGGCCGTCTTCGCTGTTCGCTACCCAACGCGACGAACTCGATTTTACCATCTTCCCCAACCCCGTCCGCGATCTGCTGGTCTTCGACCTGGGCGATTATTTGCCACTGAATGGGCAGTTTGTGCTGCGCGATGCGCTGGGGCGGGCGGTCTTGCGCGAGCAGGTGCTCTACCGCCAGGCGCGGATCGACGTAGCTGCCCTGCCGGCCGGGGTGTATTATTATAATTTTTGGGATGGAAGGTTTTTGTTGGGGGAAGGAAAGGTGGTGGTTGCCTCTCCCTAGCCCGACTGCGAGTTAGGGGCCCCACCCCAACTCTCGTGAAGGAGAGGGAACGCTCCGCGCCGATACGTGCGAGCAACGCGTCCATGGGTGCGTCCACGCCACGTCGCGGAGCGTTCCAGAGCACGGCGCGGAGCGGCCCCCTCCCCCTTGGGAAGGGCGGGGGGAGAGGCCTTGTAGTATTCAATTACCTAAAACCTTGCTACTTTGTTAGCCACCCTATATTTGTTACCCTATGCGACATCCAATTCTACTCGGTTTACTCCTGTATTCATTTAATCTTAACGCTCAATTCTACGACAATCACTGGATGATGGGTTACTCGGGAGGCAACCAATCCGAACCCAATGACTCATTTGGAATTTCTATACTGAGCTTTTATAGTGCTGAATTACAAATCGAAAATGATCAGCAAAATGATATTTTCTTTAACGGGAGTGGCAATGCATTATCCAGTTACGAGGGAGATTTGTTACTGTTTTCTAACAACGCAGAAATACGAGACAAAAACAATCAACAAATAATTAGTGGCTTTTTCGAGAACAATGTCCTTGCAAATAGAAACTTTCCTCAAACTTTTGTTTACTTGCCTTTTAATGATATAGATAGCTTGCAATATGTGCAAATTGATTACTCTTCTACTATTCCTCGAATTGGTGAATATCCATCATCGTCGTTTATTAACTTGAATTCACCTATTCACTTATCCAGTACTATTGACAGTATTCTTCCAGACTTACTTACAACTGGAGAAGTAACCGCCTGTCAGCACGCCAATGGTAGAGATTGGTGGGTATTGTTAGCAGCTTCTGAACAACCCGTTATTTATTCGATTCTTTTTAATCCAGAGGGGGTTACTCTAATTGATACTATGACAGTTGATTTTATTCAGGAAGACGGCTTAGGTCAAGCCATTTTTTCCCCAGACGGAAATACGTACATCCGTTACAATAACACAGTGATCGGCGAGCCGAACTATCTAGACATCTTCGATTTTGATCGCTGTACAGGGCAACTTTCCAATCATCGACTATCTTTAATTGAATCGGAGGGGGTTGCCTGTGGAGCGGCGATTTCCCCTTCTTCGCAATACCTTTACATTTCCAATGAAGAACATATCTTCCAATACGATCTCTGGGCAGACGACATTTTCGCCACCCAAGACACCGTCGCCATCTACGACGGCTACACAGAATGGAACGTTTTCAACGGCCGCTTTTATCTAGCCCAACTAGCTCCCGACGGGAAAATATACCTCAATGCGCCATCGGGCATCAAAAAACTACACGTCATCGAATACCCCAACCGTTCGGGTGTGGCTTGTGATGTACGCCAACATTCCATCCAACTACCGAATGCCAACGCCACCACCCTAGCCAACCACCCCAACTATCGCCTAGGTCCGGTAGACGGCAGCGTCTGCGACAGCCTGGGCATCGACAACCTCCCCCGCGCCTATTTCCGGGTAGACCGTAACCCGGAAGACACCCTGGATTTCCATTTCCAAAACCTCAGCTTCTACGAGCCGGAAACACGTTTCTGGACATTCGGCGATGGTAACAACGGTTTTGATCTACACGAGGATCATACCTTTGCCGGTCCGGGCATCTACGAGGTCTGCTTGACGGTAACGAACGATATTGGCATGGATACTTACTGCCGTACGCTGGAACTGGGGCCGTCTTCGCTGTCCGCTACCCAACGCGACGAACTCGATTTTACCATCTTCCCCAACCCCGTCCGCGATCTGCTGGTCTTCGACCTGGGCGATTATTTGCCACTGAACGGGCAATTTGTGGTGCGCGATGCCCTGGGGCGGGAGGTGTTTTCTCAGCGGGTACTGTACCGTCAGGCGCGTTTTGATTTGTCGCGGCTGGCCGCCGGGGTGTATTACTACGGCTTTCGGGATGGGGGGAGGTTGTTGGATCAAGGGAAAGTGGTGGTGGAGCGGTAAGCCGGCCGAAGCACATAAACTTTGCTACTTTGTTAGTAAAAAGAATATAGAGCATAGAAAATAGACTACCGCTCTAGCGTGCCAACCACACGTACACGATAGAGCAGCGTCTATATTCTATGCTCTTACAGTGAAGCGGTCTATGCTCTGTATTTTAGCGAAACGACTTTTTGGCTTCAATTTCGAGGAGCTTGTGACGATCACCGCAGGTCATCAGTACCAGCTAAAGTAACAAGGCTGGACTATTGATGAAGTTGCTCTTTAGTGCTCCTATGGCAACTTCGAAAAATGGGTTCTTCCGGATGCCGCAGCAACATATCCGCATCCTGGGCATCAGATAAGGAACGAGCGGATCGAATTGGACTTGCAGGTTTTATTTGACCCGAATCCCCTGCGTAGTAAACGAGATTCCCTGCTGACCATGAACGGAAATAAACACACCCTCAAAGAAAGGATCGCTTACCCCCGGTGACTTGTACCAGTCGAATACGAAGTTATCTCCCGTACCCCCTTCTACATCCTCTTCCGATATGATGATTTCGATGGTTTCCATAGGTGCCAAGAAAATAGGCTTTTCAAAATAATTCCTGAGTTCCTTGCCCCCCGTCCCGTAATAGGCTGCCCGCTCGACGTATACGGTATCCTGCAAACTGGTGTTGCGTATACTTATCGTCCCGGTGAGACTGAACAAATAGCTTTTAGATCTTACGTATACCTGAGAGTAACTGGATAAATAAGTACTGCCGGAAACAAGGGAGTCCTGATCTGGAATCGTAGTCTGCCGAAGTGACCATTCTTCCGTTGGAATTGACGTCACCCGGGCATTGGATTGCGTGGACTCACAACCGACAATGAGGGTCAACGTCAACACAAGTGCCAGATATTTCATTCGTTCACGCTTCATACAAAGATATTTGGGGTAAGAAATGCACTCAATCTTCTAACAGTGCCCTTAGTTCGCTGTTCCAGTGGGTATCTTCCGTAAACGGTTTTCGCCGGCGATCCGCTTCCAGCAAGCTTTCCTGCTGAGCGATTTCTTCCCTGACCCGGAAAACGTATTCATCTTCGTGGCGGGGTTGCACGGCCAGGCGCCGCAGGCTTTCCTCGTCCAGACGCACGAACTGCTGGGCGTGGCGGTAAAGGGTGTACTTACGGAAACCGAACTTGTTCAGCGCATCACTGGCAAGTTTGACGGAGGTGTCCAGCGTTTCCCGGTAAACGTTCTCTATGCCGTCGTTGAGTAAATCCGTGGCATCGTAGCGGTTTCTGGCGCGGACCATGACTTCCAAGGCAGGATAGTGCTTGCGGACTTTGCGGACCAGTGCCAGGGTAGTATCCGGGCTACCAACGGTACAGATCAACAGGTCCGCTTCTGCGATGCCGGCGGATTCAAGTAAATCTATACGGGTTGCGTCTCCGTAATATACCTCGAAACCCATGCGCCGCAGGAGGTCGACCCGATTGGAATCATAATCGAGTATGGTCGCCTCTACCCCGTGGGCCCGTAGAAATCGACCGACCGTGCTGCCGAAATGGCCGAAGCCCACCAGAATAACTTTATGGGTAGCAGTGAACTCGTCAGTGGGTCTTTCTTCTTTTTCCTTGGTGGCTATATTGGGAAGCAATAGTCGCTCATTGATTATCCCCAAAATCGGAGTCATGGTCATGGACACGGCAGTGACGACTAGCATAATGTCCAATTGTTCCTGGCTAAGGATGTTGAGCTGGAAGGCAAAAGAGAGGAGTACAAAAGCAAATTCCCCGATTTGGGCCAGGCCTACGGTGAGGAGTAGCCGATCGTCCATTTTCAAGCCAAAAGCAGCTGCAACTCCGAACAGTACAATTGCTTTAACTACGATTACGGCGACTACGATGGTGCCAATACCCAGCGGGTCAGCTGCAATGACAATGAAATTTACCGAAGCCCCGACCGCCATAAAAAACAGGCCAAGCAGCAATTCCTTGAAGGGTTCCAGCGTGCTTTCCAGTTCGTGCCGAAATTCGCTGTTGGCCAGCACCACACCGCCAAGGAATGCCCCCAGTGCGGGACTCAGCCCCACCAGTTCCATGAGAAAGGAAATCCCCAGTACAATCAACAGGGCCGAAGCGGTGAGCAGCTCCCGCATATTCCAGGTAGCTACCCAACGCAGCGTTGGAACGATCAGGTAACGGCCACCCGCTACTACCAGGACCACTGATCCGATAATTGCCAGGCCCCGTAGCCAGGTCGGCAGATTTTCCAGCAGGTTGAGCGTTTCTGCGTGGTTTTCGGTCGCGACTGTCTCTCCTCCGGGGGATAGCAGCGGCATCACCGCCAGCATCAGGATGACGATGATATCCTGAAAGAGGAGAATAGAAAAAGATGCAGAGCCGTAGGTTGTGTCAAAATGCCCCTTTTCCTTAAGGCTCTGCAAGGCGATGGCAGTAGAAGACAGGGCAACGGCCATTGCGATCGCTACGCTCACTTCCCAATCGTAGCCCAACCAGCTAAAAAGCAGGTACCCGAGTAACATGGTGCCGGCCACTTGCAAGCCCCCCATACCGACTACGGTCTTCCGCATCCGCCAAAAGCGAGCGGGATCAATTTCCAGACCGATGAGGAAAAGCATCATCACTACTCCGAATTCCGCAAAGTGAAGGATTTCATCCCCTTCCTCCCCTACGAATCCGAGCACGTACGGACCTATAAGGATGCCCGCCAGCAAATAGCCCAGCACGGCACTCAAACCCAGTCGTTTAGCGAGTGGAACACAAATGATGGCACCGGCCAGAAAAGCAATGGCCTCGAAAAGAATACTACCGGTCATACTAGGAAATGGTCAGTTGTGGGGGAATGTCGTCCTGAAATTCACAATCCTTCAGGTCCGCGACAGAGGCATTTTCCCGAAGGCTGATGAGGATACGATGGTACTCATCGGCGTGTTGCCGCAGTTCCTCGTCGGTAAGCTTATGCGTACCGGTTACGGCGTAAGGTGGCAAGTAGCGCATACCGCAAAGTCTCGCCGTCTGCTCAAAGGGGCGCAGAAAGGTATTGATAGAATAGTTGTTCCTGCCCGCGCTACAGTAAACTTCGCTACCACCGCCAGTGGTAATGACCTGGAGGCAGGTCTTGTCCGCCAAAGCGTTGCCTTTGGGGCCATACGCCCAGTTGAATTCCAGTACTACGTCGATCCACTGCTTGAGTAAGGGCGGGCAACTATACCAGTAAAAGGGGTGGTGCCAGACAATGACGTCATGCTCGAGGAGCAATTTTTTCTCGTAGGCTACATCAATGTCGAATTCCGGGTACGCTTCGTAAAGGTCATGGAACGTTACTTCGGCTAACTCGCCCACTCCCCGCAGCAGGGCGTGGTTGGTACGGGATTGTTCGTAGCGGGGATGAGCAAACAGCAAGAGAATTTTAGGCATAGTCTGGTTTTAAGCCACGCAGGCGTTGCGCTTTAACAGGTGATATTCTCCTTGCTTCCGAAAATCGCGAAGGGAAATACCAACGTACCGCTTAAAGGTTTTGGAAAGGTGACTGACGTCGGTAAAATTCAGTTCTTCGGCAATCTCGGTCAGCGTGAGATCGGAATTCAATAACCGAATTTCTACCAGTTTGAGTTTGGTTTTGATGATGTATTCCCGGAGTGACACGTTTACATTTTTACGGAAATATTCTCCCAGGTAAGTGGGAGACAAGTGAAAATGTTTAGCGAGTCGATCCACTTTCAGCAGAGCGGAATTACTGATATTCTCGTTAATGTAAACGAGTAGATTGTTAATGCGCTCATCACCCTGTGTTTCGGTGGCGACTTCGAAGAATGGGCTTTTTCGGATATTCCGGAGTAATAGTTCCAGCACACTTGACATCAGACTTTGAATGAGCGGAACGGAATCGGTGCTGAAGTTCTGGTTCTCCCGGAGGATCAGGTCAAGCAAGGTATGCAGATGCTGGCGGTCCAACTCACTCTGCAACAGGTCTCCGGGCAATTGATTATAGTTGGCCAGCACGTAGGCGGCTTCGTTGAACCAGGCGTAGCGGGCAGTGGATGCATCGTTTTTAGCCCGAAAGAACTGAG
This sequence comes from Lewinellaceae bacterium SD302, assembly GCA_002591745.1. GTDB lineage: Bacteria > Bacteroidota > Bacteroidia > Chitinophagales > Saprospiraceae > Neolewinella. The sequence goes on from PDLQ01000050.1 coordinate 14,334, forward strand.
AGGTAAACTTCAGAAACACGAAGCGCGACGGTTCCTCGATTTGAAATGAATGGCACTGTAATGGTGGTAACAGGAAGACGCTACCCGCCGTGTAGGTGTGATAATTATAATTGATGCACTGCGTCCCACGCCCCGATTTTACGAGAACGAGTTCGAAGAAGTTGTTTTTCACCGGGCGCTGCTGCCAGGAGAACAATTCAATTTCTTGTATTTCGAAAGGTCGTTGAGTTTCTAAAGTCAGCAAAATGGTTTCTATTTTTCACGAATATAGGTTGATTCAACCCAAATGGGCTCCAATTCTATCCATAAACCTCTAAAAATACCGGCATAGCCTCTAAAGATACCGCACACTTGTAATTGTATTCCCCCAACTTTGCCGTATCATAAATTATTGATGCAGACCAAATTTAACTACAGCATAAAATTTTCGACGATGGTTCAGATGTAAGGGTGACGTTCTAGGTTCATCTGCCACAAACACCACCTGACAGCCATTTGGTGCCAGTACTCTGATTTTGAGAATGACAACGCCTTTCTTACTAGTCTAC
>PDLQ01000051.1 GCA_002591745.1 Lewinellaceae bacterium SD302
TCCAAAAGGGCGCAGCCCGTCCAAAAGCCGCAGGCGTCCACCTACCGGAATTCATACATTTCCCGCCCCTCCCCCTTTTCCCCGATGCCCGACACCGGCCCCCGGAATAGTTTTGTGATGGATTGAGAGAGACTACCGAAAAATCACAAAACCCATTCTTGATGAGAAGAGTATACTACATCAACCTCCTTTTCCTGTTGGCCACCTTTGTCGGCTTAGCCGCCCAGAGCGGAGAACTGATCCGTCCCCTGGAATTTGTCACCCAATTAGAAGATGTCCACGTAGATGACAGCGGTATCGGCTGGTCCGGCGGCAGTTGCGAAACCCTATTAAAAACCACCGATGACGGCCTGCTATGGCAACAGGTGGAAAGCCCCGTAGCGGCCGACGTCGTATCCGTTAGCTGTGCCCCCTCGGGCTGCGAAACGGCGGTAATCGTAGCCTACAACAACGGCAATTTCGCCCGTAGTACCGACGGTGGCTTGAACTGGACGATCACCAATCTGGAAGAAGAATACCCTTTCCTCCGCCGGCTGGAATTCATCACCGACGACATCGTTTTCGGCTACAGCGGCGGAGACAGTTTTCTGCGTTCTTCCGACGGTGGCACGAGTTGGGCGGTAACTGAAATAGAAGGTTTTCAAAGAGCTTCGGTAGAATTGCCGACCACCGCTAGGGCTTACTATTTCGACGATCAGGGTCGCTGCTGGAAAAGCGAAAATTCAGCCGCAAGCTGGGATTCTACCGGCTACACTCACCCTGAATCCGTGCGTCACCTCACATTCTATTCCGGCCAACAAGGTTACCTCCTGGACGCCAATCGTGACCTCTACCATACCCAGAACGGTGGTTCCAGCTTTGACTTCGTCGTTAACACCACCCTTCCGTCCAACCTGATCTTTTTCACCGCACTCAACAGCAACGATCTGCGTGGCGTGCAGGTGACGGACCGGGTCTATGAAAGTACTGATGGTGGCATGAACTTCACCAGTTACTCGATTGACCTGGGTGACGGTGTTTTCATTGCCAGCAACTTCCACGCCAGAGGAGAGGAGTACTGGCTGGCCAGCAACATGAGCGAAATCTACTATTCCCCTGCCGACTTCCAGAACTGGGAGAGCCAGATTCCAGCCGATCGCGTAGACGCCGTGGATATCGTGTTCACCGACGCCCAGACCGGCTTTTATACCGACCGCAGCGGCATGCTGTTCAAATCCACCGACGCTGGAGCAAGCTGGATGGAATTTCAACAACTGGATTTCACATCCAATCGCCTTTACGTTTCCTCCGCCGGGCAACTATTATTGGCCTCCAACGGATCGGAAAGCATTCAGGTCAGTAACGACGGGGGAAACACTTTCGAGCCTTATTTGCCCGCTTTAGTGTTGGCCATGTACCCGGACCAGTATTTCCAACGCTACGCCGAACTACCCGGCGGCCGCATCTACCTGGTGTCCGGAGAAGTCGCAATCTACTCCGATGATGACGGTGCAAACTGGACCGGTGTCGATCTCAGCACCCTCGGCATCTACCCCCAGAATCAGTTGTACTTTTTCGACGACAACCTGGGCTTTATGCTCGCCAATGGTGGTGGCCGCTTTGCCAGAACCACCGACGGCGGACTAAGCTGGGAAGATATGATCGACGTCAGCCCCACCAGCCAGCCATTAAATTCAGTCTACTTTACGGATGCGGACAACGGTATCATTTTTAGCTCTTCCCGCGCCTACCGGACCACGGACGGCGGAGACAGCTGGACACTCGACAACAGTTTGCCCGGAGCCAGTGAATATGCTATCACCCAGGACGGACGGATATTGACCGCCGCCTTCGAAAGCGGCAACAATGGCGGGGCCTACATCAGCGGAGATGACGGACAAAATTTCAGTCAGTTCAGCTATATCTGCTCAGCTCTGCGGGGTGCGACGCTAACTACTGACGATCAATACTTCTTCGGTATCGGCGACGGAGGTGTAATCATGCGCTATGATCTGGACCTGATCAGTTCTACCCGGCCAGTTAATCGTAATACGCTTAACGTCAGCGTCTTTCCTAATCCTGCTAATCAACTGGTTACCATAAAACTACCGGCTCCCGCCCACAGCAACCTTAGTTTGACGCTGACAGATTTATTCGGCAGAGCGATGAACACCAGTCTATTTCCACAAGGCAGCCAAACGACCAATATCGAGGTCAGCAGCCTGCCCGCCGGCGTCTATTTATTGAACATAAGAGATGAAAGCGGAGCAGTTATGGCAACAAATCGCCTCGTCGTTGAATAGGACCTTGCTACTTTGAAGTCAAAATAGACCGCTACGCCATTGGAAAGAAGACCACTGCGCTATTAGATGTTAGACACTAGATCGCTTCGCTGTTATACTGCAGCTTTGTTTTGTTCCATGCAAAAATCTAGCGTCTAGCGTCTATTGACTTCAAAGTAGCAATGTTCATAAAAGCCCCAAAAGCGAGGAACGAGCGTCTAAAAGGTCGAAGGCCGTCCAAAAGGGCTTTAACCCGTCCAAAAGCCGCAGGCATCCACAAGCGAAGCGTCCTTTAGCAACAAGCGTCTACCTTCCGCCGATCAAATAGCCACCCGTCCAGGCTGCCTGAAAATTAAATCCACCCGTAATTGCATCGATGTCCAGCACCTCTCCGGCGAGATGGAGGCCGGGGATCTTTTTACAGGTAAAATTCTTGAAATCGATCTCCCGTAAGGCAACGCCTCCGGCAGTGGTAAATTCGTCTTTATTGGTGGCTTTTCCATTGACCTGAAAACTTCCATTGGTCAACTGTTCCGTCAATTTGAGTCTTGGTTTCTTTCCGAGTTCGGCCCAACGGGTTTCGGGCTTAATCCCGGCGCGGTCCAGAAAATAGCGCCAAAGCCTTTGGGGCAGATCGAATTGGCCGTGGCTGCCTATTTGTTGTTTAGCAACGTTGACGGCCAAATCCCGCAGGTCATCATCAACGTCCTGCTGACGCCTGGCCAGCCAGTTTACTCTTAGCTTGAAGTTATATTTCATCGGGGCCAGTTCCCGCGCTCCCCAGGCGGAGATGCGCAGTACCGCCGGACCACTGAGTCCTTTGTGGGTGATGAGCAAGGGGCCTTCAGCCTTGAGTTTGTTACCTTCTATCCGGAGCTGGGCCCAAGGCAATGAGATGCCCGACAAAGCGTGCAATTTTTTATCCGGAACGTTGAACGCAAATAACGAGGGCAACGGGTCAATCACTTCCAGACCGAGTGCCTTGAGTTGCTTCCATATTGCAGGGTTGCTTCCCGTGGTGACCACTAGCCGATCGGCAGCGAAGGTTTCGCCGTTGGCCAGTATCTGCCACTGACCGTTTTCAGCGCGCCAGAATTTTTCCGCCCGACAGCGGGTGATCACTTTTACCCCATTCTGCTTGGCCGTATTCCAGAGGCAGTCGATGATCGTTCCGGAATCATCTGAAACAGGAAATACCCGGCCATCTTCTTCGATCTTTAGTTCCACGCCCCGGTCTTCAAACCACCCCATCGTATCGCCGCAGGCAAATTTATTGAAGGGACCGAGCAACTCACGCTCACCGCGCGGATAGAATTTGGTGAGTTCCCGGGGATCCCAGCAGGCGTGGGTGACGTTACAGCGTCCACCACCACTAATCCGCACTTTTTCCAGTACGGAACGGCCCCGTTCCAGAATGGTGACCTGCGCAGCAGGATGGTTTTCAGCCAGTTGGATGGCGGAGAAAAAGCCGGCGGCTCCCCCACCGATGATAACGATTTTCATAAGTGCCCAAAGATAGCAGCTGTTTTTTCAACCGTCGGCAAATAAGTTTTATTCGTCGAAATGCAACCATGACCTAAGGGTATCGTCCCTTTCTTTACATCATTGATTTAGAATAGCTTTTATACCTACCCTCAATAACCCCCGGATTTTAAACCCATTTTCAGGAACATCGTACAAATAACTTATCGGCTTTGGAGCGACTCTTTTGCTCCCTAGCTACGTTGACCAAAACCTCATGTAGCTATGGCTATACTCGGCTCCGGCCGCCTTGCCAGGAAACAAAATAGTCAGCTCAAAACCTATAAGACATTCATACGGTGTTCCTTAACCATTTGAAAACTAAATTATCATGACCAGCAAAAAACATTCATTGCTATTTGCCTTCCTGCTACTGGCAGGATTTCTTGCCGCCGGCAACGACCCGATCGTTGTCAAATCCAACCCCACCGCGACCGGCATGTCCGTCGTCTTAGCCAATCTTCAGGGCGTAAGCACTACGGTCAAACTCAAGTCGCTCACCAACCACGCCGTACTACACACGGAGACTGTAAACGACCACAATGGCTACTCTTGCCATTTCGACCTGGAGAACCTTGACTTTGGTCGTTACTACCTGGAAATCACCAAGGGTGACGTAGTTAAGCGTCAGGTCCTGGTCGTTGGCGAAAACGGCGTGCTGCTGAGTAGCGTCAAATAGCTAGCAACCAGATCTCCTGATTATTTCCGAGTACCAGCTTCTTTGAAGTATTGACAATAAGCTATTGGCTTAATTGTGTACAACGCTTGCTATCGATGGCTGGAAATAATCAGATATGAATTATAGTTTAGCACTTCTTGAGTGCCGTCTCCCACTGGACTGGGGGGCGGCTTTTTTGCAGTTACAATTTATGGACGGATTACCTCTAATCCAGCTACATGGTCAAAATGCTGATCGTGGGTAAGGAGCGGAAGATTATTAGCGAGACAAGTAGCAGCGATCCAGATATCATTTTCGGGAATGGGTTTACCGTCTTTCTTAAGTTGAAATCTAGTTTGGCTGTAGTAAACTGCAACTTTTTCATTAATGTCAAGCAGTTCTACTTTTTCAATAAATTTTCGTAGCTGGGTAATGTTTTCATCAACTTTAGCGGAGTTCTCTGCACCATACAGTTGTTCTCCAAAAGCAATAACGGGTACGAATAGCACCAAATACTTTTGCAATAGTTCAACGATTACTATATCATTACTAAGAGCTGCTGAAATGACATTAGTATCTATTGCCACTCGATCCGTTACCATTCTCCCTCGATATTTGCAAATTCTTCGTTTATGATGGACTGCATTTCTGTCGCATCTTCAACACTAATCGAACCTGCTAATTCAAGCACTGCTTCTACGTTGGGAACGGCAGATAACACAGCAGACTGTTTTGGCTTTTGCTCGCGTACAAAAGCCCGGATGCGTTGCAGCAATTGCTGGTCATCGATGGAAAGTAGCTCCAGAATGATCTCTTCGCGGATGGATACGCCCATAGTAATTAATTTTGGAGAACTGTAGAATACGTAAGATAAGAACGAAAAAATAAACAGCTTAGTTCCTGAGCGCTTGCTCCAAATCCGCCAAAATATCCTCCACTGCTTCAATGCCCACTGAGAGCCTAATTAATCCGTCCGTGATTCCATGGGTACGCCGCACTTCCGGCTCTACGCCCCGGTGACTCATCCCGGCCGGGTAAAGCACCAGGGTATCTACGTCGCCCAGCGTGGGTGTGAGGGTGCAGAAATTCAACCGATTCATGAATTCCATGGCGGCCACCTTGCCTCCCTTGAGTTCGAAACTGAGCATCCCGCCGCTGAGTTTCATTTGCCGTTCTACCAATTCAATTTGGGGGTGATCAGCCAGACCGGGGTAATTGACAGTGGTAACTGCCGGGTGTGCAGCCAGCCATTCAGCCACCGTCTGTGCATTCTGGCTGTGCCGTTCCATTCGCAGAGGTAGCGTTTTCAGTCCGTTGAGTACCAGCCAGGCATCCCAGGGATTTCCGCTGCCACCAACCAACCGGTAAGCGGGTACCAGTTTTTCTTCGTAGAGACTAAGATCTTTGCACACAATAGCTCCGGCCACGCCCGTACCGTGGCCGTTGAGGTATTTGGTGGTTGAGTGGACGACAATATCTGCCCCGTAGCTCAGTGGTTGTTGGACTAACGAAGTAGCAAAGGTATTGTCTACTATCAGCAGGGCATTCAGTTCCCGGGCGAGCAGCTGCATTTTTTCCAGGTCGATGACTTGCAGCGTTGGATTGACGGGCGTCTCCAGGTAGATCGCCGCGATAGCATTTCGCTTTTGTTCCGCAACCAGCCTTGCTACATTGAAGTCCAATAAATTGGCATTGACCATTCCGATGCCCCGGTTCTCTAACAATTGGATCAGGTTGGTCGTACCGCCGTATAGATCTTGCTGGCACAGCACCTTCTGGCCCGCCGGCACACAAGCCAGCAGCGTTGTGGCTATGGCACTCATTCCAGAGCTGGTGAACAAGCCGTAAGCAGGAATGCCGGTGCCGTGAGCTTCCATATCGGCTATTTTTTGGGCTGCTGCGTCGATGGTCGGGTTACCAAAACGGCCGTAGACGTGGCCTTCCGTTTTACCATCGAAAATATCCAGTCCTTGCTCGATGGAATCAAACACGAAACTGCTGGCCGCAACGATGGGTATCTGGTGAGCGGGGTTAGCGGCTTTATACTCTGGGTCGCGGACGCAGCGGCTGTTGAGGTGCATGGCAATTATTGAAGAAGGATTAAAACACTTTGACATTCAAAGCGAGACGTAAATATAGGTATAGGGATATATCGATATTTCCGTTTCACTTCTTAAAAAAAATCCACCCCCAAAATCCCGTACCTTCGCCCCAACCCGTAAACTATGGAAGAGCAAAACGACGAATTTTTCGAAACCTTCGAGGTCACCACCGATCCCGGTCAAACCCCGCTTCGGCTGGATAAATTCCTGTTGGACAAAACCTCCAAACTCAGCCGTAACCGTATTCAGAATATCATCAAGGCTGGCTCGGCCACGGTGAACGGCATGGTCGTAAAAGCCAACCACAGGGTAAAGCCCGGCCAGCACGTCAAGATGATCATTCCCAAATTTCAGGACCCGAACGAAGGGCTGGTTGCCGAAGATATCCCCTTGGATATTCGCTACGAAGACGAGCACCTTCTCGTCCTGCATAAAGAGCCTGGGATGGTGGTTCACCCCGGTATCGGTAACCACAGCGGAACCCTGGTTAACGCGCTGGCGCATTACCTGAGGCTGAGCGAACTGCCGGTACTGCCGGGCAATGACATCAACCGGGTCGGCCTCGTCCACCGAATCGACAAAGACACCAGCGGATTACTCGTGATCGCCAAGACTGAATTCGCCATGAGTCACCTGGCCAAACAGTTCTTTGACCACAGCATCGAACGCAGTTACGTTGCCTTGGTCTGGGGCAGTCCCGAGCCCGCTGATGGCCGCATCGAAACTTTTATCGCCCGCGACCCGCGTAATCGAACCAAATACGCCGTTCCCCACGAAGACGAAGAAGAAGGCAAATGGGCCGCTACGAATTATAAAACTCTGGAAGACCTCTACTACGTCAGCTTGCTGGAACTGCGGCTGGAAACAGGACGCACCCACCAGATCCGCGTTCACATGAGCCACCGTGGCAATCCGCTGTTCAACGATGCCAAATATGGCGGTGACCGTATCCACAAAGGAACCGTTTATAGCAAATACCGCAGTTTCGTAGAAAAGAATTTCGCCCTTTGCCCCCGCCAGGCTCTCCACGCTAAGAGTCTTTCGTTCGTCCATCCGGCTACTAAAGAGAAAGTGACCTTTACCAGCGAATTGCCGGAGGATATGGCAGCGGTAGCGGAGCGGTTCCGGAATTATTTGAGTTCTCGCAGGAATGACTGAATGAGACAATGAATGAATGACCTGATCGGCCTCATTTTCTCATTAGTTCCTTTTGTCATTGGCTCATTCTATCATTAAACTACTAACTTATCTTGACCGCAACTCAATCGACAAAAGACTGGATTACCAATTTCGTCATCCATCATAATCTCTGTCCCTTCGCCGCCCGGCCGATGCTGCGTGACACGGTTCGCTTCGTAGAGTGTGAGGAAACGGATTTTGACGCATTGATTCGCCACTTCCTGCAAGAATCACTTTACCTCACCGAAGTCCCTGCCGCCAAGGTGATGACGACTTTGCTTATTTACCCGAAAGCTCTGGAAGAATTCGAAGAATTTTTGGACTTCAAAGTAGCCGTGGAGGAAATCAGTGAAGAAGCCGGTTTGCACGCAATGATCCAACTGGCGCATTTTCATCCGGACTATCAATTTGCGGAAGTACCCGCCGATGATCCCGCCAACGCGACCAACCGTAGCCCGTTTCCCGTGTTACAATTATTACGGGTTGACGAGATGAGCAAAGCCATCGATGCCTACCCGGACGTAGAAAACATCCCTGAACGCAACATCGAATTACTAAGAAAGCTAGCCCGAAAATGACCCTCCAAGAACGCATTGACGCCCTGGTAAAGCTCGGCGACCATCTCCGCGCGGAAAACGACGAATTTCTGGAAGCTCTCCAGAAAAGGACGGAGTTCAACAATCGCTGGTTCACGCTGGAGAACCAACGCTCCAGCGTCCGGGCAATCGCCAATGAGTTCCTGGTCCGCGAGAAACTGGAAACTTGGCTGGAACCCTATCTTGGCTACTTTGAAGTCAAAAACGCCACCACCGGTTTTACCCGCAAAACAATCGGACTGGTCCTGGCCGGTAACATTCCCCTGGTCGGTTTCCACGATGTACTTTCTGTTTTCGTGAGTGGACATAAATCTCAGGTTAAACTCTCGGAAAAGGATGCCTTCGTCCTCCCCTATCTCCTCAAAAAGCTGGGTGAATATGACAAGCGCGCCAATAGCTATTTCGAAGTAGTGAATAAGCTCGGTGATTTCGATGCCGTGATTGCTACCGGCAGCAATAACAGTGCCCGTTACTTTGAGGCCTACTTCGGTAAGTACCCTCACATTATCCGTCGAAACCGCAATGGCGTAGCAGTGCTTAATGGCCAGGAAACCACGGAAGAGCTACTAGCTCTCGGGCAGGATGTGTTTCAATATTTCGGACTCGGCTGCCGCAACGTTGCAAAGCTTTACGTGCCGGAAGACTATGATTTTCAGCCGCTATTGGAAGCTTTTCACGAATGGCGACACTTGCAGAACCACCCGAAATATAAAAATAACTTCGACTACAATTACGCCCTGCTGATGCTCAACAAAGAGCCATTTCAGAGCAACGGCGCGGTTATTATCCGCGAAGACGAAGCGATGCTTTCTCACATCGCCGGTCTTTATTACGAAACTTATTCAGACACCCAGTTACTGGAGAAAATCCTGATCGAACGATCCGAGGAAATTCAACTTATCGTAGCCCGGCCGGAGACGCTGAGATTGGAAACCAAGTATTTCGGAGAAGCCCAGCAACCTGGTTTAGGTGACTATGCGGACGGTGTAGACACCGTGGCTTTTTTGATAGGCCTGTAAAGTAAAAGGCCTTGCTTCGTTGAATATCAATTTACGAAGCAAGGCCATCTACAAAGCACGGCAGTACTATCGATTCACGACCACTTTTATAGTCGCTACCCGATTACCCGCCGTTAAACGCAGGAAATAGATCCCATTCGCTACGTCAAGATTAAGTTGTTCGCGCTGTTCCCCAGCCAAACGATTGCCGCTGATCAACTCTCCGCCCAGATTACGGCCACTCAGGTCCAGCAAGCTTACACTCACGTCGGTACTCTGTGCCAGGGTATAGGCTAGTTGTAAATTACCGGAAGTCGGGTTCGGCGTAGCCGTCATCTCGAAGTCCGCAAAGCCGACCACTTCCTGAGCGGAAACCGGTAAGCCGATTCCAGGTAGTTCTACCTCCTCACTCAGGTAGATGCGGTACTCTCCGGGCTCTAGCGTGATCGCGGCATTTGGATCAGCTACCGAAGTCGTTTCAGTACTTAGATAATTATACCATTCACCGGCGTAAGGGAAAGGATTGGCAATGGCCAGGGGCTCCACATTGAAGTTGCCGATAATGGCTGCGTCGATGTCTTCGCCGATCAGGTGAATACGCTTTCCAAACTGTGTGAGGGATACATCGTAGTCTTCGGTATGGAAGACCTCGTAGTTGTTGCGTAAAAAGAGCAGGTTACGAATCAGGTTATAAATTCTGGCTCTTCCGGTTTCTTCAACGTAGTCCCAGCGGATCGGCTTGGGGTCTACCCGACAATTCGGGTCCGTCGTACCGTTAGGACAGTAGTTGATAGGAAAATCGTAAGCCAGCTCGCCAAACTGCCAAAGCATTTTCGGGCCAGGTAAAGTATAGAAGAAAGCAGAAGCCAATTCTACGCGGTCGTAGCCAGTAGAGGGATTGGTGACATCATAATCGCCCGAACTGTTTCCGAATTGCTCGTTTTTGTACTGCATCCGCTCTTCGTCATGGCTTTCCATAAATCCCACCAGGAATTGCCCGGTAGTGAAGCCGCGATTTTCGGCCAGTACGCTGTTCAGGTTACTTGGATAGCCCATGGAAGCTTCCAGGTATTCGTCGTGGGGGTTGAATCCGGACCAAAAGTAAATTCCGTTGCCATACTGAGACAATTCGTCCTGCTCTGAATTTGCCGCGAAGTGCTCGAAAATGACGTAAGCGTTCTCGTCCGCAGCCCATACTTCGTCTGCGTAATCCTTGAGAATGGCGATCCTAGAAGCGTCGTACTGAGAAGCACAACCATTGTCATTACAGACATTCTGGGTAAAGCCCTTGGTCAGGTCAAAACGGTAACCGTCGAAGTGATATTCCTCGATCCAGTAACGCAAACCGGTTTTTACGTAGTCCTTTGTCGCTTCGCTTTCGTGATTGAAATCGTAACCCACGTTGAAGGGGTGGGTGGCTACAACATTCAAGTAGGGATTCTCCTCCGTCGGGCGGAAAGCGACCGGGTCCCACCACAACTGAGCAACAGCCCCCTGACTAAAGACGTGGTTATAAACTACGTCCAGGATAACGGACATTCCCCGATTATGACATTCATTGATCACGGCCTTCAGATCCTCGGGAGAACCATAGTATTTATCCAGGGCCATGTGGTAGCTCGGGTTATAACCCCAGCTGATGTTGCCTTCAAATTCGTTGACCGGCATCAGTTCAATGGCGTTTACGCCCAGGCGCTGAATATAATCCAGGGTATCCAGTAAGCTTTTATAACTGTGGTCTTCCAGGAAGTCGCGAATCAACAACTCGTAGACAGTAATTTTCTCTTCTTCGACGGGAACAAAATCTTCGTCCGTCCAATCGAATTCCGGTGCGTTCATTCTTACCCAGGTAACAATACCCTCGGTAGATCCGGTGGGGTAATCCGGGATACCCGCAAATGTTGCTTCGGAAATGAAAGGATCATTAAAAGGATCGAGTACCAACTCACTGAATGGGTCGGCTACGCGCAACTGGTAATCGACGTAGTATTGGAAAATAACGTTATCCTCCGGGAGATCAGAGAGTTCTACCCAAAAGGTCTTCCCGTCGATAGAGCGGTTCATTCGAGCTTCGGCAGCAGGTGCCCAGTTGTTAAAATTTCCAATCACGTAAACGTCGGACTTGCCTTCGGCGTAAAGCTGGAAATAGAGTCCATCTTCAGTTTCGGTAATCCCGTTATTGAAATCGCCGGGTGGGTCCTGTATATTTGGTTCACCTACGACGATCAATCGGCTATCGGTAAAAGTTTCCCCTTCGTAGGTAGCTACGATCTCAAGGTCATAAGCTCCGTCATCATTGAGCAGAATATCTCCGGAGATGGTCATCACGTCAGTACCAATGGAACTGCCGTTTAGAAAAGCTTCCAGATCTGCGGCCACGTAAGAAGTTGCATTATAGATAACGTTACTACCGGAAGCGACTTGAGTAACTTGTGCAACTGGCGTTGACCAATCGAGTCGTAACCCGGCTTCAACGGAAAACGAGGCAGTAGCAATCTGCCCGTCATCAGACGTGGCTTCCAGGAGAATTTCGTGTGTTCCAGATTCGGTGAAGGTCACCGCAGTGGTGAAATCGTTATTGAATGATCCGACTTCAACACCATTATCGAATAGTGTCAGTTCCGCCTCGATACTGCTTCCTCCGGAAACAGTCAGCGCCAAACCGAGTGGTTGTACGGTCCCCGCTCCGGGGTCACCCTGCAGATTAACGCTCAGTACACCTCCGCCCTGGGCTACGTCGACAAAAATATCGGAGCCACCGGCACCCTTTCCTTCCAGGCTACCGTCGGCGTTACGAAATACAAATGCTATCTGTTCGATATTCTCACCACCCGGCACATTGAAGTAACCGGATATGGAAGGACCGTAAGTATAAGTGTAGAGATTTGGCTCACCGGGAACTGGCGTCAACTGCCAATCGGGGTTAGCCACGCCCCAGGTTGTGGGTACGTATTTCCAGTCGCTGGGGCCGGAACTCTGGTCCGTGATTACGCCGGTGTGCAGGTATACGTCGCAATCACAGTCTGCGAGCCCGCCCGTGCCCTGGGTTGCGTCGAAAGTAATCGTAACCGGCTGATCCACCTGAGGAACAACGGGATCGGTGACGATCAACTGGGCAAATAAAGTATAAAGTGGAAGCAGCAGCCAGGCTGCCATAATGCACGAACGCTTTGTCATTACGGGGAATTTCATTTAAAGTTTACCCGTAAAGATAAGGTTTCTGCCGGGCTGCTGCTTTGACCTCGTACAACTTTTACTATCAGCCTAAAAAAAGCAGCTATCCGCCGATACTTCACACCAGGGACGGTCACTTAGTAAATACTAAATTTCCAACTTTGATGCTTGTATGAGCGAATAGCTGCTATTGTCGGCCAGGGATCAGAAATTTGAGCGAGGCCTGTGAATAGTTGCCTGATACACTTAGGCGACTATTCCGTTAGACTATTCCCCGTCGTCGAAACGACCGTTGATGTCTTCGTTGTTGCGCTTGAGACGCGGACGACGCTTTGGTTGGTCATCGTAGTTGGTCTCATTATTGTTGCTTACGCTGTAGCTGTCCTCGGTAGGAGCCTGGCTACGGTAAGCATTGCGATTGCTGTAAGCGTCACGATCACGGCTGTCGCGACCGTAGTCACTACCGCCACCGAAATTACGGTAACCACCGCCGGCATTGTTGTCGTAGCCACCGCCGCCGCCACGGTAACCACCGCCGCCGCCGCCGCCACGGTAACCACCGCCGCCGCCACCGCCATCACGGTAACCGCCGCCGCCGCCACCGCCACGGTAACC
>PDLQ01000052.1 GCA_002591745.1 Lewinellaceae bacterium SD302
TCTGGTATTATTCTTTTAAGATTATATCATCCAATATAAATCAACTATCTGATGATTTCAAAATCATTAATATTGTGATTAGAGTAAAAGTAATTAGCAATAATATCTATTTTGTATTCCAACAAATTTATTCAGCATCATTTTTGGACTCTAAATCAAATATATACGATATTTTTTCATCTTTTTCCTCAATTCTATCTGCCATTTCACTAAGACAACTTTGAAATTGATCTTGCAATGAACAAAATGTTTTCTTATAAAATTCCCAAGATGGAGAATTCAATATCAACTCGTTTGCCTCATTAATAGAACAATGATATTTTTTTGTAACGAATCTAACAGTTTCAATAAATGAAGCACCGTTTCTTTTCATAGATTCTATTTCATTGAGATCAATTTTCATATTATTTTTTGTCATGTTCTATACAACAATCACTGAAGATCAGTCCTTGTCGTTTTCTAGATTAACGACAAATTATCGAGTCATTTAAGCTTATCAATGTACTAATGACGTAGTTCGTCGGTTGGAATTTCGCCCAACGGGAGTGCCAACGCAGGCGCCGATTTTCAATCGGCTCGGATCGAAGATACGAATTTGATGTCGACGGTATGTGACGCTCGGAAGCGAACCCATCAGATCGGCGATTGACGGTGGCACTTTGTTCTATACAGCACAAGGACGGAGTCTATAATTCACGACTACCAATAATTTTCAGAGCGAGAACAACCAATATTCTTACTCATACTCATACTCGTCTCAATGAATCATGAGGGCAATTTCGGAAATGGGCAGCTGCCCGTTTTTACCAGGCGTGTTGTATAGAACCGGGAGCGCCAACGCAGGTGCCGATTTTTTAATCGGCCCGGTTCGAAGAACCGGAACTATCACTCAAGCATGTGACGCTCGGAACGCGTGTCAGCTGGCAATTGACGGTGGCGCATTGTTGGGTGAACCGACGACGGACGTGATCTAAAATTTATGACCATTTTTATAATCTTCGGCGCGAGTATAATTGGCTAATAATTTAGAAACCCAACTCATCAGTACGGAGATAAAAGTAATAACTTTTCCAAAATGATCAGGAGTTTCACCCAACGGGAGCGCCAACGCAGCCGGGCCTTAGCCCGGTTGACGGTGGCGCAGTGTTCTATGCCGCCATTTTATTTATTCATTTTCTTTTTCGCAGCATTCTCCAAATACTCTTTTATAATTAACAGCTTGCTCTTCTGGTGTACTGAATCCATCAATTATATTAAGGGCTTGTTTCGTTCTTTCATTATTCAATTCAGCAGCAATAATATTTTGTTGTTGAAGATTTGTGTTGTAACAATCTAAAGCTTCTCCTTGACCAAGTAACGAATCCACAATTACACCAGGTGTTCTCATTACATGCTTAGATACATTCATAATTACACCAGGAACAGTTATGTTATCAACTGAATCTTCAAGTTGAGAATTTTTCACCCATAAACAAAATTCATCTTCAGGAATCGCTACATTAGAACAATCGCAATCAACTTGTGGTGTTTTAAATTTATTACATTCAAAAAACTGAATTGGCTGCTGTCTGTGATTAAAAATAAACATTGTCCTTTTTATCAAGTCCTGGAATGCTTCTTCTCTAAATTCGGAAACTATATGCGTGTTAATAAAGTCTTGTAATTGATAAATCTGAACTTCTTCGCCTTTATGGTTATCTGCATCTCCGTATACAATCCCGAATTTAATATTTTTCAACCATAGTACAGTGATATAGTTTTGAAGCAATCTTCTGAAAACAAAATTGAGAGTTCTACTTCTGTTTATATTTTCAAATTCTCTTATGATTGCCGTTTCTTCACCGAACTCTGATTGTTCAACAGAGGTATTATTTATACTGACATCACGGAAATGATTGCTCTCGTTTACAGTCTGTGTTACAGCGCTGGATACCTGAGAACTCATGTTACTAATATGTGATTGAGTTGCACTACCTGTAGAAGGAGTTTGTACCGTAGCAGATGCACTGCCAAATAATGAAGGTATTAACCCTGTTCCTCCGGTAAATACTTCTCCCGGATTTGTCACCGAACTTGATGAACTGCTATCGGAGGACTGACCACTTTGTTCTTGGAGCGCACTTTCAAAACTATTTATACTACTTTCACTGATGCTATCAATTATACTTTCAGCCCGACTTCGAGTAGAGGCACTATTCTTGTAAGTGCGCATAGAAATAGTGGTCCTTTCGCCAGGAAATAAGCTCGTCACATTGATAGTTTCGCCTGCCCCGTAATTACCTAAGTAGCTGCAAAGCATCAGTTCAAACTTCAGATAAATTCGAGGAGGGTACCTTTTACTTTGAATAACCCTCTTTACATATCTTATTCTTAGTTTTCCTGCTCTCCTTTTTTCAAAAATTACTTTATAGCCTTCAGATAGTTTCTGAGCTATTGCCTGAATATCAAATTCTTCAACTGCCTGATAAGGGATTCTTAAAAGTTGTACAACTTGGTCTTCAAACTTATCTGGCTGTTGTTGATCAGAAAGCTTTCCTTTTTGGTTTTCTGTAAATGGGACTGCCTGAACACGCATAGTAACAGATTTTTCTTCATAAGCCTGTTCTTTAACTGGAAGCCCTTTTACTGTTAGTACTTTTACCATTCCATGCTCTTTACTTTGATACATGGTTTGCGCTACTGATTTGTCTACAGAATCGTAAAATACAACTGGGATTACGCTTCTCCTTATATATTGACCTCCTTCTATAAAATTAGAACTTCCTGTGTTTATATCTTTTACGAGAAGTTTCTTTATATTTGAAACACTCTTATCTTTTAAGTCTCGCCAATAAATATCTATAGATATTAATGGCTTCCTTTTAGCAAACCAATGTTCTTTATCGAGAATTGGCATTGCAGAGTAAAGTGGCAAACAATTCTTTTGAGGAATATTATAATCAAGAATTGGTGCATTACTATTGTCATCAGCTAGTAGAATGAACGGCTTGCTCTCGCAGGGTTTTGGCGACGTTGTTGGCATACTAATTTGTTTTGAAGGTCAATATAAATATTTTCCAATAAGAAGCTTTGAAATGAGCAACTTCACTGTTGCAACTTCCTTGTCGATCCTCAATATAGGTTTTATTTTATCATCTTGGGCAATCGTTAAAGTTAATCCTTTATATAATCTTCCTATTTTCATAATTTTGAGTTGATAAATAAGATCCCCGTTCCATTGGCATATATTCAATACATCTATGTCAAAGAAAATGAACCAACGATCTCCGAAGTCTATGGGTAGAAATCCATTTCTTAGTTTTTGATAATCTGAAGATGAAAATACAATATCTATGCCAACTGTAATTCTTTTTGAAGACATAGGATTAAAATTCCAATCATTTTTGGTAACCATCAGCGTAAAGGTTTTTGAAGTTCTAATAATTCTATTTCATACCAAGGTATTCCGTCAGCATCAATTTTAAATGGAGTATCTGGCACATACAATTTCTTGTAGTATCCTTCAAGTAGCAACACCTCTTTTTGCGGAATATCATTTGGATGAATATTCCTAAAATGCTTGCCCCAATACGATATATCGTCAATAAACACGCCATTCTTAGCGTGAATTTTCATAATAACTTTAACCTTGTCCCCTTTAATATGCTTACCAGAGTAAGTCGTAAATTGATTAGCCACATTTCTATCTAATGAAGTTGAGACGAACCCCTCAAGAGGTATTTCAGGCGTATCAGATTTGAACAAACTTTTAAATTCTTCCGCTGAGTAAGTTCTACCTCTATATACATCTTGTCCTGAAATTAGTCTTTCTGTTTTAGATAATTTTTGATGGGCATTTTTTAATAAATTAATCATTTCCCTTAAATCTTCAGCAAGCAAATCCGATGAAAGATACAATTGTCTTCTCATAGGATAATTAGCATAATTACCCTCCATAGTGTATCTAAAAAAAGCAGCAAGCTCTTTATCTGTTGCATCTCCTACATCAAGAAGAACATCCGCTTTCTTTAGTTCTTTAATGTAAAAAACAGCGTCACTAAATAAATCATCGCCAAAATACCTATCTGGAGAAATAACTGTCTCATCAATACTCCTATTAAATTCCTCTATTGCTTTAATTAATTTTTTCCTCTTGTTTACATCTGCTATTTTCTCTAAGCCCCTATTTTTAGCTAAATTAGCCCATCTCTTAAAGCCCTGGATTAGTTTAGGTGAAGATTTAATAACAGAACTAACATCATGTAGGGCTAACATGATGTTCATCGCATCAAAATAATGTAAAAACTTCCTTCCCTCCTCGCTTTCGGCGATCACATTTCGATAAGTATCTATAATAGTATTACCTAAATTTAATATGGTAACAAGAGCTAGCCCAACCCTACTCGCATTTGCAGATATGATAAAAGGAAATACTAAAGATGCTAAATTTAATCCTGTATAAATATCATCATTAATTTGTTCTTGGTTTAGAGCTTCAAGGCTAATAGCAGGCATTAACAGTATTTGATGTTTAGACGCATCAAATGATTCAGGAGTAGACTTAAAATTTACTATTATAGGATCAAAAGGAGCTAATTCTTTTGAAATTTTATTCCAGCCTCCAATCATCATAATACCGCCTGGGCTATAGTGTTGGACAGTGTAAATGTCACCCTTGCTGTTAAAAAAATTACTATAGTATACTCTCTGAGTACCTTCCAAATATTCTCTAAGTATAGCTGGATTTTTCCAATAGAAAATATTTTTCTCTGTTGCTTCTTTGACGGTTAATTTACTATCTAAACTTGATATTACTTTTTCTAATAAAATCCCCAAACCAACCGGACTCCATTTTTCCAACCACTTTTGATAAAGAACTCGATGATATTCACTGTAGTCGCCAAGATTCATAGCTGATTCTAGCACAGGCAACAATCCCGAAGAGGTTAGCTTATCAAAAAAATCCTTTAAGTCCGCTTGGGGTGTATTTCTTATTAACTCAATAATTTCATCTTCTTTTTGACCTTCATGCCATTTGACATCTAAGAACTGCTTTATCAATTCTATTCTTTGTGCAACTGAATAATACTCAATTATTTCTACTTCTGAAAATGGATCATCATATTCTGAATTAGAGTTAGAAATAGGAATTAATTTAGGTAAGTCACTATTAGGATTTGACCACAAATATTGGTATTCTATATTAGAATCAATTGCCTTCGACGATAGTGCATTATTAGAAAATAGCTTTTGACTATGAATTGACATATTTGCTGGGATTATGATTCTTTCTCCTGGATAAATCAAGTCAGCATTGGAAGAACGTAAAGAATTATTTTGAACTATAGACTGAAGGGAGACTCCAAAGTTTTTTGCAATTTGAGATAAAGTATCACCTGCTTTAACTACATAGGTTATTGAACTTTTCCTCGAATTAAGATTAATCCTGCTTTCTAAAACTTTTTTAGATAAACTTTCCTCAGTATTTTCTACTTGGCTTTCAAGTCTTTTTTGAAGTTCTTTTTCCTGAATATTCAGCTGTTCAATTTGTTTGTTTAGTTTATTGACAGCATTTCTCTGTTTGCTTAAATCCCGTTGTTTCCTTTTTTCATCAATTTGTTTTTGAATGAGGCCAAGTGCAACAACCAGTACAACAACTGCGGTAACTGGGTTTGTAAGTCCTGCAATTAATTTTCCGCTTCCTGCAATTTTTGTAGTAACGGTTTGTGATACAGATTTATAAATAACTTTTGTACCAAGAACTTTTGTTCCGCCTAGAGAGCTAGTTGTAGAGTGCTTAACTACCTCTATTGGTACAAGTTTAGTAACCGAGAAAGTATAAGTTTTCGGTAATGCTGCAACAATTTTTGCAGTTCCACCGATCATTCCAGCTTCAGATAAGATTCTGTTAACAAGAGGGTCAACATTAGATTCAATATTAATTTCGAAACCATCAAGAAATCCTAAATCAGGTTTACTCGCATCAAAAAATTTAGGTACAGGTGGCATCTATCATATTTTTGGTGGCATAGAACGGAAGCGCCAACGTAGCCCGCCGATTTCACATCGGCTCGGATCGAAGATACGAACTTATCCTCACGAGCATGTGACGCTCGAAGCGAACCACTTTTCATCGGCGGGTTGACGGTGGCGCATTGTTCGGTCCAGTTTTTTTATTAACAGTATTCCATAAGGTCATTTCAACCATATACAGATCAAAAAAACAATGATCAATGTGATATGAATATAATAATATAAATTCCTATTAAAAGCAAACAATTTATAGAGAGGCATCTTCAGTAATGTAAAAAGTATTCGTTCTCTTGACATTAAAAATTTATCTAGAAGAACCAAGAGTTCATTTCGTAATAACTTTAATAAATCATATTCAACAACTTCAATTCTAGCATTAATTGAAAAGCGATTCTTTTATAATTATAAATTAATATCTGAATACTATAAACATTGATCTCAAAGTTGAAATACAAAGCCAACTTGAGCTCCTAATCGAAGGTCAAATTCAGAATTTACTTCATTAGTTTTTTGTTCATCTGCTGTTAAAAACGGATTTTCTGAATTCGTGGCTGTATATCGAACACCTCCAATATTTAAAGGTAATTGAATTAGTAAGGATATACTATTTTTTATCTTAAATTCCATAATCGGATTAACTCCTATATCTATGAAAAGTATATTTGCTGAAAAAGGGAAAAATAAAGATGTTAAAGGCTCATATTTGAAACGCTGATAACTCGGCTGAATATAAACACCTGATCCAACACTAAAATCACCATATTTAAAATATCGCCCATATTCGAATTGTGTACCAAAATTCGAATATGATATTTCGTTTCCTTCTAATAATTCATCGATGAAAATTTGATCTGAAGCTATACTATAATCTATAGACTCTGCAATATTGAGACTATTAAGCCCTATCCTATAATAATAATTTTGATTATATATTTTATGGTAACTAAATCCTAAATCAAGTCTTGAATTGATTTTATATGTAGTTGTAGATTCACTACTACTAATAAGTTCAATTTTTTGAGTATTCTCACTAAAAACGTTTCTACTTGTTAGATGAATACTTATTCTACTTACATCTTTGGTTGAGACTTCTTGCCCAAAAGTTGAATTACAACAAAACAAAATTGAGAATGTCAAAAAAATATAGTTAAGAACTTTCATAAAGGTAAAAGTATTTTTGTGTACTAACTACTGCTATAACTGAAATCACAGTCATATTGTATATACACATTCTATTTTAACATAGCCCAAATATCATCTACAATGATCAGAGCATATCTCATGGAATCAGTAAAGATTCCTGACATAATATGCCTTTACTTGACTCTAACCGATTTGAAAATATTGTTATTGTATATTACGATTGGACCGAACGGGAGCGCCAACGCAGCCGCGCCGATTTATAATCGGCCCGGATCGAAGAGCCGGATTTATCACGCTTGCATGTGACACTCGAAACGAAGCGTCAACCAGCGGTTGACGGTGGCGCATTGTTGGGTGAAGCGAACGACGGTCGTGTTCTAAATTATAGTCTCAATTCATATACTTCAGTGCGTGAACATTGAGCCCATAAATTCAGTAACCAAACTCATTGGTACGAAGCTAAAATTAATAACTTTTCCAGAATAATCGGGAGTTTTACCCAACGGGAGTGCCAACGCAGGCGCCGATTTCCAATCGGCTCGGATCGAAGATACGAATTTGATGTCGACGGTATGTGGCGCTCGTAAGCGTAAACATCATATCGGCGATTGACGGTGGCACTTTGTTCTATACAGCACAAGGACGGAATATAAATTTACTGGCTATCTATAATCATTAGAGCGAGAATATGCAGTATCATTTACACTCGCCTCAAAGAATCATAATGGCAATTTCGGAAATGGGCAGCTGCCCGTTTTTACCAGGCGTGTTGTATAGAACGGATGCGCCAACGCAGCCCGCCCTACCCTAGCAATTGAACACAATATAAGCCATTTGCTAC
The DNA here is from genome assembly GCA_002591745.1 of Lewinellaceae bacterium SD302. Taxonomy (GTDB): domain Bacteria; phylum Bacteroidota; class Bacteroidia; order Chitinophagales; family Saprospiraceae; genus Neolewinella. Next base: position 7,997 of record PDLQ01000052.1, read on the forward strand.
TATTACACGAGCACCAATTGAGCAAGGCCCAAAGGGCGGGTTGACGGTGGCGCTGTGTTGGCTGAATTAATTTAAGTAACCTTATACATATGTATTTATTTGATATCTAAAGAATAGAATATCCCGTAGTAAGAAACATTATACTTTTTCTCTTGAACAAAAAAATCATGTATTTCTGAGTTTTTCAAATAGTTTTGGATTCCATTTCGCCATGAAAACCAAGTCATATAATCAATTCGTCCTCTTAAATGCCAGTAGTACTCTTCACTACAAAGATTTAAATAAGCTTGCAGAACTTCATTCTTAGTTTTAAATTTTGACCTATCATCTAGGTCTACATTATTACATATTGCATTCAGATTTTGACTTAGATCGTGAAATCTATTGTTAAAATCTTTAATTAGTTCAACACTCAACTTGTCATTTTCCATCCAATGCTTTAATAAACTTATTACAGTACCAATATATAAAGCAACAGCTGAATAAATAATTGTGTTGTCTAAATTTTCTTTCGTATTGCCATCTAAAATCTCTTTTGTTGTAATCAATAATATTACAATTATGCCCAATAGAAATACTATTCGATTAAAATTAACAAGCGATTGAGTTATAATTTTAACTACAATATCTTTTAAAAATTGATTTATTTTCATAATTATTTGTCTTTAATGAACAGTACTATTTTTTGAATTATGCGATACAAAAAGAGAAATGCGATTTATAATTTTATTCTTTGTAATTACACTTTGATCGTATGTTATAACTCCGAGTCGTCTAGATTCTTCGTAATGAAGATAGTCGGACTTAAGTACTAACAACTCAGTATTTCTGTAACCATATTTTTTAAACAAGAGATTAATACTCTCGATGATTTTATTTTCTCCGAGCAAGTCCAATATTTCATGATGGCCTGATACATTATCCAAACTCAAGTAAAGTAATTTCAGATTAGATTTATACATTATACATAAATCAACTAACTCGTTGATAGCGTCAATACATTGATTAATATATTCTATTAATCTTGACAACGTGACTTTAAACACATCTTTTTCACTTGGAACTTCTTTTAATTTCAATTCTATCCATGTATCATCACGAATATGGTCCGATTGTCTTGATAAGTTTGCAAAAGACTTTTCATACTTTTCTGAATTCAATAAAACACTATTCACTATACTAGCTTCAAATTTAGTGTATTCAATCGTCAACTTTTTAGGTTTTTCTTGTAGCTTACTTTTAAGTTCATCATAATTACCTGACTCTACTAGTCTTTCATAATAGCTATGAAATTGACTTAAATAAGATATAATTCGATCATAAAAATTCTCTGGATCAAAACTGCTTATATTTTTTTTTACTACATCTACTGCTTCTACAAATTTTTCCTTAGCTGATTTTTTTAAAAAATTCTTCCCATTTATATGCACGTTTATTGTCGGAACAGAATAAAGAGTATAGTTACCATAAACGTCGATTTCTGGTTGGTTCATTACAGGACTATCAATAGAGTGGATCCAAAGTTTTTCAACTATTGGCTTTAAAAATGTATTGTAAAGACTTGTATCCAAATTTTCCATTTTCATTCTTTAGTGCAAATATACTTATTAGTCTTTAGCAAAGAAATTCCTATTATAATCGCATATTATTTCAGCCAACGGAAGCGCCAACGCAGTCCGCCGATTTCCAATCGGCTCGAATCGAAGATACGAACTTATCCTCACGAGCATCTGACGCTCGAAGCCCACACTCTCCTATCGGCGGGTTGACGGTGGCGCATTGTTGCACGAATTTTCAACTAAACCTAATTCGATATTCTCGAATTTTCTCAGTTAATCTATTCGATAAATACTTACTAGAGCTACCTAGTGTATTATTAATCACTTCTGCTTCTTCAGCATATTCTATGATCCCTTCTTTAGTCCAATGACTCGGTGGTCTTCTTGACAAATTTGAAATTCGGTCGCATATTTTAACCATTGCCGTTTCCTTTGTACACAAAAGTATTCTCTGTAAACTATCATTCATTTGGTCACTTTTTGCCAATGATTCATCTTTAGTCAAAGCCATAATACTTCTTAATAAATTTACTCCGAATTCCATTTCTAGCATATTTATGTCTACAGTTGTATCCTCAATAAGATCATGCATAATAGCTGACAACAATAGCAACTCTTTATTGACATCAGTCTCATAAATAATACTCAGTGATGCCTCTATATAAACTTGCCCAATATGATATATGTAAGGCACCCTATTTTCAATATCAGTGCTTTTTCCATATTCTTGGTTTCTATGATATTGTTCAGCGATTTCCCAAGCTAAAGCTATTTTGTTTGATTCAATCATATCATTTCAACTCTTATTGATCACGAAAATTTCGGGTATTGTGTTCTACTAATACAAATCATGACAATCAAAGTTAGTTGCTATTATTCAAAACTTCACCTAGAATCCTATCGAAAGCTAATGAAATATGATACGATCCATAATCATTCATCGTACATGAATGCGTCTTAATCCGATGAATCACACCTTTACTATTCATTATCATGAACCTTGAATTGCCATCATCAAACCAACTGCATTTATATTCTTGTACTAGAACATCTCCTATATATCGAGCAAACATATTAAAAGCCAGGTATGGATCTACATTATCAGAATTCCAATGTATAATTCGATCTAAATAGTCAATACTTCTTTCAGTCCAGTTTAACTTACTTCTATCTGTATTAAAATATTTGGAAAAAAATTTAATATTTGTTTCTTTTGAACTGATTGCATCATTTATAAGCTGTTCTGAACTATCTGCAATTTCGACATATTCATCATTACTGACTTCTGATTCTTCACCTAGATAATTATAGAATTGATGCAGTAACCTTGTATTTTGCAAAATTTCGTATTCATTATCTTTCCCGAAAATTACTCCTCCTTTTCTCAAGATGCAATCACTATTATCTATATTATAAAGCTTACCTATATAGTATTCTTGTTTAGTCTGGTACTCTGTAGATACTGTGAGTATCTCATCGAATACAATAGAATTAATACTTACGGAGTATAAAGTTTCATTTTGTACATTAGAATACATTACTCTATTAAAATTGATATTACCAAAATAAATGTAGTCCTCTTTCTTTAACTTAATATAAAGCTTATTATAGGTTTCAATATAGAAATAGTCCCCAGTCTCTATCAATGATTTGTAGATTTTCCTATAATCAAGTAGTTCAATTTTATTTCTGATTAAGCCTACATCAATATCATTCGAACTTAATTCAATTTCGATAAATTTATTTTTTGAAATCATTACTTCAACCATCTATTTTTGAATTTTAAAGTAATATTGGACAAATGTACCGACGTAATTCTGCATAGTAAATTGTGTAGCTCATGTAGTGTGCTTGTTTCGTGCAACGGGAGCGCCAACGCAGGCGCCGATTTATAATCGGCCCGGTTCGAAGAACCGGAATTGTCATGCTTGCATGTGACACTCGGAACGCGTATTAAACTGGCGATTGACGGTGGCGCATTGTTCTGTGAAGCGACGGACGTGACCGTAAATTATAATAACTATTCGAAATCTTTAGTGCGAGAACAATGATTTCTAACTTTAGCATTTAAACGCTCAGAAAGAATCTCAAATTCAAATCCTTTTCTTAAAGGTTGAGTTTTACAGAACGGGAGCGCCAACGCAGGCGCCGATTTATAATCGGCCCGGTTCGAAGAACCGGAATTGTCATGCTTGCATGTGACACTCGGAACGCGTATCAAACTGG
>PDLQ01000053.1 GCA_002591745.1 Lewinellaceae bacterium SD302
CTGAATTATAAATACACAACCACCTATTAAAAATAATCCAAAATATAGATTTTTACAATTTACTTCTCTCATTTACAAATATTTCTCTCATCAATATAGCACATTTCGCCCAACGGGAGTGCCAACGCAGGCGCCGATTTTCAATCGGCTCGGATCGAAGATACGAAATTGATGTCGACGGTATGTGACGCTCGGAAGCGTACCCATCATGTCGGCGATTGACGGTGGCACTTTGTTCTATACAGCACAAGGACGGAATATAAATTTCTTGGCAATTCATAACCATTAGAGCGAGAATATGCAGCATCATTTGTACTCGCTTCAGAGAATCATAAAGGCAATTTCGGAAATGGGCAGTTGCCCGTTTTTACCAGGCGTGTTGTATAGAACGGGAGCGCCAACGTAGCCCGCCGATTTCACATCGGCTCGGATCGAAGATACGAACTTATCCTCACGAGCATGTGACGCTCGGAGTACACGCTACCCTATCGGCGGGTTAACGGTGGCGCATTGTTGTCTGAATACCAAGTCAGAAGTGGAACGATCATATAATTCGTGAGCAATCAATTTCTCATTTCTGTATTTCTAAAATTCATCCTGAGTAATCTACTGAATATAAATTCGTTAAGACTCAAATCTTCAATTCATAGAAATACTGTTAAATCTTATAATCTATTTTTAGTGAACTACTGGTGATAGAATTTACGGTCTCAAATCGGTGTGGATCGGAAGATTATAATCCTATTTCAATTAAGCTGTCGAAGATGAATCTCATTGGTCTTGCTCTGATGTAGAGTGGATTATTATAGTCCTTTTCAAGCAAACTCTCGAAGATGAAATTAAAGATCTTAAATCGGTATGGAGCGGAAGATTTTAATCTAATCTAAATTAAACTGTCGAAGATGAACTTTAACGGCCTAACTCTGACGTGGAGTGGATGATCATAATCCTATTTCAAGTAAAATTTCGAAGACAAAATCTATTGATCTGGAGTAACGTGGAGAGGGTGATTAAAGTCTGGAATCAATTGAACTAACGAAGATGAATTTTACAGATTTCACAACGATGTGAAGTAGATATTTAAAATCTATTTTTGAATAAACAGACGGAGATAAACTTTACTAACCTAATAACGGCGCGGAGCGAAACTGCGAGTCCTTTCAATTTTAAATCTATGATCTCAAGTTGATTTTTAAATAACGCCTAGTCATATCTTCATCATTCGAGTAGACTCATCCCAGGAATGAAACTCAAGCGTTTGAGAATGATCCAATATCTTAATCTAAAATCTGTTTGAAGTCATGCTAAAAAAGGATATGAATCATGGCCCGTGTACCCATCACGTGTGCGGTTTCAGACAACGGAAGCGCCAACGCAGCCGGGCCTTAGCCCGGTTGGCGGTGGCGCAGTGTTGGCTGCATTATTGTCTGATTAATTTTGCTATTGCTAAGTCTAGCCTATCGGGGTTTCTCATATCAATATGATATCCTAAGTATTTGCACATCTTTTTAACCATAAATTTTACTTGGTCTTCAAGTTTAATTCTACTAAAATTATTTGATACAGATTTATGTACCTCCATATTCCTTTCTATATAGAACTCATCTATAACTTGGTTAATCCATTTTTCTAATTCAACATTAAAAGTATGTCTATCTGTAGTAAACTGATGCACTCTAACTTGAAATTCTTCAATTAAATACCCCGGTATTCTACTACTCAGTTTTGGCAATCTATTTACAAATGCTGTAGTGTTAATCTTCTTATGAAATTCATAATCTAGACCATATTCCTTTAGTTCACTTTCGCCAATAGAATACTTTGGATAGTCAGGAATGATGTGTTGTTCTCTTACACTACTACTAATCATAATCTTCATATTGGTAAGAAAATTTAAGTCAAAATACTTCTTCAAACAGATAGTAATCACTCTTACAAGTTCTTCCTTTTTCATTATTGGTTCTATAGCAATCCACAATTCTTTGAAAGAAAATTTCTTACGTCCAGAATTATAGTCAGCAACTAAACTAAGAATTTTGTATATCTGTAATCCTAACTTGCCCTTTTTCGAGAGGTTATTAATAAAGTCTACCTGCGGCTTTATGTAATCTACTGGATAATCGTAATCAGACATATTGATCTCCCTTTCTAGCGGTCTAATTATGTCATAATTATAACTGTAAGGAGACTTATTATTGTCTACTCTAAAGTGATTAGTTGTATCAATATAACAGTGTCCATTAGGTTTATTATTAAATGTGGAGTATATCATATTTAGATGTGCTAAGGCAAAGTCAATTTGATCATATGCTTTTTGAAGTTCAATTTTAGATTCTATTCTTCTTGAAGATATAAATTCTGCTTTCACTAATGCATTTCCATAAGAAGACGTATTATCAACATCAGATTCTCTCTGAAATTTTTCTAGTTTCAAAAATTCAAGTTTGTGAAATTCACTAAAATTCTCTAAACTTAATTTTGATGTTTTGTTTGGATTATAAAAGACAACTTCGCCGATTTTAGTCTCTACTGGTTCTAATAATACCAAATTGTTTACTTTAAATATATAATAACCTTCAATTTTTCTGGCATTTAAAATTCTTTTGAATCCATATACTACTTTATCTATTGTGATTGATTTTTTGAAATCCCTTATGTACTCGCTATATTCTTCTTTTGTTACAAAATTACCTCTATCTTCCGGGTAGGGATATTCATTTATAGGATCTCCAAATACAATTATATTTGATATTTTAAATATGTATTCAAGGCTGTATCCAAAATCATACAATTCTACAATTAAAGAGTTTACTAAGAATTGAATGTTCTGCTTGTTAGCAAATTTGAATGCTGTATTCTTTTTTAACTCTCTTGAAATTTCATCCAGCAAAATATTTCTATATCTACTAGCACCAAAGTATTTTCTAATCAATTCTCTAAGAAGAACTAAGATATCTTGTTGCCGACTACTATTGTTTGGATGAAAATTTCTTTTAGATTCTCTAATTGAAAGGCCCGTAGGATTATACAACTCTTTTATACGACGTAACTTTAATTTTAAAGCTGGCCGAATTTTGATTATTGAATTGTTTTCATCAAAGAGTGGATTAGATAGAAAATGACCAATACTTTTATAGTTACTATCAGAATTGTATACAAGTTGATATTCTATTTTATCTAACATTGTCCTATGGTTCTCGAAACGATTATAGCCGAAAAAGAGATATTCAGTTTCTCGGAAACTACCCCAATACGTATAAAAGTATTCAAACCTTTGGGAAACCCCAGGTAAATAATCTAACTGAGTATTTGTAAAGTCAAATTTTCTTAATAGCATGCACAGATACTAAAGTGGTAGAGATTTTCGGATGAATTATATTCATAAACAAACATTGATTAGACATTTTGATTTAGGTTCGAAATTTAATCACTTTATTGTTGCAGCCAACGGAAGCGCCAACGCAGTGCGACGTAGGAGCATTGACGGTGGCGCATTGTTCGCCGCATCAATTAAATAATATTCAATTGTATTAATAATTAAAAAATGATTTAGTGCACCTCCCTTTAAAAGAAATAAAATACATGCCTTTTGCTAAATTCATTAGGCTTATTCTTGCTTTATTGTCATTAATAAAAGTAATTTCAAATGTTATTTCTTCGCCGATAGTATTAGTCAAAAAAATTTCATCGGCACTAATTGGCTCTATTAAGAAATCGATTGATAAATATTCATAAATATTTGGATTGGGGTATATATTGATTGATTCACAAAAACTATATCTACTATAATCCAAATTACAGTCAGAAGGACCGTTTAATAAATTAGGATATTTATTCGTTATTGTTTCAATCATCCTATGGAACTGATCAGGTGTAAAAAACTCCATACATATGTCATCAACATAGTCCATAAAAGTAAAATAATAATCCATTGAATTACAACTATATTGGGGAAAACTAGGACATCCATAATATGCATTTGACTGGTATGGTGTATCTTCAACATCATCATCTTCAGAACAATTACTAAAATCTGCTCCCCAAGGATGCTTTAAACCTAGATAATGGCCTAGCTCATGTATTAAAGTAAAACCTTTTGTAAAGCCAATAATATCATTATTTCCTATGTAGCGATAATCTACAACTATTATAGAACTATCTGAGTTTGCATTAGGACATGTAGTTGAAAATCCACTTAATCCGCAATTTTCAAGATCGACTATATACACATTTATAAAAGAATCAATGTCCCATGGCAAAGATCCACCAAGTGAAGGGTCTGTTAAGTTTTGAATTTGGCAATCTGTAAATTGAGATACTTTCGATACCACTCCATTTCGTCCGCCAAATTTACAGCCAGCTATGTGAAATTTAAGTGTATAATCGCTATGAAAATCAAACTCATGCTTAATTTGATCAGTCTTATCGCTTTTAAAACCTCCATTAAATGCTTTATTGATTATATGAATTTGTTCATATAGCTTATACGTTGATACTACGTTTACATCAGACTGGTTGCTGCTACCTGTTGTTTCCATTACATGGAAAACTATTGGTATATTAATAACTTCTTGAGACCTGACAGAACTTTCGTGTATGGCCATTGTTAATGTCAAAAGGATGAAAGTGGTTATGACCCTATGCTTATTCATAATTCTTAACTTAATAAAATAAATTTATTTCACCAGCTTTACTCATCTGCTGATAATTCTGCCCATCATATCTCGCTAATTTATATTCAATTAAGTAAATATAAATTCCTTCTGGCAATACTTGGCCTGAGCTAGTCTTTCCGTCCCAATAAGGTTCACTTCGATTTTCAGATTTTGACACAACACCTCCCCATCTGTCGTAAATAGTCAAACGTTCATACTCGATATCACTATTTTCACAATGGTCGTACACCCTAAAAAGGTCATTTATTCCATCACCATTCGGAGAAAATGAATTTGGTATAAATATATTGCAACTACATTTTGTTTCAACTACAGATAAAAATGACGTATCATATCCACAAGGATTAAATAATGTTAGAAAATAGCTGCCTGCATTTTCGATTACTGCTTGCTCCCTACCGTTAATCAGAATACTATCATAATTATACCCAGAGAAGAAATTTTCTATGTTTACGGATTCGCCTTCACATAAAATAATTTCGTATGAATTTGATGCACTACTAACATTATTCGCCGTCACGAACGTTGTGTCAAAATAAGTCACATTCCCAAAATCAATCATTAATATATTTAACCCAATACTATAATTTATAGAAGAAGTAGTTACTTCGATACCATTCAGGTAATATTTTTCATTTTCTAATATTTCTATATCTTGAATAAGAGAACTACTATCGCAGTAATAAATTGTATCTGGCAAGGCAATAATTTCATGCATTTCGAAGTCGTCTACAAGATTATATGCAGAAGCGGTAATGATATCAGACGAGGGGCAAAAACTATAACTTACACTCTGTTCAATATTATATACATTACCTACTTCTAAAAATATTTCACCACTACCCCTTATTATCGCGTCTCTTTTGACCCATTCTCCCTCTACTAAATCCTCATCATCTAAATCACCATACTCATAAATACAATTTTGATAAACATTTTCATTAATCGAATATGTAAAACAGGCGTTAATTGTTTTACTAATACAAGAAAAATCTGAAGAATTATTTAAGCTAGGGACTTTGTGCATGAATGAAAAATAGTAATATACTCCATATTTTAACGGTTCAATTAACTCAACTGTAAAAGATTCGCTCACATCATTAAAATTAGAGAAAGTATATATTCCAGCCATTGCTTCACCAGTATATGGTACTCCAATAAATGTATTAAGAATGATGGGCGGTTGAATAAACGGATTATTAGAACAATACGAAAATACATCAGGAGTTATGGACTTTCGCTTCCAAAACATAAGATTATCAAAATCCCCAGTTTGTTCGGGGCATGTATACAGTTCTTCAAACGACCCATTAGGTACAAGATTTTGACTTTCTTGCGATTCCACGGTATTAAAAACACAAAAAAGCGTCATCGCAATTAACAATTTTCCAAAGCAATTTTTCATCAACATGTCTTTATTGTTAAAATAAATGGGCTATAATCTAACAGAAAATGTTACGATATCTCTAACTGCTAGCTTAAACAATAACTATTAGATTCTTCTGTGCAACTATGTTAAATTTAGCTTCTCAGAAGCTTCCGCCCATACTTCTATTAGTTTAACCAAACCGCTATACATCTCGCTTTAAAGCACCCTCCCCACCGCTTCGGCTTTGGCCTCCGCTGGAGAGGGGGATACAAAATGTCTAGCAGTTTGTAGTTTAACATATTTTTTTTACTAAACGATATTCTACTAATTAAATTATGAGATTTCTTTTTTTTAAAGAAATCATGACATAGTTTTAACAGTTAACAATTATAAAGACAAATAATACTTATGCTTTTGACATTATTAAATTTGCAAATACCAGTATGTGGCAAAACGACAATCAGCACTAAAGTTTAGATTAAGCAGTGATCCGGAAATAATTAGATGGCTATTCAGCTAGGTGTTTATTTTTGTTTAACATTCCGACCTACTTTGATTAAATTTTATCACTTATTGCTTCCGTATCTACTGGCTAGCAAGTTCTTAGTTCAAAATAAAGTCGTAAGTAATCGGCTAGATAGCAAAACTTAAAAACAAGTTGTTAAGTCAATGAAAGCTGACTGATTAAGGATTAAATTTAGTTAAGCAAATGCATATCATTACATTATTCATATAAATTTCCATTAGGAATGGATTTGTACCAAGTCGTTGATGATCAGAAATGTAGATTTGAGTAATCCGAGATTCATCAAACTTGATGCGGCCAAAGTCAACTTCATGAATAGTTAGATATCAATTATGAAAAACATAATTTGGAACATCATAATATCGCTTGATCTTTAGGATTCATAAACTAGCTATAAATCACAGCACATTACGAAAACGACTAAAATTTGGCAGCATCAAGTCTATTGATAGACCCCATATTCAGACTAAAGTTTATCAAATAAAGCTATCGATAGTTAGTCAGCTTCTATTGCAGCAGTTCCAATATTCTATTACTACATCACAGATCATTAGTAAACCATCAAACCTTTTAAATGTTAACGAGATATCAAATTTTTATAAATTTTTGGATGAATACTTGCTTACCGTTAGAACTAATGATTCTCAATACATATGAACCAGGGTTTATATTTGAAACATTTATTTCATCCATCATGGTCCTATCAAATTGAGCGACTAAGCTGCCGGATAAAGAATATATCAGCACCTTATCACTTGAACTAGGTGAGTGATCATAATCTGATCCAGTTAAATTCAAGATATCTCTAACTGGATTAGGCGTTATTGTAAGAGATTCAACTCGATTATCTGGCCTACAATTTATTGTTGAAGGACACATAAATGCTTGTTCTTCATGACTTGCCCATCCTGCCCCACAAGCTTGCACTCCTATGTATATTTTATACGACTTAAGGGCTTCAAATCCTGCCCATGATCCTCCGTCGAAAACGTTAGGATTAGTATTTATTACTTGATTGACATTAATTAACGCAGGCAACCCCGTTCTAATAAAAGGACTTTCAAACCTATTTCTCCAATTGCCATTTTCATAGACATATAACTTCCACCTAGATATTTTATCGTAACTACTACCAGCTGTATTCAGTATAAAATCATCATCCAAATCATATGCGCCAATAATGTCTTCATCATTATCAAATACAAAAGTAAAATCAGAGTCTTCGATTGGGCCGACATAAACTTCATTTGTAAATCCCTCAAAACTATTATAAGGCCCGTAAGCGCCCCAAACACCCATAAATTGACCTAAGAAATTGTATAATAAAGTTAGTAATTGTTCATTAGGTGTACAATCGTCAACATACCCTGGAGTCTCAACAAAAACTCTGTAAAAGCCAGGCTGAAGATTATCAAATCGAAAACCATTGTCTCCTTTAGATGTCTGCACATCAACCCACGCCTCATTATTATCTTGCTTTTTCTGTAGCGTTAGTCTAGGTAGCAAAAGAGTCGTACCATTGGCTCTACGTGTACAATGATTTGGTGTGATATCACGAACAACTACAGGGTTAGTAGAAACTGACGAAGCACTTACAACTGAAGGATAATCTGGGATATTCAAAACATCTACGCGAGCACAACCACTAGTTGCAATTGGATCCTGTGAAAAAAGACTATTGAGAAGGAATAAGAAAATGAAGAATTGAAAGTTACGAAATGACATGTGATAAAATTTCAAGTGATTAAATAATGAAGTGATTATTGCAACAATACTAAACTTATTGTAAAAGTTACAACAAATAACGTATTAATTAGAAAAGTTTAAACTTACTTTGACCGCTAACACGGTTGAAGCCAAATTAATTTACTTTTAATTACAATTTGATACAAAGTAATAGAAAATTATTCGACTTTCCAAGTAAATTATTTTTTGCGGCGAACGGAAGCGCCAACGCAGTCCGCCGATTTCACATCGGCTCGGATCGAAGATACGAACTTATCCTTACGAGCATGTGACGCTCGAAGTGAACCACTTTTCATCGGCGGGTTGACGGTGGCGCATTGTTCTGCGCATCTATTTTTATGATTTAAAATTTCCACTATTCAAATCAAAGAATATATTTACTTGTATTGCAAGATATCTTTCTCAATTAGCTTTATGCGATTATTAATTAATGGGAGTAAATGCTCTTCAGTTAATTTATCATCAAAGAGTTGCCCATAATCTTTATCGTAGCCATTCGCTTTTAAAAAATCAAGATATGAACGCTTTAAAGCTTCTAATTCATTTATTTTTTCATATGTTTCGGGAACTATACTTGCAATAGTGATTATCTCCTCTACTAATTTGTAAACCTCTTTATCCGTGTGGACATGATTATAAAGTGATAAGTAAATAGCAAATGATCTACATACATTATGATATAATTCCCAATTTTCAACTTCTTCATTCAATAGGCTTATTAATACTTGATTTGCTAATATAATTTTCTTTTGCGTTAAAAAAATTTTAACCTTAGTCATCTTAGCATTAATCCAGTCATCTCTTTTAACAGTTGTATCTTCTATTATTTTATCCATTTCAGCAACAATCTTATCAACTTTTGTCATCATAAGTGAACTATCAACATACAATTCAATTTTTTCTGATTGTAGACTTGTATTAGCTAATTCATAAGTCCATCTAATTATAGCTTTTCGATCACCTTCCAAATTTTTTAAGTTGATTTTATCAAGAACATAATGGTTAGGGGGCAATTCGAAATTTCCGTATCCAGTACCGCAGTATAAATCATCATAAAGATCAATGTCAATCCAATTTCCTTCATCATTTAAGAACTCCCAATCAAACTCTATTTGCCCATAAAATCCTGAATACATTACAGATGAATCAGATTGATTAATTAAGTAAACATACACATAACCTGAATCTATATTGGGATTGTTGAAATGTATATATACTCTACCAATATTGCTTTCAGAGAAATTGCTTCCTAATGGCTTAATGCGGCTTGTTAATACTTGACCATAGCCACTTATCAAAAAAACAAAATTTACAAGAGCAAATGCTATTAATGCTTTCATATCATGATATATTACAAAACAGATGTGAATAGAACTATTTTTGGTGTAAAGTATTTTACAATCTTAACTTGCGATTTATCTTCAAAAGATTTACGATGAGTATAAAATATATTCTTTTTCAATAAAAAAACCTTCAATGAAGGAAAATTTTCTAAACAAAAGCAATACTGAAAATTAAGTTTACTATCCATAAGGCAGCAGTAATTAAAACAGGAAATATCAGTATAATTGACCAAAAATTTTTTCTCCTCTCTTTAAGATAAAGTCTCAGTTCAATCAAGGAAAATACTAACAGAGTTAAAAAAATTGGGATCATTATCTCCCAGTTATACATACTTTTAAAAAATCTTATCTCCAAATATTCACCATTGATATTTTTGAACCTAAATGGTCTTATAAAGAAAAAAATTGTAAGGATTAGTACACTTATTTTTGTAGGATACTTTACTGGTAATTTCATAAAACTTGACCTGTGAAATAGTGTCGCTTGCGCAGAACGGGAGCGCCAACGCAGCCCGCCGATTCCCAATCGGCTCGGATCGAAGATACGAACTTATCTTCACGAGCATGAGACGCTCGGAGTACACGCTACCCTATCGGCGGGTTGACGGTGGCGCATTGTTCGCCGCATACATTCCCACCAATATTAAATAAACAAAGACAGTAAATGTTCCACTAAAACTACTCCATCAAAAGTTTTTTAGTCTCTTCATCAAATGTATAACCGAAACCACTATGATGACACGTATGACATGGATCGCCGACTACAGTTTGAAAATACGATATGAAAACCTTTCCATCTTTAACCCATTTATATCTTGGTTTTCCAAAAGCTTTTACAAACGAATTGAAATTATTTAAATATTCAGTATTATATATTTTCAAGCTATTCCTTTTCAATAAGAGATATAAACTATAAGAGTAAATATAATTCTCATTTCCATTTTCCTTCAAGAGATGTCCATTTTTAAGATAAAGATATAACTCATTCCAATCTTTTTTTAAAGGTAAAATTTCTTTGTTAAAAAATTTCGTAAACTTCACATTAGACTCTCCGCTTAAATTGAATTTAAATGGCTTTACAGTAGACCCACACGAATAAATAACAGTAAAGATTAAATAAAATATAGGTTTAATTTTCATAATTTCATAAATTTGCGAAATACCACTAATTGTCTACAACAATTTTTCAACTTTAAAACTGCCGTTTAGCAAACGTGTTATAACAATATTAATTTAAATATTCAAATCAGAATAATCCCTTAATACTAAACTAAATTGGTATTAAATTTCTCTAATCGCCAATTTTC
>PDLQ01000054.1 GCA_002591745.1 Lewinellaceae bacterium SD302
TGACGCACGAAGCACTCTCCGTCGAAGGGCAGGCTGGCGGTCAGGGTGCCGGTGGCGAAAACTTCTCCGGTAATGTCGTTGCGCCAGACAATGTCGGTTACGGTTCCGTTGGCTTCCAGGGTGAACTGAAACTCTTCGGCATCAGCGTCGTAGGTGATGTCTACGTCGCCACAGTCGGTCGGATCGCAGTGGTAGTAAGTCGGGCAACAGATGCGGAATACGCCTTCTTCGTCGATGTAAGTCACGGTGATCTGACGCACGAAGCACTCTCCGTCGAAGGGCAGGCTGGCGGTCAAAGTACCCGTAGCAAAAATTTCCCCGGTGACGTCATCTCGCCAGACGATGTCAGTTACGGTTCCGTTGGCATTAAGCTCGAATTGGAATTCACTAGCTGCTTCGTTGTAGCTGATCTCTACGTCATTGCAATCCGTTGGGTCACAGAGGTAGAATACCAGGCAGCAAATCCGGTAAATACCATCGGCATCGCGGTAGCGGACACTGATGAAACGGTTCGCACAATCACCGTCCGGAGCTAAAAAGATACCCTGCTCGTTAGTCGCCAGAATTTCTCCGCTGACATCATCACGCCAGACAATATTCGTTGCGTCGAGGTTGCTTAACAGAATGCTGAAACCATTGTCGATGTAAACCAAGTCGATCTCATCGCATTCGTAAGGATCACAGAGGAACAAGTTTTCGCTCACGATCCGCCAGCAGTTGGAGGCTGTGTCGTAGTAGCGGGCGTAGATGGTCACGACTTCGCAAACGGAAGGAGTCGCGATGAAGGCATCGGGGCCTTCGCCCAATTCTAGCGGCGTGATCCCACCGCCGGGGAAGTAATACCAACTGACCTCGGAAACCGCGTCTCCGCTTAGGTTGATGTCAAAACCACCGGCACCCGCATTGTAAGCGTGGGTCAACACGAAGGGTTCTACGATCACGTTGATACAGTAGGTACGGCAGCAGTAATTGATACAGCCATCGTCATCTTCGTAAGGGTAGCACATCTCGTACTCCCCGTTATCACCGTCCGTGAAGGTGACGTTCAGTCCACCGCCTGGGGTAATAAAGTAGTCCAGGCCGGATTCACTGGCCGGATTGCCATTAACGTACCATTCTTCGTCCGTCGTGAAGTTGATGTCCACGGCGTTAAAAACGTAGTTGTTGTCGTTGTCGACGACGGTGATAAATTGCTGACTACCACACTCATCATCGAAAGTGGGATCGGGACAGTTGTCGTCTACACAATAATCGAAAAGTAGGCAACAGATCACCAGTTGCCCGTCGGCATCGTAGTAGAAAACGGTCACACCCAGTTCGCGGCAAACACCATCGAAGGGAATAGAGATCGGGTTGCCCGTCCCGGGGATGGTTGCACCGGTTTCGTCGTTGCGCCAGCGGATGATCTCGGCGTCAGGAACGTTCAGGGTCAGGAAGAATTCACCAACGCCGGGGTCATAGAAGGTGGTCAGATCGCCACAATCATAAGGGTCGCAGTAGTAAAAGCTAAGACAACAAATGCGCCAGGTACCATCTGCATCCCGATAGCGTACGCTGATGTTGCGGGTACGGCACTCACCATCGAAGTTCAGTGTTAAGACATTGGAGGTTTCGTCGAAGTCAGTGAAGGTGTCATCGTCTCTCCAGGTGATGAAACCGGCTCCGGGGTCATTGAGGGTGACAATCCAGTCGTTGGTCGCCGGATTAAAATCGCCGCTTACATCGTCACAATCGTAAGGATTACATAGGAAAAAATCTTCACTGACGATGCGCCAGCACTGGGTAGTGATGTCGAAATAGCGCACGTAAAGAGTAACCGTTGTGCAGTTGGTCGGTAAGTCCAAGAAGGTCTGGAATCCATCGCCCAGGTCGGTAGGTTCATCCTGCCCGTCTTCGAAGTAGTACCAACTAGGCTGGCTGACTCCTTCTCCGTCGATCTCGAATAGGAATCCGTTATCGGTGAAGCTAAAGTCGATTTCGTAAGGCTCAATGATCGAGTTGCCGCAGATGATCTGACAACAGTACTCCGGGCACTCCTCGTCATTGATGAAAGGAGCGCAAATTTCGTAGGAACTGCCCGTCAGTCCGCTCAGGTCCGCCGTCAGTTGGTTACCATCGGTGGAGAAAGGAATTCCCGTTTCGGAAATGACCTGCCCGTTGACTTGCCATTCGAAGTCATTAGTGAAAGTCGGACTGTCAGAACTGAAGGTGTAGATACCTTCTTCATCCGCGAAATAATCGAGGTCCTCACAGTCGATGTTGTACAAGATCAAATCACAGGGCGGTGTACAATTCATACTGATGACGTACTGCCCTTCGGAACCCAGGCGGCCGTCTACGATCAGGATGTAGCCTTCGCCGCCGATCAGTTCCGCGCTAAGCGTGACTGTTTGCCCCGGCCCGGCATTGGAATTGCTGAATTCACAGAGCGTGGTGTTGTAGCAGAATTCCAGAAAAATATCGGTAATCAGCCCACCGTCGGCCTGCATGAGGTAGATGTCAAAATCATCCTCGGGGTTCAATGGCGTTACGGTGAAGGTGTACTGGCCGTCGGTGACCGGTAAGACTTCGTAAAGGTGCTCCGGGCCGGTGAGGCCGACGTGGGACTCCGTACTGCCGTTATTCGAGACGCTACAGTAAGTGCTGGAGCGGTTGAAGTAGCCATTGTCGAAGAAGTTGTCGTTGGTCAGTACGTCGCCGCACTCGAGGTCGGTAAATTCCTCCTGAAACTGGCATTGCCAGGCCCCGTAGCAGGCAACGGAAAGGGTGAAATCTCCTACATCGCTGCTGGAAACACCGTCTACGACAATGTAGTAAGTACCGGGCTCCAGATCACTGGTCAGGTAGACGTTGTCGAAATTCAGCCCATCAGCTTCCAGTTCGTTCGTACTACTACCCACACATTCGTAGGGCAGGGAACCGGGGTTGGCCGGGCATTCCGCGAAAATAAAGAGGTCCAGGTTGATGTTTTGGGCCGTCAACGTGGCGGATAGTTGCTGGCCGGGAAAATGCTCGTAGCGGAAGATTCGCTCCGGAGCATCGTACTCGGTGGCGAAGGGGCTGCAAGCGTAGTCATCGGCCTGCAAGACGTCGGTGGCCCCGGCGGTGGTACTCACGATCGGTAGACCATCAGTACATTCAAGGGTCTCAAAGGCATCACAATTGATTGGATCTGTACAGCCATCCGAGGTCAGTCGGTGAACGATGCCAAAACCGTTTTGCATTTCACCCGCCTGGTGAAAGCGTCCGTTCAGGATGCGCGTGTAATCCCGCATCTGAAAAATATCGTTGGGGCCGCCGGTTTGTGAATAATAGTTTTCGGAGGTATTGTCAACCACGTCGTAGAGGTCGAGGTACTGGGTGGAGGGATCACCGTCCTCTACGTACTGTGCAGCTACCAGGTAGCCGTTCGAATTACAATCCGAGTACTCTATAGCGTAGGGGGTTTCTGCACCGGCACCGGGCTCTGCGGCAAAACCACCAAGGGTAGAGGTGGCGTTGATCACTCCCTGGTTGTTAATGACGTCGATCTCGGCCACCCAGTAAGGGTCGAAAGTTCCGTCGCTGGTCGCTACGTTCAGCGGACCGTTGAGCCCCACGCTGGCTTCACAAAATGTGAAACCCAGGATGCCGACACGACCATCGGGGCGAGCCACGGCATCGATATAAAAGTCGGCCGTAGTACCGCCCACTACCCAAACGAAGCTTTCGTTCAGTTGCGCGTCTCGCTTGGAGACCACGATGTCACTGCGGAAGATGAACTCAGTGCCACATCCTTGTTCGGAGGGGTTAACGTCGCCGTAAATGACCGTATAAGTGTCCGGTCCGTTTTTCAATATTTCCGTTACGACGTAACCCAGCCCAAAAGTGATCTGGGCACCGGCAATCTCCAGAAAGCCGAATTGCGGATTGTACTGAAGCCGGTCCAGCCAGCCGATCTGGCCGTAATCTCCGTTGTCGTTATTGAAAAAACCGCCGACCATCAGCTGGTTATTGGCGCCAACGGCAATGGCATTCAACTGAACGGGGTTGCCATTCAGATCGGGGTAGGCGTAGGCATTCGTCAGGAATCCACTTTCATTATAGTGGAATACTGCGGCGTGGCGGCCGTCGGTATTATTGAAATCGCCCTGGAAGGTCAGGAAATATTCCCCATTCAGTTCCACGGCGGAGGTGAAGCGGTCTTCTCCTTCTGCGTTTTCACCACCCTGTTCGACGAACCATTGAAAATTGGCCAGACTGTCGACTTTCCAGGCGTAGGCCTCGCGGTTCTGAAACTGATTAAGGTGGCTGCCCATGATCAGGGAGCCACCGTCGGAGGTCGGAATGACCTTCATCACCTGGATGTTACCCTGGGAACCCGGTGGCGCACTGGGGTAAATGGTCTGATCGATGAATTGAACGGGACCATCACTCCCTTGAGCTCGTATTCCGCTAAGGAACAACAGGCTTATAATACCATATAGTAGTAGACGCATAACAAAATGAATTAGAGGTGTGTACGTGAAAAGCTGTCGTTCTTACCTCTCTTTATGATGCCAAAAGTCATTCCGTTACAAGCCTTTATTTTGCGGCAGGTGATTACTCACCCCCTCTACTTTGCTGAATCCTGCTGTTTTTTGCTGTCAACTCTGAGGAATGCTCCATAAGATTAGCTGTTTTAGACTAGCAAAGTAGCAATGCTGATGAAAGCATCTCTTCGATCACGCTCCCGACGATGATCGTCAATACTTGCCACAATAACTATGCCCGATTTCCGGAGACCCGGATGCTAACCAACAAAGACTCCACCGTTCTGGGCCGGTACATCAACCTCGCCGACAAATACGCTCACGTAGTATTGTGCAATGCTATCGAAGCTACCAGTTCAGGCCGGCTCGCTGACCGTCACGGGTAAATACTGTTCGCGTTTCTAAATTACCTTGCTACTTTGTTAGCCAAGAACAATCACTTGTTGTAATCGGGTAACTTTAGTTATTTTGAAATACGTATTCCTTAGGGTATCTTGCTGGTGAACAAGGTGTTACTTAACTAAAAATACAGGCAATGTCAATCGTAAAACTCCCGGTAAGTGGTGAAGAGGTTTATGTGGAGATCTGGGTTTACGGAGACGTAAACACAGCTTTAAATCGTGATGAAATCGATAATGGACTTAAGGCTGCGTTCAATGACCCGATGAATAAGGAGCCTTTTGGAAATGAGGATGCCTTCTACGCGGGGCAATTTTTTATAAATGAATTGATGACTGTTTTCAGGCATTATCAAAAAAAAGCTGGGAATTGCATCGGTTTTCAGTCTTGTATAGCAAGGGTGAAAAATTTGCAAGGAGACTGGTTGTATGGTTGGGGACAAGTAGCTTTGTCTGAAGACGAAGAAACCTACGACGAACCGGGTGAATATTTAATTGTCGCTTGTTCTCCTTTTGCAGATGATATTCCACCCGATAGAGAGATCACGGAAGTCGCGTTAGTAGGACGCAAAATCGCGGAAAAACTGGGGTAAATAATATCGAATAAATTATTTCAAATGAAAGTTCGCTGGTGTCCAAATCAAATCGATTTCCCTGCGGGCATTGCTAAAAGTCACGGGCGGCCGTACGCAGTTTACTTGTTTTTTAACTTTGTAAAACATGAAGTTGACGAATCCTTACTAGTCCATCTGCATAGTCGTTATGTATGGTTGGGAAAACTTCGGAAGTATTTGACCGGAATTGAAGATCAAAATCAGCAAGCATCGGCGCGTGAAAGTGAAAATATGGATAACCTTCCTCTTATCACTTGTGGCATTTCAAAGCGAGGCCTGTCTAACCTGAAGTTTCTACGACACTATGAGGATATGTTTACTTACCTTCCGAAACCGTCGCAACAAGGAAAAATTAAAAAGCTATTTAATCAAATATTATACACAAAGAAAAAAGAGAGAAAAATTCGTGATGCCGATGGAGTGATCATGATTGCTGCGAAATGCCCAAACGTAATTGAAGAGTTCAAGGAAAAAATTAATAATATCAGTGATGACGCCGTAACAATTGCACACAATGTTTATTGCCGCCGTCATTATGATGCACATAACAAAGATGATTTCAGAGGGCCGCTTGGCTATTATGATGGGATTTCCAATCCCCGTGATGCAGAAGCTTATGAATTAGTTAAGCGAATTGATCCGTTTTTCTCAACTGATAATAACTGTGTTTACGGAAGTACAATGTCTTTGGTGCAAATTCAGATCAACCCTAAAGTATTTGCTGATAATATTGATTCAACTATAGATGAAATACTGGAAGAATGGTACGGAAGAGAGCCGGGGCGATCACTTGATAAAGAGCGTGATTATTTACGTGAAGAGTTGCGTTCCGTCTACATGGGGCGTTATTCAAACGGACGACCTCGAACAGAACAATTCAAGGGTGTAAATATAAAGGCTTATTCCGGGCCGAAAGATCACGATAACGATTGGGGGTTCGATATTGCCAAAAACGGAACTCCCGCTTATTGCCCCCATTTTGCTCATATACGAGCTGCGAACCCACGTCTCTTGGAAAACAAGTCACCAACTATCGTTCGTCGGGGGATGAATTATTTACATATGCCGGAGGTGGGTACCGAACCTCAGGAAGCGAAAGTAGCCGGATTACTTTTCATCGCTTTTCATCGAGATTTTGGTCGGCTGAAAACGGTTTTAGATCAGTTGTTTTACGCAAAGGACCCGATTAGCTATCACGGCCAAAATGTTCCTAGTCCAAAGCCTGATTTCTTGAAGAAATTGAGTCGATTGCTAGCCAAAGTGATGCAACTAGAAGAAGGAATTAGAGGAAGCGAAGAAATAGAGCCGGAGGTAGACATGCGTTTTCAAATTGAGAGTATGACAGGCAAAAAATGGGAAGGTGAATTTCGCCCTGAAAGGGAGACTCATCTCGCACGCTTGGCGCAAGCATTCTTTTATTTTCCCCCACTACGCTTTTTTAAATACGCGGAAAGTCTGGCCGCTCAAAAGAACTAACCTATTGCGGTATTTGGCCACATTTTGCTGGTTTTATTTATGGTGTATTTGTCCGTCATCAGTACTCCGTAGCCAACGCCTGGTCCATACTTTTAACCACTTGTCCGTAAACGAGGGCCTCAGTTCTGGTCAGTACAATGAGAGCATTATCAGTCAAGATGGATTGCTAGTTATTGGCTCACTAAACGGGCTGAATTTTTATGACGGCCAACGAAACGGAATCTTCAGGCCCGGTCAACTGGATAGTAGCGGTTACTTCGACGCCCGAGTGCCCAACGGAGATATGCACATCGACAAAAGGACGGGTAATCTATGGTTTTGTAACGGGCAGGGTTTGGTGGAATATGATCGGGAATGCCACACCTTCGGTCTTTATCCGCCAGCAATAGACGAGGCAGGGAAAACCCGCTTAGGCTATTGGCGATGGAGCCAGCCCAATGCCTCCGGAGACAGCCTTTGGGTAGTAACTGATAAGGGATTGATTCGCCTGGCGCTTAAAGACCCCGTCCGTCATGAAATGATTATCCCTAAATACTTTTCGGAGAAGAGTAGACTCATCGAGTTAGGTGGAGGCGATTTCGATTTCCTTTCTCTTCGCCGGGCTAAAAACTTCCTGCACTATTACCGTATTCGAAACAACCGCTGGGATGGAGTAGACAATTTACTGATCACCACTGAAGATGGCGCTACGCTTGATAACGTATTGGTGGATAATGATAATCCCCGTCTGCTTTGGGTGGCTACCAGCAAAGGTGTACGGCGCTATGATATGGGCGCACATAAGTGGAATTATGATTTTCCCGCAGACCCGCGCTCGAACAAGCCACTGGCGGCCATACATTTGGCTTTTGCCTCAGATAGCCGCCAGCTGGTGGTCGCTACTTTCGACCAGGGAATCCACCTTTTTGACATAATAGAAAATCGTTATCTGGGGAAACTATATAATTACCAAAACGGGCAGATACTTGATTTCGAACCTAAAGTGAAGGGGCTGACAATGATCGGAGGGCAGCAGCTATTCGTTAGTACCGACCGTAACGGAGTGTTCTATACAGATCTGCGTAAAATGAAATTCCGACAACTTTACGTATCCGACACCTTGGGGCGTGAAAATTTTAAAGCCATATACCGGCCGCCGAGTTGCGATCGCACCTGGCTATTGGTCAGCAAAGGTGTTATTCTGCGAGAAGAAGGGAAAGAGCAATATTTTTCACTGGGTAAAATCAGCGGGACGGGGGTAGAGCAAACCATGTTTATACGCGAAGACCGAATGGGGCGCGTATGGGCTGGTACGTTGGAGTGGCTGTTTGTCAAGATGCCAGGGGCGAAGATGTTCCAGAAAATCGACATCCTGCCAGGGCCTCTGAGTTCTCCACCCGGCTATGTGAATATGGTAGAACTTCCGGATGGGCAACTATTGTTTGGAACCAACGAGACCGAACAATTTTTGGTCAGTGGTGATCTGAAGCATAGCCGCTGGTTGCCGGATGGCCGCCGAACTCATTCGCAATTTTGCCTGAACGGCCCACAGTTAGTGGTTGGGAGCGCTCGCAGCAAAATAATCAGCTTGTACCAAATTGGTGCTGACGGAGATTTACCCACTCTAGATACGACCATTGTCGTTCCCGCCATGCCTTTGGCCATTCGTTTTGATTCCATTCGTAATCACTATTGGGTAGTGATGCTGGGGGAGCCTCTTCATGAGATCAGGGAGTTGGCGGACGGTCGCTTTGAGTTACTACCACATAACGGATTGGATCGGGATAATCTGATGTCTCTGGAACTTGAAAGCCCGATCGCTGGTGGCGGACTATGGCTAAGTTCTACCAATGGTTTGTTCAGGTACCAACCTGAACGAAAAGAGTTGACTGATTATACTTATTCTGATGGACTGCAAGGCCTGGAGTTCATCTGGTTCTCTTCATTTGCCGACTGTAGAGGACATCTCTATTTTGGTGGTGCCAATGGTATTAATATCGTGAACCCTAATCAGGTTGCATCACGTATTGGTCTCCCCCGGCCAACTATTACTTTACTGGAAGTAGATAATAATCCGGAAAAATTGGCCGCTTATTCCGCGGGCGAGATAACCAACCCCCGTTACGTTGAAAAACTGCGGCTGCCCTACGACGAAAGTACCGTCCGGTTAAATTATTCCGCCCTGGAATACAGTGACCCGAAGCGGTGCCGTTTTCGTAGCCGGTTGGTCGTGAACGGAGATACCACTATAGCCTACGGCCCAGCTACGTCCGTTTTCGAACGGACTCTAGGACCTCTGGCCCCCGGGGAATACACCCTGGAACTGCTGGCGAGTAACGCTGATGGTATCTGGTCTAAGGAACCGCGCCGCTTGCAAATTGTGGTTGAACCACCATTCTGGCAAGAACCTTGGTTTATTGCGATGGCTGCTTTACTGGTACTGGCCTTGTTCACCTGGAGAATCAGGGCCTATTACCGCCACCGACTCTACGTAAAGGAACTACAGATAAGCGAGCAAAATGCCTACATCGAAAAAGAAGAAACTCTGCAAGCCGAGCGTGACCGCCTCGCCAAGGACATGCACGACGAACTCGGTGGCGGACTCACGACCATTCGTCTATTGCTCCGTAAAGTAAAATCAAAGAACCCCAATTTGAAAGTAGGCGAAGAACTCAAACGTATCGACCATTACTCTTCGGAGATCATCAAAAATATGCGCTTTATCGTCTGGGCCCTGCAGCGAGATAATGAACAGCTGGATAATTTTGTGGCCTACCTGCGCCACAGCATCGGTGGGCTGTTGGAAGACCACGAGCTGGAACACGGCTGGAGGGTGAGCGAAAAGCTGCCGGATTTGCTGTTGCCCGGAACCATCCGTAAGAACCTGTGGCTATGCGTCAAGGAAGCCACCCACAACATCATCAAGCACGCCGAAGCTGATTTTGTGGCCTACCGTATCGATTGGGATGCTCAAGAAGGGCTATTGATTTCCGTAACGGACAATGGCGTTGGAATCCCTGATCTGAGCGAAAAAATCTTCGGGTACGGCCTCAAAAATATGCGGGATCGGATGGAGAGCATCGGCGGGTCCGCAGACATTCAGTCCATAGAAGGGACGACCGTAAGCTTTCAGTTGCCCGTTGCTGCTTTAAGCTTGACTTTAGCGGTTTACTAAGGCTTATTACAATTTAAAGAAACTCTGATGTGAAGTAAATTTAGGTATTCGACCCCCTAAATTATGCTTCATATACCACCAGAGTTTCAGTC
>PDLQ01000055.1 GCA_002591745.1 Lewinellaceae bacterium SD302
GACATTGTCTGGCGCAACGACATCACCGGAGAAGTTTTCGCCACCGGCACCCTGACCGCCAGCCTGCCCTTCGACGGAGAGTGCTTCGTGCGTCAGATCACCGTGACTTACATCGACGAGGAAGGCGTGTTCCGCATCTGTTGCCCGACTTACTACCACTGCGATCCTACTGATTGTGGCGACGTGGACATCACCTACGATGCTGACGCCGAAGAGTTCCAGTTCACCCTGGAAGCCAACGGAACCGTAACCGATATTGTCTGGCGCAACGACATCACCGGAGAAGTTTTTGCTACCGGTACCCTGACCGCCAGCCTGCCCTTCGACGGAGAGTGCTTCGTGCGTCAGATCACCGTGACTTACATCGACGAGGAAGGCGTGTTCCGCATCTGTTGCCCGACTTACTACCACTGCGATCCGACCGATTGTGGCGACGTGGACATCACCTACGATGCTGACGCCGAAGAGTTCCAGTTCACCCTGGAAGCCAACGGAACCGTAACCGACATTGTCTGGCGCAACGACATCACCGGAGAGGTTTTCGCCACCGGTACTTTAACCGCCAGCCTGCCCTTCGACGGAGAGTGTATCGTTCGTCAGATTACCGTGACTTACGTAGATGAGGAGGGTGTAGCACGTATTTGCTGTCCTTCCTACTACCAGTGTGACCCATACGAGTGTGGAGATATTGACGTCAGCTACAATGCCGATCAAAATGCATACGGTCTTCTTTGGAATGCCCCTCCATTCTTCTCAGAAGTAGAATGGGTTGATGACGAAACCGGTGAAGTATTAGCCGACGACCCGAATACCATCGCGATCGTTTTACCATTTGATGGCGAATGCCGCACCCGGTACATCAGCATCCGTTACCGCGACGCCGAGGGTGTTTACCGAATCTGCTGTGTACAATTTGACTTCTGCAACCCTTATGATTGTGGAGACGTTTGGGCCTTCTTTGAGAATGACATCTGGTCACTCACTCTACTCAACAACCCCGACGCAACCGACATCGTCTGGATTGACGATACCAATGGAGGTGTTGTAATTGCCACGAATACGGACAATGTACAGATTCCGCTCGCCGGCAGCTGTGGCAACCGCCAGATCACCGTTCGTTTCCGCGATGCCGATGGCGTATTACGCATCTGCTGTCTCAACTTCTACTTCTGTAATCCTTTTGATTGTGATGACATCAGTAGCAGCTACAACAATGAGACCGACGTCTGGACGCTGGCCCTTGGAGGTGGTTTCGGGCTGACCGACATTATCTGGTACGACGACACAAACGGCGGAGTTATCATCGGCACGAATACGCTCAGCGTGGATATTCCGCTGGGAGATGACTGTGGCGTACGTCAGATCACCGTTCGCTTCCGCGATGCCGAAGGCGTATTACACGTTTGTTGTCTGAGTTTCTTCGATTGTGACCCCTACGACTGTGGTGACATCGCCGAAAGCTTCGATCCCCTCAACCAGACCTGGAGCTTTGAGTTCCTGAATAATCCGGGGGTGACCGAGATCACCTGGATCGACGACGAAACCGGTGAGGTACTCGCTACCAACACTGCTACTTTGTTAGTCCCCTTCGACGGCGAATGTCGGGACCGCAGTATCTCGGTCTATTTCCGGGATGCCGATGGGACCCTGCGCATCTGTTGCCTGAGTTTCTACTTCTGCGACCCCTACAGTTGTGACGACCTGAGCTTCCTGTACAACAGCGCGACGAACAGCTTTGACTTCACCTTCAATCCGGGTGGACCGGCCACGGAAATCGTATGGCGCAACGACGATACCGGGGAAATCCTGGCCACCGACGTACTGACCGCCAGCCTGGTCTTCGACGGGGAATGTGGCGTGAGAAACGTGAGCGTGCGCTACCGCGATGCCAACGGCGTTTACCGGATATGTTGCTGCACCTTCTACTTCTGCGATCCTTTTGAATGTGGAGATATTACCGAAAGCTACAACGCGGCCACGAGTACTTATACCCTGACCTTGGGCGATAACCCCGGGGTAACCGAAATTGTCTGGATCGACGATGAGACGGGTGAGGTTTTGGCTAACAATGTAGCAATGATCGAGCTCGAGTTCGACGGAGAGTGTCGCACGCGACTGATCAGTGTACGTTTCCGGGACCAGAATGGTGTTTACCGCATCTGTTGTCTGAGCTTCTACTTCTGTAATCCCTACGATTGTAATAGCCTTGGCTATACTTTCGACGCAGATAATGAGAATTTCAACTTCACCTTTAGTCCCGGAGGGCCAGTAACTGATATTACCTGGCGCGACGACGATACCGGCATGTTGCTGGGTCTGGACGTGCTGAACGTGAGCGTGCCATGGGACGGCAGCTGTAACGTGCGCAACATCAGCGTCCGCTACCGAGATGCCGACGGTGTCTGGCGGATCTGCTGTGCCCAATTTTCCTTCTGTGATCCTTTCGATTGTGGTGACGTAACCGAAAGCTTCGATCCTGATAACACGACCTGGACCTTCGAATTGGCCAACGCCACCGGAGCTACGGAAATACAGTGGCGCGACGACGATACGGGCGAAGTCTTCCCGAGTATCACCGCAGTGCTGGTCATTCCGTTCGACGGCGAGTGCCGGATACGCAACATCAGCGTTAGCTTCCGCGACGCCGACGGAGTGTACCGCATCTGCTGCCTGAGCTTCTACTACTGTGACCCCTACGATTGTGACAACCTGACCGTGACCCTGTTGGGCGGAGCCTCGGGTTACGAGCTCTTCTTCGAGCCGGGCGCTGCGGTTACCGAAGTGGTTTGGCGCGACGACATCACCGGTGAAATTCTTGACCCGGGCGACGACGTACTCTCACTGTTCCTGGAATTTGACGGGGAGTGCCGTGACCGCTTCATCAGTGTTCGTTACCGCGACGCCGAGGGTACCTACCGGCTCTGTTGCATTGTTTTCGAGTACTGTCTGGAATGTGAGTTGCCACAGCCTTCGTTCATCCCGACCCTAACGGAGAACGTACTCAGCGTGGTGAATACCACACCTGATTTGAACGACAACGATTACCTCTGGAGCTTCGGTGCCGTGAGTAACAGTACGGCCGTTAACCCGGCCCCCGTGGTGCTTCCTGAAGGCCCAACTGTGGTTTGTCTGACGGCTACCAATGATTGTGGCAGTCAGCAGACCTGTATCAACGTGGTAACGCCGAACTACGACGAAGACCTGATCTTCGACCTGGACGACGACATCTGCGCCGCCGCCGGGGAGATCGTGGAAATCCCGGTATACGTACTCAACTTCGAGGACATCCTGAATTTCCAGTTCAGTATCGAAATGGCCGACCTGAGTCTGGGGTCGATCGTCGGACTCGACTTCAGCGGACTGCCGCCACAACTAGCTGCTCCAACCGGCTTTGTCGGCGGACCAGGCAGCGCTACGGTGATCTGGGCCGATAACCAGGGCGAGGACCTGCCGGATGATTTCGTCTTCATGACGGTGCGCGTACAACTCAACGACGTGGAGCCAGGTACCGTTCCGATCGTGTTCAGTGGCTCCCCTACCCCGGTTTACGCCGAGGAAGGTAACGGCGACGAGATCGTACCGGTCTTGCTGGCCGGCAACGTCAACCTCTGTGCCATCTCCGACATTCGCGGTACCATCCGGACGGAACTGGGCGACGGGGTCGGCCTCACCAATGTCTTCCTGTTCAAAGACGGCATTTTCGAAGACGTGACAGTCACAGATGGTAGTGGTTCCTACGCCTTTACCGGTCTGGAAGCTGGCCGTGATTACCGTGTGGAGCCGATCAAGGATATCAACTACCTCAACGGGGTGAACGCTGGTGACCTGACGCGAATTGCCAGTCATATCCTGGATGATACGCCACTGGACGGTCCCTACAAGCGGATCGCCGCCGACGTACGTCCTCCGAATTTCGTGAACTCCGGCGACGTCAGTCGGATTCGTCAACTCATCCTGGGTGACGTTGCGGAATTCGCCGACGTAGACAGCTGGCGCTTCGTGGTCGCCGAGCACGTCTTCGTTGACCCCGATGAGCCGACTTCCAGTCCGTTCCCCGAATCAGCCGAATTCAATGGTATTGAGGGAGGCGTTGTGATCCAGGACTTTATCGGAATGAAGATGGGTGACGTCAACAACAGTAACGACCCGCAGAACCTGAATCCCGAAAACCCGGAGTTCGTTGGTAACGACGACCTGACCTTCGCTTTCCAGAGTGAGGCCATACCGAATACGGGACAGACCTACGTGGTGGACGTCACGACCCTGGCTTTCCAGGAAATGATTGCCGCTCAGGTAAGCATCGAATGGGACAGCAGTCAGCTCGCTTTCCTGAGCCTGACGGACCTGAACACGGAACTGGGGCTGAACACGACGAACTTCAGTTTCCAGCGCACCGATAACGGCCTGCTCCCCTGGGTCTGGTTCGCCACCGATGCAGCCAGAACGCTGGACGACAGTACGGTACTCTTCCGCATCGAGTTTGAGGTACTGGCCCAAAGTGGTGAAACCGTAACTCTGAGCTTTGGTGAAAACCCGACGGTGCCCTACTTCGAGGACCTGACGATGGAACTCTTCCCCACCTACGAAAACTGGCAGGTGGAAGTGGGCGGTACAACTTCGACGAACGAGGTGAGTGCCTTCCGGGCGTGGGAGATCTATCCGAACCCGGCTGGTCAGGTATTTTGGCTTCAAGGTAGCAATGATAACGTCCAACCCGAGCGCGTAGAACTCTACCGCAACGATGGCAGTCTGCTGAAGACCTGGATGAATCCAGTCCCCGGTCAGCGCTTCGAATTGGATCGATTGCCGGCGGCTGTGTACCTGGTGCGTCTGGTCGACGGACAAAATAGCCGGATGATGAGACTAGTCGTTCGCTGATTTTAGTGATCTGATGAGTTATGATTGAATGATCAAAGCATGTTAATAACATTCTATCATTAGATCACGCTAACATTGTTTCATCACTATACAGAAACGGTAGTGCTTCGGAAGAGGTGCTGCCGTTTTTCTATTGGATGATGGCGCAAGTCTTCGTTTGTAACTAAAGTTATTTCACGACCAAATAATTTAGCGGCCATCAATCAATGACCGCAGTTTGATGCCAGGCAGTTCCATTTCTTATGGCGAAAAAAGTAGTCGATGATTGATGAATTCAGTGATAACAGATAGGCCACAACCACCTGAAATATACGCTCAATAGCGTATTGTTCAACTTGTAGAAGTGGTTTTTCTTCATGCGAACACACGAAAACCACCTACCCATGCGATGCATTCTACTACTTGTTTTACTAGGTACGGGCCTTTATTCCCTGGTCGCCCAGCAGCCAGACAATCTTGACCTGCTCTGGAGCGATGACCAAGTTATTACTACGAGCCAGACAATTGGTGGGTTCACTCCCATAGAAACGCTTACGCTACCGGACGGAGGGCTAATCGTAGTAGGTAGTCATCGTTTTTCCAACTTTGAGCGAGATGCCTTCGCCATGCGGATCGATGCCAATGGCAATAAGATTTGGGAATACCTCTATGGATTCGGTGATGATGACCGCTTTACGGACGTGCTCCTACACTCTAATGGCGACCTCTACTTGACCGGAGATATAGCGTATGATCATTTCTACAATAACAATGGTCTGGCTACCGGAATAATTGTTCGTTTAAATCTGACTACCGGCAGCCAAATTGATTTGGAACAAACCTTCTTAGTGAACGGCTCAGAGCAAGCAACGACCTTGGCGGAAGGTCTCAACGGAGAATTAGTCGTTGGTGGAACTTACCGACTACAACAGGCTGATTCTGATTTAGGCTACCTAACCCGGTACACCAGCGTACTGAATCCGGTTGCCAACACCTTGACGAATATAAATCTAGGACGCCACGTGCTTAACATCCTGAGCGATTCCTACAATGAATTTTTCGTTATCCACGAGGCCACGATTGCGAACGGCCAGAGTTGCTCAGAATTTCCGGCTCAGGATGTCAGCGTCACTAGAAGAAATAACCAATTAACATTCCTGGGTAGCGTCAACATCGGGGGTGATACCAACGACCGGTACATCGACGCCTGTTTGATTGAAGGAACCAACAAGCTGGGCATTTTAGGCCAAACGCTCTGCACCGCCACCAATGGAACAACCGGACCAAACAACACCGCCATTGGGGAAGACGGCGAACTGGACCGCTACTGGATCGCGGAAGTGGATATGGATGACTTTACGCTAAATCCGCACACAATTGAAGGATATATTGATTTAACCTTTGGCGACAATTATAATTATCCAAGGTCAATTATGGCCAGCAATTGTAATGACCACTCATTTTCAATCCTTCAATACATCGAAATTGGAGCACCTATTGTACCACCAGTTTTTGAGCATCGTATCTACACCTACGACTACGGCATCCCGGGAGGAGAATCTCCCAACACAATTTTCACCAGAGATAATTTTGGCGGAGATTTCAATCTACTGGATCGTAACGAAGATGGCAATTACTTCTGCATAGGCTCGAAATCAGGATCTGATGACCAGTTAGATGACATTTTGGTCATCAATAAAACGAGCCAAGACGGTTGCTCTACCGCAGAGAGTTGTGCCTGTGAAGACGATGTCTCTATACCCTTCCTCACCTTAAGTAGTTACTACTGTGAAAGCTTTATCGATGTAAGTGCTCAATCCGTCGTCAGTTACGATGATGAACACTGGGAAAATTTTCCATCTCCTAATGCTAACCCTGCACTAGCAAGCGTGGCTTTTTCCCCTCAAACACAAAGCCAGGCACTTACCTTGAGGCAGTTGGGGTCCGATAATTTTGGAGATGTTCTGCTTGATCTAAATGATTACAATCTATATAATAGATATGAGTGGGACTACTATATTCCTAGCGGGGCCTCCACTACTTACGGACTCATCAACGAATTCGACCCCAACAATTTATCCGGCTCTCTTTGGGCTTACCGCGTAAGATTTCTGGGCAATGGTAACGGTCAAGTTCTCTATGGTCAGGGAAACACCCAAGTTGCCCATGAATTCACTTATCCCCAGAATCAAGAATTTCGCGTTTCTCAAGTTGTCAGTTTGTTTGATGATGCCGTACATCTCTTCATTTACAATGCCAATGGCGAGGCCGCTTACGGTTTCCACTTTCCACTTTCTTCAGGCGAAGCCAACGCCTGCTGCCTGACCCTCGATCGATTTAATTTTTGGACAAGTGGTTCAGGTGCACAAAATGATATAATTTTAGATAATTTCTGTTTTAATCGGCAGAACAATGATGTTCAAGTATTATGTGACCCTTTTGTCAATCAGGTATGCTTAGTTGGCACGACTGAAATTGTGTTCGATAACTCTTGCTATGCTTATCAAGCCGGCTTTGCACCAACCGAATATCAAAACTGCAATGAAGAAACTTCCTGCGGCGATATAGCAGATATACTCTGCACTCAAACGGTCACTGGCAATACCGCCAATAGCTTTAATGATCTAAATATAGATAACTACGATTGCGGAGCCAATCTGGCCCCGGCTAATTATGCGGCCCGCGACGATGTATATCGCATCAACCACCCTGGCGGCCCATTTAGTGCCACACTCTTCTCTACCGTCGATCACGATATATTTCTGGCACAAAACTGTAGTGAGGAAATTTTTAATCTAAACGGCGACATCAGTACTACCGGATGCCTCGACTACAGCAACAACACCCCCGGCAACTTTTGGAATTATGAAAACATTTACATTCCTTTCCTAGATGCCGGGATTTATTACATAGTCATCGACGGTAAATTTGCAGGTCAAGAAGGCACTTACGATCTTACTTATAACTGTGATGCCTTTTATTGTTCCAGTTATGAATCCGGTATACTCGAATGTGGCTCTACGGTTATCGGTGATAACTTTAGTAGCATCAATGGGGGCGACAACGTCAATCAAAGTAGCAACTACTGCGGCATAGAAGGTACTTCAGCTTCTACTGGCGGAGCGGGCTGTACCGGTCCCGAAGCACTTTACGGCTTATTTTTACCGGTATTCGGTGAATATACCATAACGGTCACCCCATTCAGTAACAATGATGATTTTGAGATTTTCGTTCTCCAGGGTACCGATCCCTTCGGCGGCTGTGTTTTGGAAGAACAGTGTATTACCTATTCAGCCCAATTTGGTGCTGGCCAGCCCGAAATGGTATCCTTTATCGCCGGACCAGGTAATATTGAATTTATAGTAGATGGCTTCAACGGTACCGAGGGTCAATTCTTCCTAAACATTTCTTGTCCTTCCGAATGCGATGATCCCGTTTTTTTCCAAAATTGTGATAACAGTGATTATTACTACGACGAAAATGGCGTATTTAATATCACAGCCGGGGGTGACTACGCAATCGGTAATGAGTGGTATATAGATGGCGTGCCGGCCAGTGAAAGCGGAATCCCACTCTTAGATCCTGCGGGAATCAGTTTAATTCTCAATACAAATGATGTTGCGGGTGGTACTTATAATATCTGTTATCCCACCTATGACGCGAATGACTGCCTAAACTACTGTTGTCGAGATTTCTGTTTTAATGACTTTTTCGTAGAACCGTTTATAGAGGTGGACTATCAAAGTAGCAGTGCGATATATACGCTAACACTACCCGATGGTGGACTTACTCAGAATAGTTGGTACTGCATTGACGACAACAACTTATTCGTTCCATTAGGAAGTGGCAATGACATACAAGTTCCCTTACCGGATGTTTGTGGGTTCAAGACCTTTTACTGCCGCTATTTTGACACATTTACCGGTTGTTGGCGAACGATCTATCGTACAGTATACTTGTGCGATCCCTTTAACTGCGGAGACCTCACCGCTCAATTTGTCGGGCCACAGGGTTATCAACTCAACCTCACCGGAGCCAACGGGGCCACCGATATCCAGTGGCAAGACGACGATACCGGGCAGATCATCCCCGGAAATACTGCTAGCATTTTCGTCCCCATCGGACCGATCTGCCAGCAGCGCAACATCAGTATCCGTTACCGTGATCAATTCGGCATCTGGCGCATCTGCTGTATTTCCTACTGGTCCTGCGATCCGTTCGACTGCGGAGACCTCACTGCTCAATTTGTCGGGCCACAGGGTTATCAACTCAACCTCACCGG
>PDLQ01000056.1 GCA_002591745.1 Lewinellaceae bacterium SD302
ACACGCGGCGTATTCACACAACGATTGGAAATGTCGCTCCGCTACAGCTGCGATTAATGAAACTAAATTCTAAACGCGCTGCCTGATCAGCCTACTGTCCGTTATTTTGAGGAGGTCCAGAGTGGTTCAGTATGAACTCCCGACTCCCGACTCTCGGTACTTTCGACTTTCGACTTTCGACTATAATACTCTTGACTAACTTACTCCTGGCTAAAACTGTCCGCCGCCCTCATTTTCTTTCTGGTCGTCATTTTTCACCCGGCTGTTTCTGCGCTGAGCCTTAAAATCAATCTGACCAAATTTGTGGCTAAAGCTGATACCGATGCTCCGGAAAGGAATATTGAAAACCGAACTCTGGCGGAAATTCGATCCTTCCAGGTCGCTGGGGAAGCGCTTGGTTTCATTGAAAGGCTCTACGGCGCGGATACCGAAGGTCGTGCGTTTGCTCAAATCGTAATTCAAGCCCACACTCATAATACCGAAGCTCGGCGTAGTTCCCTGTAACGTTTGGTTCTGCCCCCGGAAAAATCCAAAGAGGTCGATCCGTAGTTTCTCCGTCATCTTGAGGGAGCCACTACCGAAACCGTTCCAGACGTTAGCTGTCCTGTTTAATTGTTCACCGTTAACCACACCAGTACCGTCGTAAATATTCAGGTTGAGGTTACCGCGCAGCGTCAGGATTTTGAACAAGGTCGCCTGAGTAAAGAAATTAAAGCCGTAGTTATCGGCACTTCCGATGTTGAGGAAAGTCGTTTGGCTGGCGATGCCATTATCCTCCACGTCCAGGAAACTTTCAATCAGATCACTGGTCTGGCGGTAATAGACCGAGGCATTGATGACCACACCCTTGATGTAGTTGTTATAGGCTAATTCATATTGTTCCACGATCTCCGGTTCCAGTTCAGGATTACCGATCTGCAAATTGTTAGGATCAGCAATGGCCGTAAACGGATTTATGTAGAAAAGACTCGGCCGCTGAATCCGTTTGGTATAACTGGCCTTGAGGCCACTGAACATATTCAGTTTCCGGTTCAGGATAATACTGGGCAGCAAGTTTTGGTAACTGTTCTCAAAACCCGGGTTCTCGCTGCGGAAGTCTCCACCGATCTCCGTGATCTCGTAACGAGTGCCGGCTACCAGTCCCCATTTCTCGCCCAAATTCACGTTAAAACTCAGAAAGCCGGCGTAAACATCCTGGTCGTAATTAAACAGATCGGTCAATTCCGGAGCTACCACGAAGGGAGCACCGTCGCTGTCTTTGACTTCAGTCGTATAATCACTTTCAATGCGGCGAAGTACGGATTTCACTCCGGTTTCCATCTTCACCTTTTCGCTAAAGGGATGGACGTAATCGACCTGAAAAGTGTACTCCAGGTTCAAGCCATCGTTAATGTTATTGATATCGCGTTGGTAAATGGGGATACTGCCGTTTTGATCCAGCAGGTTTTCGGAATCGCTATCGTTGCCACTCAGCTGAAACGCGAAGATCAATTCCTTGTCTTTTTTATCCGCCCAGGTCTTTTTGTAATCGGTCGTAAAGTCGAAACCGGAACGTAGGGCATCAGTAGTGCTGGTTCGGCCAAAATCGAGGGTTGTTTCGCTGATTAGGTCACGTAGCTGACCGTCGATGTCGCTATCATTATAGCTACCGAAAGAGTTATAACGCCCCGTGAAATTGATGCTATTGTAAGCGTTGAAATCGTAGAAAGCACCGATGTTGCCGTTGATCCCAACTACGCGGTTGCCGTTCACACCTCCCTGATCGATGGTGCGAATGACCGTGCCACTGCCATCCAAATCCTCCCTGAGGAATTCTAGGGAACCGTCCCGTCGCCAGCTCCAGAAACTATTGACACCTCCGTTCAGTCCGAAACGCCCCAGCAGGGCATTCAGGTTGAGTCCCGCATTGTTCTGGCGGTTACCGATACTGCCATTCACAGTACCCGTAAAGCCCTGAGCTTCTTTCTTCTTAGTGATGATGTTGATGATTCCGCCGGAGCCTTCGCCGTCATAACGGGCTGAAGGCGTGGTGATCACTTCCACGCTCTTGATCTGGTCGGAGGGAATGCTTTTCAGCGCCTCGGCTACACTACTGGCAAAGATGGTGGATGGGCGGCCGTTAACCAGAATCCTTAGATTTTGAGAGCCACGCAGGCTCACGTTACCGTCCAGATCAACACTCAGCAGGGGCACTTTACGAAGTACGTCCGTGGCGTCTCCACCGGAGTTTGTAGCGTCTTGGTCAGCGTTGTAAACGATCTTGTCGATGCGGTTTTCGATCAAAGCAGATTCGCCGGTTACCGTAGCGGTTTCCAGGGTGACGGCGTCGGTAGAAATACGGATATCTCCCAAGTCAATATCCGGCTTTTTAGGCGTGGTTTCCAGGTCTTCGATCAGCAAGTCTTCGTAGCCCAGGAAGTTGATCTTAACCACGTATTTCCCGGCATTGAGTCCGGTCATCTTAAAAGCGCCCTTTTCATCGGTAATTTGTCCATCCAGTTGCGTACGTCCATTACCCGCCAGCAAAACGACGGTAGCGAATTCAACCGGTTCACCGGTACTATCATCCAGGACAATTCCTTTAATATTTCCTTTGAGGCTGGGTTGTCCACCTCCAAAACCACCGCCGGGTTGAGCGACTAGTGACAAGGAGAAGAAGAGGCTAAATACGAGAAAAAAAGGTTGGTAATGTGTCTTCATTGAAGTTAGGGGAGTTGGTCAGAAACACTAATGAACAAACCGCTTGCATTCCGGGCCACTTTTAATCGACGAATTCCCTTCGATGCTCTACCATTGTGACTTCAAAGTAGCAGTGTATACCGGACAAGCTAAAATACAAAACGGCCCACCAGGTTATTGATGGGCCGTTTTGACTACAAAATCACGGCGAGAAATCTACTGACCTGATTTAACTCAGGGAGTAAATTTTTTACGCGAAGATATTTCTAGTTCGGGGCATTGCTTGGGTTCAGCAGGTCGTAGAACTCATTGAGTTTAGGCATGATGATGATCCGGGTACGACGGTTGGTAGCTTTGCCTTCGGCGGTGGCGTTACTGGCCAATGCGTTGTACTGACCACGGCCGGCAGCAATGAGGCGGTTAGGGTCGATATTGTGCTGTGTTTGCAAGGCTTTCACTACGGAAGTGGAGCGCAATACACTCAGGTCCCAGTTGTCCTTGATACAGGCAGAACTGATGGGATCGTTATCCGTGTAGCCTTCTACCATGACCTCAAGGCCGGGGCGGCTTTTGATGATGGTGGCGATCTTGCCCAGTACTTCGTCGGCCCGCTCCGTAATCTGGTAGCTACCGCTCTGGTAAAGCATTTTGTCCGACAGGTTGATGAAAACAACAGTTTTGTCAACCTTCACTTCCACATCCTCATCATCGATACCGTCTTTAAGGACACCTTTCAGATTCACGGCCAGGGCCAGGTTGATGGAATCCGCCTTGGATTTGGCGTTCTGAAGGTAGCGAATGTAGCGGTCTTTGCCCTGAAGCTGTTGTAGCGTGTTGCCTACGTTTTGGTTGGCATCGCGGTTCAGGACGGTAAGGTCACCTACTTGTTGAAGAGACTGATCACGGGTCTTGCGCAGGTCAGCAACCTGGTCGTTCAGGCTGTTTACTTGTTCTTGGCGAGCGTTCAGGTTAGCTTCCAGACGGGCTTTTTCCTGTTCGCAGCTGGAAAACTGACGGGTAAGTCGAGCTACGTCAGCTTCGGCCGCTTCGTTTTCCATCTGGGCGTTCTTAAGTTGGCCCATCAGGTCTTCGTGTACTTTTTTGCTAACACAGGAGGTAGCCATACCGGCAACCATGAGTAGAGTGAATAGCTTGAAAATCAAGTTGTTTCGCATAGTTATTTTGGATTGTTCAAATCGTTACGGCAGAATTTCAGCCGCATTTTGCCATAAAACGAATACTCGGCCAGTCGTGTTCGATCAGGAAGTGGAAAAATTCAGCTACTTTTCCAGCACTGCTACTTTGAAGCCTAAAATATTTTAACCCGTTACGGTTTCAGGACAGTGTTGCTAAAATCGGAACCCGATACTCACCTGAAAGCTACGGTTATAATCCTTGTCATCGCGAAAAACTCTTTCCTCGTTAGCATTGGACCCCGCAAGACGTTGCAACTCCAGATCGTTTTCCGAATCGGTCACATCAGTAAGGCCAAAGCTGTAACGCCCACCTACAAAGAGGCCGTTGTTCAGGAAAAAGTTGACCTCCCCTACCAAGCCGAAATCGAAACGATTGAAAAGTGGCTCATCACTATCGTTGTTGTAGTAGGCACCCACTACTTCCGGCAGGCGTGGGCCATCGGGAACGATTGGGGTGTCATCCAGTATCAGAATTGACTCGCGTGCGGCACCGTCAGAAAAATAAGCAGTTTCGTAATTCAGTACGATATCGATCTCATCGCCAAAAACAGTGTTGCTGTAACGCCCCGAACCGGTTCCCCGACTATTGACCAGAAAGCCTACGCTGGGACCACCCGCGATTTCAACCGCTCCGATGCGATAATAAGCCATCAAGGGAATATCGATGTAGCTGTTTACGATACTTTGTTCGCTGCGCAGATCGGCTACACTACGAACGTCCTCCAGATCCGTATAGATATAGACGTAGGAGGGGCCTTCGAACTTCTTGCTAACACCCTTTTGGCTGTACATCAGATCCGCTTTCACCCCGAACAGGTCGGTAAAGGCGTAGGCGAACGTGGCCGCTACGTGAAAGCCGGTAGTGTTGTTAAATGTTTCGAGCTCATTGCCATCCGCGTCCATTTCAGTCTCGCCGTTGAATGTGCTGAAATTCAAGCCGGCTTTGAAACCACCGGAAAAACCTTGAGCTGAAAGGGAACCCAGGGAGATGAATAAAAAGGTATATAGAAAAGTTTTCATACTGGTTGATTTGGAAGTCTACGTTTAACAGAGCGCATTTAATCACCCTTAGGTTGGGTTGCCGCAAAGGTAATGAGCTGATTTATACTTTTTGAAGGTCGATTTGTCGGGCGCAAGCCAGCTCAAATACAATGGGCCGCTTCCAGTTTAAGGAAACGGCCCGTCGTATTATTCCAGTCAGGAATTCGCCTGATTATGAATTGGGGTTCCGGCCTTCCGGGAAGGGGATCACCAGTTCCTGGCCTGGGAAAATCTTGTTAGGATCCTCCAGGGTATCTGTATTGGCAGCGAAAATGGCTTTGTAAGCCATTGGGTCACCGTGGTATTCCTTGGCAATCTTACTGAGGCTGTCACCACTCTCTACGGTGTGCTTGGCGTAGTAACTGTGATTGGACACTTTGATGTCGGCTTCGATATCGTAAGGGTTTTCACCGCCCACTCTTTTGATCTCGTCCCACATCATGTCTTTTTGGCGCAGTGTTTCCACCGTACCTCCGATTCGCAGTTTACCGTCAGCCTCTTCTACGTAGCCGTCTCGGGCATTGAATTTTTCGCCCAGGTTAAGGACACTGCGGTATTTGTCTTGTAAGCTCATTTGCTTTGGTTTAGTTCAGGAGTTTCGCTCAAATTCAGCGCGACACTCCATTGTGAAATGGTTTGTGAAATGTTAACCGAATCGATAATGATTTGTTTATTCTGATCTCATCGGCTACGTCGGACGGAAATGTAGTTAAAAGTAGACGAATATCAATATTTACCAAGTAGTTCTCTTGTCTGTCGTTAACCGTCAGCTTACCTTCGCGGCCGCAATTTTCGGCTTTTAAACCCGTTACATACGTGTACGTATTTGCGTGACACGAGTTCCTCCCCATTTTCCGACTGAAACCTATTTATGAAGTTTGTCCTTCCCATCTTTTTGTTGTTCGCCTCCCTTGGTGCAAGTGACCTATGCTGTCAATCCGCTAAAGCAAAGGTAAATCGTGGACGTGATCCCCAGGCCAATGGCTTGCGGACGACCAGTAAGGTGAAGCAACTCTGGAATGGTAAGAAGGCCTTTATTTCTGCCAATTTCTTCTACGATCGCAACATCGGCAAGGTTGATGGCCACGATTTCCTGCGTCGTACTTCCAGTTATAATTTTCCCGTTCTCTATGGCGTAAAGCTGGTCGATAAATGGTCTATCCAGGCCGGTCCTTTTGCGGGAATCAACCGCAACAGATATCAACGTCCCGGTCTTCTTAAGGAGGTCGCTCCAATGGCCTCCACTACTGAATTTTCTTACGGAATGATCGTTGCTTTCGGCCGTCGTATTTCCGATCGCCTTTCTATTCAGATGCGTTATCGCAAGGACTTCACCAATAGCCAACAGGCCTGGGCACCGCTTCAATTAGGCTGGAGTTTTACTTTTTAGGCCGCCCTCTTCCTTTCTTTCCTGGTCCGGGTCTTTCTTTGTCTGCGGCCGGAGCCCGTGCGGGTAACTGATTCAGATCAATGATCGCTTCAACTTCCCAGTCTGCCCGCAAATTTTCCAGGGTGAAAGTGCGGACCGTTTCGGGTTGCAACCCCAGGTCATAATTCCCCCCGTCAAAACGTTGGTTCCGGTTATCATCACGAACGATTTCCAGTTTATACCCCCCCGGAGCCAGGCCGGGAAGAACACGATCGTAATTTTCTTTACCCTGCACAATCAAGGTATCTACCGGTGTTTTCTCATTGCCTTTTATCAACTTGAGTAAGTAAGCTCTTGCTGCGTCGAAATTGCGCAACTGTAGATTCAATGTGCCCAGACTACTGAGCGGTGTGATCCGAAAAGTAGCTTTGATCGTATCGGCGTTCACTTTTCCAAAGACATCTTCAATCGCACCAGGCAGAATATCCAACTGATAGCGTTGGTCTTCCCCGAAATTACCTTCGATCAGGAGTCGATTTATTTTTTGGCTATCTACAGACGTAGACACTTTCAGTAAGTCCGGAAAGGTATCCTTACGCAAGCGCAGCAGGCTATCGTTGATCTTTGCGATCGGACGATTGATCAATAATGCGGGTTGTTGTAAGGGGTTGACACTACTAGCCGGAAGCTTAGTCACCCGTGGCCGGCCGCTAAAGGTAGCGCGGGCTTCCGTCCTGGGCTGTAAAACAAGTGTATCCACCGGGTTCTCACCCTCTTTATCCAGGCTAAAGAAGAGCGAATCTCCCTGGTTCTCGGTATAAAACAGTCGCATGGTGTCAACCTGATCTATCCGCAGGTAGTCGTTTTCCGACTGCAGGAACACTTGATTGGCCGGGCGATCGAACACCAGATCGATCTGGCCGTGATTACTGGTGTCTTTGGTCAACAAACGCAACGGGAGCGGCACCTCCGAAACCCGGACGTCGGGTAGCCTGATCGCCCCGTCGGGAATCACGATCAGGGTGTCGGGGAAGCCATAGGCTTTAGTCGCCCGCTCATCCAGTTTATAGGTGCTTTGGTTGCTGTTGTCCAGGGCTATACCCCGATAAGTACCAGGCTTGATGTTGGATATATTGAAAAGGCCATTCTCGTCGCTACGGGCGAAGTAAAATGGATTCTCCGTTCGTGCCGCAGTATCCGCCAGGTTGGCGTAGAGTGCAAAAAGCCCGCTTTCAAGCGGTTCACCGTCGTAAGCATTCACCAAACGACCGCTCACGGAAGCTGAATCCAGTACCGGACCGGTGGCAAAGACAAAGCGCAGATTATCCGGCGGGTTACTTTCGGTTAAGTCCACCACTGCTCCGCCGATGTTGACCACGTAGGTCGCACTGTCCCTCAAAACCGCATCTCCGAAACTGATGGTCAGGGTCTTTTTACGCAGGGTGATCTTGGGAGCCGGTTCTACCGGTGGAGAAACCAAAACCTGGGTGGGATCCTTGAGTTGCACCCATTCATTGAAAGTCAGTTCGATCTCGCTGGGCCGAAAATTGGTCTGAAAGCCGGGCGTTGTTTCTTCCGGCACCAGCTGTGGACCGATGGTGTCCTTCGGCCCGCCCTTGGGCGGCAACGGATTGGCACAGCGCTGCAGGGTAAATAGCTGCCCCAACAGTATACCGACCAAAATGATAGTTCCAACGATCTTTCGTAACATTCCGCGAAGGTAATGCACCCGTCAGGACCCGGAAAGGTATTTAGGGAAACATTAAGAGGATGAGTCGTGTTAGGATGCTCGTTCCTCGCTTTAGGGCGGATAGAGCCTTTAAGACACAGAGTAGCTCTAGCCAGTCTAAAGTCCTAAAGATTAACGGCCGTTCTAAATTCCAAAACATGCTTCCCGACAATCTCGACCTCATCCTCGCCAGTAAATCTCCCCGCCGAAGTCAACTTTTGACCCAGGCCGGTATTCCTTACAGAGTCGGAGATATCGATGTGGAGGAAATTTATCCGGAGAATCTTTTGGCTAACAAAGTAGCAAAGTATCTGGCCGAACTCAAGGCTGCCGGTGCCGACGACCTACTGACCGCACCCAACCAAATTGTCCTGACCGCCGACAGCGTAGTCATCCTGGATGACGTTATCTACGGCAAACCCCAAAATCGGGACGAAGCCATCGCCATTATCGAAAAACTAGCCGGTCGCCAGCATACCGTCATCACCGGCGTTTGCCTTCGTTCCCTGAGTAAGCAACGCAGCTTCCAGGGGGAAAGTCAGGTCTACTTCAAAGACATCACCCGCTCAGAAATTGAACATTACGTAGATACTTACGAGCCCTACGACAAAGCCGGTGCCTACGCCATTCAGGAATGGATCGGCCTGTGCAAGATCGAACGCATTGAAGGTACGTATCCAAACATCATGGGTTTGCCGGTAGAGCTGGTTTACGAAGAACTGGTTAAATGGGCTGAGCCCGCCTAGACGTTCGGCTTCGCCTCACTTTTGGACGGCCGTTGGCCTTGTAGACGTTGCTACGCAACTTGTGGATGCTCGTTCCTCGCTTGTAGTAAGAGCTGATACAAAAGACCGAAAGACTTAGTCTTCGATACCAACTTCCCCACAAGGAGCGCAGCGACGTCCACAAGGAGCAGAGCGACGTCCACAAGATCGCTCCAGCGATCGTCCTTTAGCTTTGTATCATTACTTATTCGAAAAGATCAAATGTATAATTTTTTGGCAGCTGCCTCGCAAGAGGTGGGCAGTTGTCGAAGAAATTATACATTCGACTAAGC
>PDLQ01000057.1 GCA_002591745.1 Lewinellaceae bacterium SD302
CAATCGCCGATCTGATGGGTACGCTTACGAGCGTCACATACCGTCGACATCAAATTCGTATCTTCGATCCGAGCCGATTGAAAATCGGCGCCTGCGTTGGCACTCCCGTTCTATACAACGCGCCTGGTAAAAACGGGCAGCTGCCCATTTCCGAAATTGCCCTTATGATTCTTTGAGGCGAGTACAGACGATGTTGCATGTTCTCGCTCTAATGGATGTTGATTGTCAGGAAATTTATATTCCGTCCTTGCGCTGTATAGAACAAAGTGCCACCGTCAATCGCCGATATGATGTTTACGCTTACGAGCGCCACATACCGTCGACATCAAATTCGTATCTTCGATCCGAGCCGATTGAAAATCGGCGCCTGCGTTGGCACTCCCGTTAGCGGCAATTAGAACAACAGTATGAAACTAGACGAATTTACAATAAGTAGTATTAAGGAATTTATATCTGGGGATGATCCATCTGTTCCTTATTTACGAGGATTTGAAATTGTTAAGCTATTCAATGATGTTGGAGTACGAGACATCTATAACAGAGGTATGCCTGAAAATCAGTCTAGAAATGAATATGCTTTTAATACGCTGAAAAAAATCAATGGTTCCAGGGCTTTAGTTGATTTAATTCAAAATATATTTGATATAAGACATTTCAGAAAAGATGAAGATAGCGACATAGAATTAGCGGTTGAAAAAATAAATCCATTGTTACAAATCGATGGATATAGAGTCTTATTGAAAGATGGTAAATACATTGTTGATGGAGCTGAAATACCCGAACCCATTGAAGTAGAAATTCATTTTGAAGAAATACAATCTCAAATAATTGCGAATCTACGTGAAGCAGAATTTTTAATATGGATTGCAGTTGCTTGGTTTACAGATAGAGTATTAGCTAAAGAGCTACATGATGCATATAAGAGAGGAGTCAATGTGCAAATTATAATTGCAGATAACATTATCAATACTAAGTATGGAATGAAACTCGAAAACTCATTTGATTTTGTGAAGCGAGTTTCAAGCAGAGGAAGTATCGACTACATAATGCATAACAAGTTTTGTATCATTGATCTTAAAACAGTTATTCATGGTTCTTATAATTGGACTACTAAAGCTAGATTTAATAAAGAAACTATTTCTATAGATAGAGGTAAGTCAATCGCAGAAGATTTTGCAAGAGAGTTTATAAATTTAAAAAAGTGATGAGTGTAGACAAATTAAGTGATTCAATCGCTGGGTGCATAGCAAATGAAAAGGCGTACGACATAGAAAAGACGTGCAT
The DNA here is from genome assembly GCA_002591745.1 of Lewinellaceae bacterium SD302. GTDB lineage: Bacteria > Bacteroidota > Bacteroidia > Chitinophagales > Saprospiraceae > Neolewinella. The sequence goes on from PDLQ01000057.1 coordinate 1,285, forward strand.
AGATTTCGGTATGGACGTTGATTGTGAAGATGACCCGTATAGAAGTAAATTCAAGTATGTCAAAAGAATTATTGAGTCGTATAGTGAAAGTAAATTAATTGATTTAGGTGTCACCGTAAATGATAAATATAATGACGTTGGGCTATCAAAGGCTTTAGATCAAATTACAAACGGTAAGTACTTTGAACTATCTGTGATCACTAGAAGAGCCATAATAGGAGCTATTAAAAATATAAGAAATGTTGATGTAGATGAATTTTTGAATATATCAGATTTAGACTACTTAAAACCAGACTTGAATTTCAATTTTTGGGAAGATGAACCAGCAGAACCTTTTACATTTAGTTCACTATTAGATGATGTGACAATTCAATTTTTATCAAATAGTCACTTTGAGAAGTTTCTTACAACAATTTTACATCCTTCGATATTAGATAACGAAGTGGGTAAAGAAATAGTTAGTAAAATCAATAAAATAATCGAGATTGATGGAAAGAATTTAGTTCAATCAGATGAAATATCTGGCCAAGCTACTTACGCGCTATGTGATATTACGGGGGTTGAAGGAAGGGTCGTAAATTTAATATTTGCATGCAATGGTCCAAAGCCAGAAATTTTAATTGAAGATGCCATAAACAATAGGATAAGGATTACTAAAAACAAAGATAGCTGTCTAGTATATGATCGTCCAATTACAAATAATGGCTTTTTATGGAAAGACTTAAGGTATTGGTTTATTGAGGAATTTCAAGATTCTGGTTTAGAAACGATAGACAATAAAATATATTTAAGGTTGTTAGATTCTTTAGATTCAGAAGTTGAAAAAAAATTCTTTAAAAAGTATTACAATAGATATGTCAATGAATTAAAAGATGATTTACCAGTCTTAATCCCTCAAATTTATTTACATTATGATCCATATTCTCAATCTTTTAGAGGGGTAAAAGAATTAGTTAGGCAAAGAATGGATTTTCTAGTTCTCTTTCCGAACCGGCATAGAGTAGTGATTGAAATTGATGGTAAGCATCACTACTCTATAGAAGGTAAACCATCACCTAAGCTGTATTCTGAAATGGTATCAGAAGATAGGCGAATAAAGTTTTTGGGGTATGAAATATTTAGGATAGGAGGTTATGAATTAACTTATAATTTTGAGTCCGTCTCTGAATTATTCTTTAAAAATCTAATGGATAAGTATTTATGCCGCTAACATTGCGCCACCGTCAACCCGCCTCTTGATTCTTCGAAGTATAGATTTAAGGTTGTATAATTTTCTTATCTTCGATTCTGGGCTGGTTTAGAGGCGTGCTGCGTTGGCGCTCCCGTTCACCGCAACTGCCAATATTTCGTATACCAATCGAATTTAACGGTCTGGCTAAATGCAGTTGCCCCGCTTAGGGGCATGACATTTTAGCTTTTGTTAGCTGCGGTGTTTTTTTCTAATTCATTATTTTCTGATACCATTTCGGTATAATCTGAGTAAAGTTTTCATACCAATCTAAAACCTCTTTTGTTTGTCTTAACAGTATTTTCAATTCTTTATCTCCATAGGGTATAGCCCAAGGAATCGATCCTATTTGGTTTACCCCTATGTATAGCGCCATAAGTTCAAAGAATTCTTTTGGTACTTCATTGTTAAAGTATCCATTTATTTGGCCGCTTGCAAACCAGATACTTTTACTTGCAGACCATGGTAATCTATTAAATTCTTCCCAAGGGTCTCCATAGTCTAAACGATTGAAATCTATAATTCTTAACTTCTTATCAGGACTTATCAACATGTTTCCAAGGTGATAATCTCCATGATGAAAGCTTTGAGACCTTCCAACTATCAAACTTCTATGTTTTCGTATATAATCAATTACTCGCTCCGAGTTTGGAAAAGTAATCCCACAATTCTTATAAAGTGCTATTTTCTTATCTATTTTTCGATTGTAATGTTCTCCCCAGCTGACTCTATTCGATGGACCTTCTATTTCATGAATCTTACTTAAGATCTTTCCTGAATCATATCCATATTCATATTGTTCTTTCTTAGATAATTTCCCTATTATTTTTATGAGTTCTACTCCTTGAATCCAACTGAATAAACGAAAGGTATTTTTTCCATTATTACATAATCCCGAATCTAGTAGTTTCGATACTGGAAGACTTCTTTCATTTAATTTTCTTAAACCATTATATAGATGACTTTCTTCCTCATAACCTTTCCCCTCTGATATTCGAAGTAAATATTGCCGTCCCCTGTAATCTTTAACATAGTATTTTTTGTCTGTAGACCAACCTTCGGCTATTAATTGCAAAGTTTTCCACTCATTTGATAATGGAATTTCTGATATAATTTCTTCCATTTTTAATTCCTTCTTTTTTAAACTTACACGTCATTGAAATAGAGATTATACTGACTTTCAAATTTCTTTGGTCTCTTCATCGCAGCTAACTTGTTTATATGCGCAAGTGTAATACCACGCAATCACTTTCGAACCAAATATAAGAGTAATCACGCACTTTTCTGATGAAATCTATAATGCGGTGAACAATGCGCCACCGTCAACCCACCGATTGTAGCGTCTGGCACTTCGAGCGTCACATACTCGTGAGGATAAGTTCGTATCTTCGATCCGAGCCGATGTGAAAATCGGCGGGCTGCGTTGGCGCTCCCGTTCTATACAACACGCCTGGTAAAAACGGGCAGCTGCCCATTTCCGAAATTGCCTATATGATTCTTTGAGGCGAGTACAAATGATGCTGCATGTTCTCGCTCTAATGATTACAGATTGCCAGGAAATTTATATTCCGTCCTTGTGCTGTATAGAACAAAGTGCCACCGTCAATCGCCGACATGATGGGTATGCTTACGAGCGTCACATACCGTCGACATCAATTTCGTATCTTCGATCCGAGCCGATTGAAAATCGGCGCCCGCGTTGGCACTCCCGTTCTGTAAAACTCAGCTTTTTGGAAAAGGGTATAAATTTGAGTTTCTTTCTGAGCGTTTAAATGCTAAAGCCGAGAATTGTTGTTCTCGCGCTAAAGGTTTCAAAGAGTTTGATAAATTACGGTCACGTCCGTCGCTTCACAGAACAATGCGCCACCGTCAATCGCCAGTTTGATACGCGTTCCGAGTGTCACATACAAGCATCACAATTCCGGTTCTTCGAACCGGGCCGATTATAAATCGGCGCCTGCGTTGGCGCTCCCGTTGCACGCAAAGACTGAAAATAAAATGATTTTGATTGATTGAAAGCAATTTTATACGCCAATGATATTGATTCTTGCATCTTGTCTATAATTAATAGTATTGAATGAAAATTGTGATTTGGTTTTTTCTATTATTAAGTATCATGTCAAGTTTGTATTCGCAAGGCATGAACGATACAATGGTGTACGATAATGTTCCTTTGGATAAGTACGTATTCATAGATACAATGACTTTTAAATTGGGTGAATATGTGTCTACAATTGATCGACCAAGGAATATATATGTTTTAACAAATTTCTTGAAAAATAATCCTGATTTATTCGTAGATATCGTTTTAGAGAAAAATGTAGCATTCGATACTACCACTCAGCATTTCCAGGAGATTAGTTGTCAGTCAATAATTGATGACCTTTTTTATTTTAATATTTCTAGTAATCAATATCGAATTAGAGATACAATAATAGAATCATATCAATCAAATGCAAATATTGCAGAGAGACGTATTCGACTGAAAATTAGTCGAAATAGAGATTACGAGAAATTTTTATTCATACTTGAAACGTATAAGCATAAAAATATTAGCAAAAATGAATTATTTAGTAATATATCCATAGAGCAAATTTTGGATAATAACGATCCAAAATTGTCTGAAACTATAACTCCTTTAGTAGACAAGCATTATGCTAAATATCTACGTTCTTATGAAAAAATGAAATTTATAAATGAAAGAAATGAGATCGTGTATGGTCGAGTATTTGTAGACACTTTTGAAAGTACTTACTATGAAGACAATGATTTGGATGGAAAAATATATGTTACTTCAATTCCAGATAGGACAGCCATTTATTCTAGAAAAATTTCTAATGTAAATAACTTGACTTATAGCCCGTATTTTAAAAAAGCACTTGATGATTTTTTAGGTTACGATTTTGAATATGAAGTAGATGAATTCACTAATATTCCATCCAATATTATACCCAAAGGGAAAACAAAAGAGAATTTGGAGGTTATGAAAAGTATATTCGATTTGGAGATTAATGACTCTTTTAAAGGAGCTTGTAAGGGGCATGTGTTTTGGGGGTTTGAATGGGTTCTTAAATCACCTTACTCAATAAGAAGAATACTTTTTGACCAATATGATAGTTTAGCTTATATTGAATACTATTCAAAATACTCAAGTGTTGATGAAGTAAAATACGATTTGTATGAGCTAGCAGGTGACAAATGGGAATACAAGGAAACTATTGACCATGAAATTGAAAAATCATACGCAAGCTATATTTTATTAAGCTTATTAGGTCTTTCATTACTGACGCTGTCGGCTGTAAAAATTAATGGTTTTAAAAAGTGAAATTGATGCGTGCAACACAGCGCCACCGCCAACCCGCCCTTTGGATCTTTCTCAATAGGTGCTCGCGTAATAGTAGCAAATGGCTTATCTTGTGTTCAGATGCTAGGGTAGGGCGGGCTGCGTTGGCGCTCCCGTTGCACGCAAAACATCTATAAAACAAATGTTTATGAATGAATCCTATCCTTTGATAGACTACATAAATGAGTATAATTTACCAGATGATGATTGTATCAAGGGACTCAAAATTAATACTCTCATAGAAAATTATAATCCGCCTAATAAACCCTTAAAAGAAGAATTTGTAAAAGAATATTATGATGGTTCTACTGCTTACGTATTTATTCCCTTAGGCGTGTTTTTATTAGGTATTGCTTTGTCAAATGATAACGAAGAGAGTGGAGCAGCGGTAATGATGTTTTCTTTTTTAGTTGGATACTTGTCATTCAAAATACATCAAAAGCAAGCTAAAGAAGTTAACCAAAGGAATAAATGGAGAAAAGAAAGCATAGAAAACAAATACGCAAATGAATTGAAAAAATATAATGATGAAATTGAAAAGATAAAGAATGAACAATCTCTAGACTTAGCATACAACAAACAACTCGATAAATTTGAAAGCATCTCAAAAAAGCGATTCCTTCATAGGCTAAAGGTTACGAGAGAAAAATTTAGTATAACTGACTCAAAAATAGGGGAGGGTGTTTTTATAGCAAAAAAAGGGTTGACTGAGGAATATTTCTTGAACTTTTTGGCAAGCCGATATCCACATTTTAAAGATAAGCTTCATCAGAATAATAAAGTTGAATTCCCAAATGTATTTGAGTCTTATTTTCCCGACATATGCTTTATTGATGAAAAATATTACATCTACATTGATATTGAGATAGATGAGCGGTATACACTAAATGAGAAGATTTCAATTCATAATATTGATGATGATTTGAATCGGAATTGTAATTTTGTTTCAGCTGGATGGATTGTTATTAGGTTTACTGAAGATCAAATTATACTTGATCCTATAGGGTGTGCAGAAACAATTCACCAAGTTATTAGAAATGCTTATTTTGGAAAAAGGCTAAAAAAGCATATAAAAACTTTTCAAGTGAGCATGTGGTCTATTGATGATTACTTTGATAATAACTTTAGAGATAGTCATATTAAATTAATCAAAAAGTGGCAAGAGGGCGGTAGGAAATACCAAGTCATTGGAAATATGATATATAAATATGCAAAAGATATTTATCGGGATTTGGATTTAAATACTACTTGTATAATTTCATCAGAAAATGAGTACAACAAGAACAGTAGATCTAAATATAAGCATCCATCTCATAAACACGATGAATTGTTTTTCAGGAAACAAACTGATGAAGAATTTAAAAAACTTAACTGGGAAAAATCATGTGGCGTAGGTACTCTTGCTGGATATAATGATCTATTAGTGATTGATATTGATGAAGCAGAAGACGATATTGTTGTTTATAAAATTTTATTAGAATTGGGATTAGATGAAAATTATCAATGGGTAGTTAATACTGGTAGTCGTAAAGGCTTTCATATTTTGTTGAAGTGTAAAAAGCCTAATAGGTTGAAAAGAAATGATGTATGCATAACTTATGAGAATTTTAAATCGACAGATTCTAAATTTGGCCAGATTCAACTATTATTCAATACTCATGTCGTCTTGCCACCATCCTTGCACAAGTCAGGAAATAGATATAGTTTTAAGCATTCTACTCCTGTTAATGCGCCAAAAGAAATTGAAACTGATAAACTATTCCAAATTTTAGGTAAGTTCATTGATCTATCTAGTGAAGTTATCGGAAAGAAATACATAAATTAAAAATGCGTGCAACACTGCGCCACCGTCAACCGGGCTTAGGCCCGGCTGCGTTGGCGCTTCCGTTCGCCGCAACTGAAATAGTTCATTGTGAATTTTCATATATGTATTGATTTGAACATAAGACATATGACTTGTTTAGAATGAAAGTATTATCTTACAAATGTAACTTTATCTACTTAAGCACCGTTTAAGTGTTGTGCCGTCTCAAATACTTGGATTATGTCAGATCTCGTTCTTAAATGGTATGTTAGGCTGTTTGATATGATGAGCCTAGAATACAAAAAAATAATCCTATCTACGTTAAAGGATAGGTTGGATAAAAATTTAAATGAATCTTTGGAAGAAGAGAGAAGAAGAGAATCATTAAGTAAAATGATTTCTTTTTATTCTGATACCGATTTGGATGGTGATTTTATCGTAAATTCTAGAACTATTTCAACTAGAACGTACGATTTATGAAATACTTGCTAGATACAGACATCCTAATTGATCTGATTAAGAAAAAAAATAAAATTGAAGAAAAAGTTAAAGATGTTGGTCTTGTAAATTGCTACGTGTCTGAAATTACTATCGCTGAGTTAAACTTTGGAGCATATCATAGTGGCAAAATCAACAAACATAGAGATGAAAGCGAGCATATTTCTAATACTTTTGATGTGATTCCTATTAGTGAGATTTTAGATTT
>PDLQ01000058.1 GCA_002591745.1 Lewinellaceae bacterium SD302
CGACTGAAACTCTGGTGGTATATGAAGCATAATTTAGGGGGTCGAATACCTAAATTTACTTCACATCAGAGTTTCTTTAAATTGTAATAAGCCTTAGTAAACCGCTAAAGTCAAGCTAAGAGCTTGTTTGGATTTCTATTTCCTGAAAAACAAGCCTTTATGAACCTGACGTCACCAAAAATAGATCGCTTGACCCGCCAAGCTCACAATTTCATGGTATAGTCAGAACCATAAATCATTGTTTTTCAGCTCATAGCAATTCCCAAACAAGCTCTAAGGAGTTTATCCGGCCTGACGACAATAAATCCAGTAGCTGGGTTTAGTCTATCTTTGCGCCCAATTTTGCCCCGACCATGAGACTGACCATCTTCATCACCTTACTCTTCCTGATTTACGGAAGTGTAATACAGGCGCAAGCTATGTCCCCCCTGCCACCGGGGGCCGACGCTGCCCCATCCGCCACTGCGGTACGTTTCCCGGAGTCCATTCAACTGGACGGCAAGCTCGACGAACCTTTCTGGCAACTGAGCCAGCCGGCCACCGCTTTTTGGGAAACTTTCCCGACCGATACGATCCGTTCCCCCTACCAGACGGAAATCTACTTTGGCTACGATGATGATTTCCTTTACGTTGGGTCCAAGTGCTATACACCCGGCCAGGATTACGTGATTACGAGCCTGCGGCGCGACTACAGTGCCGGTGGAAACGATAATCTGACCTTCGTTTTCAACACCTTCAACGATAAGACCAACGCTATCGTCTTTGGCATGAATCCTGTGGGGGTGAATCGGGAAGCCTTGATCTATAACGGCGGGGAAGATGGAGATGATTTTCGGGACGAATGGGATAACAAATGGCGGGGCGAAAGCTACATTGGTGATGGTTTTTGGTCCAGCGAACTCAAAATTCCTTTCAGCAGTTTACGTTTTCCGGCCGGGGCCAGGGAGTGGTTTTTCAATTCCTACCGCTTCGACACCCAGAGCAACACCCGCTCCACCTGGCACCGAATTCCCCAGAACCAGATGATCATGAGCCTGGCTTACATGGGTAAAGTGACTTTCACCGGTGACCCACCGCAGCGGCGGGGCAGTGGTTTTACCGTGATCCCTTACGTGGGCGGAAGCGTCAGCCAGGACTTTGAAGAAAAAACCGGCACCGATTGGGATGGAAACGTCGGAGCGGACGCTAAAATCGCCATCGGATCCAATCTCAACCTGGACTTGACCGTCAATCCTGATTTTAGTCAGGTGGAGGTAGATCAGCAGGTGATCAATACTTCCCGTTTTGAACTCTTTTTCCCCGAACGACGGCAATTCTTCCTGGAGAATGCCGATCTCTTCGGCAGTTTCGGCTTCGGCCGGATCAATCCGTTTTTCAGTCGGCGGATCGGCGTAACCCGTGACACCACCACTGGCGAGGCCATTCAGAACCCTATTTACGCCGGTGCAAGACTAAGTGGCCGATTGGATAAAAACTGGCGGGTTGGCTTACTAAACATGCAGGCGGCCAGCAATGTGAAAAATGGTCTGCCCAGCTACAATTACGGGGTGGCGGCCGTACAGCGAAGAATTGGCGCACGTTCCAACGTAGGCATCATTATGGTGAACAAAGAGAACCTGACCGGCTTCAGTGACTCCACCGGTACCAATGCCGACTACAACCGCGTCGTCGGCCTGGATTACAACCTGGCGACGGCCGATAACAAATGGAACGGAAAAACCTTTGTGCATAAGTCGATCACCCCGGGCGACGATGATAAATCGCTCAGTCACGGCCTGAATCTGGAATACCGCAGCCGCAACTGGAACTTCGGCTACGAGCACTCTACGGTGGGAGAAAATTACGATGCAGAGGTAGGCTTCGTACCGCGCAAGGGCTATTTCAACACCTCGGCTTACGGGAGCTATACGGCCTATCCGGAAAACCCGCAGGTGGTAGAAAGAGGACCGAGCATTAGCAGCGAATTTTTCTTTGACCCGGTGGAAGGACAAACGGACCGTAGCTTCGGCCTCGACTACAACTGGCGTTACGGCAACACCAGTAGCTTCGGAGTGGCAACGAATTACGATTACATCTTCCTGTTGAATGACTTCGACCCTACCCGCACCGACGCCACGCCCCTGCCCGGTAACCAGGGTTACGGCTTCTGGAGCCTGGAACTGAACTGGGACACCGACAGTCGTAAGAAACTAAGCGGCGGTATCACACCTACCACCGGGCAGTTTTTTAACGGCTACACTTACGGCATCGGCGGCAATCTGTTGTACCGTTACCAGCCCTACGGTTCGATCAACCTGCGTTTCAGTTACCGCTATATCGACCTGCCGGAGCCTTATGCCAGCACGGCACTTTTCCTGATCGGGCCGCGCATCGACCTGACTTTCACCAAATCCCTTTTCCTGACCACCTTCATCCAGTACAACGATCAGATCGACAACATCAATCTGAACGCCCGCTTGCAGTGGCGCTTCGCCCCGGTCTCTGATTTCTTCCTGGTGTACACGGACAATTACGATAGCCTGGAACTGGGCGTGAAAAACCGGGCGGTGGTGGCGAAGGTTACTTATTGGTTGAATCTTTAATTTTATTCCATGATCATCACCGCCATCGTCGCCACCGACCGCAAAGGTACCATCGGCAAAGCCGGAGAAATTCCCTGGTACCTGCCGGCTGATTTCAAGTTTTTCAAGCGTACCACCATGGGTCACCCGATCATCATGGGCCGCAAGACCTTTGAAAGTATTGGCCGGCCACTGCCCAAGCGCACCAACATCGTACTGACCCGGGATGCTTTCTTTACTAGTTCCGGTATCGTAGTGGCCCACAGCCTGGAAGAAGCCCTGGCTCACGAAGCTTGCCGGGAAGCCGAGGAAGTATTCATTATTGGCGGCGGAGAAATCTACCGTCAGTCCATGCCCTTACTCGACCGTGTTTACCTCACCACCGTAGATACCGAGATCGAAAAAGGCGATGCTTTCTTCCCGGAACTCGACGTCGATGAGTGGAAAGCCGTCTGGCTGGAAAAGCACGAAGCGGATGAGAAGAATGAATTTAGTTTTCGCTTTTCGCGCTGGGAGCGTGTTTAGTACGCTTTGCGTTAGTACGCTCGTTCCTCGCGTTAGTGAGCCGTGAGTTTCAGGGCTGCCCTAACGCGAAGCGTACTAAAGACCGAAGGTCTACTAACGGCCAAAGGCCGTACTAACGCGAAGCGAACTAATCATCCAATTCCTCGATCTCCTCATCCGTCTCCGGTACCTCCCGCAAGTTTTCCCGCTCAAAACGGCACCACTCGCAGTCCGTTTCTCCGCAGCCCTGAAAATTTTGTTGCTGGATATTCTCCCAGACTCCCGTGATCATTTCAGTAACGGTATCCAGATCTTCTTTGCTAATCTCGATTTCGTGGAGTGGTTGTTCGCCCTTGGCGTCCATGACCAGAAAACTGATGCCGGATCGGGCGACGCGGCGGGGCAGGCCGGGGCGATTTTCGTAAAGTAATTTATAAAAGACCAATTGCCGCCAGTAGCTGCCGCCGTGTGGCTTTGCGTTGGTGGGTGGGCGCAGACGATCTTTGGCGTGGGAGCCAGACTTGTAGTCCCAAATGGCGACGCGGCTGTCGTCCAGTAGATCGATGCGATCAATTACACCACCGAGAGGGACACCCTTTATTTCGGCGTCGCGGATACGTTGCTCTACGCGGGCCTGGGTAGTCCAGTCCTGGCGATATTTTTCAAAGTAGGCCGCCAGTTCCCGTTTACCTTGGGTCAGTCGATCGCTGTATTGCTTGATGGTGAAACGAGATCGCCTTCTTTCCATGGCCTGCTCGAAGTAGAAAAGCAATTCGCTTACACCGGGGAAGATGCGCCCCGGATCGGCCAGCATCCGCAAGTAATAGTCCTGCAAAGCTTCGTGGAGGGCTTCGCCGAAGACAGCCTGCTCCCGCTCGGCAGTCGGTACCCGCAATACGGTTTCGTAGAAAAAACTGAGGGGGCAATTTAAATAGCGATTGAAACCACTAACGCTAAGGCGGTAATCCTTGAGTAGATCCACGATAGCTTCCCGCTCGAAAGCCGGTTTGAAGATAGCGGGGTCTACGGCTCCGAGGCGGAGAGGCATAAGCCGGGTCAGATCGTCGAGACTGACGGAGGCAGCGGTGATCTCCAGCCTGGTTTGGGCATCCAGTTCACTAACGAAGAGAGCCGGAGTCTGGGGTTTGCGCTTTTCATCCAGAACGGCGTAGCTAATCTTCAGTTCGCGGCGGGCGCGGGTCATGCCTACGAAGAAAAGGCGACGTCTGGCCTCCACTAAGCTGGCCTCAGCTTGCAGGGTCAGGGTAGGCGGAAGCTTGAAAGTGCTGAGTCCACCGACGTTCTTCTTGCCGTTCCACTGTTTATCGTTGCAGTCCAGCATCCAGACGCATTCGAATTCCAGTCCCTTGGCGCTGTGGGCGGTGACCAAGGTGACGGATTGCTCACTCAGCAGCTGGTAGCGTAAAGGCAGACTGATCCGATTATCGTCCATGTTGTCCAGGGTGACGAGGAAGTCAGCCAGGTCCAGGCGGGGGCGACGAATCAGTTCTGCGCGGATAAAATCCAGGAAGCTTCCCACCACGGCCAGTTGTCGACTGCGGTCCGGGCGGCGACTTAATTCGGCCAGTAAGCCACTTCCATTCAAGACCTTCTCCACGAAGCGTGGCAACGGCAGGTTGTTGGCCGCCAGCAAGCATTCTTCCAGCCAGGCACCGGTACGCAATAAGCCTTCCGGATCGGTCAGGTCAGCGGCGTCCTCGGGCGGTATGGCGTTCAGATATTCCCGCCAGGAAGGGGCATCCTTACCTTTTTCCCCGGCTTTCTTCAGGCTTACTTTAGCCAGGTCCAGCGGTTTTAAGCCGAAACAGCGATAATGTAGCAGTTGATAAAGTTGGTGTTCCCCGCTCAATGGCTGGGCCAACTCCCTTTGGAAGTAGGTGAGCAGGTTACGTATTTGACGCACGGCTATTTCGTCCAGCACATTGGTTGGTCGCTTGCTGCGGTAGGGAATACCGGAGGCTTCCAGCAGCAACTGCAGACTATCGGCCTGTGAGTGGGCTGCGTAGATGACGGCCATTTCCGCATAAGGGACGCCGGCCTCATACCAGTCTTTGATCTGCTGTAAAACGGCGGCGTTTTCCTGATCGCGGTCCGGGTATTCCAGTAATTGGATTCCGCCGGTTTGATCTGCGTACTCTTTATGAGCAGCCGTCAGTTGTTTGTCGACTTCGACCCCTTCCAGCTGACGGCCGATCCTTAATTCGTTGGATTGAATCAACGTGCCGGCCGCGTCCAGTATTTGCTGACTGGAGCGGTAGTTTTCGGTAAGCGTCACCATGACCGGATCGGCGTAGCGTTCGTGGAAATCAAGCATGGTACGAAGACGGGCACCCTGGAATTCGTAGATGGCCTGATCGTCGTCACCCACGATAAAAATATTGGGACTATCCCAAAAATCGGCCAATTGACGGACCAACTCATTTTGGGCACCATTGGTATCCTGGAACTCATCAACCAGCAGGTACTGAAAGCGCTCCTGGTAGCTGCGCAGCAGCATCGGGTATTTTTCGAAGGCCGAAAGTACCCACTGAATCATATCCGAAAAGTCATAGCGGCCAATCTCATTCAGCCGCCGCTGATACTCCGGAAAAAGCTCGGTAGCGGCGCGCAGGGTATCCATTTGGCGTTGCACCTGGTCGATTTGCCCCGTTTTGAGATCGCCTTTTTTGTAGCCTTTACCGTTGCGTTTATAGACAAATTCCGGATCATCCTCCAGTCCATTCAGGTAGGTCGCAATGGCGGCCTTGGTGCTCTCTACCGACCAATGCTCATTCTTCATGGTGTTAAAGAGCCAGTACAGATGGCGCTCGTAGAAGTAGCCATCACCTTTGCCCAGGCGGAGCGGATGATGGACGTCCAGTTCATCGAGCAACTTACGGATAAGGCGAATGCGCTCCAGGTCGGCCAGCGGCTCCAGGCGGGGACGGCCGAAGTACTCCAGATTGTCCTGAATGACCAGGCTGCAAAAACCGTGAAAAGTATAGATATTGACGCGGTGGGCCTCCGGGCCGATCATCTCCAGCAGCCGTTCGCGCATGGCCCGCACCCCGGCATCGGTGTAAGTGAGGCAGAGAATGTTATTGGAGCGGGCATCCGTTTCCAGCAGAATGTTGCCGATGCGGGCGCTCAGCAGATGGGTCTTGCCCGTGCCCGGCCCGGCCAGCACCATTACCGGCCCATCAATCTGGTCTACAGCCAGTCGTTGGGCGGGATTGAGGATATCCAGGGCCTCCTGAAAGGCGGCGTTATAGTCGGTGCGTTTCGGTGCGTCGGGCAAAGAGAAGGAATTTAACGTTCTATTGCTCACGGCCGGTCCTGAATGGAAGGCCGGCGATCCGACGTCCTCGTTCAGAACAGCCGATACCGGATGGTTGTGCCAGGTATCCTACACCGGAGGGCATATCGTTCTGAAACCAGCGCGTTGAGTTTGTAAACGTTCAGTTATTTAGACTAACAAAGTAGCAAGGTTTTTGTTAACCCGAATTGATCGGGCCTGAGGCCTGCTAAGATTTCGGTTTCGAAACAATCGGCCCGCGAGCAATGAGCCGACCTTAATCCATCCACCTTGCTACTTTGAAGTCCAAAATTCCTAACTCTGCATATGTACATCCATCTGAGGGAACGGAATGTTGATGCCATCGCGATCAAACGCTTTCTTTACGTTCTCCTGCATGTAGAAGAAGGTATCCCAGTAGTGGATGGATTTGCAGAAGGGGCGGGTAGCCAGGTTCACGGAGCTATCGGCCAATTCGGCAACCACCACACCCTGGGCAGGATCGCTGAGGATGTAAGGACATTCTTCACCGACGCGCAGGATGATGCCGCGGGCTTTGTCGATATCGTCTCCGTAGCCAATGCCAAAAGTTAGCTCCACGCCGATCACGCCCTGGCCACTGATGTTGGTGATCACGTTGCTGGTTACCTGACCGTTAGGTACAATGATCCGTTTGTTGTCCAGGGTAACGAGGATGGTATTAAAAATTTGCAGCTCCTCTACAGTACCGGTTTGTCCGCTACCGATGGTGACCAAATCACCAACTTTGTAGGGGCGGAAGAATAACAGTAACACACCACTTGCGAAGTGACCGAGGGTACCCTGCAGGGCAAGGCCAATGGCAAAGGCCATAGCACTTAGAATAGCGATGAAGCTGGTAACTTCGATACCGAATTGGCTAGCCGCCACGAGAATAACGAGTATTTTAAGTCCGGTACTGACCAAGGATTTGGCAAAATTGATGACCGTCGGGTCCGTCTTACTTTTTTGAAGTTGTTTCTCCAGCAATCGGCCTAAGCGACCGGCGACCCAGAACCCAACTATAATGATGAGTAGCGCGAGAAGTACATTCGTACCGATTGCAAGGGCATCCGCTTTCCAGTCTTCGCCTAAATAGGTTTCTAATTGATCCATTAGTGTGTTTTTAGTTTTTTTGTTTTAGATTTACAAAACAATTTGAATTGCTCCTCTCTGGTTTGATTACAACTAAACTGACGTAATCCTAACAGAAAGGTAACGAGTTTTGAAAAAGAAAGTAAAGTTTGAGGGTTAAAGCTGATTATACCGAGTACGAAAGAGCCAGGGAAATACTCCAAGCTTTCTGCGCCTATCAGGATCGCTGCCACCAGGAAGCCCGCGAGCGCTTGTATGAACTCGGTGTATACGGCGAACGGGCCGAACAAATTATTGTAGACCTTATTCAGGAAAGGTACCTCAATGAGGAACGCTTCGCCCGTTCCTACGCCCGGGGGAAATTCAAAATGAAAAAGTGGGGCTGGCAAAGAATTCGCATCGAACTAAAGCGTAAAAAAATTACGGATTACTGCCTCAAAAAAGCCCGAACTGAAATTGACGACGACGAATACTGGCAAGTCCTCTGCAATGAACTGGAACGTCGTGACCGCCTGGAAAAAAAGGCCACCCATCCCTATCTGCGTCGCCGTAAACTGGCCGACTACCTGTTCAAGCGCGGCTTCGAAAGTAATCTGATCTGGCTGGCCATGGATGAGCTGGAGATTGGTAAGTAAGAGCTTGTTTGGGAATTGCTATGAACTGAAAAACAATGATTTATGGTTCTGACTATACCATAAAATTGTGAGCTTGGCGGGTCAAGCGATCTATTTTTGGTGACGCCAGGTTCATA
>PDLQ01000059.1 GCA_002591745.1 Lewinellaceae bacterium SD302
ACCCGCCGATAGGAGAGCGTGAGCTTCGAGCGTCACATGCTCGTGAGGATAAGTTCGTATCTTCGATCCGAGCCGATGTGAAATCGGCGGTCTGCGTTGGCGCTTCCGTTCGGCGAAAGCAACAAAATTAACCGAATCTTAATTGGATGTCACCGAATTTTAATAAAATCGGTGTATCTAAATTTGAGATGAAAAAAGCCTTACATTGGCTATTCATTCAAGTAAATGTCACAAAAAATCAGAAGATTATGTACTTAAAATATGTATTGTTTTTATTCCTAGGATTAATTTTGAACTTTGAAATATCTGCTCAATATGTATATGAAAATGGATACTTTATTTTAAATGATAATACAAGAGTTGAAAGTTTAATCAATAATAAAGATTGGAACTCTAACCCGACAGAGTTTGAATATAAAGTTAACGATTTAACCGAACCAGTATTAATTTCCATAGAAAATGTAAAAGAATTTGGGGTATATTCAAGTACTAAATATATTAGAGATACTATCGAAGTAGATATATCTAGTACTAATATAAGAACTTTGAGCAAAAATAGAAATCCGATATTAAGAGAGAAGATAGTGTTTCTAAATGTTTTGATTGATGGTCCTGCTAGTTTGTACGAGTATCGAAATTCGGGCATCGTTCAATATTATTTTAAAACAGATCAAAATCAAGTTGAACATTTGGTTTTTAAAAATTATGAACTTATAAACGATCGCGGAAGGCAAATAAAGGAAAATAATAGATATAAACAACAATTAAGCGTTGGATTACAAGATGGTTGTATTCAAGCCAAATCTTTTGGGAGATTGAAATACAGTAAGTCGTCATTGTCTAAATTGATTACTGAGTATAATAGCTGCAATAACTCAAGCAAAGACGCTTTTGTAATAATGAAAGATGATCAGAATGATAAATTCTTCAATTTAAGTATAAGGCCACGAATTAACTTTTCAACATATTCATTAGAATCAGAAACAAACAATTTTTCGAAGACTGAATTCGAAAATGACATCAACTTTAGTGTTGGATTTGAAACTGAATTCTTACTACCATTTAATAATGGTCACTGGTCAGTTTTATTGGAGCCAACATACCAAAGTTTCCAGTCAGAGACAGAAGGTAATAATAATTTTACAGGAGAAGTTGATTATAAATCAGTTGAGATCCCAATCGGATTACGATACTATTTGTTGCCGGATATCACAGATAGTCGGGCTTTTTTGAATTTATTGTATGTGCTTGACATACCATTTAATTCTACACTGAATACAAATGCTAATATTGGATTTGAACTTGGATTTTCTAGTAATTTTGCAGTAGGAGCTGGATATCAAATCAATAAAAGAATGGTTGTTGAAACTAGATATAATATAAATCGTAACACTTTAAATTCTACCGGGTTTTGGAATGGGAGCTATAACAAGCTGTCAATAATATTTGGTTATACGATCTTGTAAAGATTCGCCGAACATAGCGCCACCGACAACCCGCCGATGAAGAGTGGTTCGCTTCGAGCGTCACATGCTCGTAAGGATAAGTTCGTATCTTCGATCCGAGCCGATTGGAAATCGGCGGGCTGCGTTGGCGCTCCCGTTCCCTGCAACCCGTAAAATAAAATGAGCACAATTGAAATATAATCGAATAGCTAAAGGCGTTTTCAATGTAAATGAATGTGATGAAATGATTACATTCATAAATAAAAACTCAGCTAACAGTGGATTTGGGATTCGATATTTTTTACGAGATAATCCCGAAGTATTAAAATATATACTAAAATCTGAGAAATTCAAAGAAGTAGTCAAACGGCATATTGAAAATCCAGTGGTTATAAAATCGATTTATTTCGATAAGCCCCCGAGATCTAATTGGCCAGTAAACTGGCATCAGGACATAACAGTTAATTTGAAGAGTAAAATCGAAGATACAAGGTTTAAAAACTGGAGAGTTTTAGACGATAGGGTAGTTGTACAACCAAGTATAGAATTGTTGAAATCTATTTTGACTTTTCGAATCCACCTTGATAGAACAGATGAAAATAATGGAGCCCTGTCAGTTATTGATGACTCTGAAGATGATGGAATAATACGAATTGATAAAGAATATTTGGATAGAGTGAAATTGAGAATTAGTACTACTGAAATTGGACGAGGGGGAGTAATGATAATGAGTCCCCTAATAGTACATTCTTCAAGAAGGTCTAAGTCTAATGATTCAAGAAGAAGAGTGATTCATCTTGAGATTACTGATATAAAAAATGCTGCGAGACTACCATTCATAGAGTTCTTTAAGATCGAATAAACACACTAAAGCTAGTTTTTATGCGGACTTTGGACTTTTTGTATTAAATGTTGGCAACTTTGAGATGATGGAGATCGTTTATAAAACATTGCTGAAATGGATAAAAACTACTACTTTGAGTATCGTTAATAGACTTAAAGAATCAGATCCTACTACTCCGTCATGACAGATACAAAATTATAAATGATGACAAAGCCGCTTACTAATTTACAAATAGAGATTCTCAAATCATTTAATTACGATATAGATGATAATCAATTAAATGAGATCAGGCAAATGTTGATTAACTACTTTGCTGAAAAGGTGTCAGATGGGATTGATCAATTATTTGAAGATAACCAATGGGATGATTCAAAGTTAGATGAGTGGTCAAATGAACATATGAGAACACCATATAAATCTAAATAGTGAAAGTAATAATTGATACAAATATCTTGCTGGTTTCTTTGAAACGAAGTGGTGTTTTTCGACCAATATTTGACCATCTAATTAGAGGAAGTTATCACTTGATAATCACAAATGAAATATTGAGTGAATATATGGAAATAATCGGTCAACGAACGAAACCTGAAATAGCAAATAATTTAGGAGATTTACTTACCCGATTAAAAAATGTCGATCCAATCGAAACTTATTTCAACTGGATGCTGATAACTGTAGATCAAGATGATAATAAATTCGTAGATGCTGCTGTAGCAGGAAACGTGGATTATCTTGTTACGAAAGATGGTCATTTTAAAGTTTTACAATCAATTGAATTTCCTCAAGTGAACGTTATTACTCCAGAAGATTTCATTGAGGTATTAAAAGAGTTATAATGCAGGGAACAATGCGCCACCGTCAACCCGGCTAAGGCCGGGCTGCGTTGGCGCTCCCGTTGTGTGAAACTGCATATTTGACTCTCTATACATTGTAAATGTTGCCATGGAATTTATCATAAGAGCTATATTTGATGAACTAATTTTTGGCATTATCAAATGGCTATACTCAAAATATAGTTATTTAATATTGAGTATTGTCTACTTGACCGTCAGAGATGAGAAAATAACCTTTAGAGAATACTTTGAAGAAAACAAGTATTCATTTTGGCCAGTTTTTACTTTGATATTGTTGTTTTTAGGGATTATACTTTTTTTTGTTGAATTGATTCAAATTGAATAGATCACCATTTGGGTTGAAAAGTCCTTGTAAGTCAATTCAACTAGTATAAACTCATGCGACTCAAATTATATTTGAGGTGTGAAATTTTCACCTATGTTTCTTTAACGATATGTATACTATTTCTATCTTTGCTCCCGAATTATTTATGGCTAAGAAAGTGAAATTTCTAAATTCTCAGATTAGGCGTTATTTGTAATTGATGCACTTTGTATGATTTGAACTATGAATTATAGTTTGCTCCAGATTAAATACTTTTTGATTAATATTATTGCCTAATTAAAATAGTATTACTTGTAGTTGATAAACTAAGGGTAGTAAAACCAGTAACAAATCACTGTATAGACTTGATTAAAGATAAAATGCACAAAAGAGATATAAAATGACAAAAGGCATAATTGTAATCACTTTTTTTATTTTACTGATATACTGTGAGTCATGCTCAAATAAATCATCTGAAATGGATGGAAGCGATGAAATTATTGGTTTGTCAATAAACAGTGATTCAACATTATTCATGTTCAATGGTAAATGGGTAAAAAAAGATACAAGTTTGGATTTAAGATATTCATGTTCTGTAGATTCATTAAGTTATATTTTATTTCAAGTTTGGGACGATAGTTTATCTTACAGATTTGCTGAAATCCCTGATAGTAATTTATCGCAAGTCAATCATAGCCTCGGACAGTGGTTGAGAAATGATATTGGACTATGGGGAAGAAATTGTATAGTAGAATACTTCTGGAAGTTTAATACGATGCATCCAGATGATATGTCAGCGATAATATTGACAAATTATCATAGACAGCTAAATGGAATGGCTGCCAACACCGAGGATCAAGTCATGATGTTTAAAAGTTTTTGGAAAAATGAGTTTGGGTTAGAATATGAGTTAAAGGATTCTTTTAATTGGGAATTTCCACCTTCAATGTGGGATATGGGTATAACGATTTATAAATGAAAAAAAATCACACAACATAGCGCCACCGTCAACCCGCCGATGGTGGAGCATGGCGCTTCGAGCGTCACATGCTCGTGAGGATAAGTTCGATTCTCCGAATCGAGCCGATGTGAAATCGGCGGGCTGCGTTGGCGCTTCCGTTCGCCGCAATTTAAAGAGATTAGCAATAAACTGTTGACTTTAATGACTAACCAAATAATAACATGACTGCCTTACTTTGAATGCTAATCGGATTATTTAGTGGGCTTAAACTATTTTAATTTCATCTATTATTCGTAAGAGATTCTCTTTGTGATGTTCGTTAACTTCTATTGCAACTTTTTTAAGTTGTTTGATAATTCTATCTTTATCATTTGCATGTAGCCACCCCCTAATGTTGATCTCAAGGCACAACCCTTCAATTGCATTATTTATTTTATATGAATTATTCTTCTTCACTCCATTATCTAAAATATCCATAAATGATTCAATGTTGTTATCTGAGTATTGATCATGCAATGGATGACTTTTTAGCCTTCTGTAATTGTAGACATCTTCAAATCTGTTGAATACAGTTTTATCAAGTTTTTGATCTATTTTATGATTCAATTTTGCGCTATTTACTTCTTCTAGTGATTTATTTATTCTTTTGATTTTTCGATCATAGAACATAGAATTGATCAAGAATACCACTAATAGGGATATAATCAAGTGCCAGGTTTTAACTGGATAATTCAAAATATTTATTGCTCTACTAAGTGATTCATTAAGACTAATACCTTTAGTTATGTCAAATAAAAATGAAAATATCCATACAATAGCTGCTACGGTTAATCCTGCAACAATTTTGGTCCACAGATCATCCCGTTTGAAAAAAGCAAGAATTTTATTCATAAGTATACTTATTTTCTGACCTTGATTGGTGTTCTAACTAATAAAGTTATACAAAGTTACTATAAAGTTTACTCGATAGTCCTCAATTTTAGGTTAGATTGCGTAAAATCACTATAACTCTATTGCATCTGTATTACCAGTAAAGACTCATCCGGATTGATGCTCAATTGGGATTTGAACTAGTGTTTATTAGCCAAGTAGCAATTTTTCAACTGATTTTGCCTAAGAATCATGAATTTTCATCAAGCCGAGTTCGAAACCACAGTATACACCAGTAGGTTGACATGCAGTTTTTTGTTTTAAAGAAGTATTTGCGCAAGGTCAAAATTTTAATCAGAGCACTCTGAAAATACTAAAAATGAAGATGTAAAGTTTGATTAGTAAAGTTCTCTTAATGTCTCTACATGATGACGGTATATTTCAATTATATTGGGTAGATTATTTCTAATTATATCTTTAAGTGCAGTTAAGTAATCAATTGCGTTTTCGTGAGGAGCTTTTGAGGTGTCAATTGTAGGGTCCGTGAATAGAGTTACAGACTGAATTCTTTCTTTGAACTGTTTATATTGGTTAATTTCTGATGTGCTACTCAATTTGAATAGTAAAGGGTAGTGCATATCTATATTTATCATAGCGCTTCCTAAGTCTTTCAATATCGACAAAATAGGATTATCAATTAACTCTTCATAGTCTTTATTTCGGATGGCTGAAATCTGATGCGGTGCGACAAATATACTTGCTTCATCATCATATGGACATAAGCCTGTAGCATCTTTACATTTATAAAAGTATCCGCCTCCTATATATTCTACTTGGATATTGTTTAAAATATTTATCATTTGATCGATTAATCCAATAATCTTTTCTTTAGAAGAGTATAGGTTTTCTGCTTTATCGAAATGTTGAACAATATCTTTCTTAGGGTCTAAACTCATTGTTTTATTTTAACACTGCAAACACTTTAGCTAATATTTTTGTTTTAGAGTTGGCTCATATAGATCAAATTATAAACGTACTTTTGATAAGGAATTGATGCGGCGAACACAGCGCCACCGTTCATGCTCCCATAGGGTCGCACGTCGTTGGCGCTTCCGTTCGCCGCAACATGCCAAATGACCATTAATTAGAACTATACTATAGTTAGATTGAGGTATATTTTTCATATTTGTTTAATGCCACTCATATCTACAGTATCTACATTGTTTAGCCTTTGGAGTCCTTGTTAATTTTCCACATTTTGGGCAATAGTTATAATTGATTTTATTCTCCTTATCTATTCTTATTGCTGTTTTCTTTTCGAATTCATCGATCCCGTTATCAAGTAAGTTTAGTATTTCAACGTTCTCAGTGACCCAACCTTTTTTAAGTAAAATTTTAATTTTACTGTTTTTTTGGTTCAATGAACTTTGGCTGCCCTTAATTTTATATATCGATTTCCAATGTCTCCAAGCAGCACTTTCCTTTTCAGTCATTAGATATGAGTAGTACTTTAGTATATATTTGATTCTGTCCTTGTCCATATTATTTATTGACACAGAGAATTGTTTGCCGCCTTCTCTATATTGTTGTATTTATTATTTTTCTATTCAGCTATATTGGAAAATCTGTATTGCTTCGTTTGTTTTTTCATTTAAAAATAGATAGATACTGTCGCTTCCGTTTTGCATATAGTGAAATCCAATTACTTGACCTATAAAAGTTAGTGGTTTACCGTTATTGTCCTTTGGAGTCATATCTCTTTGTTCCCATTGAAGAGTCCCACCAATTTGCTTAATCGGTTCATGATTCTTATACTTGTATTCTTTTGGAAATGACTTGTGAGTGATTAAAGTTCTACTATTTTTGAATCTTTCCTTGGTTGATAAATAGCTTATTAATCGGTCTACGTATAAGAAATAGTCAAATTCAATTTTTTTTCTTTCCAACTCTTTTAAACGGCGGTTTGATCTTTTAAATTCATTAGGTGAAGGAATCTCTATATACTCATATTTGTTGTTATTAAACTCGTAATAGGATTCAATTTTCCATTTCTCTAGTTTTGAGAATTTTGGAAAAGCACTTATGTCTCCTAAGTAATGATATTTTGAATTTTCTAATTTAAACTTTATTGAATTTCTAGTTCGGACTTCACTGAAAGTAAAATCATCTATATCTCCATTATTCCAAACATCGACAAAATGTATCCATTCATTTCTACCAGGAATTATTTCCTTTAAATTAACAGAACACAATGGAAGGAAAATTTTTTCCTTTTGATCGGAGTCGTGAAAAATATCACTAATGTCTTGAAATAACATTGTATTATTTTCAGATCTTTCAAAAAACATTTTAAATATCTTCATGTGTAATTGTTTACAGGAATGAATATTGTCATGTAAAAGCTGAGAAAAGAAAAAATTTATACGTTGGTTTGAATTTAAAGTAAAAAAATGAATTTACAAGAGTTATATTAAAATGCGGCGAACAATGCGCCACCGTCAACCCGCCGATGTTAAGCATGGCGCTTCGAGCGTCACATGCTCATAAGGATAAGTTCGTATCTTCGATCCGAGCTGATGTGAAATCGGCGGGCTACGTTGGCGCTCCCGTTCTATACAACACTCCTGGTAAAAACGGGCAGCTGCCCATTTCCGAAATTGCCCTCATGATTCATCGAGGCGAGTATGAGTAAGAATATTGGTTGTTTTCGCTCTGGAAATTATTGGCAGTCATGAATTATAGACTCCGTCCTTGTGCTGTATAGAACAAAGTGCCACCGTCAATCGCCGACATGATGTTTACGCTTTCGAGCGTCACATACCGTCGACATCAATTTCGTATCTTCGATCCGAGCCGATTGAAAATCGGCGCCTGCGTTGGCACTCCCGTTCTATACAACACGCCTGGTAAAAACGGGCAGCTGCCC
>PDLQ01000006.1 GCA_002591745.1 Lewinellaceae bacterium SD302
GCGGGAAAGGTCCGGCCGCTTCTGGAGCATACGCAACTCCTCATATTGTTCTGAAGACAGCGAAAAGGTCATGCGCTAATGTAGTAACTTACTCCCAAATCACTTTACGACCGGTATAGAACCTTGGCCCTACGAATTTCAGCACCATACGTATGATAGCCTCTTCCAGGATTTCAATACGTGGGCAGATGCTAATTTTACCCAAATGGATACGTGCTCATTCTTCACTGCCACAACCAATCTGAAGTACGCAACCAATGATATTGCAGTTTATCCGAACCCGACGGCAGGCGTATTAAACTTCAAATTTGATTCTCAATACCAAGAATGTGAAATCGTAATAACGAATCTAAACGGACAAAAGCTACTATCTGCAATCAACCAACCAAATCTAAATATAAGTGATTTACCGAGAGGTGTATATTTGGTTACCTTTAATATCGATGAGCAGGTAGTGGTAAAGAAGTTTACTAAAATGTGATAACAAGCTCCAAATAACATCAATCACAATCCGATATGACTGAATTCTGGGAAGAAAATTTTGCTGAGAAGCAGGAAATGTGGGGGCTAAATCCGTCTAAATCTGCTGAATTGACAAAAGATTTCTTTGTAGAGAATGCCGTAAAAAGCATGCTGATTCCTGGAATTGGTTATGGTCGAAAAGCACAGGTTTTTAAAGAAAATGGAATTGAAGTTACGGGCATTGAAATCTCTAAGTCAGCAATAGAATTAGCCAAGAAAAATTACGGTAGCTCTCTGAATATATTCCACGGCTCAGTAAGTGAAATGCCCTTTGATAATGAAGAATACGATGGAATATTTTGTTACGCGCTAATTCATTTACTCGGCGAAGAGGAGAGGAAGAAGTTGATATATGATTGTTACAATCAATTGGCAAGTAATGGATATATGGTTTTTACGGCGATAAGTAAGGGTGCCCCTAATTTTGGGAAAGGAAAACTAGTTGCTAAAGACCGCTATGAGTTTCACGAAGGAGTGAAGATATTCTACTACGATTTGGAATCAATACGGGCTGAATTCGGGAACGTCGGACTTTTAGAGGTCCAGAAAGTAAATGAAAATCAACCGATGTTTCTGATAAAGTGTAGAAAAGCTTAGAGCTTGTTTTTCAGGAAATAGAAATCCAAACAGGCTCTTAAAATGCCCAAAAGGACGAGTATAACTCTACAGTGTTGTATATATCATCACACCACAACGGTACTTACTAACGGCAATCAGCCAACTATACTCCCTTCGGGCACAAGAGGTGAAAATTTGACGAGCTGATTTTTTCGGCTGGCAAACTGGCGAGATGAAGGCATAGCCATAGCTACGGCAAGACTCGGCGGTGAAATCAGGCGGAAAAAGCGGCCGTCAAAAATCACCTGGTGCGCCCGAGGGGAGTATATCTTTTAAGGAAGGAGGCCAGACACTGACCTCCCCCCATCTCTTATCCAAAGCTCAGCTACATATTATAGACACCACCATTGATGTCTAGGGTAGCACCGGTAATAAACCCGTCGTATTCAGACGCCAGGTATAAAACTGCACGTGCTACGTCGGCAGCATTACCTGCTCGCCTGATTGGAATGCCGGCAATTGTTGCGGCTGCGGATTCTTTAGTAGTATGCGTATTGTGGAACGATGTACCCAAAATCAGGCCGGGAGCTACGGCGTTAACTTTTGTACCCTGACCACCCAATTCTGTGGAAAGTGCCCGCGTAAAAGTAAGGATGGCTCCTTTGCTGGTAGAATAAGCCAAGGACCCGGGGTGACCTCCTTTACGACCGGCGAGTGAGGCCAGATTAACTATGCTGCTGTTGTCATTTTTAGCCAGGTGCGGAGCCGCCGCCCGCGTTACGTACATCATGGAAGTAAGGTTGATATCCATCACCTTGTTCCAGAACACCGGGTCTATCTCGCCCAGCAATTTACGGGCGACGAGTGATCCTGCATTATTGATCAGTATATCCAGACCGCCAAAGGCTTCTATGGTTTTATCTACTAATGCATTTGCATCATCTTCTTTGGTCAGATCGCCACTGATCGTCACCGCTTTTAGTCCTTTACTTACTGCGTAGTCCATCAATTGGATCGCTGTGTCAGCACTTGAAAAATAGTGAATGGCAACGTTGGCACCGCTATCAATGAAGTGCCTCGTGATTGACTCTCCGATCCCCTGAGCTCCAGCGGTAACGAGCACGTTTTTACCGGCTAATTTGTTGTTGTCTGTCATTTGTGAATTTTGAGAATCCAAACATAACAAAATAATCCATGCTTGATTTCGCAAACGATCTGTCCTGCCGGTTAGAGCACCGCTTCTTGTACCATGGAAGCAGCGGTAGAAGTGAAAACCTGCTGTTTCGGGAGAGTTCACGGAAGAGATTTGAGATGATTGGGAGTAGGTAAATGCCCGGCCATTTATTTCTTTTGGGCTGGCAAAGTAGCAATGTTGGTAATGAGGCACGGCTACTTTGTTAGTCAAGAAAACTCCGGATTGACGATAGGCGTTTCCGCATTTACTTAATGAGAACATTCAAGGGTTTAGATGCCCGTTTGCTGGTGGTGATCCAAAAGAAAACACCTTTCGGGGGCTCTGCATAGTTTCGTTGCTTTCTTGGGGCATTCCTGATTTCATTCGGAAGTCATCAGTCGATCTCCCGCGATAAAGTACAGTTGCCTAGTCGCTTAGAAGAGCTGGTCGGCACGGCCGAAACATGGTTTCCAGGAAGACCAATTTGCACCCGGAGAATAATATAAGGCCAGATCGGCCTAGTCTGATAGATAGTTCTTAAGTTTACTGTTCCCCGATCCAAATATCTCATAGCTGCTTAAGTCGATCGACAGCAGAAAGACTCAATGGATTCTTAGACGAGATATTGAATAAGTAACCCAAATTAGGATGAGTATATCAAGAAGGGCGTTTGTCAAAAATGTTGGTTTAGCAACCTTGGCCGCTCCTTTTGTTCCCCTGCATGCCAATACGCAATCAGCAGATCACCTGGAGGTGCACCTCTTCTCCAAGCACCTGCATTTTCTGGACATCAAGCAAGCAGCACAGGTAGCTGCGGAACTGGGTTTTGCCGGCCTGGACCTGACCGTTCATCCGAAAGGGCACGTAAGGCCGGAAAATGTAACTGCTGATCTCCCCCGAGCCATACAAGACATTAAGGATGCCGGCTCTTCCTGCAGGATGATCACTACGACCGTTGCTGACGTAGAGCATCACTTAGATGTTGATGTGGTTAAAACGGCTGCCGCAGAAGGTGTCGGATTCTATAGAAGTAATTGGTTTAAATATAAAGAGGAGCTTACCCTCGAAGCATCTTTGGAACATTACAAAGATAAAGTCGAACAGCTGAGTGAGCTTAACGAAGCACACGATATCATAGGCTGCTACCAGAATCATTCCGGAACCAAAGTCGGTGCCTCCGTATGGGAAGTGAAAAAGATTCTGGAAAATGCCAACCCAGCATTTTTTGGCACCCAGTACGACATCCGGCACGCCGTTGCGGAAGGTGGCCGCTCGTGGCCAAATGGAGTGCGACTACTGAAAGATCACATTAAGACGATCGTGTTGAAAGATTTCAAGTGGGGTAAAGTCAATGGGAAATGGCGCATCGTAAATGTCCCGATCGGGGAGGGGATGGTTGATTTCTCCGCCTATTTCAAAATCTTGAAAAGCTTCGACTTAAAGCCTCCCACGAGCTTACACCTCGAATATCCCCTCGGTGGTGCAGAGAAAGGACGTTATGAAATAAATGTAGATCAGAAGATTGTTTTTGATGCTATGAAAAAAGACCTGGCCACCATTCATCAACTCTGGGAAAACGCCTGATTAGAAATTGCGGTAATACGCACAATTCTGCCTCGGTGACCAGAGGCGTACTAAGTTGCTATAATCCAAACGTTTCAAATAAACCAATTCAAAAAAACACGAAAATGAATAATAAATTTTTCAGCTTACAAGCTATGCTGTTGATTTTTGGATGCACGCTATTGCTAAATAGCTGTTCAGACGGTGCCACAGAATCTAACGACAACGAGGCCCAAGATGTAGTCTACGCAAGTGATGTCATTCCTTTTTTCGAACACTGGAAACTGATTTTAGGCAATGGTGTAAATGCAGGCGTTCCAGTTGATTTTGAAGAAGAAGATTATTTCTATGTGAATAGTGAAGATGATGAGGACTGGGTAGTCTTCAAATCACCGAACGGCGGAAATACCCACGGGACTTCAAATAATACAAGAACCGAATTAGCACAGTTGAAAAAGTGGTCGCCCACAACCGATGCTACTTTGTCAGCCACCTTAAAGGTGATGAACGTGTCGGCTTCGGGAGATCCCAGAGTGGCTTCAACCCACTCGGTGGTAATCGGCTAGATTCACAGTGCGGATGGGCATGAGAACGAACCGTTCAAATTATTTTATAAGAAGTTCCCCGGTCACGAAAAAGGCTCGGTCTTCTGGAATTATGAGATCAATACCGCTGGCGACGATAACTCTAAAAGATGGGATTACTCTTATCCGGTTTGGGGCTATGATATGTCCGTGGTCGCTACTGATGAGAATTCTTTCCCGGAAGAACCCGCAGACGGCATTAAGCTAGGGGAGGAAATGAGCTACAAGATCGATGTGAAAGATGGTATGATGTATCTGGAATTTTCCAGTGAAGGGCACGAGACCAAGAAATTCACTAAGAATTTGATCGAATCAGAGTATGCCACCGAAGATAAAATACCGGAGCAAACCCGAAATCTGTTCGTACCTATTGGTCAGGATGGCGTGGAGCGTGAAAATGCCTATACCGGAGAAGGACTCTTCTTCAAACTCGGCTGCTATAACCAGACCAATGGTAAAGACCCGGTAGTGAACAAGGTTTGGTGTTCCGGTGCAGAAACATTCGGGGGGGACGTTGAAAAGCAATACTCAACTGGCAACTACGCTGAAGTTTGGTTCAAAGATGGGGAAATCTCGATAAGCGATGACGCCATTTCCAACGAAGGCTATTTCCAGGCCAACGACGGCTTAAGTAAGAAGACCGTTTACCCCAACGAGATCATTCCGTTCATGGATAAGTTCAAAATACTCTTGGGGGATGGAACGAATGTAGACGACATCGTCGAATACGAGCAAAAAGACTTTTTCTACACCGTGATCGATGGTACGATGAACTGGGTGGTCTACAAGACACCAAACTCTGGGGTCACCTCCAAAAACTCGAGTAACACCAGAACCGAATTACACGAAAAAAGAGAATGGACACCAGAAGAAGGAGGCAAATTAACCGGCGCATTAAAAGTAATGCACGTTTCCACTTCCGGAGATGCAAGAGTGGCCGCTTCCTTCAGTACGGTGGTCGGTCAGATTCATAGCGGTGAAGGCCACGAAAACGAACCGTTCAAATTATTTTACAAGAAATTTCCGGGCCACGAAAAAGGCTCTGTTTTCTGGAATTACGAGATCAATACGGCCGGTGATGACAATTCCGGAAGATGGGATTATTCTTATCCTGTTTGGGGGTATGACATGTCTGTTGTCGGTTCAGATCCAACGACTTATCCGGAAGAACCCGAAGATGGTATCAGATTAGGTGAAACGTTCAGTTACGAAATCAATGTGTACGATGGTATCATGTACCTGACCTTTGAAAGCGATGGCCATGAAACGAAGACATTCACCAAAAGCCTGATCGAATCAGAATACGCAACGGCGGATAAAATACCCGAGCAAACCAGAAAGCTGTTCGTGCCGATGGGGCAGGATGGGGTAGAGCGCCCAGAAGCTTACTCGGGCGAGTTGGGCTACTTCAAGCAGGGGGCTTACAACCAAACGAATGGTAAGGACCCTGAGAAAAACATTGTTTGGTGTACCGGTGCGGAAACTTATGGCGGCGATATCGCCAAGCAGTACGAAAATGGAGACTACACTGAAGTTTGGTTTAAAGCAGCTACCGTAGGCCCGGGAACGTCACCTGAGTAGTCTTATCGATATTACTGATAAAAAAAGCGCTTGCCTTGACTTCAGCTTGCGGCCGGGTCGGCCTCGGCAAAGTCAGGACAAGCGCTATTAGTATTTTACTTGGTCGGCAGTTTGCTTTATCAGTAGCCGACGCCGAACCCTTAATTATTTCGGGAGATCATTCATCACCCCGGCGCTGCTTGGCATATCAAAGATGCTCATATCCGTATCTGGGCGGAACGCAATTTCACTTACGTCTACCCGGGTATTAACTTCACTGGGCTCACCGCCTTTCCACCAGCGGGTTTCATAGGTCTTAGCCAGAGTGATACCTTCAACCTCGGTCTTCTCAGTTATCGTCATCAGCTTCTCGGGTAGGTGCTTACCGTCGTCGAAAAAGCCACGGTAGCTAACGATGTAGCGCAGAGCATCAACCAGTTTAGTTTCGGGGTTGACATAGATAACGTAGTAATCATCCGGGGCATCACCGACACCCTCTCCGTAGGTGATCTTGACCAGATCATAAGTAGTTCCCTGCCACTCAACGGGTTCAAGCTTTTCATAGTTGATACCCTCGTCGGCCAATACGAAGGGAAGTCCTTCGAAGTAATAAGGAGTCAGGGACCAGAAACGAACGCTGGTACCTGGGTTCGCGCTCGTATCCGACATCCAGGCCTTTTCACCGTCCCAGCCGTAGGAAACATCCGGTTGACTGACCATAGTGTGCACGGCGCGGCTGTTCAGGTAATCGTTCATAATGCGGGTGTCGCGGGCCGCACCCTCATCGGGCTGGTAATTGAAGCGGAAGTGGAGTGGTGTCTGGGTGTACCACTTCTCCAGTCCCCCGTGTGCCTCGATGGCCGCGGCAATAAGCCTTCCTCCTTCGGAGGCCTGCATCCGATTTGTTGCAGCCTCAATTCGTTCTGCAAAGGGCGCGGGGGCAGGCTCGGCAGCCTCAGCTACTGTGGCATCACCGGCGGGTGCGGCATTCTCGCAACTCAGAAAAAGGAATAATAAACTTAGAATCGTTAGATATCTCATGGTTTTTTGAATTTTACCAAGAATGTATCTAAAAAGAGTATTGTTTGACTAACAAAGTAGCAATGTCTTAAAAAGACATATACATTCATTTATCTAGCAACCGTATCAATTATATTCAAGATGATATTTTACTCATTTAAAATTTTCTTATCAAAAGGATTCAAGCCTACGCCTTTAATGTTAGCCTCGGCTTCTAGCCGAAATTCACTGGTGACTTTACGGAGTTTTTTTGCCGCCCAAGCCAGACCGCCAAACAGGGGATTTTTACCGGCAAATTCATCCATCGGCGAATCCAGTCGTTGAAAGGGTAGGAGGAAGGGTACGTCAACGGGCTCACCACCGGCCGGCACCTCAATCTTTTTGTTCATTACCAGATCACCCAATTGGTACTCATCAATAAGTTGATCGTCTTCTCGGCCCCGGCTGTAACGCTCGATAAGCACTATTTTGATGCCACTCACCGTCTGGGCTTCTTTGCTCCGTAACCGAAGTATGCCACCAACATTGAAACTTCGGGGCGAAAATTCTTCTTCCACGATGATCTCCAGTTTGACGCCTTCGATGCCGAGCCACTTTTTTACTTTTCCGAGCATGTTTATTATTTTACAACAAGTTAAGTCTTCACCGTCAAAGTGGTTGAATGATTTCGACGAAGCGATTGAATGAACGGATAATCAGGTAGTCGGATCGACCTTGCTCATATCAGCATTGCTTCTATGCCAGCCAAAAAACAGTCTTCCATTCAGCATATATTTACCCGCCTGTGCGTTACTTTGCCGTATGCAACTGATCGACAACGAACAAGTCCGGAATCTCGGCAACCTAGACCTTCTTGCCCGCCAGGTGGTAGAGGGCTTCATTATCGGTCTCCACAAAAGTCCTTTTCACGGTTTCAGCGTGGAATTTGCCGAGCACCGGATCTATAATCCCGGAGAAAGCACGAAGAACATCGACTGGAAAGTCTACGCCCGTACCGATAAGCTCTTCACCAAACGCTTCGAGGAAGAAACGAATTTGCGCTGTCAGATCGTGATCGACCGCTCCTCGTCCATGTTTTTCCCGGAAGTGAGCAAGCAATCGGACGACTACATCAATAAGGTTCGCTTTTCCGTCCTGGCCGCCGCCAGCCTGATGAATCTGCTGATGAAGCAACGGGATGCTTTCGGCCTCAGCCTGTTCAGCGACAAACTGGGCCAGCACACCCGCCCTAAGTCCAGTACTACCCACTACCGCCTGTTGCTGACTTATCTGCAACAGCTGATTGACAACCCTACCCACGATGAGGGTACCAACGCCGCCCAGGCCCTTCACCAGATCGCCGACAGTATTCACCGCCGAAGTCTGGTGATCATTTTCAGCGACATGTTTGAAACCGGTGACGAAAACGAAGAGTTATTCAATGCTCTCCAGCACCTGAAGCACGCTAAACACGAGGTTGTCCTCTTTCATACCGTAGACAAAAGCAAAGAGATCGACTTTGAATTTGAAAACCGGCCCTACGAATTCATCGACATGGAAAGCGGTGATCGGGTCAAACTACAGCCCAATCAGGTCAAGGAGTACTACGTAGAGCAAGTCGCCGCCTATAAAGAAAAGCTCCGCCTCAAGTGCCTTCAGTACAAGATTGACTACGTAGAAGCGGACATCCACGCCGGTTTCCGGCCCATTCTGCAACAATATTTGGTGAAGCGCAGCAAGATGCGGACCTAACTAGCTTTTAAAAAAATCTCACTTAATCGGAACTCCGTTTGGGAATGTAAATGTTAGGACACTATATTTGCAGCCGCTTCGAACGAGAGGCGATTTAATCTGGAGCTTGTTCAAGTTCTAAATGAGGGTCGATTAGCTCAGTTGGTCTAGAGCGCTGCCTTGACATGGCAGAGGTCGTTGGTTCGAATCCAATATCGACCACCCCGGTTTTCCCGCTTTCATTCCCCCCAGAATGCGGTGATCACCCACCCTCGGGATGTAGCTCAGCCCGGTTAGAGTGCTGGTCTGGGGGACCAGAGGCCGGAGGTTCGAATCCTCTCATCCCGACTAAAGGTCGTTGCGTATCTCGCAACGGCCTTTTCTCATTTACAACCGGCCGAAGAGGTTCGAGCACGTAGTACACGACCAGCGGGGAGTCATCCTCTCATCCCGACTAAAGGTCGTTGCGTATCTCGCAACGGCCTTTTCTCTTTTACAACCAGCCGAAGAGGTTCGAGCACGCAGTACACGACCAGCGGGAGTCATCCTCTCATCCCGACTAAAGGTCGTTGCGTATCTCGCAACGGCCTTTTCTCATTTACAACCAGCCGAAGAGGTTCGAGCACGCAGTACACGACCAGCAGGAGTCATCCTCTCATCCCGACTAAAGGTCGTTGCGTATCTCGCAACGGCCTTTTCTCATTTATAGCCGGCCGGTGCGGTTCGAGCACGCAATACAGCTACTTTGTTAGCCAAAGGTATTTACCTGAGCAAATTGTGATTTGAAGAAAATCAATTTTCCTATTGACTAGCAAAGTAGCATAGTTGATAAACTGCTTACGGAAGAACGGAGAAATCATAATCTGAACGATTACAATGCCGATTCCGGCTTTGAACCCAGGAAGAACCCGCGTCTACCTCCCCCGCGTCAAATACCAGAGGAGGCGGACTGGTTTATATCGCCAGGATACTCGCCATTTCCACCAATTTCTCCGGCGGAATTTTACTCTTACTGATAGCATCGTGCAGGCTACAACAAGTGAGCTGATGATTAACCATCCCCACGGCCACGTTCTCCTTACCATCGAGCAACAGGTTGACGGCTCCGTGGCCGAGTTGACTAGCCAACAAACGATCCGCCGCAGTAGGGGAGCCACCGCGTTGCAAGTGACCAATAACGGTGACTTTTGGTTCCATGCTGGCCAGTTCCATATCGCCCTCGATCTGGGCAGCAATGCCGGCGGCACCACCCATTTCGTGCCCTTCAGCTACGATAACTACACTGAATAGTTTGCCTCGGGCACGATTACGACGCAGTACTTCCCGCAGATCTTCCAGATTAGTTTTAGCCTCGGGGATCAATACACTGCTGGCTCCGGAGCCGATGGCGGTATATAGAGCGATGTAACCACTATGGCGGCCCATCACTTCTACGAAAAAGAGACGATTGTGGCTGTTGGCCGTATCGCGAATTTTGTCAACTGCTTCGATGGCCGTATTTACGGCTGTATCAAAACCGATGGTGTAATCGGTACCGAAAATATCGTTGTCAATCGTACCGGGCACCCCGATGAAGGGAATATCATATTCTTCGCTGAAGATGCTGGCTCCGGTAAAGGTACCGTCTCCGCCAATCGCCACGCAAGCGTCGATGTCGTGAGCGCGCAAATGATTATAAGCCTGTTTACGACCTTCCGGTGTGCGGAACTCTTCGGAGCGGGCGGTTCGTAAAATGGTGCCGCCACGCTGCATGATGTTGGCCACGTCGCGGCGTTCCATCCGGTCGATCTGTCCGGAGATCATGCCTTCGTATCCCCGCTGTATGCCGTAAACGTGTAGTTTATTATAGGCCGCTGTACGTACAACTGCCCGGATGGCCGCGTTCATGCCCGGAGCGTCTCCGCCGGAAGTAAAAACGGCAATTTTACGTATATCCTTTCTATCCATAAATTATTTCTCAGCGCGATGAAAGTCCGCTAATGCGTCAATTGGTTTGGGGATGAAGTTTCCTTCGTTCATATCTCTGGCGTGTAATGCAGCCAGGAGAATGGGCTTGAAGTGAAAAGCAATAGAACCGATGAAGTGCACGGGCAAATCCAGGTGGCCCCGGTATTTGCGTACGTGACGGTCCAGGAATTCCGCAAAACTATCAAAAATGATCTTCTGGATCAATGGGTGTTCCCGGTGCTCACCCATAAAACGGGTAAAGGAAGCCAAATAGGTGTTGGGTACCGAGCTTTCGTAAATGGTGTCCAGTACACTCTGGCGGTCGATGGCGTTGTAGTCCTCGAAGGCAGCCATCAGTTCGTCGTCCAGTTCACGGTAGAAGTAGGAGCGCAAAAATTCTTTTCCGATGTGGGAGCCACTACCTTCGTCGCCTAATAAATAGCCGAGGTTGGTGACATTGTCCGTGACGTCCTCGCCGTCGTACAGGCAGGTGTTGCTGCCGGTGCCCAAAATACAGGCAATGCCGGGGTCGCGACCACAGGTGGCGCGGGCGGCGGCCAAAAGATCGTGCATTACACTGATCTCTGCGTTTGGCCAGGCGGCTTCCAGCGCCGAGTAGACTACCTGTTTACGTCTAAAATCCCAACAACCGGCACCGTAGTAGTAAATTTTGTCTGGCTTTATATCGTCCCAGAGATCTTTGGAAAGCTTATTGACTTCTCCTTCCAGTAATTCGGCTTGATGCACAACGGGGTTGAAACCCAGGGTGTGTTCGTGGCGGTCTTCTTTGCCATTTTCCAGTAATACCCAATCGGCTTTGGTAGCGCCGCAGTCCGCAATCAAGATCATCTTTTCATTAGTTAGTGCTGTATTTGGCCAAGGTAGTGTAAATTTTACACTAAGTATGAATTGGCAAGCCCGGTTAATCGAAGATCAACCGGGCTTGGAAAGGCAAAACGCGTTTATACGTCTACACTGAAGGTGAGTTTCATGTTCACGCGGTATTTGTCAACTTTGCCATCTTCGACGGTGGTCGACATCTCATTGACGTAAGCAGAACGGATGTTGCGAACACTCTTGCTGGTAGCTTTCACCCCACGGGCGATGGCATCTTCAAAGGACTTGTCACTCTCGCTGAGTACTTCGATTACTTTGAGCACCTTAGTTGATTTCTTTGATTTCATAATTCAGGTTGTTTAGGTGTCTCCGCGTTTTAGGGATTTGAACGGGGAAACGATGAAGTTATTCGGTTAAGATACCGATCATGATGAATGATCGGCCATTGCTTTTTGTGTTGGTCACAGTCAGTTCGTAGCGTTCGCTATTGCTGGAATTCAATTCCATGATCGGAAATTCGTCTGGCTCTTCGTCAACTGCACTAATTATACCATCGACATTTTTCAGACTCAGGTCGATATTGTCGCTATTATCACTACCGGAGGCGTATAGGTAATGTTCGCCGTCGCCCAGGTGAAGATTTTCCATAGACCAGCTTTGTCCATCGTTTAAACTGGCTCCCAGCAGACACCACTGATTGGTCAGGTCGTGCCATTTTACACCGGAAGATACCTGGTGTAATGTCTCTCCTCCTTCAAAAAAAGCGGTACTGATTTTACCAAATTCTTCTTCCGTAATGCTTTCTCCACTAGTGGTAAGCAAAGCCAGACTGACGAAACTGGTGGGGGCCTGGCCGGAGATCAGTTGCATCCGGATACTGTAGCGCCCGGTGTAAGCGGCAGTAAAATCTGGGATGGGCGTATTATCATCCTCGATATCTGAGGCTACGATTTCTCCGTTGTTGTCCACCACATAAAGATCCAGATCGACCACATCATCGTCACCCCCACCGATCAGGGTGTAAGCCTCACCCTTTTTCAGTTCTACGTCCAGCGCAATGGTGGCGCCTACTTCCAGAATTGCGCCGGCCAGACAAAGTTCATCACTGAAACTGAATTCACTCAGGGCATTCATCAAAGAGGCTTTCTCAAAGACATTGTCCGTAGCCTGACGCATGTACTCACCGGGTGACCAGGGTTCGACCTCAGTTTCCTGAGCGACCAGATTATTGGTCGATAACAGGACGCAAATTATAGTAAAGCTGTAAAGTATTTTGGCTGTCAAAGTAGCAGTGTTTTTGGCGAGGTGAAGCTCGATGCTTTTACGAAAGCCCCCGGTAGAATGCAGGGGCGAGAACCTCTGGTCCGGGGTATTCGTTAAAGCGGCAAAGACAACATTCGGACCGGAGGTCCTCGATCCTTAGCTTCGCAACTTTAGCATCGCACATCAGCAAGATAAAAAAAAGCTACATTTACCCCATGACCGATTTTATCCTCTATGGTGCTTACGGCTACACCGGCCGTCTCATCACCCGCTACGCCAAAGATC
Organism: Lewinellaceae bacterium SD302; assembly: GCA_002591745.1. Classification (GTDB taxonomy): domain Bacteria; phylum Bacteroidota; class Bacteroidia; order Chitinophagales; family Saprospiraceae; genus Neolewinella. The sequence goes on from PDLQ01000006.1 coordinate 13,024, forward strand.
ACGGACTTAAGCCTCTTTTGGCCGGCCGAAATGAACAAAAACTCCAGGAACTTTCCAGCGAAAGCGGCTATCCTTACCGGGTGGTTGACCTGATAGAGACCGAAAAGCTGGAGGAACTTCTTAAGGAAGCCAAGGTCGTACTCCACGCCGCAGGCCCCTTCATCAAAACGGCTAAGCCGATGATCGAAGCCTGTTTGGCCACCGGCACTCATTACCTGGACATCACCGGAGAAATTCAGGTCTTTTCCCTGGCCAATCGCTACGATGCCGCCGCTGAACACGCCAATCTCATGCTGATGCCAGGCGTAGGCTTCGACGTAGTACCTACCGACTGTATGGCCGCCTACCTCAAGGAGAAAATGCCGGATGCCACGGAACTAAAACTCGCTTTCGCCTGGAAGGGTGGGGGCGTCAGTCATGGTACTGCCAAAACGATGTTGATGGGGATGGGCCACCCCGGAGCAGTGCGAAAAGACGGTAAGATCACTCCGGTTAAAGCGGGCTATAAAACCAAAGATATTCCCTTCACGGCCGACAATAGCATGCAGGCCATCACCATCCCCTGGGGAGATGTCTTCACGGCCTACCATACGACCAGGATTCCGAATATCGAAACCTACTTCGCCGCGCCTTTGCAGCAACAGCGCTTTATGAAGTTGTCAAATTACCTTGGTCCTATCCTCAGGCTTCCACTGGTGAAAAACTACTTCGCTAAAAAGATCGATGCACGTCCCGCCGGCCCCAGCGACCGGCGCCGAGAAAATGCCCGGGCCTACGTATACGGTGAGGTCAGTAACGCCGCCGGCCAAACCACGGCCGCCCGTCTGGAAACCATCGAAGGATATACCCTTACCGCAATCACTGCCCTGATGATCACAAAACGTGTCCTGAACGGAGATTGGAAAAGTGGCTACCGTACTCCGGCCGGGGTATACGGAGCAGATTTTATTCTGGAAGTGGAAAGTAGTAGCCGGGAGGATATCTAATGGTAGAGTATTAACCTGGTTGCTTTAAAGGTTCTGGCTAGAATACAGGGTCGAGGACCTCCGGTCCGAGTGTCAGGTCGGCCGATCTAACGAGTACCTCGGACCGGAGGTGCTCGACCCCGGGTTTTCTGCCTAAAATCTTCTCGTGATTCCCAAACCAACCCCTAGTTATTCATAGCGCGTCCGGTACCCCGCGTCTGCGGCTTCAAAGCCACTAGCTGGCGTCCGCTCGTAGCGCAGACTCAGTGATATCCATATATAGAGCGTAAGCCGATACACTACATTTTTCGTTAGCAAACCAGCACAATCACCATCCGGTAATTGTGGCGCCCCCCTTATTGCCGGTGGTCTTCAAAGTAGCAATGCTCAAAAGCAATAGCGCACATTAAAGTTGCCATGAATCTTGCCGGTGCCTGCCGCCTGATAAGTCCCTGAATAATCTCTTAACACTCTTTAAGACCAGCTTAACCAGTCCTTAGTAACATCGCCTCGTCTCTGACTATACATTTACATCATCACACTATTTATAGGATCAAAGCCCAAGATTATGAAAAACCTATTGCAGCATATCTGGATAATAATCATTGCTACTTTGTTAGTCCTGCCTGCCTGTACTTCCGTAGAGAAACTGGTGGATCAGGGCAACTACGAAGAAGCTATTGAAAAGGCCCGTCGTCACCTGAGCGGCAAGAAGAAGCCCAACCCCAAGTACATTTACGCGCTGCGAGATGCCCTGGAGGCTGCCAATGATCGCGACCTACGCTACGCGGACCGTTTGAAATCCCGTGGCAGCAGTACGGACTGGGCCAAAGTATTCAGTACTTACGACCAGATAGACCGCCGTCAGGAAGGGGTGCGCAGTTTGCTGCCACTGGTAGACAAACACGGAATCAACACAGAAGTTAAATTCGTCAAGATCGCCGGTCTATTAGCGGATAGCCGTAATAAAGCTGCTGCTCAGGCTTATGATGAGGGTATGGCTAAACTGGAACTTGGTCGCAGGGGTAACAAAGCCCAGGCTCGTGATGCTTACCGCGCCTTTGGAGAGACCCGTCGCTTCCTGAACGATTATCGTGATGCTGCGGCTCGTCAGCGGGAGGCTGAGGAACTGGGAATCGTCTACGTTACGGTTAAGGTAGAAAACGAGACCCGCGCGTTTCTGCCAGCTGGTCTGGAAAGAGAACTGCTGCGCGTCGATACCCGTCGGCTGGATGATCAGTGGAGGCGTTACCATCTGGGGACAGAGGCCGGCATTGACTACGATTTCGAAGCCAGATTGGCGCTCAATGGAGTAAACGTAAGCCCGGAGCGGGTAACCGAGCGCAGTTTCATCGAAAGTAAGGAGATCACCGACGGTGAGGAATATGTTCTGGATGACAATGGTAATGTAGCCAAAGACAGCCTGGGTAATGACATTACCCGCCCTCGTCGGATCACCATTCAAGCCAATATTTTGGAAGTATACCAGAGCAAGCAAGCTGTCATCAGTGGTGAGTTACGCTTGTACCAGATCGGTAGCCGCCAGATCGTCGAACGCCGTAGTCTTACCGCCGAAGCGCTATTCGAAAATTACGCCAGTACCTACCAGGGTGATCGCCGGGCCCTGAGCAGCCAGACGAGAAATCGCCTGGGCAATCAACCCGGCCCTTTCCCGACCAACGAGAACCTGATTCTTCAGGCTGCCGATCGCCTCAAGCCATTACTGTTGGAAGAACTAGCCCGCACGGATGTAACATATTTCGCGCGTTAACCATTAATCCGGTCTCTTTTAAACACCTATGATTTGCCCTTTGAAGTTTTGGCCGCCCCGTACTGACGGGGCGGCTTTTTTATGGGGCCACCTTCAATGCACTTGCGACAAAAGTCATCCTCTCATAAATATCTATCTTTCCTGACATTTTGCGCGAAACGTCAAACTACAGGATGGGCACTACTAAAGATTTCCAACAGTTTAAAGATTTGGAAGAAGAGCAATTACCAGTTGCCGAGCATAAATTACATGATTGGACGCATTTCGCGGGCTTATATGCTGCGGAGCACGTTGCGGCAACGGAATTCGTCATTGGGGCGACCTTCGTGGCACTCGGTGCCAAAACGATGGATATCATCCTCGGTCTTTTGATCGGAAATATCCTCGCCGTATTGAGTTGGCGCTTCATCACCTCACCCATTGCAGTCGATACGCGTTTAAGTCTTTATACTTATTTGAATAAGATTGCGGGCGACTCTATGACTCAGTTATACAACTGGGCCAATGTCGTCATTTTTTCGGTGATTTCGGCGGCGATGATAACAGTCTCTGCTACGGCGGTTCGCTTCGCTTTCGATATTCCTGCTCAGCTCAATTGGTACCCCACTAATGTCTGGTTTGTGCTGATTGTCTTGGCCGTGGGTATCGTGGTAGTCTCCATCGCGCTCTATGGTTTTAATGCCGTTTCTGAGTTCTCGGGCCTCTGTGCACCCTGGCTTTTTGTGATGTTTACAAGTGGTGCCATGGTGCTCCTTCCCGCTTTGTCCCTGGACATTTTGGGTAAAACCTTGCCAGTTGGCTGGAGCGACCTTTTGGTCCTTGGCGACCAGAGTATCTGGACAGGAATTAACAGTGACGGAGCCCCGGGAATCGGTTTGGTTGAAGTTATTGGCTTTGGTTGGGCTGCCAATACCATCACCCATTTTGGCCTGGTTGATATGGCCCTCTTACGGTTTGCTAAAAAGAAAAATTACGCGTATGCCTCCAGCACCGGCATGATGTTTGGTCATTACGTGGCATGGATCGCTGCTGGAATCATGGGCGCGGGTGCGGCCGTTATTTTAGGAAAGTCCATTGTGGAACTTGACCCGGGTGATGTAGCTTATTATGCCCTCGGGTGGTCTGGTTTCGTAATCGTAATAGTCGCAGGTTGGACGACCGCAATCACCAACTTGTACCGAGCAGGATTGGCGGCACAAGCCATCTTCTATAACCATTCCCGGAAGAAAACGACCATAGTAGTCGGTTTGGTTACTGTGGTCATTGCCTGTTTTCCATTTGTATTTTCACAAATTCTGCCTTTGCTTACTTACGCCGGACTGCTAGTCGTTCCCGTCGGGGCTATTGTGTTTGCAGAACACCAGATTTTTCCTAAAATCGGCTATACGCGTTACTGGTCTTCGTACCGTAAACTGACCTTTAGTCTGCCGGCCATAGCATCCTGGGGCTTAGGCCTGGTTTTCGGATTTGGTCTGCAGGCTTTGGATATAATTTCTTTTTACTATTTGTTTATTCCTACGTGGTTTTTCACCATGGTGGTCTATACCTTGCTTGCGGCCCGTTACGGGGCAAAGGAAAAGTATCTTAAGGAGAAAAAGGAAGAACAATTGCGAGATGAGTCCATCAAGCGTTTTCAAGCGCAGCAAGCAATGGAAGAGGCGGAGAATATCATCGATAACTCCCTGTTGTCCAAAGGAGTAAGGTTCATAGCGATTTCGGCCCTAATCGCTATTCTATTCTTAGCTGGAAATGTTCTGTTTGGAAGCGCTACCGAGGCTGATTATATCGAGAACCGAGAACTATTTTACACTTATGCCTTCGTCTGTACCCTAACTTATTTTGCTCTTGCCTACTGGGCGCTGGTACGCGAAAAATCAAAAATAGCAACACGCTAATGAAAACACCCGTAGAACTTAATCAGAAAAACTTACAACAAATAGGAAATCTGTTGCCGGTGCCTGACTATGATCATTCTTTGATTAGATCAGAGATAGTACACATCGGCGTTGGCGGATTTCACAGAGCGCACCTGGCTTACTATTTACACTTATTGAAAAATATTGGCGGGGCCCTTGATTGGGGAATCTGTGGAATCGGTTTACGCCAAGCGGACCGTAAACTACATCGCATTTTCAAAGCACAAGATCACCTTTACACGCTGATCGTTAAACACCCCGGCGGGAAAATAGAGCCGGAAGTCATCAAAACTATCTTTGATTTCAAGCTGGGCACCGAAAATCCTGAACAAGTAATCGAGCGCATGGCTGCAGCCGATACTAAAATCGTTTCATTGACGATAACTGAAGGAGGTTACAATTTCAATGCTAATACGGGAGAATTCAATTTTGACGATCCCGACGTTCAACACGAGCTAAATAACCCGGATGATCCGAAAACCGTATATGGCTTTCTGACTGTAGCCTTAAAGAGGCGACGTGATAAAGGCTTGGCCGCTTTCACCTTGCTCTCTTGTGATAATATTGAGCATAACGGCCACATGCTCAGAAAGATGCTGCTCTCTTTTGCTGAGGCACAAGACGCTGATTTGGCCAAATGGATTGCCCGGGAGGTCAGTTTTCCGAATAGCATGGTCGACCGCATTACACCCATGACTACTCCGGAAGACATTGAAATTCTAGCCAGAAACTTCGGTGTGCAAGATGCCTGGCCTGTCACCTGTGAGCCCTTCATACAATGGGTGGTAGAGAATAATTTTTCTAATGGTCGCCCAGCTTTTGAAAAGGTGGGCGTACAATTCGTACCCGACGTAGCTCCCTACGAGAAAATGAAGCTACGGATGCTTAATGCCGGTCATTCCGTTCTGGGGCTTTTAGGAGCGCTTAATGGCCACCTAACGATCGATGCTTGCGTAGAAGACGAACTCTTTGCTTCCTATCTATGTGAATTCCTGAAGAAGGAAGCTATCCCCGTTTTAGGGGAGATCGAAGGCATCGATCTAACGGATTATATTAATAGTTTGCTCGAACGTTTCTCAAACCCTAACATTAAGGATAGCGTCAGTCGTATTTGCGCGGAAAGTTCTGCCAAATTGCCTAAGTTTTTGATCGCGACGATCCATGAAAATTTAGCCGGTGGCGGCAGCATCAAATTTGCCACGTTGGTTATAGCAGCTTGGTGTTATTATAGTGATAAACAAGCAGACGAAAACGGGCAACCACTTGAAGTAAAGGATGCCATGAAAGAACAACTGCACCAAGCTGCTAAACAAACTACAATCGACCCCTTAGCTTTTATAAAGCAGAAATCCATATTTGGGAACCTAGCTGAAAACAAGCAATTTACAGAGTTGTATTCCAAGATGGTAAGAAGTATCTATGCAGATGCCAATATTAAAAAAGATATGATTGATGTGATGTCTACAAAGTAAGAGCTTGTTTAATCCTTAATTTTACGTCCAATCAATAAATCCAGTGCCCCCTAACCCCATCACGCACCGCATTTACGACTTCCTCAAGGAAATCCCCCCCTTCAGCTACTTGGATAAGGAGGTCATTCTGCAATTGTGCGAACGGGTGGAAGTACAGTACCACAGCAAGGGGGCGCGAATTTTCGAGAAGGGAGAACAGCCCCGTGAACGCTTTTTTGTTATTCGGGAAGGGGCGGTTGATCTCCAGGACCTAACCGGGGAAGAGCCTGTGTTGATCGAACATTGTGGAGAAGGGGAGCTTTTCGGCATTCGTCCCTTACTGGCCGAAGACGCCTATCAATTACGGGCCGTTACCGCCGAAGACACCTTACTCTACGCTATCCATTCCGACGGAATTCGCGAACAGTTGGATGACTATCCGAAAGTAAGTTTCTACCTCGCCAGTGTAATGGCCAGAGGGAGAGGCAATCGTGCGGAAAGACTGATTCATAAAAATCAAATTAATCCGATCTCCGGCGGCCTTCTGGAACTACAAGCTATTCACCGGGCTAAACCGGCGGTTACCTGTGCACCGAATCTTCCTACCTTCGAGGCTGCGGAAATAATGACCGAAGAAGACGTAAGTTACATTGTCGTTGTGGACGAAAAGCGGCATCCATTGGGCATCCTTACCGACCGCGATATCCGCCGCAACATCGCTACGGGCGTTTTCGGTCGAAAAAGATTGATCAAGGATGTGATGACCACACCGGTCGTCTGCGTCCCTCCGGAACTGTCCATCGCTGAAATCCAGATCGCCATGGTGAAGTACGAGATTTATCACCTAGCGGTAACGGAGGACGGGACAATGAATAGTCCGATCAATGGACTCATCTCCGAGCAGGATCTACTCGTATTACACGGTAACAATCCGGCAGTCTTGGTCCGAGAAATATCACGGTCATTGACTGGTGGCTATTTGCGCGAACTCCGGGAGCGAGCAGAGGTTTTACTACGTCAATACCTTGAGCAAGAAGTCAGTATTTCCTACATCACGACAATTATGACGGAGATAAATGACGAGATCATACGACGTTGCGTGGAACTTAGTATCCAGGAACTGGTTACGGAAGGCCGGGGAGAGCCGCCCCGAAATTTTTCATGGATGTGCCTGGGCTCCCAGGGTAGGGGAGAGCAGCTATTAAGAACCGATCAGGATAGTGCCCTGGTCTATGAAAACGACGCGGACGACAATGAAGAATCCGCCAGCGTAAAAGCTTACTTTCTCGATTTAGCCGAAAGAACAACCGAAAAACTCTACGCGGTCGGTTACGATTACTGCTCTGGCAATATGATGGCCAGCAACCCGAGTTGGTGCCAGTCGGTTAGTGGCTGGAAAGATGTATTCAGCCGTTGGATGGACGATCCCAGTCAGGAAAATATTCTCAACGTATCCGTATTTTTCGATTTCCGTTGCGTCTTCGGTACAGCGGGCCTGACCGACGAACTTACCGATCACATTTTCCACAATATCGAACACACGGGAATATTTCGAAATTTTCTGGCCCGCGCCGCCCTCCAAAATCCTGCTCCATTAACTTTTTTCCGAAATTTTATGGTGGAACGCAGTGGAGAGCATAAAGACAGTTTCGACCTAAAAGCCAGGGCAATGATGCCTCTGACGGACGCTGCTCGTATCCTGATTCTGACTGCCAAGCGCGGTGGCATTAACAACACTATTCGCCGCTTTCAGGCTTTGGCAGAATTGGAACCTCAGAATGCCGAAGTATACCAAAATGCCGCGGATGCTTACGAAACCCTGATCCGCCTGCGTGCATTAATCGGCCTGCGCCGTGGCGATAATGGCCGATACATCAAACCTGGTGAGTTGACTCGATTACAAAGAGTATTGTTGAGGAATACCTTTACGCCCGTCAGCGATATTCAGGAACTGATTGAAGTAAGGTTCCAACTTAATTTCATTCGTTGAATATGGAGGGCTATAACTACAAAGGTGGCTGGTTCTCTGGCTTTTTCAGGGGCAAAAAGCGTCAACGGGGCATCAATCCTGACTGGCCATTATGGTACCAGAATTATGCCAGGCAGATACAATATTATGAAGATGGCACCATTAGTGACGAGATCACCTTCACCATCTTCGATACGGAAACTACCGGATTTGATTTAAAGAAGGATCGCCTCCTGAGTATTGGTGCCGTGAAGGTGAAGGCAAACCGGCTGAACCCAAATCTGGTATTTTCCCGCTTCCTCCGACCCGCCGCAGCCAATAACGCCAGTAATCCAGTAGCTATCCACGGACTAATTCCTGATTCTGATCAACGATCTTACCACGGAGAAGCCGCTGTGATCAGGGATTTTCTGCAGTTCGTCGGTTCAGATGTGTTAGTAGCCCATCACCTCGGCTTCGATCAGGGCATGATCAATCAGTCGCTCAAAAGGCTGGGATGCGGTAAGATGTTGAACCCGGCCGTCGATACGGCCATCATTGCCCGCAGACTTTCACCGGCCGGATACTGGAGCCCCCAGGATACCTATACCCTGGACCTTTTAGCACGCCGCCATAACATCCCGCTTAGCGATCGCCATACAGCGGTAGGAGACAGCTACATTACCGCCCAGTTGTTTATGAAGCTCAGCGGCAAACTAGCGGCCCGCAGGGGAAGAAAACTAATGTTGGACGATCTCATTTAAAAAAACCTCACATAGCTTTAAGGCAAAAAAGTAGCCAAAGCGCCCTCCATTTTAACTTGTAGAACTTTTGCCGCTACCCCCGCAGCTTCGGCAAAATCCTCACCGTCACTGGCATAGATGATTCCCCGACTGCTATTTACCAACAAGCCGCAATGATCATTCATGCCATGACGGCATACTGCTTGCAAATCACCCCCCTGAGCACCGATACCGGGGACCAGGAAAAAATGATCGGGTACTATTTTACGTAGTTCGGCGAAATACTCGGGGTGAGTAGCCCCACAAACGTACATGAGTTGATCCGGCGAGCCCCATTCCGCTGCTTTTCGCATCACCGTCTCGTATAGTGGTTGTTGGCTGTTTTGATCACGCATTAGCTGAAAATCCTGGCTGCCGACGTTACTGGTCAGGGCCAGCAAAATGACCCACTTTCCAGGAAAATCAAGAAAAGGTTGCACGGAGTCACTGCCCATATAAGGGGCAATCGTAATAGCATCGGCCCCCCAAATTTCGAAAGCCGCGCGGGCGTATTGCCGGCTGGTATTGCCGATGTCTCCTCTTTTTGCATCCGCGATCACCAGGTGGTCATCACCGATGTAGTCGATCGTTTCCTTCAGGATTGTCAGGCCATCCAGGCCCAGGGCTTCGTAAAAAGCAGTATTGGGTTTGTAGGCCACGCAGTAATCCCGCGTAGCGTCAATGATTGATTTATTGAAACCCAGGACGTCTCCTTCCAGGTAATCTGGCATTCGGTCGATTACCGGATCCAGGCCTACGCAGAGGAATGATTTTTTGCGCTTGATGGCGTCGAATAGTTCACTACGGTTCATGGGGTGAAGGTAATCACTGGACCTAACGTCCCCAACGCTTACGGTTCATTAATCTGCGATCGGGTAGATAACGCGGGTACGGAAAGCCGACTCAGGAACACCATTGACCGGCCCGGCGTGATATTCTTCAATCGAAGGGATCGCCGGCTTCAGCTTTTGCAGTTTAAATTGAGCTTCCAGGGCATAATGAACAGCCCCCAGGCCAGTATAAGGCCCCGTCAGGTCGGCGGCAAAAGCCTGTCCGGCGGGTAGCGTAAGTGGTACATATCCTTTCAGGGTGGTACCGGGTTCAACGGGTAGTGCTACCGCAGCGTCCCCCATACCCGCCTCCGTATCCCAGCGATAAAAGAGTCCGGTGACCGGCCCGGTAGTCTTGATTTTCGCGGCCACCGCCGCTTCTACCAGGGCTTTGGATTCAATTCCGAAAAATCCGGTCATATTATCTAACGGCAGTTGCTCTCGAAATACCAGGTAAGTTCGTTCGGGCAGATCGATCAATTCGGGGTCCACATCAACGATTTTTTCCTTAACCACCGCTGATTCAGCCGGGGGATTGGAACAAGCCATCAGTAAGACAAGCACAAGGAACAAAGGATTCTTCAGCATCAACGCAAGATATTTATGGTGCCTTTAATGATTTCTTTCCTACCATCAAAGTAGGTGACCTGAGCGGAAAATACATAAGCACCACCGTTGATATCTTGACCACCATCGGTGCCATCCCAGCCTTCACTTTCGTCATTGACCATTAACTCCGTTCCTTCCCAGATGGCTCCACCCCAGCGATCGAAAACACGCAAGTAATCGATACTGGTTACAAAGCGTTCGTCTCCGTAAAGTATAAATTTATCATTGAGCCCGTCCGGATTATAGGGGCTGATGGCGGTTGGCGCGTAAACCATTTGACTTCGATCTACGAACACTTCTTGTCGGAGTGTCAGTTCACAGCCATTGGCGTCAATCAATAAAATACTGGCCGTAAAGCTTTCCAGGGGTAGGGTAGCGAGTGGATCGGGGCAATTCAAACAGGAGAGTTCTACCGGTGCCGTCCAGCCGATGAAACTGAGATTACCGCTGCGGTCACTCCGGAAACCGAGCTGAGCATCTTCTCCGATTCGAATAGTCTGTGCTTCGGTTGTCCCGGTAAACTCTTGTGGTGCAAAGATCAGTGCATCGACTTCAATACTACAACCGTTGTCATCTAATACGGTCAGCACATAGCTGCCTTCAGCCAAGCCGGTAACCAAGTTTGGCGTAGTGGGGTCTACGGGAACACCATCCAGCAGGAAGCTATAGGGAGCATCTCCACCCTCGATTCCGGTGATTTCAATCGTACCACCTACTTCTACGCATGGCGGTTGCCGTAAAGTTAAATCAACGGATTCAGGGCCTTCCTGAAATATATTGACCATATCCGTACTCACACAACCGGATTCCGGGTGGGTTACTTCCAATATATAATCACCCCGGCTTTCCGGACTGTAATTCGCTGCTTCACTAAGGACGTTACCGTCGCTATCCAGCCAGCGGAAAGTCGTGCCATTCAGGCTGGGACTGGCATTCCCGTTCAGCGTCAATTGGATGTCGCCGCAAGGTAGCCGCTCATCGTTTCCTGCTTCCGCGACCAACGTTCGGTCATCTCGATTTAGGAGCAGCTGGTAACCCATTGTGCAGCCATTGTCTTGGTCCGTCACCATCAGTGCATAAGAGCCGGGGGAATCGTATTGCACGGTACTTGCCGTCGGGTCACCCAAGATGTTTTCAGCCGAACTCCAGAGGAATGTGTAGTTGGTCGCTGGGTTTTGGACTAACAAAGTAGCAGTGTCTACGATACAACTCAGCGGTTCAAATGCTATATCTACCGAGGGTTCTTCCAAATCCTCTCCCAGAACAACGGTGATGAAGGATACACAACCATTGTCTTGACGCTCAGCCCTGACTTCATAGTTACCCGAGATGGCGATGGCCGGCAGGGTAGTGCCGGTACCAACCGATGTGCCACTGGCGTCGAACCATTCGTAGTTTACCGCGCCGTTAAAATCAACCGCGTTTACCGTCAAATCCACAGCCATTTCGGCACAAGTAATTGCGTAGGGACCTTCGTCAGCCAACTCCAGGAAGTCACCGGACTGAGAGATCGTGATGTTTTGGGTATCCGTACAGCCATTGGCCGGGTCGGTGACTTGCAGGGTATAATTGCCCGGCTGGGTGACGTTCAGAGAGTCAGTATTACCGATCACCGTGCCGTTTACATCCGTCCACACGTATTCAACTACTCCGGAATTAACTGCAGAGCCAAGCATTATGGCAGGGTCCGTACAAGTCAGCTGATCCGTTGCGCTGCCGATGGAAGCGTCAATGGTCGTCCGTTCATCCGGAATTGCTACGTTGAGTGTTTCCGTACAACCGTTGGCGTCGGTTACGGTTACAAAGTACGTTTGCCCGCCATTCAGGTCCGTTCGGGTAAAAGTATTGGCTCCGCCGTCACCCCAATCAATTTGGTAGCTACCCGTACCTCCGTTTGCTGATACAATGGCCATTCCGTCATCCAGGCATGTTTGACCACTGCTACTTTGAAGTCCTAAAGACAGGGCTGCTGCTGGTTGAGTAATGGAAAAGGTTGTGTCTAGCGTACAACCCGCCGGGTCGGTAATTGTAACCGTATAGTTTCCGGCGGCCAATCCATTTGCTTCGTTACCACTCAGTAGCACATTGTCCCAGGTGATGGAATAATCGTTTATGTTGCCATTCAGGCTAAAGAATATCCGGCCATCGTCAGCTCCGAAACAATCGATGGTATCTACGAGAGGAACTAGGCCAAAATCGGCTTCGTACACCGTAGCCATACCCGTTACACTACCTCCACAACCTTCGGCTTCCACGCTGGTGAGCACGATATCAGTACCACTGGTGTAAGTCAGGAAAATGGTGTCCGGTCCACCGGTGTACGTTTGACTGACACCGTTTTCAGTAATTGTTATGGTATAGGTCGTTGCGCCTTCGACAACTACGGGAATAGTGGCCACGGGGTTGTCGCAGAGCGTGTAGAAGCCGTCGATTTCCGCCGTTACTACCGGCCGGGTATCCAGAGGAGTAAAACTCAGGGTATCCGTACAACCATTTAGGTCCTGCACGGCTACTTCGTAAGTTTGGGCCCCGTCAATACCGTCCAGAACCGGCCCCATTGTACCGCTATTCAGCCATTCATAGGTAAATCCGCCCGCTCCACCGCTGGCACTTACAGCCAGGTAAGCCGTTTCGTCACAGGATTGGTCACGGATGGAGTCGAGAGCAATAGCAATCGGCTGGGCCGGTTCGGTCAGCACGAAACTGGTATCGGTAAAGCAGCCGGCCGCATCAGTGATGGTCACCAGGTAGGTGCCAGCTTCCAGGTCGGTCGGGTTGCTGCCGCTAAGTCCAGGGATATTCCAGGTATAAGTATAGGAAGCGGGCGTACCATTTACGTCCAGTAGGATCGCTCCGGTAGAATCGCCGTTACAAAGCAAATCGGTCAATTGAGCACTCACGTCGAATTCGCTGCCGGTGACCGTAGCGCTGCCAGCAACCAGTCCATTACAACCATCGCCCACTACGGTGAGTAAGGTGACGGTTGTCGGGTCGGCGAAGTCCAGAAAGATGGTGTCTACGCCACTGGTGTTGCTGTACGTCTGAGTAGTGCCGCCCTCGTCAATGGTAATCGTATAGTCCGTTGCTCCGCCGCTCAGAATGATCGGAATGGTAGCCGTTGGGTCGTCACAGAGTGAGTAGGCTCCCGAAACTTCGGCCCGGATGTCCGGTGCACTCACGATCACGGTATCTACCATGAGTTGTGCGCAATTATCGGTCACTGAAACGATGTACATACTGTCGCCGGCGAAGTATTCGACGTTCAGAACGCTGTCCGTGCTTCCCGTCGACCATTCGAATTCGTAGTCTCCTACACCACCGGTAACGATGGGGGACAGGTCGGTAAAACTGCCTGGGCAGGCACTCAGCGGGTCAGCCACCGTCAAGGTCGTCGGGTCTGGGTCTACGATGAAGAATTCCGTGGTATTAGCTGCACAATTACAGGTTCCGTCGAGGCGGAGGATAATGGATTCGGTTCCTTCCGCGATCTGGTCGCCGAAGATATCGATCAACAGCGTATCGCTGAAATCGCCGGCATCGATGACGAAGCTGTCCGTCGGCATGGTGTAATCTACGCCGAAGGTGGCCGTGCCGGTAGGGCTGATGTTGAAATAGACCGTCAATGGGGTGTTGATATCACTACTGTCCAGACGGCTGAAGATCAGCGTACCGTCGCTACAGCCCTCCAGTGGAGCATTGGCCAGGCCACCGTCTTCGGCAGTGACGCCAGGTTCGGAGACGTTGACCAGACCGGCGGCAAAGGAGCCGGCTTCCAGAAAAATCGCGCTGTCGTAGGAGTAGTCGCCCATGTCTACCAACACCAATTTCAGGTGATAGGTTTCACAGGGAATCACGGATGCCGAAGCGGTCATTACCGTAGACATACCGTCGTACTCAATATCGTTCTCCGCTACGGGAGGACCTACCTGACAGGGTTCATTGAAGCTATCCGGTACGTTGGAGCGGTAGAATTGGCTATTGACGCCGTCATTGATCGTCGTTACGTTAATCGGCGTGATGCCATCGGGCAGGGTAGCGATGTTCTCGGCGTTGTTGCTGTAGGGGCCGTTGATCCCCGGGCCGCTGATGAAGAAGCCGAAAACATCTACGGTATTATTGGTAACTGCTTCACAGTATTCCTCGGAGGCGAAAACGTAATTGAAGTTGATCTCATCGGTCGTCGGGGTGAAGTCGAACTCCACGATCACGGGATCAAAGATGTCGGTATCGCCACCGGTGAGCTGAATGATGTCCGGGTCGTTCGAATCAGTGAAGTAGACCTGGGTCGTGCCGGTAAAGGCGTTCGGGCCGGCGGCGCGGCTAACCCGACCGGTGGTCATCACGATTCCCTGATCGATGCCTACGGAAGTCATTCCACTGGTGAATGTTCCCAACTGGCTGATCGTATCGGTCAGCGATCCGAATAGGCCGTAAAAGCCGGTATATTCGTGGTTGCTGGTTTCAAAACAGCTGTTGTTGCGAAAGATGGAACCCACCAGTAATTCGGCGTCATCGTTGTCTTCGGTGACAATGGGAACTTGCTGCAAGAAACTATTAACCGGGGTGCTTTCCTGCTCGCCGGTGGTCAGATTAATTACGCTTAACCGACTTGTGGTCGTGTTGTTAAACGCAAAACGCATTTGCGGCCCCAAAGCAATACCCTGCCAGTAAAAATTACCCTGTCTGCGGGTTGCCGCGCCATTCAACAACTCGATGACGCTCACTGGGCTATTATGCTCGCTGGCCAAGATCACCTGGTATTCGTGGCCGATCCTTAATGGCCCAATGGTATATTCCTGAACTGACTGACCTGCTGCCGCTAACTGGAATCGTTCAACGGGGCGCAGTAAATCCAACTCCACTACCTGGGCATTCAAGCCAAAGAAAATAAAGCTGAGTAATGGTAAAAGATAAAATCTTCGTTGCATGGGAAAGTGCTTGCACGGCCGGGTAAACAAACTGAGGACGCGGAATTGGCGGCAAAGTCATGTTCTTCTGGCAGAAATCACGTATAAATTAGGTCGTCGTCGTTATTATGGTTAACAAAGTAGCAGTGCTGCATGAGCTTGTCCGCCGAGGCGCGACATTAGGAGCTGACTCGTCGGCTGAGCGAACTATTAGATTACACTCGCTGATCAGGATTCGCTGAATCTCACTTTATCCGCTCGGCGGACGAGTCAGGCTGTTCGCCACCTCAGCCGACGAGCTTACATTGCTACTTTGAAGCCAAAAAATTACTTGGAGGAGAATTATCCGTGATATGCACCATAAATGGTTAACTGTACCACGAAGATACGTGATATTCCCAGAAAGACTGCGAACCGTTCTCTAAACCATACGGCCCGTTCCCAAAATGGTACTGTTTCTAGAAAGTGGGGCACTCCACTTTCGAGCGGTAATTAGCCTTTTGTACGTAGATCATGGAGAGTTCAAAAGCTCCACGACCGTTGTTGCTCAGCTTCAGATCGTTGACGGTGATGTCGTAGCTAACGCCGAACTGTACTCTTTCGAGTTCCAGCACAGCGGTGAAAATCATTGCGTCCATAGCTAAAGCATCCAGTCGATTGGATACGTGGGCCCAGAGTCCGGCACGCAAAGCGACCTCTTTCCAGTCTTTTTGGCTGTAGCGGAAGTTAGCACCGGCGGTGGCACTGGTAGCCGGACCTTGAATCTGAACCATAGTGGCGGGCAAGATGCTGAAGCCGGAAGAACCCAGAGGTAACTCGGCACCGGCGTGGCCAACGAAACGGCGTGCCAGAGGATCGTCCAATCCGATGAAACTGATATTCGGCTCGTTGAGGTGATAGGCGGAACCACCTACGTAAAAACTGGTCCCGTTTTGCATCACCCCGTACCAAAGTAATCCGGCGTTAAAGTCGATGTAAAGCCCGCTATTGGCGGCCCCGAATGCCTCGCCGCTGCTGAGGCCGCGATCGATGAAGGCGGTCCGGTTGATATCGTCCACGAAGAACTGGTTGCTGAACCATAATTTGTTGACGTCAAAACCACGCTGACCGAATCCGAGCTGGGCACCACCCGAAAGGAAATAAGTTGGTCCGCGACGGCCACCGGCCAGTTTTTTCTGAAAGGATCCGCTGAGTACGCCCGTATTGCGGGTGAAATTACCAGCGGCCTGGTCCCGTAGGAACTGGGCACCGAAACCGAAAAAGTTGCCACGGCCCACGGGGCGGCGAATCTCCAGCCCTGCGGAAATGGTTCGGAAACCATCGTTACCCAGAATGCTGGTGTAGAGTTCGCGGTAGTTGGCCGTAAAGCGTAACTGCCCTTCCATGACGCCGGTCATCGCCGGGTTGGTGTACATGGGATTGGCGTAAAATTGCGCGAAGCGAGCTTCCTGGGCATTAAGTTGTAAAACGGAAAGGACGGCCACTAAGCCGGCAAGCAAGTAAAATCTAACCATCTGAATTTTGTAGTTCTCCGAAAATGTCAGAGAAGGTTTTTTATTGAACTCTGGTTCATTAATTCTCAATCCGGCCGTCCCTTAACCAGAGCAAGATAAGTAATCTTGCTCTGGTCCGGACAACCTTTAACATTTATCTACCGGAGCAATGAAGTCTGGCCAGTAAGCAATTCTACCGAGCCGTCTTCATATACGGCTTCCACTTGCCAGAGGTAAACACCACCCATCATATCCTCATCTTTGTAAGAGCCGTCCCAACCGCGATTCAGGTCATTGACCGGGAAATCAACGTCTTCGTAGACAAGTTCTCCCCAGCGGTCGAATACAGAAAAGCGTTTCACAACAGTACCAGGGCGACCGTGAACGAACAATTTATCATTCTGACCATCATTGTTAGGGGTGAAGCCCTGGGGAACTTCCACTACCCGTATCTTCTCCACGCGTACCCTGATTCGGTCCTCGGCCTCACAACCATTCTCGTCAATCAGTCGCAAGCGGTAATCGATTTCGTATTCGGGCTTGACGTTAGGGTCCGGGCAGAACACGACGGTACTGGTGTCGCGACCAGCCGTGTCTCCGAGACAGAGCAAAGTGCCATCGTAACTGCCGGACCAGGCGTAGATCAATTCACCGACCGCGCCTGAGACTATTGGTTCGAAGTTGATGCTGTCGCCAAACACGATGTCCAGATCCGGGCCGAGGTCAACGGAGAATATTGGTCCGTCCTCAACGGTGATCTCGGTATTGCCCTGGCAGCCACGAGCGTCACGAACGATCACCTCGTAGTCGCCGGCCGGCAACCCTATGAATTCGTTGCGTTGGCTGAAGCCAGTATTTTGCAATCCGTAAACGTAGGGTTCGTTGCCTCCAATTGCTTCGATAGTTACAGTACCGGTAGCGTCTCCGTTACAGATAGCCGCTTCGGAAGTGGCACTGGCCACGACTTCTTCCGGTTGTACGATCTCGATCTCCTGGATTTCCTCACAACCATTGGCATCATTGAGTACCAATTGATAGTTGCCAGCTGGCAGGTTTTCCAGATTAGCTGACGAGCTACCGTTGGACCAGGCAAAACTGTAATCGGGAATACCGCCGGAAACAGTAGTCTGAATACTTCCATTGACATCACCAAAACAAGTGGCGTCTACCTTGTCCAACTCGAGTTCCAGTAGGGAGGGCTCGGAGATGACCAACATTTCGGTTGCCGTACAGCCTTCGCTATCGGTGACCTCCACGTTATAAACGCCGGCGGGCAGGCCGGTTACGGTACTGTCTTGTGCGTTATTAGCCGCGGCATCCCATTGAATATCGAAACCACCGGGGTTGGGGCCGGTAATATTCAGTACGCTCACGCTACCGTCGCTGAATCCGAAACAGCTTACGGCATTATCGTCCACGGCTAATTCTACGGGGGCCGGGTCGTCCAGAAAACGGCTTTGAACAGCGTTACACCCTTGTTGGTCAGTAACCGTCAGGCTATACTCTACACCGCCGATGAGGTTGCTGGCCACGATTTCCGTTGAGCCGGTAGACCATAGAAAGGTGTAATCCTCATCCATCAATCCGGCACCCCCGGTTAGCTGGTTGAGCCCCATTCCACCGTCGGTAGAGCCGTTACAACTCGGATCGCTGGCAAAGAGGTTGAAGGAGATCGGTTCCAGATCGGTCAGGGTAATCTCGGTAGTAGTCTCACAGCCTGCGGCATCGGTAACCGTAACGGTGTTGAGTCCGGCACTGAGGTTTTCGGCGGTCGCCGTGTTGGCTCCGTTTGGCCAACTATAGGTGTAAGGCATCTGGCCGCCCAATACGGCTACGGTAGCAATATTGAGGGAAGCCTCGGAACAGCCCATTTGATCTTGTGTCGTTTGCAGGGATACCGCTTCAGCCGGTTGAGTTACCGAAACGGAGTCGACGATCTGGCAGCCTTCCAGGTCAGTGACGGTCACGGAGTAAGTACCGGCGGCTACATTGGTAATGGTCGCTTCCTCACCACCAGTCTCCCAGTTGAAGTTGTAGTCTCCATTACCACCCTGTGGGGTTACCGTCGCAGAACCGTCTGAACCACCATTACAATCAACGGCATCGGTGCCGAAAGATAGTTCGAGTGGGTCGGGCTGGGTAACCGTGGAGGTCAGGGTATCCATACAGCCGTTCTCATCGGTAATGATGAGGGTGTAAGTACCTGCATCCAGGAAAACGGCATCTTCCAGAACCTGCAAGTTAGGATCATCCCAGGCGTAAGTGAGTTCGCCATTTCCGCCGGAACTGTTTACATTTATTTGTCCATCGCTGCCACCATTACAACTCACATTTATTACTTCGTCGATGCTGGCTTCTATGGCAGAAGTAGCCAGGATGGTGACATCGCGCGTCGTTTCACAGTTGCCGGAACTGATCGTAACTGTATAATCGCCCGGATCGAGGTTGGTTACGGTCTGGGTGGTGGGGCCGTGGCTCCAGGCATAATCGTATATGGTTCCGGCAGGCACGTCGACGGTAGCAGTACCCCCTTCAAAAGCGGAGCAAGCCGGATTGTCCACTATGACGCTCAGGTCGGCGGGAATATCACCGACGGTCACGGTTACCGTACCGGTCTCCGAGCAACCGAACTGATCAGTGGCGGTAAGGGTATATACCTGGTCACTGTCCGGGGCCGTGATCACGGGGTTGGGGCAATCCGTACAACTAAGATTACCGTCATCGGGCAACCAGTTGTAAGTGATGTCATTTTCGTGGCGGAAGGTGATGCTCCAGCTACGGAACTCTCCGTCATTATTACCACCGGCGATGTCCCAGGCACGAATGGTCCAGTCACCGTTGATTGGAGCGCCGTTGAGGAAGCTGAAGTCAGTTTCGGGTAAGTAATCGCCGGTGAATGGAGCTACACCAGATTGGATCGGTGTGATGGCATCGGGGGTGAAACAGGTATTGGTGTAATTCGGGGCCGCACCACCGTTACCGGAAGACAGTTCAAAAAGGGAGCCCGCCGGGGAAACCAGGAATAAACGAATATCTCCCGCAGCTTCAGTTTCAATATCTACACAAACGGACTCAATGGTGAAGGTCGCGTCGGTAATGTTCAGTGGCCGCATGTTATCGACGGTGATGACCGAACTGTAAGATTCCGAAAGGCTGGGATAGTCTCCATTCCTAAATTGTTCGTAGGGGAAAGCCGCCCAGGGAATGAGGGTGTCCAGAAATTCACGGGTAGCCAGGGTGGTTTGCAGCGGCGTGCCACCACACAGCAGGGCCTCTTGTTGCATGGAGTCCAGGATGGGTTGGCAGGAGTAGCAATCCGGATCGACGAATGGATTTACCTCTACGGTTAGTGTCGTATCGTAGATGCAGCCAAAGCTATCCACTACCTCGTAGCTATAAGCGTTAATGCCGGAGAAAGTAGCTAGTGCCCGGATGCTATCGGGCTCGTAGAAAATCATGTTGTCTTGCTGTACCCAGTACTTATCTTCAATACCTACTTTAAAGCGTTCGGCGTTGGGGTAGAGGTAGTCCGCGAACTGGATGCTCCAGCTGAAAATATAACCGTTGTCGCTGAAGAGGTTGTCTTGGACGTTGATTGTCCAGGGACCATTGAGTGGGCAGCCGAGGAGATTCTCGAAGGGCTCGACGGCTGCAAATACCGAACCATTCGGATAAGAGTCTCCACCGTTCATTCCGATGGCATCTCCCAGTTGATCAACTGTTTGGGTGCCCGAAGGAGACCAGCAGTAATCGTAACCTATACCGGGGGAAAGATCAGCGTCGATATCGACCGGCTCGCCGAAAAAGCGATTACCCTGTCCATTAGGATAATCGAGGAAGAAAGTCGTTGATCCATTTGGACACTCTATCCAGATATCGAGATCACCGGCGTAACTGTGTTCCATGTTCAGGCAGATCTCGATCAGGTCATCGACGTCGTCCAGCGTAGCACCGGGTTCGAAACTGGTGAACTCAAGGCTGGTCTGGTAGAATCCGTTGGGGCCGGTTCCGTCAGGAAGGAAAGTAGTATCGGCCAGTTCCAGTCCCACGGGAAAGCCCACTGAATCAGAATCTACAAAGATCTCACTGGAGGGGTTGGGGTTGATCTCGGTACTACCGGCCAGTACGATGGTGTCACTGGCGCAAACTTCACTAACGAAATCCGTTTGTAAGTTAAAGGTAGGCTCGGGAGCCACCCGGATACGCTGACGGAAGAGATTGGTGCTCTCACAACCCAGTACGTCAGTGACTTTCAGGTTCATAATGTAACCACCTGCCTCTTCAAAGACTCTTTGGACAGTACCCTGATCGGAAGTGAATCCATCGGTAAAGGTCCAGGCCAGGGTAGATGTAGCGTCGCTCTGATTGTAAATGAAATCGTTTTCTGAATAGATACCTCCACCTACAAAAGTTACGGTGTCACCCAGGCAGACATCGATGTAGCCAGTGTCTACCGGCTCGATTTCCGGATCAGTGAAGAAGAGACCGGCTTCCACTGATTGGCAGGCCATCACGCAGCTAATGGGAGCGGACCACCCCGGAGCTGCCGCGGCACCCTCAAAGACGAAGGTGAGGCAGCCGGAAGCATTCGTGGCCGTGGCTGTGACCGTGGGTGAGGTTCCATTGGCCGTATTGTCGATGACGGTCAGGATATCAGCGGGGTCCAGCGAATTATCATCATTATATACCGTCAGGACACCGTCGATCTGCAGGAAATCAAAGGTCAGGCTGATGTGTGAATTCGGGGCGGGGCTGTCACTACAGATCGTCATCATCTGAGTCGTGCCTACGGTATGCTGGCCGGCCTGGCCACCACCATCTACAAAGTTGCCGCCACAAAAAGTCAGCAGGTCGGTAGAGGTAATCCGAAAATCCTGGGCTTTTAATCCTCCTGCATTAAGGAAGAAAAGTACGTGCAATAGCAAAAATGCTGGCACGATGGTACCGTATAATCTGGCCATATTGGGGATGAATTATCTGTTTGAAAGCGATAAGAGGCGTAGGAATAGTTCGTAGAAGTTAGGTCAAATATACATTAACTACAGATTGTCCGTACTTCTGCTTACGATTTTGTCTCTATCGCAACTATATTTGCGACTTCGCCCTCACCCCCAATACAGTTGAATATGATCGTTATAGATGGCAAAGGTCTGGCCAAAAAGATAAAGGAAGAGCTCAAGCTCGAAGTGGATGCTATCCGCAGTGCCGGAGGCAAAATTCCTCATCTGGCGGCCGTATTGGTAGGGGAGGATCCCGCCTCTCAGGTGTACGTTCGTAATAAGGTGCGTAGTTGTGAGCAATGTGGCTTCGGCTCTACCCTGCATCGCTTGCCCGCCGAAGCCACGGAAGCAGACGTACTTGAATTGGTAGATCAACTCAACCGTAATCAGGAGATCGACGGCTTCATTGTACAGCTTCCA
Organism: Lewinellaceae bacterium SD302; assembly: GCA_002591745.1. GTDB lineage: Bacteria > Bacteroidota > Bacteroidia > Chitinophagales > Saprospiraceae > Neolewinella. The sequence continues at coordinate 35,116 of PDLQ01000006.1, forward strand.
TTGCCTAAGCACATCAACGAAGAGAAAGTCACCTTAGCCATTGACCCCAAAAAGGACGTGGATGGTTTTCACCCCGTCAATATCGGCCGCATGACCCTCGGCTTACCCTGTTACCTGCCGGCTACCCCGAATGGAATTATGGAGATGTTGAGCCGCTACGAAATTGAAACAAATGGCAAGGAAGTAGTCGTCCTTGGTCGTTCTAATATCGTTGGCACGCCGATGAGCGTCCTGCTCAGTCGCAAGGGAAACCCCGGCAACGCAACGGTAACCATCTGCCACAGCCGGACCAAAGACCTCGAAGCCCACACCCGGCGCGCCGATATTCTGATCGCAGCCATCGGCATCCCTGAAATGGTAACGGCGGATATGGTAAAAGAAGGAGCTGTAGTCATCGACGTAGGCATCAATCGGGTGGACGATGACAGTAGAGAACGCGGTTACCGCCTGGCGGGTGACGTAGATTTCGCCGGCCTGAAAAATAAAGTTTCTGCCATGACACCCGTTCCGGGTGGGGTAGGACCGATGACGGTGGTTTCTCTGCTCATGAATACGTTAAAAGCAAGTAAGGGAATCGTATAGTACGGATACATTAATTGCGGTAAGTACCAGCTTCACTGATCGTTGGATAGCGTTATCGCTCTTGTACCATTCAGCATTGCTACTTTGATAGCCACAAAACAACAACAACCGCGTTAGTTGCTCCTCAGAGTTGAAGCCACAATCATCAACCTTTAGATGAAAGATCGAAAGTTACTTCCCTTAAAAGGCACCATCCAGGATTATGCCTGGGGAGGACAGGACTTTTTAGCGAGTTTTACCGGCCGGGAGAAGCCCGATGATGCCCCCTGGGCCGAGTTGTGGCTGGGTGCTCACCCCAAAGGCCCCGCCGAAACGCCCGCAGGTTCACTGGAAGAACTAATTGCCAACGCCCCCGGATACTGGTTAGGCGAAGCGGGTGCCAAAGAATGGAATGGACAATTACCTTTTCTTCTGAAGGTCCTGGATGTGCAAAAAATGCTCTCCATCCAGGTGCATCCCACCAAAACCGCGGCCGAGATCGGATTCGCCGAGGAAGAGCGTAGTGGCCCTACCCGCAACGCCCCGAACCGTAACTATCGCGATGCCAATCACAAGCCGGAACTGGGTGTTGCCGTAACCGATTTTTACTTGTTACACGGGTTCAAAACCGACGAAGAACTTCGGCGCGTTTTCCAGGTGGTACCCGGCTGGGCCGATCTACAGCAAGTCTACTATCTACACGGTATTCAGGGGCTGTATCGTTACGTCATGAAAGCGGAGCAGTCCACGGTCAACGAGTGGTTGGCACCTTTGGCGGAAAAATTAGAAGGTGGTGACTACCAAAGTAGCAGTGCTGATCATTGGGCGCAGCGCGCTTTTAAACGATATACCAAAAATGGCAATTACGACCGCGGCATCTTCAGTATTTATTGGTTAAATCTGGTGCATCTGCGCCCGGGTGAGGGAATTTTTCAGGACGCAGGCATCCTTCACGCTTATCTGCAAGGCGTTTGTATAGAGTTGATGGCCAATAGTGACAATGTACTGAGGGGTGGCCTGACTCCTAAACATATCGATGTACCTGAACTGGTCAAGCAACTGGACTACAAGCATATTCATCCCCGGATAATTAAGCCGGTCGCCCAGAACAACAAATGGCAGTATTACCCAACGCCAGCCCCGGATTTCAAGCTTTATACCCTGAATTTAAATGCCGGTGAAAGTGTAGAAGTTGCTGATAGTCAAGTTGCTATTTACCTTGTCTTCGAAGGTAGTTTAAGCGTGGGAGGTAAGGATTTTACCAGTGGCAAGTCCTTTATCGTGCCCGCCGGATTTCAGCAAACGATCACCGCCGGGGTGGGTGGCGTAACTATTTACCGCGCTACGGTGGGATAGCGTAGAACTATCCCTCTATCAAAGTGTTTGTTTGAAAAATAAACTAACTATGCGTCCCACTAACGAAGCTCTGATCCTGGTCGATTTGCAATACGACTTTCTCCCTACCGGAATGTTGCCCGTTGCCGAGGGCGATCAGGTGATTCCCATTGCCCGGCAATTGATGCCAGATTTCCAGACCGTTGTGGCCACCCAGGATTGGCATCCGGCTGATCACGGCAGCTTCGCTGCCAATCACCCCTGGCGCAAGCCCGGGCAAGTGATCGAATTGCACGGCCTGCAACAGGTTCTCTGGCCGATCCACTGCGTGCAAGGCAGTTTTGGCGCCGAACTGGTCGATGATCTTGACCAGGGTAAAATCACCGCCATCTTTCAAAAGGGTACCGACCCCACCGTAGACAGCTACAGCGGTTTTTTCGATAACGGCCACCGCAACAGTACCGGCATGGCTGAATGGCTCAAAGAAAAAGGGATCGACACCATTTATGTCATGGGGCTGGCGACCGACTATTGCGTTAAGTTTACGGTGCTGGATGGCTTGGGCGAAGGCTTCAAAACCTATTGGATCAAAGACGCCTGCCGCGGCGTGGAAATGAATGAAGGAGATATTGAACGGGCTTTTGCCGAAGGAGTTGAGGCCGGGGCGGAGTTGATTAGTTCTGACGATATATAGTCTTACAGTCTTACAGTCTTACAGTCTTACAGTCTTACAGTCTTACAGTCTTGCAGCGCGTGAGACTTTAAGACTGTAGGACCGTAAAACCTAGTACCCCGCTACGTCATCGTCCGGATTACGCCCGTCCCCAACCGCGTGCAATCTGCCGTCCGGCAACACTTGCAGGGCTTTCACCACAGCCATACGACCAACGTCGCGAAAGCGATAACCCTTCGCAGCGAGCGTTGCTTTTACCTGCTCTCCGAGAGCGTCCGGTTCCACCATAATTTCATCCGGCAGCCATTGGTGATGGAATCTGGGCGCGTTGACAGCCTCATCCAGGGACATTCCAAATTCGGCAACGTTCAAAAAGGTCTGGAAGACGGCCGTGATGATAGTGGAGCCACCGGGAGCACCCAGAACCATAAATAATTCACCATCTTTTTCTACAATGGTGGGCGTCATGGAGCTGAGCATCCGCTTACCGGGGGCAATGGCGTTGGCCTCTGCGCCCACGAGCCCAAACATATTCGGCACCCCCGGTTTGGCGCTGAAATCGTCCATCTCGTTGTTGAGGAAAAAGCCAGCACCATCAACGATTACCTTACTGCCGAAATTGCCGTTCAAGGTAGTGGTGATACTCACGGCGTTACCCAGGGAATCGATGATACTGATGTGCGTAGTCTCAAAACTTTCTTTACGCAAGCCCGCTCCGGCGGTGATATCTGCACTGGTGCCGGCACTGTCTGGGCTGAAATCAGCCATCCGTTCACTCAGGTAGGCTTCGTCGGTTAACTTTCCAATGGGTACTGGGTAGAAGTCGCTGTCGCCCAAATATTCTGCCCGGTCGGCATAGGCGCGTCGTTCGGCCTCAACCATAAGCTGGGCTGTGGCGGCGGATTGGAAGCCAAGACTGTCCAATGCGTATGGCTCCACCATGCCCAATAATTGCGTCAAAGCCACTCCTCCGCTACTGCTGGGGGGCATACTGATGATCCGGTAATTATCGTAATTGGCGGTTACCGGATCTCGCCAGGTGGCGGTATAGTTCTTTAGATCTTGGGCGGTGATCAGTCCACCGTTTTCCTCCATTTCTTTGGTGATCAACCGAGCGGTTTCACCTTGGTAAAATCCCTGGCTACCGTTTTCCTGAATGCGGACCAGGGTGGCGGCCAGTTCGGTTTGCACGATCACCTGGTCGACGAGAAAGGTATCGCCCATCCAGGGAGACTGTTCGTTCATTTGTGCGAAGTATTCTTGGAATCCATTCAGCCGATCGGCTTCGCTCTGGCTGATGCGGTAGCCGTTTCGGGCGAGCTGAATAGCAGGTTCAATCAATTCCGGCCAGGGGAGCGAACCGTATTCCTTAAACATTGCTTCTATGCCAGCCACCGTACCCGGTACACCCACCGCTAAATGGCCCAAAGTAGAAAGATCGGAGATGACCTCGCCCTCGTCGTCCAGGTACATATCGCGACTGGCTGCGGCGGGGGCTTTTTCGCGGTAATCCAGGGTACGGGTATCTCCGTCGGCGGCGCGGTAAACCAGGAAACCTCCACCACCCAGGTTGCCGGCGCGTGGATAGCACACCGCCATGGCAAATTGAACGGCTACGGCGGCATCAATGGCGTTCCCACCTTTTTTCAGGATCATTTCGCCCACCTCCGTCGCCAGTGGATGCGGACCTGCGATGGCAGCAGTTGAGTAGATCTCGCTTTTCTGGGCAGTGTAGGTCGGTACGTTCGGTCGGCAGCCAAGAAATAGGGTGGCTAACAAAGTAGCAAAGCTGATAAATAGCAAGGGAAAGCTAATCAATCTATCAAAGGACGAAAATGGAAGGGTTGTTCTCATGCTGGAAAAGTAGTGAAAAACCACAAGTTCGCTAAGCAGCACGGGCATAGACAAGACTTTAGTAACAAGCAGGTATTTCAGTGCATGCTGCACTCGTCGGATCCTCGCTCTGCTGGCTGCTGAATGAAAGACTTAAAGCACTTGATGCGATAAAATTTCTTATGCCCATTTGTGAACCCTGTGTACTTGTGGTTTTCCTAACATAGCTCACTATCTTAGCTCCATGAAATATCTCTTACTCATCTTTTTTACCCTCACCTTGCTTATGCACTGCGCGGAACCCCGTCCCGTCTACGAGTCCTTCGAAGAATATCCGATCTATCCCTATGATGATCTGGGCTTCACTTACACGCCTGAGCAAACGACATTTAAGTTCTGGTCGCCCAATGTGTCAGGTGCCAAACTACGCATCTACGCCAGCGATGATCCCGCCCTGGTCCCCGAAAAAGAAATAGAGCTGGAAGAGGTTGACAATGCCTGGACGGCAGTAATTAAAGAGAATTTACTGGATCGCTATTATACCTTTCAGGTTACCGATCACGATGGCAACGTACTGAATGAATGTGCCGATCCTTACGCCCGAGCCTTAGGCGTAAATGGAAATCGCAGCCAGGTAATTGACCTGAAATCTACTGATCCCGCCGGCTGGGGAGGCGACGTCAGGCCCAAACTTTCCGATGCCAAAGACATTGTCATTTACGAGCTACACGTTCGTGATCTCAGCCTTCACCCAAGTGCGGGTATCAAGCAGAAGGGCAAGTTCCTCGGATTAACGGAAACCGGAACACTGAGCCCCCAGGGTCTTAGCACTGGCTTGGACCACATCCGTGAACTCGGCGTTACCCATGTTCATCTGTTGCCCAGTTTCGACTACATGAGCGTCGATGAAAGCAGGTTGGACGAACCTCAATTCAATTGGGGCTATGACCCGGCAAATTACAATGTCCCGGAAGGCAGTTACAGCACCGACCCGGCCGATGGTAACGTTCGCGTCCGGGAATTCAAGCAAATGGTAAAGACCCTCCACGACCATGGCCTCCGGGTGATCATGGACGTGGTCTACAACCACACTGGCCGTACCGAAGACAGCAAATTTGAACAGCTGATTCCCGGTTACTTCTACCGTTTCAACGAAGATGGCAGTTACAGCAACGCCAGCGGCTGTGGTAATGAGATCGCCAGCGAACGGCCCATGGTACGCAAGTACATTCGCGAAAGTGTAGAGTACTGGGTCAATGAATACCACGTCGATGGTTTCCGCTTCGACCTGATGGGAATCCATGACATTGCCAGTATGAACGAAATCAGTCAGTCACTCCACGCCATCGACAATAGCATCTTCATTTACGGTGAAGGCTGGACGGCCGGTAACAGCCCATTACCCGATAGCCTCCGTGCGCTGAAAGCAAATACTCCCCAACTAGAGCGTATTGCCGCATTTAGCGACGACATCCGTGACGGTATGAAAGGAAGTGTCTTCCACCACGAAGAAAAAGGATTTGTGAGCGGAGCTAAGAGTACGAAGGAGTCCATCAAGTATGGCGTAGTAGGCGCTACTCTGCATCCTCAGGTCAATTACGACTCGGTCAACTACAGTAATGCTCCCTGGGCCAATCAGCCGCAACAGTGTATCAATTACGCAAGTTGTCACGATAATCATACTCTCTGGGACCGGCTGGAGATCAGTAATCCAGGCGTATCAGAAAGTCGACGGGAGGAAATGCATCGACTCTCTTTGGCAATCGTGCTTACTTCCCAGGGAGTAGCCTTCTTGCACGCCGGCACTGAACTGCTTAGAAGCAAGGGCGGTGAAGAAAACAGCTATAAAAGTTCCGATGAGGTCAACGCCATTGACTGGACGCGTAAGTCGAAGTACCGCGTTACCCACGATTACGTACAGGGACTGATCGCCATGCGCAAAGCACACCGAGCTTTCCGCTTACGTACCACCGAGGCCATCCAGACACACCTGAATTTCCTCGATACCGACGACGATGAGCTGTTGGTAGCCTACGAGATCAAGGATGTACCCAACGACAACTGGAAACATATTGTCGTCGCCTATAACGGCAACGGAGAATCCAAGTACCTCGACTTGCCTGCGGGAAGTTGGCAGATAGTTGCTAATGGAGATACCGTAGATGAGGGCGGCATCGGCAGAGCTGTTTTACGCCGGGTACGGGTGGATAATAACAGTGCAATCGTACTGGTGAAAAAATAGCTGTTTCGCGCAGCGGATAACGAGCTTGTTACCGGTGATCGATCCAGTATGCCACATTGAAGAACCTCAGGCATTTTTGCTCGAACGGGTCATCTCGTAGATCCTTAATTGCCTCGTTCAAATCTTCTAATAGCAAGGGCCAATTTCTGCGTTCTTCTTTGATCATCGTGCGTAAAGCACTCAGTGTACGGTCATGCATTTGACCGGCGTACTGATTTTTGCGGATGTTCCGACTAAGATTCGTTACCACGTAGTCAGCCATATAGAAATCATCAATTTCCAGGTAGGCGATTGCCAGCATCAGCCGTGTGTTGATCAGGAGATCGTCGCGTAGTAGACTTCCCGTAGAATTCAGGATAGATTGCAATTGCGAAATAGCGGCTTTATAGTCTCCCAGAGCGAAATGAATGGCGGAAAATTTATAGCGGATCAGATTTCGACGGTGGCCGGGCAGATTGGAAGGATGAAATATCGGATCGCTTTTCATCCTCAGCATTTCTCTTTTTGCCGACGCCCAATCCTCACGCGCCAGGTCGACGTTGAGTCTGCAAAGCTGTTGGTAGATCAGGGCGTTGGTTTTGCTGTTGTGGTTCAGTTGCGGATGTCGTTCTTCGTAGAATTTTTGCAGCATATTCCGGTGCAATACTGCGTTTTCAATATCCCCGATTAAAAATGAAAGGGCATTAACGTAATACATGCTTCTCACGAAAGAATCCGGATCCCGTAAAGTCATCAGTGAGTTGATGCAGAATAGGCCATAGCAGTTTAAGGCATCTTCTTTGGCATCCTCCAGGTTCAGCAGGATGTAGTGTCGCCACATACTGGACTGCATCCGGTTGATCCGTTCAAAGAAAGTGGCTTCACTCAGAGGGTATTGCTCGAACCGACGGCGGTTAACGGCCCAAAATTCCTCAAACCGCTTCGCCTGTTTTTCATTGCGGGCGTGGCCATTAAGAATGTAATAGCCCTGAGTCTGAATATTGATATTACTCTGAAAACTCGTGTGCAAATTTCGTTCCGCTCTTGCCTGGCTGTCGTTAACCAGCTTATCCATCTTATTTTTCACCTGGCGCGAACGGGTTACGTGTCTTGCCTCAATCAATTTTTGGAACTCCAGAATATCGGCATGCAAAAAATCAAAATTATGCTTTACGGCGGCCACTCTTGCCTTCTCTAGCATTCTCAGCGCATCCATAATATGTCCTTTGCCATAAAGAATACTGGCGAAGTCTACCATTTGACGGATTTCAATGTCTTCCTGCTTGTTAATCAGGACCAAACGGAGACTGATCAATACCTTTTGGTACAAGTGCCGTTTTAGGTTAGCAAGTTTGCCGGGTTTGCCATCGGCAACCGCTTTCAGCAAGACTTTATCATCGACTTCATTTCTGGAATCCATTAAGTCGAAAAGCTTGACAAACTTCAAGGATCCGCTATTCGACTGTTTTTTCGCGTAGATTTTAAAGTTACGCTTTTCCGACTTGCTCATGGATTTGATGAGGCGCCAGCATTGGTCTTGCACTGAATTTTCCAAAAAACAAATGATTTAAGCCCTTTGGTCATAACATTTACATTGTCAAAAGGCAAGGCTCTCTGTTTGCAGTTCGCACAGACAAACAACTATGTTATTACCGCAAGGTACGCATTATAACTGCATTTTTTTCGATTCAGCAACAATTGAAAGTTTAGACTAGCAAAGTAGCAAAGTAGAAAAAAGACAGAAATAAGGAGATATAGTCGGTTTGGCCATAAAATTTAGATCATGCACTTTCCTGGCCCACGGAAATGATGCTACACATATTTGTCGCCACACAACACAACACACACAACAAATAAACCTGAGCGTATGAAAAAGATTGAAGCCATTATTCGGCTTTCCCGATTCGAAGCTATCCGCGATGCGCTGGCGAGTATTGACGTCCGCTTCTTCACGCTTGCTGAAGTGAAGGGCTTTGGATTGCAGCGCGGAGAAAAGCTCACTTACCGGGGTAGCGTTTATGACGCAGATTATATTGCGCGTTTGCAATTGTCTATTCTTTGCAGCGGCGACAAAGTAACCGAGATTATTGAGACCATAACCTCAGCCGGCCGTACCGGAAATGTAGGGGACGGAAAAATAACCGTTACCGACCTGGAAAAAATCATCCGCATCCGTACTGGTGAAGAAGACGCCAACGCGCTCTAAATCACCGAAGATCCCTAGCTCAATAAAGCCGAATTGAAGCCGCCTTAATCACCACGCTATCAGGCGGCAACTGTCTCAATTTTTCACTCGACTTTATAATTTCCGTAAGAAATATGGATACGCTTTTTACAATCAACAACCTCTGGATATTGATCGCCACGGTGCTGGTGTTCATTATGCACCTTGGCTTCGCCACCCTGGAAGCGGGCTTCGTACAAAAGAAGAACGTAGTCAACATCCTTTTTAAAAACTGTATGATCATAGCTATCGGGCTTCTGACATACTACCTGATCGGTTACAACTTAATGTACCCGGGCGAGGCATTCGCAGGCGGTTTTATTGGCCGCATTGCTCCCATGGATTGGGCAGCTGCCGCAGTTTCGGAAGCCGATAGTGCTACTTCTGCGATGTCTGGCTATACCGACTTTATCTTCCAGGGCATGTTTGCCGCCACCTGTGCTACTATTGTTTCAGGTGCCGTAGCCGAACGGATCAAACTGATGCCGTTCCTTATTTTCAGTACGCTTTTCGTAGCGATTGCCTACCCAATCACGGGTATGTGGCACTGGGGCGGTGGCTGGTTAGCAGAGATGGGCTTCTACGACTTTGCCGGTTCTACCTTAGTTCATGCCGCTGGCGGTTTCGCCGCCTTAGCAGCCGTAATTCTGTTGGGCAGTCGCCACGACAAATACCGTAAAGACGGTAGTATGAACGTTATCCCCGGCCACAGTATGCCACTTGCCGCTATGGGAGTGTTTTTGCTCTGGTTCGGTTGGTTCGGCTTCAACGGAGGCTCCGTCCTGAGTGCCGATCCGAATGCAGTAGGCCTGGTATTTGTAACCACTTCTCTGGCTGCTGCTGCCGGAGCGATCGGAGCTTTTGTTTGCTCCTATATCATGACCAAGACCTATGATCTTTCCATGGTCTTAAACGGAATCCTTGGTGGCCTGGTAGGCATTACCGCAGGAGCAGATCAAATGAGTGGCTTAGAATCCATCATGATCGGCTTTATTGCCGGCATCATCATTCCACTGAGTGTTGTATTCTTTGATCGCATCAAGATTGACGATCCGGTTGGTGCAACCTCGGTACACGGGATCTGCGGTATCTGGGGAACCCTAGCTGTAGGTATCTTCGGAGCCAAAGCCGGAATCAGCCAGCTTGGTATTCAGTTCATCGGAACACTCGCAGTTGGCGCTTTTGCCTTCCTGGCCAGCTTTGGCATAATGTACGCCCTCAAGCTTGTTATGGGCATTCGTGTAGATGTCGAAGAAGAGATCAAAGGACTAGACATCGGGGAACACGATATGCACGCCTACAGCCTAAAAGAAGACGGCATATTTCAGCTAACGTCTGAGTAAAGAAAAAACAGGCTCGGAATCGCTGCAACGAAACCGAGCCCAACTCAATCCGAGGTTAGTACCACCAAATCGAGTCTCTATCACAAAGATAATCGTACGTATTGATCCGTACAAGAGTAATGGTGTGTCGCTTCGGCATTGAATTCCAATCATTCAATATCGACACAACTCACAACGATGCAACAACTTAACATTCTCATTGCCAGTGCTATAATCCTTTTCACTACCACTTCGCTATTTGCTCAGGACGCCGCAGTCTCCCTTGAGGACGAGCTCGCTACCACGCTTCCAGCGACTACGGAAGAAGAGGAAGAGGAAGAAAGCTTTTCATTCAGCGGTATGGTTGACGCTTACTACCAAGCCAACCTGATCAGCGACGACAACGACGATCCATTGATTTTTCCAACGAGTTTTACCGGCCAGGCCAATCAATTCGGAATCGGCATGGTAAACCTGCTGGCCGAAAAGGAACTCGGTAAGGTGTCTTTCATTGGCCAAATTGGTTTTGGACCACGTGCGGTTGCCGCCAATAGCGATAGCAACGGACCTGCCGGCACGAACTTTGCCAGCACAGTACAGCAGCTGTTCGTTACTTATAGTCCAAGTGAATTAGTCACTTTCACACTGGGTAATTTTGGCACTTTTGTCGGCTACGAAGTCATTGATGCCGCCGCCAATATGAATTACAGCACTAGTTACCTCTTTAGTAACGGACCTTTCTACCACACCGGCTTTAAAGCTGATTTTGCCCTCGGTGAGCAGTTTGGTGCCATGGTTGGCATCTTTAACGACACCGATAGCAAGTTTGACGCTATCTCCGGCAAACATTATGGTGCTCAACTCAGCGCCGAAATCGGAGAACTCAGTGCCTACTTGAATTTCATCACGGGCAAGGATGTTGATGGCATAGACCCGGATGAATCGGACGACGACGTTTTCGAAACTCAAATCGACCTTACGGCAACTTATGCCGCAAGCGAAAATCTGAGTTTCGGCTTAAACGCCAGCAGCTACAGTACTTCTCTGGATGGTGACTCGGCCGGCGGATTTATTGGAACTGCACTTTACAGCACAATCGGTATCAGCGATGCTGCTGCCGTATCCCTACGGGCCGAATACTTCTCAGCTACGGCTATTAAAGACGACGATACCGATCAGCCTAGTGTGATAGCACTCACCGCCAGTGGCAACTTCACGGTAGGCGACCTACTCATTATTCCTGAATTCCGTTTCGACACGGGAAACAATGGTTTCCTCTTTGGCGAGACAGAAGACGACAATTCCGCAGCCAGCTTCATTATGGCCGCAGTATATAGTTTTTAACCACCATGCCCTAAAAAGGGCTGGACCAGAATCACTGATTGAACACAATACCTTACCATGGCTAACAAGACTAAACTCGAATACATCTGGCTTGACGGTAATCCTGAAATGCAGGGACTCCGTTCTAAAACCCGGATCGAATCCGATTTCAGTGGCAAACTGGAAGATTGCCCAATGTGGTCTTTCGACGGCTCATCCACCGGGCAAGCAGAAGGATTCAGTTCTGACTGTCTCCTCAAACCCGTTGCTATTTACCCGGACCCCGGCCGTCGGAATGCCTTCCTGGTGATGACCGAAGTTCTTAATGCAGACGGAACAGCCCATGTAACTAACGGCCGGGCCGAAATCGAAGACGAAGACAACGACTTCTGGTTTGGCTTCGAACAGGAATACTTCCTGTGGGACGTAGAAAAGGACAAGCCTCTGGGCTTCCCAGAGCAAGGTTATCCCGAGCCACAGGGTAGTTACTACTGCTCCGTAGGCGCCAAAAATGCTTATGGCCGCCACATCGTCGAAGAACATATGGATTTATGCATCGACGCTGGTATTAATATCGAGGGCATCAACGCCGAAGTAGCTGCCGGGCAGTGGGAATTCCAGTGTTTTGCCAAAGGTGCTAAACAAGCAGGCGACGAAATCTGGGTAGCCCGCTACTTGTTGGAACGTACCGCTGAAAAGTATGAGGTGGCCATTAACTACCACTGTAAGCCGGTCAAAGGGGACTGGAATGGTTCCGGGATGCACGCCAATTTCTCGAATACTTTACTACGTACTTCCGGTAAGAAAGAAGACTATGATCGCGTATGTGAGTCTTTCGGTGCTTCTCCGGAAGTCATAAAAGCCCACATCGATGTCTATGGCCCGCATAATGAACTTCGCCTGACCGGGCTTCACGAAACTCAGTCTATCGATCAGTTCAGTTACGGCGTATCCGACCGGGGAGCTTCTATCCGAATCCCTATTATCACCGTTGAAAAAGGCTGGAAAGGCTGGTTGGAGGACCGTCGCCCTAACAGTGCTGCTGATCCTTACAAAGTAGCAGCTCAAATCATTCGTACTGTGAAGTCCGCTGGATAGCTCCCCCAAATTTTAATCGTTCAAGATTGATTTCATATTATTCTTAAGTTATTTAAGTCCACAGCGGATGACCCCGGTTTTTCTCAAAACCGGGGTTTTTATTTTGTTACTATTGTAGCTACAATCAATTACCTCTATATAAATTGAAGCTACTAACGTATAAGGGCCTGTATTGGCAATATTGCCCGCTGTTTTAAAATATTTAAAATTTGCCTTTTTGTAAAATTTTGTACTGCAAAATTTATTTTTTGCAAATCATTATGCTATTATGTGAAATTGTTTGCCACTAATTGATAAGTCTGCCAGATCGGAAAAAGCACTGCTACTTTGTTAGCCAAAGGATAGACCGCCGGTTATATTCGCATCCCTAACCGGAAAAACCGCATCCAATTCCATCTATGGATACAGGTCTGCAAGCCGGCACAAATAACCAGAAAAATAACTGCGCTCAATCAAAGCGTAGTCTTTATACTCCCCAATTAGAATCCGATGCCTGTGGTACCGGTTTTATAGCCAATCTGAACGGTGAGGCCTCCCATGAATTGGTGAGAGACGCGCTGAATATGCTCATCAATATGGAGCACAGGGGCGCTTGTGGCTGTGAACCGAATAGTGGAGACGGTGCCGGAATTCTGGTGCAATTACCCTACGCTTTTCTACAAAGAAAGCTGCGGGAACAAAACGAGGAGTTACCTCCCTTCGGAGAGTTCGGGGTGGGTATGATTCTATTTCCCGGAGATAAGATACTGCGTGACCAATGTCGTTTTCTTTTCGCTGATTATGCGGATGAATTGGGTCTGGACCTGATTGCTTACCGTAAAGTGCCGACCGACCACGAAGAAGTCGGACCGACCAGCCGGAGTGTAGAACCGAGGATGGAGCAGGTGTTTGTGAAGCCACGGGTGAAAATGGAGCCCCAGGCACTGGAACGCCGGCTTTACGTATTGCGCAAATACGCTACCCACAATATTCACCAGACTTACCCGGAAAGTGCCGATCAATTTTATCTGGCCTCCTTTAGTTACAAGACTATAATCTATAAAGGCCAATTGACAACCTGGCAACTCCCCGGATATTTCAGAGACCTGCAAAGCAGTGATTTCACCTCGGCTATTGCCATGATTCACTCGCGTTTCAGTACCAATACTCAGCCCAAATGGAAGCTGGCCCAGCCTTTTCGGATGGTGGCCCATAATGGCGAGATCAATACTGTTCAGGGTAACCTGAATTGGTGGAAAAGTAAGGAGAGTCTGATCCGTGAGAGCAGTCTGTTTTCCGCCGAAGAACTGGATAAGATATACCCAGTTTGTGGTAATAAACTGTCTGATTCAGCTGGTTTCGATAATGTACTGGAATTCCTGAACCTCAACGGGCTGAGTCTGCCACACGCGCTGATGATGATGATTCCGGAGGCCTGGCAGCACGATGATCAAATGCCAGATTACAAAAAAGCATTTTACGAGTACCATAAAACCCTGATGGAGCCCTGGGATGGTCCGGCCAGTATCTGTTTTACCGACGGTATTTTGGTAGGGGCGACCCTGGACCGTAACGGACTCCGCCCCAGTCGATATTGCCTGACTGATGACAATGTACTCATCGTAGCATCCGAGGCCGGTGCGCTGCCGGTGGACCAAAGTAAAGTTGTCCTGAAAGGGCGGCTGCAACCAGGTAGAATGCTGGTGGCCGACCTGAGCGAACACCGCATTATCGGAGATGAAGAGTTGAAGTCCACAATCTGCCAGAGGTTGCCTTACCGGGAATGGCTCGACGAACACCGAAGTACACTGGATCAATTTCCCCTCAGTAAGCAAAGCCCGGTGGCGCTGGGGCCGGAACGTCTTTTTCAACGGCTACAGCTATTCGGATTCACCAGGGAAGACCTAAAGGTTTTACTGGAGCCGATGGTGCGGGGAGGTAAAGATCCCATTGGTTCCATGGGGGCGGATACCCCGTTGGCGGTCTTGTCTCAGCACTCCCAACACCTGGCTAATTACTTCAAGCAATTGTTTGCCCAGGTGACCAATCCGCCTATCGATCCAATACGGGAACGTAGCGTGATGTCGCTTTACGCAATGTTGGGACATACAGCTAACATCCTGGAAACTAAACCTCAGCGTGCTAAATTTATTCATCTCGATAGTCCCGTTCTACTCAACGGAGAGTTAGATCGCTTGAAAGATTTGCACCATGGTGACTATCAAAGTAGCAAAGTTTCCTGTGTGTTCAGAGCTGATGGCCAGGCAGGCAGGCTGCAGGCCGCCATCGAAAACATTAAAGCGCAGGCCGAAAGCCTGACCCGCAGCGGTTACAATATTCTGATCATTTCCGATCGGGCGGCGGATGCCTTCAATGCGCCGGTGCCGAGTTTGCTGGCCGTGGGGGCGGTACACCACCATCTGGTAACCCTTGGCCTACGTGCCAAGACCAGTATCGTCGTAGAAGCCGGAGACGTGCGGGAAACCCACCATTTTGCTACACTGATTGGTTATGGAGCCAGTGCCGTGAACCCATACATGGCCTTTGCCGCATTGGCGGATTTACAGCAACGGGGTTCATTTCAGGATCAAGACTACAGTCTGGACCAGGTCATGGAGATATACCGTAAGGCTATTGGCAAAGGCTTGTTAAAGATTATGTCAAAAATTGGTATCTCAACCCTTCAGTCTTACCAGGGTGCTCAGATTTTTGAGGTACTGGGTATCAACAGCAAAGTGGTTAACGAATGTTTCCGGGGGTCAATCTCGAGAATCGAAGGAATTGGCTACGATGGCATCGCCGAAGAGTCACTGGTTCGCCATCGCCTGGCCTATCCGGAGCAGCAATTACCGAACCCACAATTGGAAGTAGGCGGTGTTTTTCAGTGGAAGCGTAGGGGAGAGGCCCATACTTTCAATCCAAAGAGTATTCACTACCTGCAAATAGCCGCCCGAAAAAACGACCAGGAAGCCTACGAAAAGTACAAACAGGTAATTAACGATCAGACGCAAAAAGCACTCACGCTTCGTGGCCTGATGACTTTCCGGAAAGGCAAATCCATTCCGATTGATGAAGTGGAACCGGCCGAAGAGATCATGAGACGATTCGCTACCGGAGCCATGTCTTTTGGGTCCATCAGCTGGGAAGCACATACCACCCTGGCCATTGCCATGAACCGGATCGGCGCAAAATCAAATAGTGGTGAAGGCGGGGAAGATGAAATTCGCTATCAACTGGATGAAAACGGGAATAATTTGCGTTCGGCCATTAAGCAGGTCGCTTCCGGGCGATTCGGGGTAACCAGTAACTACCTGGCCAAAGCCGACGAATTACAGATCAAAATGGCCCAGGGTGCAAAGCCGGGTGAAGGCGGACAATTACCGGGGCATAAAGTAGATGACTGGATCGGCAGGGTGCGAAACTCCACCCCAGGGGTAGGTTTGATCTCTCCGCCACCTCACCACGACATTTACTCCATCGAGGACTTGGCCCAATTGATCTATGACCTGAAGAATGCCAATCGGAACGCCCGGATCAACGTCAAGCTCGTAGCTAAGGCCGGTGTCGGGATTATCGCCAGCGGAGTAGCTAAAGCCCACGCCGATGCCATCCTGATTTCTGGTCACGATGGAGGGACGGGGGCCAGCCCGCTGACCAGTGTTCGTCACTGTGGCCTGCCTTGGGAACTTGGGCTGGCCGAAAGTCACCAGACCCTGGTCCGTAACAAACTCAGAGACCGGGTAACGCTGCAAACCGACGGTCAGATCAGAACCGGCCGGGATCTGGCCATTGCTACATTGCTGGGTGCCGAAGAGTACGGCGTGGCTACCGCTGCGCTGGTCGTTGAAGGTTGCATCATGATGCGGAAGTGCCACGTAAATACCTGTCCGGTTGGTATTGCTACTCAGAATCCGGAACTACGTAAGCGCTTTACCGGAGATCCCGATCACGTGATCAACTTCTTCCGGTTCCTGGCCGAAGATTTGCGCGAGATCATGGCTGAACTGGGTTACCGCAAAGTAACTGACATGGTAGGACAGGCTCAAATGTTGAAATTCAACAACGAGATCGAGGCCTGGAAGTACCGTTCACTAGATCTTACGCCAATCCTATATCGTGAACCGGCCGATGACAGTATCGGACTTTACAAGAAAATAGCCCAGGATCACGGCCTCGAAAATGTGCTTGATCGTAAACTGATCTCTGCAGCCAGACCGGCACTGAAACAGATTGAAAAAGTAAGTGCTGATTTCGAGATTCGAAATACAGACCGCTCCGTGGGTACGATGCTGAGCCACGAGATCAGTCGGCGCTTCCACGGCGAAGGTTTGCCGGATGGAGCGATCAATTTCAGTTTCCGTGGTTCGGCGGGACAGAGTTTTGGAGCTTTCGGAGCCAAAGGCATTCAATTCCTGTTGGAAGGGGAGGCCAATGATTACTTCGGAAAAGGACTTAGCGGCGGTCGTCTGATCGTTGTGCCAGATCGGGACTGTACGTTTGATCCACACAAAAACATCATCATCGGTAATGTAGCATTCTACGGAGCAACGGCGGGTGAGTCCTACATCAAAGGAACAGCCGGGGAACGCTTTGCCGTTAGAAACTCCGGGGTGAAGGCCGTAGTGGAAGGTGTTGGTGATCACTGCTGTGAATACATGACTGGTGGAGTAGTGGTCGTACTCGGCGAAACGGGTAAAAACTTCGCAGCGGGGATGAGTGGCGGCATGGCTTACGTTTACGACAAAGACCGCAAGCTATCTGCAAAACTCAATAATGAGATGGTAGACCTTGAGCCACTCAATGATTTTGACGTGTCGGTATTGCATAAGCTGGTCAGTAATCATCTCAGTTACACCAGTTCTAAAACGGCCCAGTATCTGCTGGAGAAATGGAACACCGAGGGCCTTCCTCACTTCGTGAAAGTAATGCCGCGTGATTATAAAGCAGTTCTGGAAAGTAAAGCAGAAGAGCCAAAAGTGGAAGTGCTCGCCCATAGTGGATTCTAAGAGCTTCACAGGAGTACCCAAAGCAAATCCTGTCTAAGAAAACCTTGCTACTTCGCTAGCCAAAATAAATTACAATGAATAATCCCCAAGGCTTCCTGACCCATACCCGACAACTACCAACTTTACGCCCGGTTGAGGAGCGGGTAAATGATTATAACGAGCTATACATTGAATTGCCCGTACAACAAACCGTTGAGCAAGCGAGCCGTTGCATGGACTGTGGCGTTCCTTTCTGTCATAGTGGTTGCCCGTTGGGAAATATCATTCCTGAGTTTAACGAAGCCGTTTACGAAGAAGATTGGCGAATGGCCTACCAAATTTTAAGCAGCACCAATAACTTTCCGGAATTTACGGGCAGGATCTGCCCTGCCCCCTGTGAGGCCGCTTGTGTATTAGGGATCAACCAACCGCCGGTGGCTATTGAGCATATTGAAAAAAGCATTGTTGAAAAAGCTTTTGAACTGGGCTACGTGCGGCCTCAGCCGCCGGTGAACCGAACGGGTAAGCGGGTAGCCGTAGTTGGGTCCGGACCTGCGGGATTAGCCGCTGCCGCCCAGTTGAATCGTGCCGGGCACACAGTAACGGTCTACGAAAAAAACACCCGCATCGGTGGATTGCTGCGCTACGGTATTCCGGATTTTAAACTGGAAAAATGGGTGATTGATCGCCGCCTCAAAGTAATGGAAGCCGAAGGGGTCTACTTTGCAGTCAATGCGGAAGTAGGTGGCAACGTAGATGCCTGGAAATTGGTCAACGAACAAGATGCTGTCATACTCGCGGGCGGATCCTCCGTACCCCGTGATATACCAAAGCCAGGTCGTGAACTCAAGGGCATTCATTTTGCTATGGACTTCCTGGAACAGAACAACAAGCGGGTAGCCGGCGACCAGCCAGGAAAGGATCCTGAAATCACCGCCAAAGGGAAAAAAGTAATTGTCATTGGTGGGGGAGACACCGGCGCGGATTGTGTCGGGACCAGTAACCGCCACGGCGCGGTGTCAGTTACCCAACTGGAGATAATGGAGATGCCACCCAGTGAGCGTCATCCGGACAACTGGCCGAATTGGCCAATGATCCTCCGTACCAGCACCAGCCACGAAGAAGGCTGTGAAAGAGACTGGTCGGTACTGACCGAAGCTTTTGTAGGCAATCAAGCCGGAGAAATTACTGCCATCAGGACGGTGAAGATCAAATGGAGTACGGATGAATTAGGTAATCGGCGGTTCGCCAAAATTGCCGGATCCGAAGCGGAGATCGAATGTGACCTTTTGCTAATCGCTGCCGGTTTTACGAACCCCAAACTGGAAGGATTACTCGATAACCTGGGCCTCGAACTAGAGCGTAATCACATTAAAACGCCGCAAGACAGTTACCAGACCAGCCTCGGCAAAGTATTTACTGCCGGTGATATGCGACGGGGGGCTTCTCTGGTCGTCTGGGCCATCAGCGAGGGCAGGGAATGTGCCCGCGAAGTTGACAAATACCTGATGGGTACAAAAGCTTCCGTTTTGGAAGGCAAGCAGGTAGGGCGTGGGGTATTGGTTGCTGAGTCATGATTTTTTGTTGCAGGCTGGCTGATCAAATAGTCTGTTCGTCCTACTCTTTGCTACTTTGTTAGCAAAAAAAATTAACCGCTCATTGCACTGACGACAAGATTTTTGAACACAATAGTTGAGTGCTTTCAGAGAACTAGCCCCTCGGCGAGACACCCAAACCCAAACCCTTACCTCCGCCCATCCGCGCTCTTCTGCATGAGCCAAATCTACCGGATCAAAGTCAAATCTCCACTCATATCCAAAGTTCGACCATCCAGTAAACGAACCCGGACGTGCCATACGAAGACGTTAGGGTCCATAGTTTTGCCGCCAATTCTACCATCCCAGCCGTAAGCAGGGTCGTTGGGCGGAAAATCTTCCCGTTCGTAGACCAGACCACCCCAGCGCTCATAGATCTGCATGATCTCCACGGCTTCGATCTCCGGCCCGAAGTTAAGAAAAAAAACGTCGTTCACCCCGTCGCCGTTGGGTGAAAAGGCTGAGGGTACGTAGATGCGCGACTGTTTGTCTACTGAAATCCGGATACTATCCAGCCGTGAACAACCCAAAGGATCGATGGCTAACAACTGGTAAGTGATGCTCTCAGTGGGCAGGCTGGAGGTTATCAGGCAGGTGTCGCAAGTCAGATAGTCGAGGGGACTCCACTGCAGGTCGACCAGACTTTCCTCAATGCTGAAAAGACGGCCATTGATTTGCAATTCTTCACCAAGCCTTATAATGGTGTCCTCAGGCAATAGCAATTGAAAACCGGTCGGGGCGTCGATCACGATGTCCCAATCGCTGGTGCAACCCAGAGTGTCGGTGATGCTTACCGCGTAGCGGCCGGCTGCCAATCCGCCTAGAGAATCCAGCTGCAGGCCTGCGGCACCGTTTATACTGACCAATGAACGGGTGCCTCGTGGAGAAAGCAGCAAATAGCCATCTTGTTCATCCGGGCAAAGTGGTGAGAACCCGCTGATTTCCAGCTCAACGGAGGTAGGTATATCTACTACCAGAAAACTATCCAGCGTACAGCCAGCGGCATTAGTCAGAGTGAAAGGGTAGAGACCGCTTTCCAGTTCCAGTGTCGTGCCGAAGAGACCCGGTTCTTGCCAATCGATTGTTGTACCGACCGTAACCCCCGTCAGGTCGACGGCTGCGGTGGTCAGCCCGCATTCATCGTCGGAAACCTGGATGTTTACCGTGGGCTTGGGATCAACTTCGAGCGTTACAATCACCGTAGAATCACATAGATCATCTGGCTGGGCAAAGGTCATCGCGTATTCTCCCGGCTCGCTGCGGAAAACACCAAATATCAGTATAGAGTCGCCGCTGCAGATGCGTTCCGAACTCATCGTAACCGGTGGTGTCTTGGTGTTTAGGGTAAAGCGCCGGACGCTGTCACAGCCATTTTCCGCCATCATAGTATCCAGCAGGATGGCATCCTCAAACTGCCATTCGCCGAATACGAAAACAGAATCACCCGCGCAGATAGTGTCCGCTAATTCTACTACCGGAGGTGGCAATAATACGTTCAGCTCCAATGTGTCCGTACCGCCACAAACCGATGGCTGGGTGTAAGTGCCGGCATCGGTCAAAGGGGTTCCATCAAAGTCATAAACCTCTCCCGCGCAGATGGATACAGAGGTCGAAGTGCCTGCCAGGGAAGCAGTCGTCACCATCACGCTATCCGTACTGAAACAGCCCGCATCGTTACTCACTACAAGCGTGTATATCACGGTATCGCCAATTGCCGGAGAATAGACGGTGATTGCAGGGCAGTTATCGCAACTCGTAGCGCCCAGTGGATACCAGGCGTAGGTCGCAAATCCACTGGCAGTTACCAACTGGCTGTCTTGCGGACATAGAGCAATGATCTCCGGCAGGTCCAGGATAGTGGCTGGCAAAGTAGCAAGGCTGACGGTATCGGAATAAGCATTTCCACATTCGTCCGTAACGGTTACCGAATAAATTCCCGGATCGTAGAAGGTGGCTGTCTGTTCCGTAGTAAAATCCGACCAGAGATAACTGCTGTAGCCGGGTCCGGCATCGAGGGAGAGTACACCGTTGTCACAAACTTCCAGATCCGGGCCAAGGTCAATCGGTCCTGGTAGTGCCAGGGTGTCGATCATGATGCTGTCAATGGCCAAATAGCCACAGCTGTCCGTGACCGTTATACTGTACTGTCCGGGATCGGAAATAGTTATGGTGTCGCCACTTTCTCCGGTACTCCAGTCAACAACCAAACCAGCCGTCGAGCCTAAGGGATAAAGCAAAATCTGTTCACCGGGGCAAATAGTCGTATCTGGTGGGAGCATTACCGTCGGGCCTTCCAGACAGCAGCAATCAAAGGACAGGGCCGGGTCCTCACAATCTGTAAAACCGTTGCCATCGTCGTCGATGCCGTTGTCGCAAATTTCTTCATTAGTTTGTTGATCGCAGGTATCAAGGCAGGGGGTGAGCACTTCAAATGTTAGAGAAGATTCAGCGGGCGTGAAGGTTACATCTTCAAGTGTACTATTCATTGGGGTTAAAGCCGTTTCCTCCCATACAGGTACCTCTCCGGTCTCAAAGTTCAAGTCAAAAGCTTCCAGACAGCCTTCAGAAGTCAGTTCTCCGTCAGTATTCAAGGCAATAAGTTGAGGGTACTGACGGCCATCGGTTGTTTCCAGACTACCCGTAAGTAGGATCCTTGAATTGGTGACTAACATGGCTTGGTCGCCGCCAACGTGCATGCGGAGATCACCATCATTTGTGTCACGGTAGCCTTTTCCCCAGATCAATTCTCCGTTCGCCTGGCTGAGCCGCATCGTAAACAAGTTAAACGGTTCTAAGCCGTGGCCACTGATGATCATATCGTCATCCAATAGTCTTATGTTAAGGCCATACTCACCGTCAAAGTCCAGAATGTCGTACGACCTACCCCAGATCCATTGTCCTGAAGTAGTGAATTTGGCCACGTAGACCTGAGAGGTGTTAGGGAAAGTCGTACCCGTTAAATTCCCCCGGTACACTGTATATATTTCATTCTGGTCAATCACAAAACAAACATTGTAGGTTCTTGAGGTCACCCCTTGCGCCGGTCCGCTTGCCAGAGTCAGCAACTCGGAAGCATCATCTGCATTAAAAGCACTTATGGAAGCCCGCATTGTAGCATTACCATTGAGACTAATTCTGCCAGCTCCGTATAAGGTGTTACCCACTAGTTTACTACTGTAGAGATTATCTGAGCCAATGTTGCCAAAACGATAAGTTTCATACACATTATTTACTATCGCACCCGTGGAAATTTCCCGCCTTTGAATGGACACAGTATTATAAATGTTATTAAATTCACCGTTATGAGTAGCCGCAAGTACAAATTCATCAGTGCCATCAATTTGATGAATTCCGCTGATATTGGCCGCTTCATCCAGTTCTCGCCACCAAACTAAGGTATTGGACTGTAAATCAAAGCAACCCAGTATCGCCGTCTGAATCATGCCAGGTCGTGGGGGCATTGATCCACCAAAAATCAATTGGTTATTATTCGTTACCTCAAGCGTGTAGATACGGGCTAATCCAGGAGCCGTAGGAATTTCAATGAGGTAAGTTCCTTGTGATTCGCCGTTGGTATTAAGCCGGTTGATAAACAAATCAGTCTCGGAACTTCCCATTACAATGATGCCCCCCGTAGCATCACTAATGATACCTAAGCCCTGGGTAACTGGGTGGTCGTCATTTTTCCACACTTGAGCAAATTGCTCTCCCGTCAATCCACAGTTCCCTTCAAAATCATCACAGGGCTCCTGGCAAAAAGTCAGATTTACAATATCCACCGTTCCTTCTCCGGGGCTGTAATTATCATCCAATAATGGTTCCGGCCAAGGCTCTAAGCCACTTTCGTTCCAGGGGTCTAAATCATTGATCTCCAAACTCAGGTCGTAGGTTTCTAAACAATTATCAGCCGGAGCAATTCCGGCGGTATTTGTTTTAATAACGATTGGCCGTTGCTGCCCCGTTATACTTTGTGAGTAAGCCGTGAAAAAGAAAGCAGTATTGGTCACGAGCATGGATTGGTCTCCCCGCAAGTTGAAAGCCAGATCATTGCCGTTACCATCGTGATAGCCTTTGGCCCAGATCACGTCACCATTGGCTTGATTTATCCGGAGGGCGAACAAGTCTCTCGGGCCATAGCCATTACCACTGATGATCAGGTGGTTGTCCAGTATCTCCAGACTCATTCCGTATTCGCCGGGGAAATTCAGCAGGTCATATTCCCTGCCCCAGACCCACTGGCCGGAAGTAGTAAACTTTGCCAGATAAACTTTGGATACATCGGTAGTGCCCGTGCCATTGAGGTCTCCACGGTAGAGGGCATAGATCTCATTTTGCCGGATGGCGATGCTGTTGTTGTAAGTGCGAGAATCAAGACTTGGCCCGGGCCCGGCAATCATACTGAGCATTTCCGCCCCGCTATTCACGTTGTACCAACTTACTCCCGCCCGCATGCCGGCATTTCCGTTACTAACGGAATATCTGGTAGCAGTATAGAGCGTTCCGCCAATCAGTTCGCTACTGAGGATCTGATCTGCGTGTGATCCAAAATCGTATTCTTCGTAAAGTGTTCCGGTCAACTGTCCATCGGCAAGACTACGGCGCTGAAATAGTACGCTGCTGTTACCAGAACTATTTTGCCACAAGCGGGACCCGGTAAGGATGAAGTCATCTGAGTCGGGAAGTATGTGAATACCCATTACCTCTGCGTCGTCGTCCAGTTCGCGCCACCAGTCCAGGGAATTTGACATCAGGTCGAATCTGGCAAAAAAGCCGGTTCTATTCATGCCCGGTCGGGGTGGTATAATTCCTCCCATCAATAATTTTCCTTCTGTAGTGACGTCAACGGCAACCACTTCGGCAGTACCCGGTCCGGTTGGAATATCAATAGTGTAGGTAGCGATAGGGTTGCCAGAAATATCCAGGCGATTGACAAATATCTCGGTTTCGGAACTGCCCAGGGTCACCAATCCACCGAAACCGTCGGCGATGATGCTCTGCCCCTGCGCACTAATACCATCACCGAAATCCCAAACCTGGGCAAACTGCTCACCGGTTAACCCGCAATCACTCGTAGAGGTACTACAGCTATCTGCACAGCCATTATACTGGGAATAGCTCAAGTCCGTCATTTGGTTTTCCTGATCGAAGGCGATTTTCGCTCTTTCCCCGGAATCCATCTGGAATGGGAAGTTGACGGCATCAACCTCCGTAAAGCTGACCTCTACGGGGGTTATGGTAACGCATCCATCATCCAGAGTTCCGTCTAGATTCAGGCGAAGTAAGGCTGCCGCTTGATCATTCAGCGTCCCCCCCGCACCCGAGCCACGAACGGTAAAGGGAATAATCAAGCTGTTATTGGTAGCGTAAATCCGACAATCCACCGAACTGGAAGTAGCCCCAAGTTCACCAATGGGCAATTCATAACGGTAGGCCCAGAGAATTTCTCCAAAAAAGTCAGTGGCCATCACAAAACGAAAATCTTCTTGTTGGCTGATGCTGCGAACTAGGTGATAAAGCGTATCTCCCTCCAAAGCAGTTCCTTCAATAATGGTCCGTTGACTTCCGGCAGCACGATATTCGACGGTGAAATTTAGAAAATCATTATTCCATAGCGATAAGTAGGCCCAGTAGTCAGTGGTCGTAGAGGTTCCGGTCGGGTTGCCGTTATGGACCGAGAATACCCGGGGTTCCAGCGGAATAAGTTGGGAGCCATACAAGCGGGCGCTGGTGGTAGCTGGGCGGTGAAGCAAGCGCAGGCTACTTAAATTATTGGGTGTACTAAAGCGCGCAATGCCCGCCCGAAATGAGCTTGTGAGCGCAGTCACTCCGATTCGTCCAATACCTTGAAAATCTCCCGCCTGATTGAAATAGCCATGGGATATAGTATGTGGACCTCCCTGGGTAGTCTGATAGTTCCAATTTGTCTCGAAATCACCGGTTATCCCGTCCAGATCGAATAACCATGCTTCGTTGCTTCCATTGCTGGTCGACTCCGAGTTAATGTCGAATAATGCTAAAAACTGATCACTACTGTTTATTCCCGGAATTGGCACTAGATTATATAGCGTACCGGGATAGCTAATTTCTTTGCGATAAACAATAGCATCATTATCGGGGTCATAGCGTAAGAAATAGCTGTAGCGATCATCGATATTAAAACCATTGAAGTATGCCAGAAGTAGCGTGCCGTCTGAAAGTAAGGTGAAGTCTGAAAACCGATTGAAGTTCGAATCCAGAACATTGGCACTGCCAATCCGAAGAATATTTCCAACACCATCCATTTCCTGGAAAACGATTTCGTTATCTACCCGAAGTACCTGCCAGAAGCCTCCGTTACCGTTCAGGATAAGGGGTCCGGCGGTTACGATCTCGCCAGCATTGAGGGCGTATACGGAAACTCCGGTTGGACCAAAGCAACTATCCGTAATCGGTGGATTGGAAATAAAATAGAAAGAACAATGCTCCTGGCTACAATTACCTTCTTCTACGGTCAGGCAGATTTCGTAGATACCGATTTGGTCGAATAAAAAGAGTAGCTGTTCATTGCTGCCTTCCACAGTTCCGTTTACGATCCATTCGTAGCTGTTATAGCCAGTAACCGGAGCAGAGAAAAGCACTTCCTGCCCCAACTCCGGTTGGTTATTCGCGGCAGTGTATTCGGCGTCCATGTCACAAAAAGCCTGAATGAATATAGTCGTTGAATCGGCTAAACACAAGGGGGGCATGCCACCGGCTACGAGCTTGATCTGGTAGCTGCCGGGAGCGTCCAGCAATAGGTTGTAATCAACACTGCTACTTTGAAGCACCCCATTTACGTACCACTCGAAACCGTTACCATTTACGCTGGTGTTGGTGAAGTTTAGCGTAGTCCCCACTACAAAGGAGGTACCCAACGGACTTTGATCAAAACCAGCCGTCACCACAGCGGGGCAAGGGGTCTGGCAACCGGGGCTAGTCAGTAAACTGGCCCGAATACCCTCGATGAAAAAGTGCATCCGATCGGTTTGCCCCTGGGTCAGGGCGTTGTAGCAGCCGAAATTGCCGTAGTCCATATAGTTGTTGAACATGTCGTTCTGATCGGTGGCGAAACCACTATCGGTATCTGTAGAACAGCTGTTGGCGGTGCCGCCACAGGGTACAGCCACTGTACTCTGGTCCGGGGGCGTATCACAGACGCGGTCGCCGTCCACCAAACAGTCATCGTTTGGGCAGCCGTTGTCGAAAGTATGTGCCAGCCCCAGACTGTGGCCCATTTCGTGGGTGAGTACGGAATTATTAGCCTCGTTCAGTCCCAGCCAGCGGGCTTCCATCACGATACCGTCCATGGGCAGCCCATGAGCGCTGGGGTAATAGGCGTAGCCGGCTACTCCGCAACTACTGGTACAAATCTCCCGGACGATGTAAATATTTATGTATTGGGTCGGGTCCCAGCGCGCCAGGTTTTTCATGGGGATATCATCGGCAATGCTGGTGATGTTGGTCAGGGGACTTTGGGTGTAGGTGATTCCATTGGTAGGCTGATTGTCTGGCGTGCGTTGGGCCAGGCAAAATTGAATCTGGGTATTAACTCCCGTGCCCTGATCGTAATAATCACTATTGGCGAAACTCTGGTTTAGCCACTCTATGCCCTGCAGGACCCGGGCAGTACTGATGTTTTCCGGACCGTTATCGTGGATGACGTGAACCACGATCGGGATGACGTAAGGTGGGGGATTGCTGCTTTCTTGCTCAGAAAAGCCAAAACGAAAAAATCTGTTTTCTGCTGACAGTTCAGCTTGATATCTCCGTTCCAGACTGTCGTTGATCCTCAGTTCACGGAGACTCATGCGCAAGTCTGCCTGTCCGCACTCTAGTGTACTCACCGGTGTCTGGCCTTTAAGCTGAAAGCCAATACAAAGGAGGAGGGTATAAAATAGTTGCTGGGATAATTTCATGGGTGGCGCTTAGAAAAGCTTAAAGATAAAATATCTGAGTCAAGAGGAACTATTCTTAACTTATGTCTCTTGACTTTTCCAAACCCCCTGAGATGAAAATATTTCCGTACGATGCAAATGACCCCGCGGCATTTTTAGACAGAGCAGAAGAGAGTTGGTCCACCGACCCCGTTTTCAATAATTTGCAGTGGGCGCTGAGCCTGAGATTCTGCCAGGAAGCGGGCCCCTATGCCGCCGCAATCTTCGAGGAAGCCGGGAATCGCTGGATCGGGCTGCAAACGGTAGCCAAACGCCCGATGATCCTCAATGGGCCGGATGAACTTTCGGAAGGTGTAGTAAGGGCCATCCTAGATTATTTTCCAGCCTCGGCCGGACTTACAGCCAGTAAAAGTATCGTTGCGCAATTGGCACCGGCCTGGGGAAAACAGATCGTAGATACCGTGCCCATGTACCTGTATGAACTCTCCGCATTGGACCCTACGGTCAAATTTGAGGGGCAGCTCCGGCAAGTGGGGCAAAATGATCGTGAGCGACTCGTTCAATGGATAGAGAAATTTGCAATCGCAATCAACGAGCGACTGATCGGAAGAAATTACCGGGAAGAAGCCGATAAAATGATCGCGGGAGGTCAGATCTGGTTCCTGGAAATTAACGGCCAGGTGGTCAGCATGGCGGGCAGCACACGTTCGGTTGGCGGCGTGGCCTGTGTAAATTACGTCTATACCCCGGAGGAGTCAAGGGGCAGGGGCTTCGCAAGTAGCAATGTCGGTTTATTAAGTGAATACTTGTTGCGCTCACACCAAAAGACCTGCCTGTACGCCGAAGAAGGATATCCTGCCAGCAACCGGGTTTACCAAAAACTGGGCTACGAAATCGTCTCAAGGGTAGTAGAGGTAGATTTTAAGCAGGATAGTTAAGGTAGAGGACTAGTGGCCCGGCGGTCTTTCAATTTCCCGCTGCTCACTTTCTGCTATCTTTTTCATTGCGCGCTGAACCAATACGACCAGCCAGATAGTAACGATCACGTCGATCCCGGTGGCACCATAATAAACACCACTGAGGCCGAGATAACGGGGTAGGAAAATCATCACCGGCACGAAAAAAACCAGTTGTCTTGCTACACCGACGATGCTGGCGTATTTGGGCCGGTCTACGGCGGGTAGCCAGGTCAGGGCATTGAAAACCAGGGGCAGCATTGGCATCACCAGCATATAGACCCTGAAATGCAATAAGTCGTTTCCGGTAAAGACGACATCCGGCAAAACCAGCCGTAAACTGAGTTCCGGGAAGATGTTCATAAATATCCAGAAAGGAAGGATTATGTACAGCCCCGTCCGGACAAAAAGCCAGTAACTCTCCTGGGTTCGTTTAATCTTTCGGGCACCAAAATTCACTCCGGCAATTGGCTGTAAAGCTCGCATTAAACCGAAGAGGGGGGTCATTAAAAGTACTACAATCCGATTGCCGGCGGCAAAAAAGGAGACGTCGTATTCGGAATTATCGCTTACTCCAACGATGGCATTAAAGATCACCAAAGCCTGAATCAGCCCCATGACACTGAGAATGAACCCGGGAAATCCCAGTTGTAAGATCCGTCTAAAAACCCTGGCGTCATACTTCAGAGAAAATGGATTTGCGAGAAAAGACACCTTAGGCCCCGCGAAATAGCGAAACTCCGCGATACAGTAAACGAGCATGCCGGCATTAGTCGCCCAGGCCGCTCCTGCGATTCCTAAGTCCGTGTAAGAAATGAGTAGGGGAGTGAGGGCCAGGTTCAGCACCAATCCATAAGCCATCATACGGGCTGCAGTGGCCATTTTACCCTCTCCACGAATGATGAAATTCAAGGCGAGGCCGTAAATCCATAATGGGGATCCCCACAAAGTGGCCCGGAAATAAGTAACCCCATATTCCAGAATTTCGCCTTCACCTCCCATCAGGCTGACCATTTCCGGAGCAAAGAAATAACCGGGTACGGCAAACAACAGGCTGCTCGTCAGGACGATCAGGTTGTTGTTCGCCAGTAAAAGTTCCTGGGTCTCTTCGTCTTCTTCTCCGATGGCGATGCTAAGCAGATTAGCCGCTCCCGTACCTGCCAGAGAACTGAAGCCCATGGTCATCGCGGCCAGCGGAAAGGCCAGTGCAATGCCCGCCAGAGCCGTTTCATTCATCAGCTGGCCGACGTAGACCGTATCCATAAAAGCGTTGAGACCATAAAGGATCATCGCCGCAATGGCCGGTAAAGCTAGCTTCCACATTACCTTTGGCAGGGGTGCGGTCAGCAGAAATTCGCGACGTTCATCGGCTTGGAGAGACATAAAAGTGATGATTTAATGAATCAATGACAACGTGATTAAATCAATGATCCATTAAATCACCTGATCATTAGTAATTGATCTTCATTCCACGCTTCCGCTCGGCTTCCCGCAACAGGATTTTCCGCAGTCGGATGCTCTCCGGTGTAACTTCCACGTACTCGTCGGCCTGAATGTATTCCAGGGCTTCTTCGAGCGTGAATTTACGGGGGGGGATCAACTTGGCCTTGTCGTCAGCACCGCTGGAGCGCATATTCGACATCTTCTTGGTCTTGGTCACATTCACTACCAGGTCGTTGTTACGACTGTTCTCGCCGATCACCTGACCTTCGTAGATCTCGTCATTGGCTTCTACGAAGAAGCGGCCACGGTCTTGCAGGTTGTTGATAGAGTAGGGGATGGCTTTGCCAAGTTCCATGGAGATCAACGAGCCGTTGATCCGGCCGGGAATCTCGCCCTTGTGAGGCTGGAATTCTTTGAAACGGTGGGTCATGATAGCCTCACCCTGAGTGGCGGTCAGCATATTGGAACGCATGCCAATGATGCCGCGGGAAGGAATCTCGAATTCCAGGATTACACGGTCGTTCTTAGGAAGCATGCTGCCCATCAGGCCTTTGCGCTGAGTGACCATATTGATCACCGTACCGCTCAGGTGCTCGGGCACGTCCACGGTCAGTTCTTCCACCGGTTCGTGCTTAACGCCGTCGATTTCCTTGATGATTACCTGTGGCTGGCCGATCTGGAGTTCGTAACCTTCCCGGCGCATCGTCTCAATCAGTACAGAAAGGTGCATAACGCCACGACCAAATACACGGAAGGAGTCAGCAGACTCGGTCTCTTCCACTTTCAGGGCGAGGTTACGCTCTAACTCGGCGGTGAGCCGGTCCTTGATGTGGCGGCTGGTTACGTACTTTCCTTCCTTACCGAAGAAAGGGGAATCGTTGATGGTGAAGACCATACTCAAGGTCGGCTCGTCGATGGCAATGGTTGGCAGTGCCTCAGGATTCTCTCCGGCGGCGATGGTATCACCGATCTCGAAACCTTCAACTCCGAAAACGGCACAGATGTCACCGGCTTGTACTTCGTCAACTTCCACCCGGCCAAAACCTTCGTAAGTATAGAGGTTGCGTGCTTTTGATTTGGTTTCCGTTCCGTCACGACTAATGAGGGTCAGGGGCTGATTGGTTTTCAGGGTGCCACGGGTCAGTTTGCCAATAGCCATACGGCCAATGTACTTGCTGAACTCAATACTGGTCACCAGCAATTGAGTATTGCCTTCCGGGATTTCCGGAGCAGGTACGTGCTCCAGAATAGCGTCCAGTAGGGGAACGATACTATCCGTTTCATCCTTCCAGTCAGTACTCATCCAATTGTTCTTGGCTGAACCGTAAAGGGTAGGGAAGTCGAGTTGTTCTTCAGTGGCATCCAGGCTGAACATCAGGTCGAAAACAGCTTCGTGAACCTCATCGGGGGTACAGTTGGGCTTGTCTACCTTATTGACAACCACCAATGGGTTAAGACCCAGATTCAAGGCTTTTTCCAGTACAAAACGGGTCTGAGGCATTGGTCCTTCAAAGGCGTCCACCAGCAACAGTACACCGTCGGCCATATTGAGGACCCGCTCTACCTCACCGCCAAAATCGGCGTGACCAGGGGTGTCGATAATATTGATCTTGGTCCCCTTGTAATTGATGGAAACGTTCTTGGCCAGAATGGTAATCCCACGCTCGCGTTCCTGGTCGTTGCTGTCCATGATCAGTTCGCCGGGGCGTTCGTGATCTGCAAACAACTGGCCGGCCAGCAGCATTTTGTCAACCAGGGTAGTTTTGCCGTGGTCTACGTGGGCGATGATCGCCACATTGCGGATAGATTTCATCAAATAGGGGGTTATCGCCAACCAGGGTCAGCTAATGAGCGCGCAAAGGTACGCTTTCCTACGGACAATTTTTTGAAAAAATTGCCAGCGTTTTAAGGCCTGCTACGGATTCTTATGACGTTCAAAAGCGAAGTTTCCGAATGGGCGCTTAATTGCCTCCGTCACCGTCTTTCTTCGGTTTTTTGAAGGGATTGAATTTATCCAGTTTCCCCTTGATCTTATCGATCTCTTCCTGAGTTTTTCCTTCGAGTTCGTCACCAACGGCGTCTTTGGCCTTGTCGATGGCCTTTTGGGCTTCGTCATTCACTTGGTTCGTAATGCCTTTCCGGCGAGCTTCCACTGCCGCCCGGATACTATCAGTAATCCGTTGCCGCTCCGCCAGGACCTGGGCTTCCAGATCCTTTTTCGCTTGTTCTGCCCTGGCTTTTTCGTCCGCCAGGCGATCGTTGGCCTGCTGCTTGGCATCGTCCAGCCGCTTGTCAACTTCGTCCTTGGCCTGATCCACCAGGTTGCCGGCGATGGAGCTACTACCGTCTCCATTCTTGGTGCCCAGTAGTCTCAGACTGGTCTTGGGGTCGGCAAAAGTACCGGCCAGTCCAATGGCAAAATTAAGGGTGTCGCCGGGGGAAACGTCCAGTCCGAGTTTAGAAACCTCGCCGGCCAATTGATCCAGCGCGCGAATGGCGGAGCCGGTCACGATGTTCCCTTCAATCTTGTCGCGTGGTACCGCAGCTACAATACTGTAATCCATGTCCATATTCAGGCCATGGCGCCCGTTGATCTGCATCGGAATGCCGGCAATCTTCATCTTGAAAGGTTCGATCTCTACGATACCGTCCACGATGTGAAACCAGGATTTAATGTTTTTCAGGTTCAGTCGATCCTGAAGTTCTTTCACGTTCAAGGCGTTGCCCACCTTCTGCAAAGGTTTAATCGATGCCAGGCTGGCATCCAGGGTCTGCAAGAATCCTTCGGCATTGATAGTGTTGAGTTTCGGGTAGAGGTCATTACCCAGCTTTCCGGATATAACGAGATCGCTATTGAAAGAGCCGTCGATATACTCGGCAATCGGAGCCAGCTGCTTAAAGCTATTCAGGAACTGGAAAGCTTTGGGAAAGCGCAAAGATTTGAGGTCATAGTGGAATCGGAAACCGGGGTCCCCCGGCTCGCTGGTGTCGTACGCACCGGCAAAGTCCATTGCACCACCCAAAAGTTTCATATTTCCATTTTCCACAACGACTTGCTTGTCGCGGACGACCAGGTCACCCACCACATTTTCCAACTCCATATCGGTATAAATGACCCGACCGGCGTTCAATTTGACCAGCAAATTGATGTCTTCCGGCACCGCAATTACGGCGCTGGATTCGGTGGCAGTGGCGTTACTGCTTGAGGGTGCGGCGGCGGCCTCATTATCCATGAAGTCGTTCAGGTTGATATAGTCGCTATTCAACTGCATTTGCCCGCCAAGTATAGCGTCGCCAAAGTAATAATCCCAGGCATTGCTCACTTCACCGGAGCCTCTTAATGAGGTTTCCCCCATCGTCGTAGCCATATTGCTGACCACCAACTGATTGGCCTGGATATTTCCCGCCAGCTGATTATTCGTTAGCCGGTAGGCTCCGTATTTAATTTCTTTGGCTTCAGCCTTGATGTCGAAGTCGAAGCGGTTAAAAAGTTCTTCTGGCTTCAATGTAGCAGTGCTGGTTGAGGCGGCGTTCATTTCCGCCGGCGTACGCTTTACGGCAGTTTCGGTACTGCTTTCTTCGCTCACCCACTCGTCGGCATCGAAATAATTACTGGTAACGTCCACCTTCCCGGTCATGGTTTTTTCCGGACTGAAGTAGGCCAGTAGGTTATTAACCGAAGCGCTACCGCTCAGATCACTTTTACCGAGTTTGAGGTTGAAAGAAGGAACGTTGACCCGCTGGGGGGTAAACTCGGCCCTGGCCTGATTCAGCACTACCCTGGGCAATCCATCGGCG
Source organism: Lewinellaceae bacterium SD302 (assembly GCA_002591745.1). Taxonomy (GTDB): domain Bacteria; phylum Bacteroidota; class Bacteroidia; order Chitinophagales; family Saprospiraceae; genus Neolewinella. The sequence goes on from PDLQ01000006.1 coordinate 68,375, forward strand.
GCGTACACCAGGTCTTGAATAGACAAGTCGCCATCCATGATCACGGCTCCATAGTCTTCGGCCTCGATAGTACTCTGACTTACCTGTTTGACGGTTACGTCAGCGTCGATCTGGCCGCTGAGTTCATTGACGCCTTCCAGCGGCATCAGTTTGGCCCACTTGGCCAGGTCGATCTTACCATCCAGGCGGGCATCCACCGTAGGGTCCTTGATCGGACTAGTCAATTTAAAGTTCCCGGCGAAAGGATCTCCACCCAGGTTCATCTTAAATTGAGGGAGATTAATGGTCATTCGGTTTAGATCGGAGGAGGGGCTATTTACATCCACCGTGGCATTTATCCCATTAATCGCTACCGGGCTGCCGGGGTACTGTACGCTACCATCGGCGATATTCATTTTTACATCGAAAGCGGGGTACTTGGGTATTTCAGCGTTAAAAGGCCCCTTGACCGAACCGTTCAGTGCAAATTTGCCGGTCGTTTTCACATCTTTGTAATCAGCGGTATATGCCGAGGGGATGAGCGACCAGATCTGACGGAAGTCGGTGCCGGGAGCATTGAAAGTCAGGTCAAAATCAATGTCATCTCCTGGAATAGCGATGGAGCCGTCGAAGCTGAGGGCCAGAGCATTGAGCAACAGTTCGTTCTCCAGGAAAGTATAGGTGGCATTGCCTAGGTCGATGTTCATCACGGCGTCCAGTTCTCCTTTAACCTTATTCAGGTAAGCGATACCATCCTGCTTTAAGGTGAAGCTTTGCCAGTCACTCTCGGTGTCGAGATCAAAAACGGTGGTGGTGAAGTCGCCGGTGCCCCGATGATTCAACCCCACTGCTTCTATGCTAGTCCCCAAAAGACGATCGTCGTATAGAAAATAGCCATTCTCGATACTGTATTGCTGTAATTGGAATAGCATGCCGCCTACTGAAGACTCTTCTTCAACTGCTACCGGTTCGTCGGATTCCTTGGCGATGTTAAAGTTGGCTAAAGTCTCGTTTAGCACCAAAATTCGGATGCTCGGATCGACCAGATTTACTTCTTCAATCACGTACTCTCCGGTTTCGCTACCGCTGATAACGGACCAGAAATCCAGATCCACGCTGGCCTGCTTGCCCGTCGCCAGCGGATAACCGGCGAAGGTGTCCACGCCAATGATGCTAAACTCATCGATAGTTAAATTGATGGCTGGAAAACTACTGAGGAATGAGACGTTTATATCTTCGAAATCGACTTCAGCATTTACCGATTCGTTGATGCCTTGTTTGACATTTGCTACAATCTGGTCTTTGAAGAGTATCGGGGCCAAAATAGCTGCTCCGATAACGAACACGACTAAAACGACTAAAAAAATTAGCAGGCGTTTGATGAATTTCATGGGGTGATGGTTTGAGTAGATAGATGTATAGAACGGTTTATACGGCCTGGTGTTTTGCTACGGTAGCAGCAATTACCAATAGAGGGCTTACAAACTAGAGACGTCTTCGTATTGGAATTTACACAAGCCGACCATGTACTTAACAGATTAGTAACAAATCTCAGCTTTTGAATCCTTTGACCTGCAAAAGAAATACGGCTAACATCCCTGAATTCACACTTCGTTAATGTAATTTTGGCGGCATTAACGAAAATGAATGAGCAAGACCAAAGCCGCCTATACCTTAGTAGAGACCACCGCCGGATTAGAAAAATTTGCCAAAGACGTGGAAGGCGTCAGCTGGATGGCCTTCGATACTGAATTCATCGGAGAGAAGCGTTATTACACCTTATTGTGCTTAATTCAGGTGCAGTGTGATACGGGGAATTACCTGATTGATCCAATCAAGATCGATGATCTTTCCGCTTTTCTGCGACTGATCGAGGATCCGACCATATGCAAGATCACCCACGCGGGGGACAACGACTACCGACTGTTGCACATGTTGTACGGTACTGTACCTAAGAACATCTTCGACACCCAGGTTGCCGCCGGCTTTATCGGTTACCGTTACCCGATGAGTTTTGGTAAATTACTGGAAGCTGAGATCGGTCTGCGTTTGGGCAAAGCCTTTGCCGTTACCGACTGGGAACAACGTCCGATGAAAGACAGTCAGATCAAGTACGCCTTGGAAGATGTACTCTATCTAAAGGAGCTTTATGATAAAATGACGGATAAGCTGAACGCCACCGGACGCCTGAGCTGGGTGAACGAAGAGTGCGACCAGATGACCGATCCCGATTACTACTACCGTGACCCTCACCACGAGGCGCTGAATAGCCGCTTGTTGCAATCCTCACGCACAAAGGAAAGAGTATTTTTGCTTCGTCTCTACGAATGGCGACGCTCCGAAGCCGAAGCCAAGAATTACAGTAAGGAAATGATCCTGCCCAGCAAGATCATTGGTGCCCTCACCAAATCCGTCCGCTCCGGCCGCGAAGCCCTGACGGATAACCGTCGTTTGCCCGGCCGCACGATCAAACGCCACGCTGACCTTTTTCTAAAGTTGTACGCCGCAGAACCCACCGAAGAAGAGCTGGAAACCCTGAAAAGGGTACCCCATTACAAACGTGAGGATGAGGACGACGATCTATTGCTGGAATTTCTTTACCTCCTGATGAAGTACCGTTGTAACGAAGAAGAGGTCAGCCACCAATTGGTGATGCCCCGCAGCGCCATCAAGAAAATGAAGAATGACGAGAAAGTGCGTAAGCAAATTCTCGGGAGTGGCTGGCGCCGGGAACTACTTGGTGAGCAGTTTATCGATTGGCTGCGTCACTTCAATAAACTAAGGATCAATATTGAAGGCGGAGACATTAAGTTGAAAATGATGGAATAGAAAGAAGCTTAGATTACGCCCTTACGGCCCCCAAAACATAAATCCACCTCCGTCTCGATCGGGGCCGCCTTGCCTCGGCGATGGTTGTTTCTCAATCCGTTTCTCCGTTACGAAATTCGGCCAATTGCCGTAGCCCAGGTAACGGGCTACCTTATTGATGATTTCGGTAGAAGTATCTAGTGGAAACCCTTCGTTGTTGACGAAGAGGCTTAAAGTCTGCTTATTGATCTTCTTGGCTGGTAGCGATACGTAAATCGCCCCCGTAAGATCATTGCACAGGGTAGCGGGGGCGACTTCTCGCTCGACTTTGGCCAACAATTCCTGCCACAAAATGGGCAGCAGTCGTTCTTTGACCTGGAGATCCTGAAAGGGAAGAGACATTTTAATAGGGATGAACTAGCTAATCTTAGGGAGACACTACAAATATATACCCCATATACATACGACGCAGATTTAATCCTGGGTCACCTGCAAATAGGGCTGCAATGATTTAAACGTACGTTCCGTTGCGTCCATTGCACCGTTCTTATAAACCCTGATTGCCGATACCGCAGTTTTGTAATTCTGGTCAGCCTGCAGGAATTTGAAAATATCTTTCAACTCCTGTTCATTTTCGACGCTGAAACTTCCACCGTTGGAGACCGTCGCCACGGCTTCCGGAAACTTGTGGTAATGTGGCCCAAAAATAACGGGCAAGTTATAGGCCATCGGTTCCAGGGTATTGTGGAGGCCGGTCTTGAAGCCACCACCAACGTAAGCCAGATCAGCGTAACGATACGCCCGGCTAAGTATCCCTATGGTGTCTAACATGAGTACTTTATGCCGACCTGATTGTGCCGAGCCATTCTGCAAACTTGTGTAGCGAATGGCGCCGAATTCATCCGTCCAGGTCTGTATCTGATCTTCTTTTAGATCGTGGGGAGCAACAATCAGGCGCCAGTCTTCTGGTAGTTCGGCTAGCAAATCTAATAGAATGGCTACGTCCGGTGGCCAGACGGATCCAGCTAGCAGACAACGGTAATCTTGTGAGAAATTAGCCAGGATATCATCTTCAAATAAGTCGTTAGCTAATTGAATCGTCCGATCGATTCTGGGGTCTCCGGCTACGGTTATTTGCGGCCCGGGAAGGTCTATTCCGCGCAGCAACTCTGCGTCCGCCTCAGTCTGCACCATAATTTTATCGAAGCCTGCCAACATTTTTCGCCAGGCGCCTCCGTACCAATGAAAGAACGGTTGCTCCGGCCGAAAGGAGCCCGCAATCAGTACGGTAGGTATTGCTGCTTGCAGCAAAGCATTTAGATGAGCCGGCCAAAACTCGTATTTTACAAAAATGGCAAGTTGAGGATTCAGTCTAGCCACCCAGCTCTTGGCATCCTTGGTATTGTCTTCCGCGAGGTAGAGTACTGCATCTACGTCCGGATAATCCTTACGGGCTTCGTAGCCACTGGGGCTAAAAAAACTAACCACCAGGAAGTGTTCAGGATATTCGTTCCGAATCCTTTTCAGTACCGGAGCACCTTGCTCGAACTCGCCAAGACTGGCGGCGTGTAGCCAGATCAGTTTTTGATCGGCTTGGCGGCTCCGGGTAATTTCATCCAACTTGTCGGAGATCGCGTCTCGCCCCTGCACCCACTTTCGGGCTTTGGCTACCCCAAAACTGGCCGCCAGGCGGACGCCGAGATGATAAGCCTGACTACCGAGTTGAGGCAACATTAGCGATAGAAAATTTCCTCGCCTTCGCCAATGAAAATCGGGAGGATCAGGCCAGCTCTCAGTCCGGCGATGATGTCTAAGCGATTACCTTCCAGACTACTGGCCGTATTAAAGTCGTAAGAACGCTGGGAACTGGTAAAACCTTCAATCAACTCGGCCCCGATAAAGACATTGACCCGACCGTTCATACTCATGTGCTGGTAGCCGATAAACTGATAAAGTGCAGGCCCTTCGGTTAGCCGGTCATAGCCCTTTTTATAATCGTTGATGATCTGATTGACGTCCTGATTGGCATCTTCCTGCAGCCGGATACGGTGACTTAATACACCACCACCTAGTCCAATTTTGATGCCGGACCGCTTGTTTTCCCCAAACGAAACGATGCGGCCCACCCGGACACCCAGGAAGTATCCCCGGCTGCGCAACTGCATCTCGGCGGCAGAACGCTGGTTGCCCACCACAATGCCATTGGAGAGTCGCAGGCCGGAAAGTACATCCTCCTTTACCGTGGTACCGAACAGGTACTGACCTACTACTCCAAAGAGCCAGCCACTATCTTCCGGGGTATAATCCACCCCTACCTCAATACTGGCCATGTTGCCGAAACGGTCCGCCAGATCACCGGATGTAACCGTGGGGCCGTAAGAAAAATTCAACAGGATGCCCTTTTCCAGGTTCCGGGAACCGGCCAATCCCTGGGCGGACAAAGTGAGGAAACAACAGATAAAGAGTAGGGTAGCAATGAAACGCAAAATGGAAAGGTTTATGAAAGCTTAAAGGTAATCCAAAGGAGCATTAAATGCCCTTTTGGGTTGGGCCGAAACCTAAAAATCCGTGAATAGGTCGGCTTTCAGCCTTTTTGGAGTTGAGATGTCCTGGAGTTGGAATCGACCACCACGGTCGCTGGAAAGTATGATGCCATTGAATTCGCTTTCGCCGTTCCAGGGAGTTTGCATATTCGCTTCTTCGTTGCCGGCTTCCCGGTAAAATTGCCAGGTGTTGATCTTGTGGCTTTCTTTATCTATGTAGAGCCGATAACGATTGCCAGGGGTGTCACCCACTGATGCAAAGGTCTGGTCGATTACGTAACTGGGGCGGGCATTTTCGGGGTCCACGGGCGTATCGTCAACGTATTTTAGGGTAACGCCGCTGTCCTTTAGCTTGAACTGGTGGATGAGCCAGTAACTATCGTTGATCCAGATACTTTTAGCTTCGCCCAGGGCCACAGCGAGGGAATCGGGATTTGTAATTTCGGTGCCATCAATCATGGCGCGTCCGGTCATGGCCTCTATGTCCAGAAGATAGACAGCTTTCTTACTCGGAAAGTCTATGCGAACGCGTTGTTCCTGTTTATCCCAGGTCAATTCCCGTACCCCGAAGAAATTCCATTTGAAATACCGGTTCTGGTCGTAAGCGCGGCGACCACCGTAGGCGATTACTACACTGTCGGCCAATTCAATGGCGCGGGCATCGGAATCCGCCAGGTTAAATCCCGGGGCGGCGGGGTTACCGTAATCGGCTTCCATATTTTGGACTGACAAGGTAGCAGTGTCTTCGGCTTCTGAAGTCGAAGTTTCTCCGGCACAAGCAGCGAGGATAAAAGCAATGAAAATGCTCAGGTGAAAATTAGTGTGTTTCATAGCCGGTGAACGGATAAGGAGGCGGATGGTTCTGCGCAAGCAGTAGCAACTACATCCGTAATAAGCCCATACTCTGGTAGATCAGAAGAATTGAAATACTTGTTTTGGGTCCTCTCATACTTCTTAGAGTTTGTATAAATCCAGCTTTGCTACTTTGAAGTCCGCAGGAAACAGCAAGTAGGGGTAAAGTATGGTCAGCTACATCTATAGCCTGAGAGCCGGGATGCAACCTTTAGCAAACTGCCTCGTCTTTAATTTTAACATTCACTACAAATACGCCAGCAATGCGCACACCCTTATTGATTACATTTTTCTTTTTCATCATTTCCCTGCTATCCGCCCAACGCAGTGTGCGTGGTAGCGGCAACGTGGTCACTCAGGATCGTAATGTCGAAAAGGCCTTTACTGAGATCGACGCCAGCAACGCTATTAAGGTCATCGTTGAACGTGGTGATCAACACAGCATCAAAGTAGAGGCAGATGACAACCTGATTGATCACATTGAGACGGAAGTTTACGGTAATGCCCTGCATGCTCGCATCAAGCCAAATCAAAACTACCGCCAAACGACCAAAATGATTGTTTACGTTACTATGCCGGAACTCGAAAGGATTGAAGCCAGTGGAGCTGCCCTGGTAACGACTATGTCCGAATTTTCGGGCGATGAACTCAGAGTGGAAGCCAGCGGAGCTGCCGGCGTGAAGGTCGAATTCAATGGTAATCGCGTCGTGGCCGATGCCGATGGAGCCGGCTCCGTTGAGATACGAGGCAGCGTTGAATTCGCTAACTTAGATGCCAGCAGCGCCGCTTCCATCAATGCAAAAGAATTATCAGCCAAAAACGTAGAGGCAGATGCTCATTCAGCGGCCAGTATCAAAGTGACAGCTACTGAATCACTGGATGCCAAAGCGAATTCAGCAGCGGTTATTCGCTATTACGGTGACCCGAAAAAGATCTATACCGACAGCAACTCAGCCGGGAGCATCAAAGGTTAATCTACAGTTCCTAAACCCCAGTTAATTTCTCAAATCAGCTAAACCTAACTATGAAAAACGTACTCATTATATTCGCCCTCACATTATTCACCACTACCAGCTGTGTAGCTCAGTGGGGAAACTGGAAAGCAATAAAAGGCGATGGCAATATTGTCACCAAAGACCGTGATGTCAGCGATTTCGACGAAGTGAAAGCCAGCGCCAGTATCGCCGTATACGTGACGAAGGGCAATAAATTTTCCGTTCAGGTAGAAACTGACGAAAATCTTCAGGAACATATCCGCACCGAAGTCAGCGGCGACCGTCTGAACGTGGGCGTCATGGATAAGTCCAACATCAATCCCAGTAAGCGCGTGAAGGTCTACGTCACTATGCCAGAGATTGTGGCCTTGCAAAGTAGCAGTTCTTCCAAACTGATTTGCAAGAGTGCTTTTACAGGAAAAGACCTGGATTTGGACGTCAGCAGTTCCGGTTATATAGAAGTTGAATTTTCCGGTAAGTACGTTGAAACCCAAGGCAGTAGCTCCGGCAAGATAGACTTGAAAGGCAGCGCTGATAAATTCCGTTTCAGAGGATCTAGTTCTTCCGTTGTCGATGCCAAAGAATTTGTCGCCAAAAGCGTGAAAGCCAGGGGGAGTTCCAGTTCTCGGCTTTACATCCAGGTAACCGATGAGATCGATTCCGACCTCAGTTCCAGTGCCCGCGTGGAATACTCCGGTGACCCCGATCGGGTCTATAGTGACTTGAGCAGCGGCGGTAAAGTCCGGAAGGTCAACTAATAATTGGCGGAAAACACGCCGTTTACCGGCTGAATCCGACCATTCCCTAAAAGACAACCGTCTCCCGCTTCAATAAGGTATAAGCCAAACTATATTGCAGTCAGGTTATTCGACTAGAATAATCATAGGGATGACTTTTGCGCCCCGACTTGTTCGGGGCTTTTTTATGTCCGTTAGTGAAGGATTGGAGAAAGAACCACCTAGCTTCCGGTTTTCAAACCTTATTAGGGGTCTACATCCACGGACACCCTTACCCCGCTCATACCATCGGTGGTAGACAACTTATCGATTCCCGCCTGAAGAACATCCTTGATCAATCTTACTTTTTTGCCGTCTTTGTTGACCCGAATCGTCATGTCTCGCAGGTAGTAATTGCGCAGGCGGGCTACGGAGGGTTCAAATGGTCCTTCCATCCACTGGCCGATATGGGGCTTGACCCAACTGGCGAACAGTTTCGATGCATCTTCCACCACCCTGACTTTAGGATGGCGAAATTGCACCTGGATCATTCGCTGGAGCGGGGGGAAACCAAGTTCGGCACGGTGACTGATCTCCCGCTCGTAGAAACGTTGAAAGTCGTTGGCCACCACATCATTTAAAACCGGATGAACCATGTTATAGGCCTGAATGATGACTTTTCCGCGACGGTGTTTTCGACCAGCCCGGCCGGCGACTTGCAACATTAATTGAAAGGCCCGTTCATCCGCCCGAAAGTCGGGGAATTGGAGGAGTTGATCGGCGGAGATGATGCCGACCAGACCTACTCTTTCGAAATCCAAACCTTTGGTTACCATTTGGGTGCCGACGAGCAGGTCCAGTTCGCCGGCTTCGTAATCGCCGATCAGTTTAGCCAAAGCATTTTTGCCGCGCACCGTGTCCAGGTCCATGCGGGCAATGCGCAGATCCGGGATGAAGATTTTAAGTTCGTCTTCTATTTTTTCGGTACCGGTGCCCCTCAATTTTAGAGCGGGACTTGCACAGGCGGGGCAGGCTTCCGGAAGTGGGGTAGTGTAGCCGCAGCAGTGACAACGTAATTTGTTTTGAAATTTGTGATAAGTTAGACTGATGTCGCAATTAATACATTCGGCGTTCCAGTCGCAGGTTGGACAAAAATAAATTGGTGCGAACCCCCGGCGGTTCTGGAAAAGAATTACCTGTTCGCCGCGTTCCACCGTAGCTTTGATGGAGTCGATGAGGTGTTGGGTGAAGAACTGGTGCTGATTGTTCCCTTCCAGTTCCTGGCGGGCATCGATGACCTCCACCTCGGGCAGTTGCAGGCCGCCGAAGCGCTCTTGCATCTCTACCAGGGCGTATTTCCCTTGTTTAGCGTTCAGGTAGCTCTCCAGGCTTGGGGTGGCGGAGCCGAGGATCACCTGGGCTCCGAATTGATAAGCCAGGTACACGGCGGCATCGCGGCCATTATACTTTGGATTGGGTTCATTTTGCTTGTAGGAAGGATCGTGTTCCTCATCAATGACTACCAGTTCCAACTGCTTGAACGGCAGGAATAATGCAGAACGAGGCCCGATCACCGATTTTTTTCCACTCATAATGGCCCGCCATATCTCAATCCGCTCCATATTTGAAATACGGCTGTGATAGACAAGAATGTCGTTGCCCAAAAACTTCTGAAGCCGTTTGACCAACTGGCTGGTCAGGGCGATCTCAGGAAGGAGGTAGAGTACCTGCCCGTCGCGGTCAATTACCTCCTGCATCAATTCCAGATAGACCCTGGTTTTTCCGCTGCCCGTAACGCCGTGGATCAGGACGGGTTTTTTCTCGGCCAGCGCTTCACGACTTTTCGCCAAAGCGTCGATTTGTTGTTGACTTAAATCATAAGCAGCAATCGTATCTTCTTCGTTGCTTCCGATGCGGCTAACCTCACGATCGTACAGCTCAAAGATGCCTTTCTTAGCCAGGGCAGTCAAAACGTGAGGTTTGGCCCCGGTGCGTTTCATTAAATCGCGGCGACGGACGAAAGGCAAATCCTTACTCTGCTGGATGAATTCCATAAGTACGGCCGTCTGACCTTCGGAGCGTTCGGTCTTGTCGAATGCTTTGAACTGTTCAGTCTGTTGCTGGTATTTTTCGCCCCAACGAACACAGCGTACTTTACGTGGCTTGTAACGCTCCTGTAATTCTTCTTTCTGGAAGATTACCCGTTTATCCAGCAAACTTTTGATGGTCGGGTAGATGGTCTTCACCTGGAGAATTCCCCGGATGTCTTCCAAAGAAAGTTCCTGCTGAAAAGTGAGGGCTTCGGCGATAAGGTATTCCTTATCATTGAGATTACTGGCATCCACGTCGAAGAGCGGGCCGAGGGTGATGATGGTCTCGCTGGTCAGTTTCAGGTGAGCCGGCAGGGCAGCCCCCATCACTTCGCCGAGGGTACAGGCGTAGTAATCGGCCATCCATTCCCAGAATTTAAGTTGTTGGGCGGTGACGACGGGTTCGATGTCCAGAACGCTTAAAATCGGTTTGGCGCGGTGATCGGGTGATGCTCCGTGTAAACGGAAAACGATACCCGTATAATGCCGTTTTCGCCCGAACTGTACCTCTACGCGAATACCTGGCCTGAGCTGACTGACAAACTCTTCCGGCACCGTATAAGTATAGGTTTTGGCCAGGGCCAGGGGCAGTAAAATTTCGGCATAAACGGTGCCGCTGGTCGGGAAAAGATCGTTGCTCAGAACTAAGCTGTTTGGAGGTTAGCGAAGTTACTGCAAAATGTTTGATTTGACCGCTGGCCGAACAATAATATTGACTTGGTTGATTATCTTTATCCGTGTTTAACGGCCAAGAAAACTAGTGAATGAGTAGAGGTGTATTGGAACGTAATAATGTATCCGTGACCGGTTCCGGCAACCGGGCCCTGGTGTTCGTACACGGCTTTGGTTGCGACCAGGGGATGTGGCGTTACATTGTTCCGGAATTCGAACCTGACTACAAGGTCGTCTTACTGGATCTGGTAGGGGCGGGGAATTCGGATATCTCTGCCTATGATCCGGTTAAATACGGTCTGTTGAACGGTTATGCGGATGATATTATCGAAGTTTGTCAAACGCTGAATTTAGAACAAGCCATCCTGATCGGTCATTCCGTAAGCGCCACTATCGTAGGCTTGGCGAGTTTGCGTAAACCAGACTATTTTGCCGGTTTGGTAATGATCGGTCCTTCGCCGAGATACATCAATGATGGTGACTACATAGGAGGCTTTACCCAGGAGGAAATCGATGGTTTGTTGAGTATGATGGAAGAAAACTACGAAAGCTGGTCACTAGCTCTGGCACCACAGATCATGGGCCGTTCCGACCACCCGGCATACGGGGAAGAATTGACCGAGAGCTTCTGTAAAACAGATCCCGGAATAGCTACCCATTTTGCCAGTACGACATTTCTGTCAGATAACCGTTTGGATATGGAGCGGATCACTCTGCCTACCTTATTATTACAATGCTCAGAAGATATCATTGCTCCACTAACGGTGGGGCAGTACCTGGCCAGTGTCATATCGGACAATGAACTCAAAGTGCTGGAAGCTACCGGTCACTGCCCTCACCTCAGTGCGCCGCAGGAGGTAACCGCAGAGATCAGGAACTGGCTGAGCAGACAATTCATCACCACCTAAAGCAAAGCCCCTGTCAAGTTCTGAACATTCAGCCACCGCCTACGATCAGCTGCCGTGTGGCTGGATACTAACAAATGAGAATACTCAACTCGTTGGCATCAATGATTTTACGGTGCAGCTACTCGGTTATCAGCGCAAGGACCAGTTATTGGGGCAGATGTCAATCAAAGAACTGTTGCCGGTAAAAGCAAGGGCGTTCTTTGAGATCAGCCACTGGCCAGCCCTAAAACTCAACGGCAGTGTGCGGGAAATGGCGTTGCGTTTGGCGCACGAAAACGGTACCGAAATACCGGTCCTGATCAGCTCGGCGCGGATTGAAGAATCCGGTGAAGGAGAAATCTACTACCAGCACTTGGTTTATCCCATCAAACGACGCTATGCTTACGAGCAAAATTTGCTGTCGGCGAAGAAGAAAGCGGAGCAAAAATTAGCTGACCGGGACCGTCAATTGTCATCCGTCGTACATGAATTACGCTCTCCGCTACACGGACTCATGAACCTGGTGGAACTGCTACGTCAGGACCAGAGCGAAGCAGATCGTAAAAAACTCATGGACGTAATGACTTCCACCGGGCGTCACATGACTCACTTGGTTGACAGTCTTTTGGATTGGTCAAGACTGGAAGCAAGCGGCAATCTGGAGCTTAGAGCTACCGACTTCGACCTCGGTAAAAACCTGAACGATCTGATTACCTTGTTTGATATCCAGGCTTTATCGAAGGGGATAAAATTGGCGTTAAATTACGATGCGGCTTTACCGCTTATGGTACACAGCGATCAGAATCGCCTGAATCAGCTGTTGCATAATCTCCTGAGCAACGCTATCAAATATACCGATAGTGGATCGGTTACTTTGGCCGCAATTCCGGGAGGCATGCCACAAAGTATACTATTTACGGTCACGGATACTGGATGTGGAATCGCCCCCGAAGACCTGGCCCGCATTTTGCAGCCTTTCGGTCAATTGAATAACCAGCAAAGTGAAGTTAGCAGTAGCGGACTGGGTTTATCGATCACGCAAAGCTTGCTGAAGGCTCTGGGCAGTGAATTGAACATCGAAAGTAAGATCGGGGTGGGTTCGAAGTTTTCCTTTGAGTTACTCGTCCCGCCCTCAGCAAGAAGTGTACCGAAGCAGGAAAAGGATTCCTTTACCATGCTAGCAAAGACCAGGGTGCTGGCTGCCGATGACGTAGCCGTCAACCGACTGATACTCAAACACCACCTCAAAAAAATTGGAGCCCGACAAGCCCTGATCGTGGCGGATGGTTTATTGGTAATAGAGGCTCTACAAAAGGATACTGATTTTCAGCTCATCCTGCTGGATATCGAGATGCCCAGGTTAAATGGTTTTGCAACCGCTCGACGTATACGGAAAGAATGGCCGGATTTAAATGTACCCATCGCTGCACTCACTGCTCATGCCAACGAAGCCATAACCGAGGAAGATAAATTTTCGTTATTCGATGCCGTTCTACCCAAACCATTTGACGCAAACTCTCTGCGAAAATTACTAATGGACTTGGATAGTGCTGAGTCACTGGCAAGGACCGATAAGGTAGTGGCTATGAGTTCTACATTCAGTATGGAGCAACTCAATGAGCTTTTCGATGGGGAACCTAATGAGAAGGCGGATTTTTTGCAAATATTCTTGACTACACTCGCCGAGGTAGATGACAGCTTGCGTAAGGCCGGAGAAACTCAGGATCTAAAGGGTTACAGTGCCGCCAAGCACAAGATTACGAGTATGATTCACTTATTCATGGCGGAGGAAGTCGAGGAAGTTCTGGTTCAGGCCAAGGCGGCACTAGCTGATGAACAAATTGATAAATTCAATACCTTGGAACGAGAACGCAGACAGCTCTTTACGGCTTGGGCGGAGTATGTACGTTAATTTGCGGATATTGGCTTTGCCGATCGTTGTAGACATTTGTCGTTCTTGTCTGAGAGCTAGTCTGGGAATTGCTATGAACTGAAAAATAATGATTTATGGTTCTGACAATACCATAAAATTGTGAGCTTGGCAGGTCAAGCGATCTGTTTTTGGTGACGTCAGGTTCATAAAGGCTTGTTTTTCAGGAAATAGAAATCCAAACAAACTCTTACATCGGCACTGCTACTTTGAAGCCAAAATATCTTCCATGACGGAACAGGAAAACGCCACGGCCTACTGGAAAACCAACCTTCGCTACCTGGGCATTCTATTGCTCATCTGGTTCATGGTCAGCTACGGCTGCGGAATCTTGCTGGTCGATCAACTGAACACCATCTCCATCGGCGGAGCAAAACTCGGTTTTTGGTTTGCCCAACAGGGTTCAATTTATGTTTTTGTCATCCTTATATTTATTTACGTCTGGCTGATGAATCGATTGGATCGTAAGCACGGGCTCTCGGAAAATGATTAAATGCATCAGTGATTAAGTGATTTGATCATTACATCATTTACTCGTTAAATCATTTACAAATAATGGACGTACAAGCCTGGACATTCCTCATCGTCGGTATCACCTTCGCGCTTTACATCGGCATCGCTATCTGGGCCAGGGCGGGTTCCACCAAGGAATTTTACGTAGCCGGTGGTGGCGTGCACCCCGTTGCCAACGGTATGGCCACGGCGGCTGACTGGATGAGCGCGGCTTCCTTCATTTCCATGGCGGGTATCATTTCCTTCGGCGGTTACGACGGAAGTGTTTACCTGATGGGCTGGACGGGTGGCTACGTGCTACTGGCCCTCCTCTTGGCACCCTATCTAAGGAAGTTCGGCAAGTTCACCGTGCCAGATTTTATTGGTGATCGTTACTATTCCAACACCGCGCGGACGGTGGCCGTGATCTGTGCCATCGTAGTCTCGTTTACCTACGTGGCCGGGCAGATGCGCGGGGTCGGCCTGGTTTTCTCCCGCTTTCTGGAGGTAGACATCAACACCGGCGTTTACATCGGTACCGCCATCGTTTTCTTCTACGCCATCCTGGGCGGTATGAAGGGTATTACATACACCCAGGTGGCCCAATTTTGCGTACTCATCTTCGCTTACATGGTGCCGGCCATTTTCATTTCCATCAAAATGACCGGTAATCCGATTCCTCAACTCGGCTTCCTCGGCGAAGCCAGCGGAGAGGGCATTGCCTTATTGGACAAGCTGGACGGCCTTCATCGCGACCTCGGTTTCGCCGAGTACACGGACGGCAGCAAATCGATGATCGATGTCTTTGCCATCACCTTCGCGCTCATGGCCGGTACGGCCGGTCTGCCCCACGTGATCGTCCGCTTTTTCACGGTACCCAAAGTGAAAGACGCGCGGATTTCCGCTGGTTGGGCTTTACTGTTTATTGCCATTTTATACACTACGGCCCCGGCCATCGCCGCTTTTGCGCGTACCAATTTGATCACCACAATTCAGGATACTCCCTATACCGAGTTGCCTGGCTGGTTCAAAAAATGGGAAGAAACCGCCCTCATCGCCTGGGTGGATAAAAATGAGGATGGAAAAATAAATTACGCTCCAGGGCCGCCGTTTGAGGGAAAGCCGGAGCAAGTTATGGTGACTGACAACTCTGAGGACGAAGGACAACTCCGAGGAGCTAGCGACGATCACCGCAGGTCATCAGCGAGCCAATTAGATGATTCGGACTACCAAAGTAGCAGTGTTTTTGGCGAAGCTAAAGTAGCAGTGGGAACGTATGGCCAAATGCTGGTGGCAAATGAACCGACCGACAATCCTAACGAAGTCTATATCGACCGCGACATTATGGTCTTAGCTAATCCGGAGATCGCTCAGTTGCCAGATTGGGTCATTGCCCTGGTGGCTGCCGGTGGCCTGGCCGCCGCCCTGTCTACCGCCGCCGGTTTGCTGCTGGTTATTTCTACGGCGGTCAGCCGCGATTTGATGAAAATGCAGATCAAGCCAAATATGAGTGATCGGGAAGAACTCTGGTGGGCCAGGGGAGGCGCAGCGGCGGCCGTGCTCGTAGCCGCTTACTTCGGCGTCAATCCGCCGGGTTTTGTGGCGGCAACGGTAGCGCTGGCCTTTGGGTTAGCGGCCGCTAGTTTCTTTCCGGCCATCGTCCTGGGCATCTTTGATAAACGCATGAACCAGCAGGGGGCGATATCCGGTATGGTTGTCGGCATTTTGTTGATGTTCGGCTACATGGCCGTTTTCAAACTCGGCTGGTTTGTAGATGAGGTACCCCCTGGTACTGACTGGTGGTTTGGAATTTCACCCGAGGGTTTTGGTAGCGTGGCAATGGTTGTCAACCTGATCGTATCCATGGTCATCAGCCGGATGACGCCGCCTCCGCCAGTATCGGTGCAGGAGATGGTGGAGCATATTCGGGTACCGAGTGGAGCAGGGGAGGCGCACGATCATTAAATCTTAGCAGTTTCGGGCTTGCTGATCACTTCAGTTTATACAGAATGATAAAAGGCTTATCAGCGGCCTTGATTTTCTGATCAAACCCGGCAGTCACCGATTGAATAGTTTCTACGTTGCCTGGATTAAGCACTTCTATACCTCGCAGCCAGGTTCGTTTCCCGTTCGAGATTCCAACTATCACTTTTCCAGCTTGTGAAACAGCTTGAAATTGTGGTGGTTGTACTTGAAATGACTGACCTGGAAAAGAAACATCATCTACCCAAGAGTTATGGATAGAAACATCGCTTTCTTTTTCTACTACACTAGATGGGGATGCCCCTTTCTTATAGGTGAAGTAGAAGAATCCATTTCCAGACACGATGTTTGCCGGGTTAAAAGTTTTTGTGAAATTTCTCGCCTGAGTGTGAAAACTATCTCCCGGGCTCATCCGAGCGACGTCTTCATTCGTAAAGAATACTTGGAACTAATCGTGCGAAAGGGTTCAACGCTGTTACTTTCCAGTTTATAGATTACGTCCATAAACTCTTTAGCGTAATAGACTCCATTCGGAGTAGCGTATAAACTTTTTGTAATTGTCACATATTCGGAAAAGCTCGCTCCTTTATTGACGAGGTCAATGTCTAACCAATCATTTTTAAACTCACCCTCCAGCGATATTTCTCTGAGCATATGGTTTTTGTCGGCTAAGCTGGTTTGCGGATAGCTGATGTCAAGGAAAATACTTTCGTCTACGGTTGCTATACCATTGTAGAGTTGAGATGTAGGCCCCGTGATTGTAATTTCCCGAAGAAAGTCACCGTGAGGTGTGTATACATTTATCTTGCCGGTTCGGTCTAGTAAGTAAAGCTCTCCAGTCATTTTTTCGATGCTGAAGTCAACTAGCTCATAGAATTTCCCTTTACCATTACCTCGATCCCCAACCGAGTTAATGAACTGCCCTTTCTTATCAAAAATGAACAAACGTATAGTTTTAGATATGTCCAAGACATAATAGTAGTCACCGTAATGACCTACGTTGTGCGCGTTCCCAAATGGAATGTCGCTAACCAGTTCAAGAGGGATATATTCTATTTCCTCAAAATGATTTGAATACTTTAGTGGGGTCACCCTTAAATTGTCTACCGATATTGCTTGAGGCCCAGCATCATTATCCAAGGCATTACTTATATCACTATAGCAGGAAAAAAAGCTTAACGACAATAAGACTAGCGTAAGGCCGGAAAGAGAGATATTCATTTCGTGTCAAATATGACTGCGGTTAATAATAGTCAATCGCTGGAAATAACAAAACCCCGCCCTCCTGATCATTCTAATCGATAGAAAAACGGAAGGCGGGGTAATGTAAGATTGCTTTCAGCGGTATAAATCAGACGGAATAAGCCTGAAGATATTACAGATTCAGGAGCTCTTAGTTACAATTTTGTGTTGTCAGCGTGTTGACTTCTTCTCCCAACTCACCATCGAAACAACCTTCGAAGGTAATCCGAATGCCGGATGTACACGAGCCGGTGTTACCCGAAACGCAAGTATAGCTGTACACGATCTCCGTACCGTAACCACTCCCGCATGGGAAAACCGTTTCGCTCTCCAGAACGACTACGGTGCTACATTGTACCTGTGCTGGACCGCCGCCGCCATTAGGATTAGTTGTGTTAATGCCATCTTCGAACGGATTGACGCCGTTGTTTGGGGAACCAGGCCAGGCTGAATCATCTTCTACTGACGTAGAGTAGGGGCTTTCGTAGTCGGATTGGCTGTAAAGACCTGTGGTGAAAGCGAAAGAGAATAAGAGAATAGCGCAAAAATGTTTCATGTTTCAGAAATTAAAAGGTGAAGAGAAAGGATTAATACGTCAAATGAATGCGATCAAATAATAGATTAGTGTCAGCATTCCTGCCAGTCTTCAAAAAAGTAAATCAAGAGAACAGACTCAAGAGCGCTTAAACAAACGTATTAGTGAAATCGATAAATTCAACAATATATCTAAGGTACTGTGAATAAACTGCTTTGTTCACTTCTGTAACAAAAAAACAACTGAAACCACCTTGTTTACGTCAACTTGACAATTGCGAGCACATCGATATGCCTATATTAAGTATGCGCGAAAATCTAACCTAGATGGTTCCCCTCACTTTAACTAGCTCTTCATAAGCGTGGATGATGAATTGGGCCGAAATATTTTGGAGGATTTTAAAAGCCTCAATAGAACATTGTCCGTATTATTCGGGGCAAAATTAACCGATCATGCCAGTCTACAACCAGCCCGTAAAACTACCTGTACAGATACAGTCCTTTGATGAATACCAAGAGGTCTATGCCCACTCCGTCAGTAAACCAGAAAATTTCTGGGCGGAGCAGGCTGATACCTTTTACTGGCGCAAGAGATGGGACAAAACGCTGGAGTGGAATTTTACCGACCCGGATGTAAAATGGTTCCAGGGCGGAAAGCTGAACATCACCGAAAATTGTCTGGACCGCCATCTGGCCGAACGGGGAGACCAAGCCGCAATCGTATTTGAACCCAACGAGCCAGGCGACCCGGTTATCACGCTGAGTTACCGCGAACTCCACGCCGAAGTTTGCAAGACAGCTAATGCCTTGCACGAATTGGGCATTGGCAAGGGCGACCGTGTTTGTTTCTACATGCCCATGGTACCTGAGCTGGCCATTTCTGTACTGGCCTGTGCCCGAATTGGCGCCATTCATTCCGTAGTGTTTGCCGGCTTCAGTGCTCAGGCCCTGGCCGATCGGGTAAACGATGCCGATTGCAAAATGATCATCTGCTCCGACTACAATAAACGGGGCGCTAAGAACATCCCCGTCAAGCAAGTCGTGGATGAAGCCATGGCCATCGGCTGCTCCACGATCGAAACCGTATTGGTACACAAAAATACTGGCGGCGACATCACTTGGGACCCCAGCTACGATCTATGGTACCACGAGCAAGTCGATCACCAAAGCTCCGAATGTGAAGCCGAAGCAATGGACGCCGAAGACGTGCTTTTCATTCTTTACACCTCTGGTTCTACGGGCAAGCCCAAAGGCATCGTGCATACTTGCGGTGGCTATATGTTGTACACGGCTTTTAGCTTCTTGAACGTCTTTCAATACCAGCCAGGCGATGTGTACTGGTGTACCGCCGATATCGGTTGGATCACCGGCCATAGCTACATCCTCTACGGTCCTTTACTCTGCGGTGCCACCAGTATGATGTTCGAAGGTGTGCCGACCTACCCGGATGCCGGTCGCTTCTGGCAGATCTGCGAGAAACACAAAGTAAATCAATTCTATACCGCTCCCACCGCCATCCGTGCCCTGATGGCAAAAGGAGACGAACACGTGGAAAAGTACGACCTCAGTGACCTGAAAGTAATTGGCTCCGTAGGCGAACCGATCAACGAAGAAGCCTGGGAATGGTATAAGGAGAAGGTGGGGAGAAACGTCGTTCCCATAGTCGACACCTGGTGGCAAACCGAAACTGGCGGGATGATGATCTCTGGACTGGGTAACTACAGTCCACAAAAAGCCACTTTTGCCGGCTATCCTTTACCTGGTATCCAGCCCTGCCTTGTCGGTAAGGAATCGATTAAGGAAAATAAAGGCAACCCCGCCGAAGGCCTGCTTTGCGTCAAATTCCCCTGGCCCAGTATGCTGCGTACTACCTGGGGCGACCACGAGCGCTGTAAAAACACCTACTTCAGTACGGTTCCCGGTATGTATTTCACTGGTGACGGCGCCCGCCGCGACGAAAACGGCATGTATCGTATTGTCGGCCGGGTGGATGACGTCATCAATGTCTCCGGTCACCGGATGGGGACGGCCGAGGTCGAAAATGCCATTGACGAACACAGTAGGGTAGTGGAGTCTGCAGTGGTAGGCTACCCACACGACATTAAGGGACAAGGTATCTACGCTTACGTCATTATGGGGCCGGGTAGTCATGACCTGGATTTAATAAAACAAGAGATCATTGCCGTAGTGCGTAAAGAGATCGGCCCCATCGCCAAACCGGACAAGATCCAGTTCGTAGACGCATTACCCAAGACCCGTTCCGGTAAGATCATGCGCCGAATTCTCCGAAAGGTTGCGGCAAATGAACTGGAAAATCTGGGAGATACGAGTACGCTGTTGAACCCGGAGGCGGTCGAATCCATTATTGCAGGGAGAGATATTTAAGGATGGAAAGTTGAAGGATAGAAGGAGATGGCAACTTCTCAATTTCCCCTTCACCTCATAATTTCAGTTCTTTGCCTTTCTCTCCTTCAGTCCTTTGGGCCCTCTAACCATAACCACTGCTACTTTGAAGTCAAAATACCTCATCATACTGCTTGCTATTATTTTTGTAGCCTGCAACCCGCCCGTCAACAAACGCCACATTCTGATCATTGGCGACGATTACGCTGCGGGAAGAGATGGCTGGGTCCAGGCTTTCCAACGAATCAGAAAGGGTGGTCCACTGCTCAATACTGCGGTGATGGGGGCAACTACGGCCTTTCCGAATCCCAGTTCCCCTCAGACGAATTCCCTGGACCAACTGGTGCCGAACCTGCGGCGGGGTTTTGCGGAAATGGGAGCCGTTGATGAAGTGATCGTGCAACTGGGCCTGAACGACTGCCAGAAACGTTATCAAGCGGGCAGTGTGGAGCAGTCCGTCAGCTTCCGTGAACTGATCGCCGAGATCGACTCCTTTTTTCTCAAACGGGGACAAGACGCTCCCCGGATCGTATTGGTTTCGCCACCGCCCCTTGCCGCGGATGAAACGCTCGATGCCACCTTTGCCGGAGGAGCGGATTGTGTGGCCAGGATAACGGCCAATGTGCAACAGTTGGCTAATAGTCGGGACCTGTGCTTCGTCGACCTTAGCGCCAATCCACTTTTGGAAACTTATCGCAACGCCAATGGCTACACCTACACCCAGGAAGGATTGGAGATCATGGCCCGATCGATACTCAAAAACTGTTACTGAAGTTTGTTGGTGACAAATCGTAAAACAGCCTGGAATTCGAATAATATGTTCCTGCCTGTTTTCGTACTTTTAGGACCTGACCGGAAGCTCAGCTTGCTTTTACCGTTAATTCCGTGTCATGTTCATCAAGAATACAAATCGCCGAGAGCGTTCAACCCTCAGTCTGCCCAAGCCGCTTAATGTACTCGGTGGCATCCTTATTGGTATTTTCTTAACCTATCTGGCTATCTATTCAGTCCCCATCTGGAACGGCGAACACGTTTTCAGTCCCGAAGCCGTGCGTGGTCTTGCCG
Source organism: Lewinellaceae bacterium SD302 (assembly GCA_002591745.1). GTDB lineage: Bacteria > Bacteroidota > Bacteroidia > Chitinophagales > Saprospiraceae > Neolewinella. The sequence continues at coordinate 89,566 of PDLQ01000006.1, forward strand.
TTATTGGTTTAGTCGTTCTGGGCTGCAGTTGGTACGAAAGCAACCTGAAAGAATAAGGCGATTAAAGTGAATGATCGTATTTTTTTGACCGCCAGGTTTTCAGAATTCAACCTTGAATCTCGTCCAGCCATCCGCATCGGTACTCAGGTCGTAGCTGGCTCCGTGGGCTTCCAGAATATCACGGCTGAGCGTCAGACCGATTCCCTGTCCACTGGGTTTACTGCTAAAGAAAGGCGTAAAAATCAGATCGGTGTGTTCCGTGGCGATCCCCGGGCCGTTGTCGGCGATAACGAAGCCGGCAGGGCGTTCGGTCAACTCGATCCGGATCGTACCTTTTTCTCCGGCCAGACTTTCCCGGGCGTTCGTTAATGCGTTGATAATCACTTGTTCCAGTTGAGCGGCGTCGGCAGCGACGTAAACCGGCGATCCGGAGTTGGGATAGAGAAGTTCTATTTTATCCGCTCGCATACCGGCTTTGAAGAGTTGGCCCGTTTTGGCTAACAAAGTAGCAAGGTCAATGCGTTTGAGTTCAGGGGAGGGGAGGCGGATCACCCGCGCAAAAGCCTTCATAAAACCGTTCATCTTGTTCCCCCGCTCAATAACCAGCGGAAGGTACTCAGCGACCATCTCCTGACCAGTCTTGGCATCCAGATCTTTGGTGTCCAGTAAGCTTTCCAACATGGATTGGGTGGCACCATTGCTGTTGTTCACCTCGTGGGCCATCATGCGGATAACCTTGCCGTAGGCCTCTTTTTCGGCGGAAAGCAAGTCACGGGTAATGTCCTGCACCAGAATGAAACTCCTTTGAAATCCACGGTCGACAAAACTGCCCTTTTCTACCCGATACCGCTGGGCGCCGGGCAGGTTGAATACTTCAGCCCGGTTGATTTTTAGCATTGCCAACTGCTTGGCCAGATTATTATTAAGCTCATCCAGCTTTTTCCCGCTTGATCCGTTTTTAAACTTGAGACGCTTTTCCGCCCAAGGGTTAAGCGAAGCTATCCGATCATCGTGGTCCAGAATTATGATACCGAGTTCCGCGGAAGAAATAAGCTTTTGTAAGAAATAGTGTTTCTCTTCTGCCTTGGTTCTTTCCAACCGCAGATTTTCCACCATTCGATTGTAAAGACTAACAATCCGGTCGACCTCAGGACTATCGCTAGACAAAAATTTGACGGTAAAATCTCCATCTTCCAATGCAGCCTCTCCCCGTTTAACCAAATCGGCCGGGGCCAGGAAAATGCGGTAAAAAGCCATACCGATGATCAGAGAGATCAGCAACAAAACTTCTACGCCCAGAAACCAGTATAGCTTTTCGCTCAACAATTGATAGGCCAATCCGCCAATTATGACGTGCAGACTAAGCAGGTAAACGAAATAACGGTACTTAGTCGTCATGGCGGATGCCGAATTTTTCCAACCGCCGGTACAGGGCCGCACGGGTAAGCCCCAACTCCTTGGCGGCTTCGGTGATATTATTGGAGTGACGGGTCAGGGCGCGGCGGACCATTCGTTCCTCAACCTCCAGTAGTGTTTTACCTTCGGTGCCCTGAGTGGTTTTTGACTGATGCTGCTCATGCCCTAAGCGTTGGAGAATTTGCGGCCCGATTTCGGCCCGATCCGTCAATATGGCCACCCTTTCAACCAAGTTCCTCAACTCCCGGATGTTGCCGGGAAAGGGTCGTCCTTCCAGCCAAACCAGTGCTTCGGAGTTGAACGTTAGATCCGGACGTTCGTACAGCCGGCTAGCGGCGGATAGGAAGTGACGAGCCAGGAACGAAATATCGCCCCGCCGATCTCTAAGCGGTGGTAAGTGGAGATGAATCAAATTGATGCGAAACAGAAGATCTTCGCGAAAACGGCCGTTGGAGACAAGTTGATGCAGCGGTCGGCTGGTGGCGGAGATGAGGCGAATGTCCATTTTACGTTCCCTGCTCTCTCCCAGACGAGCGTAGTGTCGCTCCTGCAATACTCGTAGTAGCTTGACCTGATTGGAAAGCGGCAGGTCTCCGATTTCATCCAGTAATAAAGAGCCTCCTTCGGCCAGCTCGAACCGCCCTTTTCGGTCGGACCGGGCATCGGTGAAGGCGCCGGCTTTATGACCGAAGAGCTCACTTTCAAACAAACTCTCCGGTACACCTCCAAGATTGACTGCTACGAAAGGGGCCGCCGCACGTTTACTGGCGTGGTGAATGGCCTCAGCCACCAATTCCTTACCGGTCCCGCTTTCTCCGGTAATGAGCACGGAAGCATCCGTAGGTGCTACGCGTCGGGCGGTAGCCAGGGCACTGGTCAGTTGCGGAGACTGTCCGATAATGGACGCAAAGGGATCATTGGTTTTTGAAACCGGAGTGGGCTGAGGTGAATCAAGGGATAAAATCGTTTGTACGCTGGCCAGCAGATGCTGATTATCCCAGGGTTTAGCGAGGAAATCACGGGCACCAATTTTCATGCCTTCCACGGCTAATTGGACCGTCGCCCAACCCGTCATCAGGATGACTGGTACTCCAGGATGATCATCTACAATTCGTCGAAGGGTCTTCAATCCTTGTTTGCCGCTGGTTTCGATGGTGAAGTTCATGTCCAGCAAGATCAGGTCTGGATGCTCGGCGGCTAAACGCTGGAAAGCATCCCCCGGAGTGTGTACCGAAGTTACCGCGTACTGCTTACGGCGGAAAAGCAATTCCAGTGATTTGCAGACCATGCGGTCGTCGTCGATGATGAGGATGCGAGGAATGGTAAATAATTTTCAGGAGGTGAAAATAAGCTAATTGATCGGTTAACGACCTCCCGGTCGCTCTAGAATTTCGACCACGTAATAATTGTATTGGAGCGATCGGGAGGTCGCTAGCCGGTGCCCTATTCCTCGTGCAAGGCCAGGGCGGGGTGCAGGTTTGCTCCCTGTCGGCTAGGCCAGTAAGCACAGCCGATCACCACCAGTGTGATGAGTAAAAAGGAGAATCCAATGGCGTAGTACAGATTACTGTGGGCAAAATCATCTGCTTCGATCAAGCCTAACAAAGGCACTTGTAGTGCCAGCACCACTCCGAGTGCCATCGCTGCCAGGGCTACGAAATAGATTTCCAGAACGAACTGCCGAATGATCTCCCCCCGGTGGGCCCCCATGGCCCGACGCACGCCGATCTCACCTTTACGCTTGGAGATGGTGTAAAACAACACCCCGAACAGCCCTAGCGCAATATTGAGGATCAAAAAGGTGCCAATTACCAGGAATATAATGATAGGTACCCAGGTATCTCTGGCAATACTCTCTCGTTGTTTCTGGAGAATGGTAATATTAAAATCTTCCGTTTTAAGTACGTTGAACACCACTCGACCCATCGCTTGCTCCAGTTCAGGTCCGCTTCCGGGGGCGACGCGCACCAGTAGATCAACGGCTTCCTTTTCTGCTTGCTTGGTCAAGATGATGGAGGTTGGATATTCATCTTCGAAACCGTCGCGGTAGCGGATGTTTTCGGCGACACCCACTATCTTGTATTCAGCATCACCGAGCTTAAGAATGCTATCGATCATGGAGCCACCATCGAAAAAGTCTTCGGATATTTTTTGATTAATAATAATGGGTTCCACTTTGGCTCGGTAATCGTCCTCGGTGAAATAGCGGCCTTCCCTCAATTCTATACCCATGGTTTTGGCATAGTCTTCGTCACCACCGATCATAGTGGTGTAAAAGTCGAAACCCATTTCGTCACCCCCATTGGTCCACATGGAACCGGAAAATGGAATGGCGTAACCGGCAAAACCAGCGCTTTCCACGCCATCCAGTGCGAGTATCTCCCGTTTCAGCATTTCCTGGGCCTGAACAAAGTCGGTGGAATCGAGCAGGTTAGTAGCTTGTTGTTTGAGTACCCACAGGTTTTCCACCTCGTATCCGTAAGGTGAAAAATAGGCCCGGAAATTCTTGATACAAAATGCACTGACCAGGAAAACGACGATAAAACAAAAGAATATCTCCGTGAAGAGGAGGACGTTGGAGCCTTTTCGGTTCCAGATGAGTTTTAATATATGCTTGATCATTGGATATGAAATTAAGGTCTGAAGGATGGAAGGTTGAGGGGCTGAAGTGGGATGGATAGAGGCCAGAAGATGTAAAGAGCGGAGGTTGATGTTTATACCAGATCCTTCCGTTTTTCAATCCTTGAGCGTTGCTACCCCGTCCGACCTGGCGCCTAGCCGGGCGGGTTTGTTAGCCAAAACAGCCTACAGACCATCGGCTACCTGTTGCCGGCTCATCCGGTAAGCGGGTAAGAGGCCGGAAAGGAAACCGAAGCCTAAACAGATGATGAGACTGATGCCAAAGACGCGCCAATTGAAGCTCAGGATGGTATCCGGCAAGGCACCGCTTTGGTTGATCAGGTAAATGACCAGCAGGGCGAGTAAAAATCCGATGGTGCCGCCTACCAGGGTAATGATGATGTTCTCAAATAGAAATTGAACCAGGATATGCCGGCTATCTGCTCCGAAAGCTTTGCGTACACTGATCTCAGAACTGCGCTCCACCATCCTGCTAAGATTCAGGTTGATGAGATTAAGGGTGGGTATGAGCAGGAAAAAGCCGAGGGTGCCGAAAAGAATCCACCGGAACTTACTGAGCGACTTTTTGACTTCGTCGTCGAAGAAAAGATTCCAGGCATATTTTTCCTCAACGGTAAAAGCCTTAATGGTAATGTTCTCGAAATCGTCCATGTCGGGAGGAATGGGAACATTGCGTCCGGCGAAGTGCAGGTTATCTTGCAGTTGCTTGACATCATTGACGGAGGGAGCAAGAAAAATTCCCCGGAACGGCCCCTGTAAACTTTCGCTGCTTAGCGTCTGATTATCGGCGGTTGACATAGGAAGGTAAATGTCCGCTCGGGTAAAAACAGAAGAGGTCCTCGATCTTTCCACTACGCCGATCACCTCGAAGGTTCGTCCGGACAGCGTGAGCTCACGACCTGTAACGTTCTCATCGGTACCGAAAAATTCTCTGGCCATTCTATCGGTTACCACGGCAACCGAAGTGGCGCTTTCCACGTGATTGGAATTAAAAGGTGTCCCTTCCAGAAAGTTAAAATCCAGGATTTTCCAGTAATCGGCGTCAGCGTACTTGGCGCTCAGACTGTACTTGCGGCCGTCCTGGAAAACGTCGAAACTCCGACGAAACATGGCCGCGAAATGCTCGTAGGGCTCGACTGCTTCGAGGTGATCACGAAACAGTTTCAGACCCGGGCTGCCCTGAGAAACCATCGCGCCGGCTTCCTCGGTTTCGAAATTGACGGTGTCATAGGTCATCTTGCCGGCAACCAACTGTGAGTCGACCTGATAAATGGTGTCATAGAACTGTGTCTTAAATTCTACGCGGTCCATTAATACCATTCGATCAGCTTCGCTCATGGGCGCATTGGCCCCTAACTCCGTATCCAGAAAGGCCATGATGACCATCAGGACCATCAGGGTAAAGCTGATACCAAACAGGCTGACGAAAGTGAAGAACTTACGGCGACCGAGGACCTTAAAGGCGAGTTTTAAATAGTTTTTGAACATATCGTAAATGATTTAATGAGCTAATGATTAAATGATGTAATGTTCAATGCGATAATGATTGTGCCTATCCTGCTTACATCATTAAATCATTGATTCATTCGACCATTACACTACTTGCGTCCCGTCAAACAAGCGGACCAGGCGATGGGTCTTCTGAGCCATTCGCTCATCGTGGGTGACCATAACTATGGTGGTGCCCATATTCTCGTTGAGATCAATTAGAATCTGCATGACCTCATCACCCATTTGGCTGTCGAGATTTCCGGTGGGCTCATCGGCCAGAATAATGTTGGGTTTGCCGACTACCGCCCGCGCAATGGCTACTCGCTGACGCTGACCGCCGGACAACTGACTGGGAAAATGGCTCTGACGATTGGCCAGGCCGACGGCGGCAAGCGCTTCGGCAGACAACTCTTTTCGTTGCTTGGCGCTGACGTCCGGACGGTACAGCATGGGCAGCTCTACGTTATCAATCACGCTGAGATCATTGATCAGGTGGAAACTCTGGAAAATGAAGCCCAACTGCTCGTTGCGAAAACGAGCCGTTTTGCGACTGTTATAATCGCTTACTCCACGTCCGTCTAACTCAACCTGCCCGCTACTGGGCTCGTCGATCAGGCCCATGATATTGAGCAGGGTAGATTTGCCGCAGCCGGATGGCCCCATGATGGACAAGAATTCTCCTTTAGCTACTTGAAGATTAATGTCTTGGAGGGCCAGCGTTTCAATGGTGTCGGTCCGGTAGACTTTGGAGACATTTTGAATGTTGATCATTTGAAAATGATTGGATGATTAAGTGATTGGATGATCTATTGGGGCTACGGCGTAAGTGCCTGAAGTTCCGCCCACACTTCCCAGTAAGCCCCCAGCGTACTCAGGTACGTCCGGGCTAGCTGGTCGCGGTTTTGCTGGGCGAGCGTAAGTTCGGTGAGGGGAATACTGCCCAAAAGATAGCTTTCGCGGCTGATGCCGAAGCGTTCTTCGGCCAGTTCGCTGATGCGGCGGGTGAGCTGTAATTCTTCGCTGAGTTCGTTGTACTGCTGGAGGAGCAGATCGGCGCGGGCGGTAAGGGAGAGCAGGTTGCGCTCGTTGATACGCTCGGCGTACTGAAGTTGGGTTTCGGCCTGACGGACCACAGCTTTGCGCTCTCCCCAATCCAGGATGGGTACGTTGACCTGGAGGCTGACAATCTGTTCGTTCTGGGGGTCCGCGTAAATCGGTGATAATTCCGGATCGGAGCGGACCAGACCGATGGAGGCTTGTAAGGAAAGCTGTGGACCGAAATCGCGCTTACTGCGTTCCAGTTCGCGTTGAGCTTCCAGTTTCTGGCGGGTGGCGGTGATGAATTCCGGTCGGGCGACGAGCATTTCCTTGATCAGGCTAGCCCGATCGGTGGAGATGACCGGCGGGATCGGTGGACGGGCCGCGGCCAGCGAACCACCGTTGTAAACGTAACCGAGGAAATTATAGATGGAGACCGTAGCGGCCACCAAACTCCTTTCGGCCCGCAGCACGTTCTGACCGGCGGCGGTCAGTTCCAGTTCGATCTGCACCAGGTCGCCCCGATTGATCTTGCCCAGTTCGTAGCGTTCCCCGGCGATATCGTAAAGCCTTTGACTGGCTTCCTGGTTATCCAGCGCGATCTCGCGGTTTTGTTGGGCGAAAAGCAGGTTGAAGAATAGGGTAGTGACGTCGCTCACCGCGTTGGCTCTGGCAGTGGACAATTGAGCGGCCGTTTCTTTTTGCAGAGCCGGAAGTACACGCTTGCGCCACTTCAAAGAGTTGAACGCCAGGATTGGCTGGTTGATCCCGAAGCGGAGGGGCACGCCATTGTAATTCTGGCGGTCGTTCTCAAAGTCATCAAAGCGCTGCAGGTTACTACTTAGAAATAATTGACCGCCGGTAGCGGCAATTTGCTGTCTGGCTGTCAGTTGTACCGAAGAATTATTGATGGTCACCGGTTGGAAGGCGATCGTCCCGTCGGGTTGGGTGGTTTCACGAAAAGAACTGAAGTAATCCGGGATGTTCGCACTCAGATCAAGTCGGGGTAAAAGATTAGCCTTCAGAATGTCCAAGTCCAGGGTTGCCAGTTCCGCTTCCCGCTCGGCGTTCCAAACGCTGAGGGCCTGTTCACTGGCCAATTCCTGCAGGGCGGTAAGCTCCAGGGTATCCGGCAAAGTTCCCTGGGCGCTGAGCAGCTCCAGGATGAACAGGAAGATGATAGTGATGATTGGTTTCATTGGTTTTTTAGATTTTTTGCCTCTTCCCTAGCCCTCTCTGGTAGGTAATGATCTAATGATTTAATTTTTGGTGATCTAATGCCCGTGTGACGTGTGTTATTGAAGCATTTTATCATGAAATCATTCAATCCTTACCTAGAGTAGAAGGGTTAGGGGAGAGGCTACTCCAGCACGAATTCCTCCAGGTGCTCATATTCTTTGGTGTCCGAAATGATCACTTTCTCCCCGGCTTGCAGGCCGCTGGTGATCTCCACCCAGTCGCCGTTGCGCATCCCCAGACCTACGTCGCGGCGTTCGGCGCGGGTACCATCGGCGGAGACTACGAATAGCTCCTGCCGCAGGCCACCGCGGAAGGCCGGGCCGTTTTTCAGGCGTAGTACATTTGGTTTTTCGCCTACAATGATGCCGAACTCCGTACGTAGGTTGGGGCGTAATGCGTCGTGACTGGGGTCAGCGAACTCCACCAAAAAGCGGAGCGTGTTGTTTTCTACTTCGGGCAAGATGGTGGAGATGGTTCCTTTTAATCGTTCTTTGCCCACGCGAATGTCTACGGGTAGCCCCACGTCTACCTGACCGGCGTAGCGATCGCTGCAACTGCCCTCCAGGCGGAAGCGGCCGAGATCGGCGATGCGCACCAGGGGAGCACCTTCGGCTACTTGCTGTCCGATGTTCTCGTTTACCCAGGTCACCACCCCGGCCCGTGGGGCGCGTACTTCGGTTTCCCGCAGCTTGCGGCTGAGCTGGGCGACTTCCTTTTCTTCCATGCCCACTTCCAGTTCCAGGTTACGGCGGCGACCATTAAGGCTGTTGCGGCGGTAGGAAAGCTCGTTGCTCAGTTTTTCCTTTTCCAGTTGAGTGATCTGTACTTGCAATTGGGCTTGCTCCACTTCCTCGTCGGTGGCGCCACCTACTGCCAATAATCGCTTGGCGTCGGCCAGTTGAGCCTCGGCGGTGCTCAGTTCCAGGGCTTTGATGCGGGTGTTGTAGTCCAGTTCCTGGATGTCGCGGTCATACTCCAGTTTTAGTAGGTCTACGTTGTTTTGCTTCAGGGCCAGTTGATCGCGGCGGCCGTTGAGTTGCAGTTGTACGTATTCGCGATCCAGGGTCAGTACCACGTCATTGGCTTTCACTTCCGTGCCGGTGGGCAACAGGATTTGTTGGATGGTGGTAGCAACGGGGGCGTTCACCTGCTCCTCAAAAGCGGCTACGACGAGGCCGGTGGCAGTGACGGTATTTTTGATGTCACCCTTTTGTACCGCCTCAATACGCATTTTATTGGTTTCGGCTTTGGTACGCAGCAATTTCCGGAAACCGAACAGGGCCGCAACGGCGATAAGGCCGATTAACATGAATTTTACATACTTATTCCGGCGTTTGCGGCGAATTTCAGCGTCATCAATTTTACGATCCATGGTGGTTATTTTCTTGCTTTAGAGTACTGAAAATATCGTGCCAGGGTTGTAATCAGTTGACTATCAATTGCTTTGACTAACAAAGTAGCAGTGCGGTGTTCGAAAACGGACACTTTAGCGTCCAGAAATGAACGCCGGACGCCAGTCCCTACCAATCGTGTATAGTTTACACTAACTTAATCTGATTGTAAAGGCGGGTTAATGGTATGAGGTGACCTTTGCGCCATAATCGCATTCAATCAATTCAACTCTGTTATGCAAAAAACATTTACTCTCTTTACCCTTTTCCTGCTGGCTGCTTTTGGGCTCCAGGCACAGATCATTATCAGTGATGATGACCTGCAAGGCGACCAGACTTATAACTGGACAAATGACAACGTTTACCAACTCGACGGTTTCGTTTACCTGGAAGCAGGTGGTGTGCTGAACATCGAAGCCGGCACCCGTATCGAGGGCTTGCCAGAAAACGATAATGATGAAGTTGGTACGCTGATCATCACGAACGGCGCCCAAATCTTCGCCGAAGGCACCGCTGCCGAACCAATCGTATTTTCCGGCAGCCAGATTGACGACGTCAATGACCCCGTAGATATCTTCCGCGGCTCATGGGGTGGCGTGATCGTACTGGGCGACGCCAACGTTGGTGACGAAAACAGCATGGGCTTTGCCAACATCGAGGGCATCGAAGCCGAAGCTCGCACCCAATTCGGTGGTGACAACGACGAAGACAACAGTGGCGTTCTACGCTACGTTTCTATTCGTTTTGGTGGTTTCCCGCTTTCCCCGAACAACGAGATCAACGGACTTACCCTCGGTGGCGTAGGCTCCGGTACGACGATCGAGCACATTGAAATTTTCGCTAACGATGATGACGGTGTAGAATTCTTCGGTGGTACGGTAGATCTTAAGTATGGTGTAGTTGCTTACTGTGGCGACGACAGCTACGATACCGATATGGCCTGGTCCGGTCGCGGTCAATTCTGGTTCTCCCTGCAGGATCCCGAGCAAACCGGTGGCAGTAGCCCCAATGGTGGTGAGCACGACGGTTCTGAAGACCCCAACGATGCAACCGGTGGCCCCGTACAGACTGTTTTCAACGCCACATACATCGGTCGCGGCGAAAACGCTCAGATTGCCGGTGACAACAACGCTTTGACCATCAAGGACAACGCTGCCATCAGCTACAACAATTCCATCTTTACGGAATTTGATGATTTCGCGGTAAGCATGCAAGACGGCGCCGCCGATCGTTACGTAGCCAATGAGTTTGATCTGTTGAACAATATCTTCTTCAACATCAGCGGTGACGCTCTCGGCAACCCGATCCAACTGGATGGAAACGATGCTACGCTTACCACTGTGGCATTGGCCTTCGCCACCGACGGCAACGATGTGGTTGATCCTGAACTGGCCCGGGTAAACTTTACGCCATCTACCGACGGTGGAGCTGACGGTAACGGTGTAGACCCACGTCCCGGTTTCTTTAGCCCGGCCCGTACCGGAGCAGCCGATGCACCTGCCGGAGATGACTTTTTCGAATCCACTACTTACCGCGGTGCCTTCGACCCAACCGACGAACTGTGGGCAGCCTGGACACTGAGCTACCAACGTGGCCTGATCGTAGAAACCCTCAACGTAAATACTATCGATTTCGGTCGTAACGAAGATGGTGTAAAGGTCCTCGTAAGTCCTAACCCGACAGCCGACCTGGTTGCGCTGAGCATCGAGCTTCCCGCCGCAACTCAGGCCGACGCAATGATCTATGATCAGTTCGGTCGCAACATCGCTCAATTTGACCTCGGTCAGCTGCAAGCCGGCAGCAACCAGCCTACCATCAATCTCGGTGAACTGGTCAGCGGCAATTACTTCATCGTACTGAATACTAAATTCGGAGCCGTCAGCCAACGCGTGACGGTCGCCAAATAAGGGATTATTTACCCTACTATTTACCAGCCACCCCGGAGCCAAACGGATTCCGGGGTGGCCTTTTGGGTGCCGGGCTACTGCTTCGGTTACTTTTTAGGGTAAATAACACACAAATGCAAGCTTATATGCAACGTTTCATCTTATCAGCATTGCTACTTTGCAGTCTGACCATTTCCAACCTCCTGGCACAGGGAGCCATCAGTGGAACCGTTTACGATAAAGCCAGCGGAGAAACAGTTATCGGTGCTTCGGTCCTTGAAAAGACCACCGGTGCCGTTACCATCACTGACTTCGACGGTAAATACACCTTCAAACTTGATCCGGGAACTTACACCCTGGAATTTAGCTATATCGGCTATCCAAACCTCTTGGTTGAAGGGGTTGAAGTGAAGAAAGGGGAGATTGCCTACCAGGACGTGACCATGAGTGACGAGGACGGGGTCGAACTAGACCTGGACGTGACGGTCAAAGCCACACGGGTAACCAATTCCGAAGTAGGCGTCTTAATGCTTCGTAAAGAAGCCGCCGTAGTGACCGATAATATCGGTGCTCAGGAAATGGCCCGTTACGGTGCCTCCGATGCGGGTGGTGCTTTGAAGAAAGTGACCGGAACCAGCGTGGAAGGTGGCAAGTACATTTTCGTGCGTGGTCTGGGTGATCGTTACTCCCTGGCCCAACTGAACGGCCTAACTATTCCGTCCACGGATCCATACCGCAACAGCGCCCAGCTCGATCTGGTGCCCACCAATTTGATCGACAATATCAGTACGGCCAAGACCTCCAGCCCGGACCAGCCCGGTAACTTCACCGGCGGAAATGTGAACATCATCACTAAAAAATTTCCCGAACTGGAGACCTTCCAAATCAGTCTGAGCACCGGTTACAACAGTCAGAGTAATTTCATCGACAACTTCCAGACGCAGGAAACACCGAGCAACGACTACTTTGGATTCGACAATAGCCGCGGACTGCCCACGGCGCTGACGGACCCTGCTTCCCGTGAATTCCTGTCACGTGGTGGTGCACTGGATGCCAACCGTGGCGACCAGGCTAGTGCTGAAGCTATTGACGCCGCCGCACGCAGTGTTATTCCTCAGGTAGCTCCGGACCAAGAGCGTTCCTTTCTGGACCACGGGCTCGCACTTAGTTACGGTAATCGGATCGATATGGGTAAGAATCGCCTGGGGGTCATTGCTACGGCTTCTTTCAAGCAGGATTACCAGCATCTGGATAATTTCAAAGTTGGTAACTGGCGCGTAATCAATACCGAGCGTGATAGTATGGATAACAATGGCGTTTTCAACCAAAACCGCAGCACCATCAATCCAACCCTGACCGGATTGCTTGGACTGACCTACCGGATAGGCGATAATAATGAGATTGGTTTCACCGGTATGTACAACCACTCTTCACAAACGACCAGCCTGACTTCTCTGGGTGAGCGACCAAATGATCTTTTTGCTCCGCGTCTGGTGCAGGGATTTGCCCTGAGTCACATTGAACAGGAATTGATCAACTACCAAGCCAGTGGAGAACACGTATTGCCTAACTTGAACAACCTGAAAATCGAATGGAGAGGCAGTTTGGTGAACAGCTCTCAGTACGAGCCTCAGACGCGTTTCTTTGAGAACATTTTCAATACGGAAACCGGCCAATACGAAGAGGACGGTGCCGACCTCAATTCCCCTTTTTACTTCTGGCGGGAACTTCAGGACGAACAAAAGATCGGTAAGATCGACATTACCTTGCCATTGGCTAACAAGTCGAACAGTATCAAAGTGGGTGGTTTGTACTCGATTAAAGATCGCGTAAGTACCCAGGACGCTTTCCGCTTGCGTTACGGTACCCGCTCTACGCCCCTGGATGAGCTGGGTGGTGACCAAAACGCTTTCGTTGCTGACGCGAATATGGGCATTGCAGAACTGGCAAATGGCCGCTACCGTTTCGCCAATTATCTGATCGACGATACCGAGGCTTCTGACTCCTACGAAGGCAGTGAAGAAATTCTTGCTACTTACGGTATGCTGACTTACCAGATCACGGACAAACTGAAATTTGTCGGTGGTGCTCGCCTGGAGATCACGAATACGGAAGCTGTTAGCCAGGACACCTCAGAAACCGTTGGCCGGATCGAAGAAACCGACCTGTTGCCTTCCGGTAATTTCATTTATGAACTGACCAAGGATTTCAATATCCGTGCTTCTTACAGCAAGACCATTGCTCGTCCGACACTGCGGGAAATCTCTTCTTTCACCATCATCGATCCACTGACGAATACTTTCGAGCGTGGTAACCCGGATAGCCTCGGCCGTAGCCTGATCGACAACTTTGACCTGCGCTTCGAATACTTCCTGGGTGGAAATGAGCTGGTGGCGCTGAGTGGCTACTACAAGAAATTTACCGATCCGATTGCCCGCGTTCAATTACCGGTGAGTCCGAACAATGAATTTCAGTACCAGAACATGGACGAAGGCCACTTATTCGGAGTTGAATTCGAACTACGTAAAAAACTGGGCTTTGTATGGAATAAGCTGCAAAATTTCAGCTTCATTACCAATGCCAGCTTTATCTTCTCTGATATTTCAACGAACAATTCTGATTCTGATTCTGAGTTAGCGATAACTTCCCGCAACTTCATCGGCCAACCTGATTATATCATCAACGCCGCTTTGAACTACAGCCTGCCCGAGCAAGGCTGGGATATCGCCCTCGCCGCAAACGCCACTGGCGACCGAGTCGCTACCATCGGCTCCTTTAGTGGCAATCGCCGTGATCAGATCGCCCGTGCCCGTACCCAACTCGACTTCATCGCCAGCAAGAAGTTCGGCCGCGTAGGTACCCGCCTGAGTATCCTCAACATTCTCGATGATCCTTTCCGGGTATCCGCAGACTACAAAGGTGCCGAATACATCTTTCAGGACTTCCGCCGGGGAGTGGACGTGAAATTTAATGTCTCTTTTACTTTCTAATCGGTTAACTGATTAGTAGGTTTTGAAAAGCCGCTCATCCAATGGATGAGCGGCTTTTTACGTGAATTTGTTTCGGATATTGTTATTTTAAAACAAAATATTTATATTTGACGTAGCAAACACAAAAACACACTGCTATGAATAACAAAACATTCCACTGGCCAGCCGTACTGGTCGCCGCCCTCGCCGGCATGTTTATCGGTTTTCTTTGGTACGGACTTTTCTTTAACGCCCAGTGGTCCGAGGCTGTTGGTTTTACCGGCCCCGGCCTAACGGAAATGGGGGAAGATGTATTCCGATACGGCGAACCGGTTGTTTTGGATCCCGTCACTCCAATGATCGTCAACGTGATCGGGATGATCGCTTTCGCCCTTATCTTCAGTTGGTTGGTGGCAAAAACCGGGATGACTACCTGGATCAACGGTGCTACTATCGGTCTGATCGTAGGACTGGTTCCTGTCATCGCCCAGTTTCTGAGTAATATGTTCGCCATGACACCCAGTTCGCTGAGTCTCATTGACGGGAGTTATTATCTGGTATTGTTTACCGTTATTGGCGCAGTCGTCGGCGGTTGGCGGAAACGGGCAACTGCCTAACGACCTGGCTAGAACCAAAGAACGTAAACGCTCAAAGGTTGCTTTCTAACTTGCTCGTCAATCAGATGCTTCCTGAGCAAACGATCAATGAAAAGTAGTTCAGAGAGTATAGCGCCCGACGGCGCGGTTTCAAAAAAACTTGAATTATCGTCTGCGTCGTCAGCGTGCTAAATTATCATGCAGATGCCGCAGACGATTGATTGATCTCCGTCAATTTCGCCGACGGGCGAGTGGGTTGGGAAACCGGAAATCGCGGTAAGTTTCCTCGATGCGCGAAGCGCTTCAATCCTCCAAAACCTCTCACGTCATGTAGGCACCTCAGTGGACCTCCGTGCGCCCTTTTATTCTAGAGCTTGTTGGGAATTCAAGATTTGGCCCATTTGCCAGCAACTGACCTCAAAGCTGAAATTCCCGCAAACTCTTACAATCCACGCCGCTTTAACTCTTTGCGGATCATTCCCAACTCACGCCCAACATCACCCGTAACCGAACTATTCTCCTGGGCACGGCGGATCAGGTAAGGCGTAACTTCCGTAACTGGTCCGTAGACCAGGTACTTCGCTACGTTGTAGCCGGCTTCGGCCAGGTTGAAGGTCAAGTTATCGCTCATGCCGTATAGCTGGCAAAAATTGAGGTGATCGTGGTTCCGTGGTAGGCCTCTTTCCTCAATCAACCGGGCCTGTAGTTCTACACTTTCACGGTTGTGGCTGGCGTTACAGCTAGCCAGTTCTTCGTAGTGATCCAGGCAGTAACGGATTGCGGTATTGAAGTCTTTGTGGGTTGCCTCGATATTGGGCTGAATAGGGGAGGAGTAGCCCAGTTCAGCGGCCCTTTCCCGCTCTTTATTCATGTATGCGCCACGGACCAGCTTTGCCCCGAGCAGATAACCTTCCCTACGGGCTTTTTCGTGGCTGTTGATCAGGTAATCCAGCCGATCGTGACGATACAATTGGAAAGTATTGTAGACAATCACTTTCTCTTTGTTGTAACGCTCCATGAGCTTGGTCACCAACTTGTCAAGGGTGTCCTGAATCCAGCTTTCTTCGGCGTCGAAGAAAATTTTTACGCCCAGTTTTGCGGCCAGGTTACAGATGGCATTCAGTCGTTTCTGAAGGCTGGTGTATTCCGTCCGCATTTCCGGGGTATAGTCGTAATCTTCTTGCTGAAAGGCTTCCAGCAATTTGTTGCGCGCCATACTGCTGATTTTAGCTACCACCACCGGGACGGCCTCATTTCGGGCGGCGAATTCAACACCTTTCATGATTTCTTTCATGACAAAGTTAAAATCCTCTTCTTCGTTTTTGGCCTCGGCACCGTAGTCCAATACGCTGGATACCCGGCGACGGTACAACTCACGAATAGCCGGTTCGGCGGCCAATAAACTGGTGCCTCCTACGAATTGGGAGTAAATGGTTTTTTTCATTATCCATTCCGCTCCCGGCAAACCATATTTTACGGAAATCATACCCAGCGGAGACAGTATATTGGTCAGCCAGGCTTTGTTCATCAGGGAAAACAGACGGGCGGATCGCTTGAGTTCACCATCTGACAAATGAGAAAAGGTTTTTTCCGTATTGTCAAAATCGAGCTTTAGATCACTGGTCGTCGAAGCGATGTGATCTTCGATGACGGCCTTGATGTGGCTGAAGTCTTTTACCGGGCCGTTGGCTTTCTTCATAGTCTTTTTTAGTGTTGAGGTCTGGAGGTTGTAAGGTCTGAAGGTCTAAATGATCTCAAGATTTGAATCTTCAGGACCAAATCTCCCAAGCCGCTTCTGCTTGTTCCCGCAACATGCCAATTCCGTTGCGGGTTTGCGCGCCTTCGTTCCTTGCATGCCGTAAAAATAGGGTTTCAGTAGGATTATAAACCAGGTCGTAGCAAAAGTGTTTTTCGTTCATTTTTTGGTAGGGTAGTGCGGGGCATTCATCTTGCCGGTAAATGCTGCCCAGGGGCGTACAGTTGATCAGGTAGCGATGGACTTCCATTACGTTGGCATCGATTTGCTCGTAGGTGATACGGTCGGGTCCCGGGCTTCTGCTTACCAGGGTCGTGGGAATTTCCAATTGCCGCAATGCTTCGCGGATTGCCAAAGACGCACCGCCGGTTCCCAGCACCATTGCTCTGCGGTCTACCGCCTTTCGAAAAGGATTGTCGGGTTGAATACCAGCGCTGGCCGTTACTTTATAATCAGGACCACCACCACTTCCACTTAAGCGGACGACATGGCTACTTTGATAGCCAATAAAATCTGAAAAGTCCTTTTGAAAACCGATCAGGTCGGTATTAAAACCTTTGGTCTTTCCGTTTTTCACCAAAATGGTGTTAACGGCTCCTATGAGTTCGGCGGCCGGGTCGATCTCGTCGAGATACTGCATCACCGCCTGTTTATGAGGAATGGTAACGTTAAGCCCGCGCAATTCAGGGTGTACCTCAATGATCTCTGGAAAAAGGCTAAGGTCCTGGAGCTCAAAATTGCGATATTCATGGGTGTTGTTCAACCTCATCTCTTTAAACTTTTCAGTAAAGTATGGGCGGGAGAAAGACTTGGAAATGGGGTAACCGATGAGGCCGAATAGCATAGGAAGAACAACTAATTTTACCGGCCGGTTATACATAAGCGACCGGGGCAAGGTTTATAAGGAAACCGAAATGTACGCAACCAAATGAAGAAAGAACAAACTGAAGCACCGAATAAGTCTGCGGGAGGGAAAGCTGCCGACAAGATCAAGGGAGCCTATAATTGGTGGGACAACCTGGCCACGCTGAACGCCGAGGACCCACTTTGGCTGGGGGTGTTGAAAATCGGCGTACGTGCGGTAGGGATCATTGTTCTACTGGCTATTTCACCTTTTGCCCTCCTGGCCATCGTCATTGGGTTTTTCGCCGCACTATGAAGTATCTCAAACTGTTTCGCACCGGTTGGTACGTGGCTTTCGGCTTGTTCATCCTCCATCAGATCACTCAACGCCTCCTGGGTTGGGAGTTTCCGCTAATCGACCATTATCTGGACCCATTACTGTGCATTCCGCTCGTGCTGGGAATTATGGCCGCCGAGCGAAAGTTATACTTTGGGGCCGGGCGTATGCTCGCCCTGGAAACGCTGGTACTGACAATTTTCCTAGCGATTCTTTTTGAAGAAGTATTCACCCGGATCAGCAGCGAATTTTCCCGGGATATTTACGATTATCTGGCTTATGCATTGGGTGGTATTTACTTCTGGATGCTGGTTAATCCTCGTCTTCGATGAGCTCTTCTCTTAGCTCGTCCCGCCCCAATCTTTCCATAACGAACACCAGAATTATTCCTAGCAAAGTAGCAAAGATGACGGCCAACACAATGGGATCGCCCTGGTAAGCAGCGGGCAGTACATTCTCTTCCATCAACGGCACTTCCTCGCCGGAGCTGTTAGTCCGGAAAGTCAGGGTATTACGCCAGGGCCACAATTTATTAAGAGAGCCTAGCATGAACCCCGTGAGGATGGCAAAGGTAGGATTAGGGAACTTTTTAAAAGTGTAAGACAGCACGCGACTGAAAAGTGCCAGACCGGCCAGGCACCCGAGCGCGAAAACGCCGACCGTAATCAGTTGGCTGGAATCGCCGCTCAACAACTCCTTCACCGCGGGCAAAATGACGGTGTACATACCCAGCAAAACAAGGATGAAGCTTCCTGAAATACCGGGTAGGATCAGCGCTGAAATAGCGATGGCACCCGCCAGAAAAACAAAGATTGGCGCGGTACTGCCCCCAAGCGGATTGATGATCGTAAGCCCGTAGGCGAAGCCAGCTCCCGCCAGAAACAGGATGATTTCCAAGGCAGACCAGTGACCTACCTGCTTACCGATATAAATGGCCGAAGCTATGATAAGACCGAAAAAAAAGGCCCAGACCGCCGGCGGATATTCCTCCAGCAGGATAGTTATGGAAAAAGCTGCGGCAATCAGCCCGACGGCCATACCACCTACTAACTGGACGAGGAACCAGCCGTCGATCCGCTCCCAGGCAGCGGAGAAACCTTCTTTACGCAAAGTGGTGATAACGGCGGGGTCAAGAATCTTGGTAATGGCATCCAACAAACGTTCGTAGATGCCAGTGATGAAAGCGATGGTACCGCCGCTGACGCCGGGGATGGCTTCGGCAACACCCATAGCTATTCCTTTTAATAGGAGAGATAATTCAAACTTCATCCCGCAAAGATGGGAAGAAGCTATAAATTGCGATCATGAAAAGAAGGGTATTTCTCCAACGCAGTTTTTACGGTAGTCTTTTAGTAGCCGCTGATCCATTAGGTGCCGCTGAGCGAGTCACCTCACTGGCCGGCCCTCGATTGACCATTCTACACACAAATGATTGGCACAGTCGCATCGATCCTTTTCCGGCCGGAAGCGGACGTAACGCTAATCAGGGTGGGGCCATCCGCCGGGCGGCACTGATTGATAAGATTCGTAGCGAAGAAGAGTTGGTCTTATTGCTCGACAGCGGTGACGTCTTTCAGGGAACGCCTTACTTCAACTTTTTTGCCGGTGAGCTGGAGTTTAAGTTGATGAGTCAGATGGGCTATGATGCCGGCACGATCGGTAACCATGATTTCGATGCGGGTATCGACGGCCTGGCCAAGCAGTTGCCGAACCTTAACTTCCCCCTCCTTTCCGCCAATTATGATTTCAAAGGGACACCGATGGAAGGTAAAACCTTACCCTACCACATCATCGAAAAAGGCCCCATCAAAATAGGACTCTTTGGGCTCGGTATTGAGTTGGATGGATTGGTGCCGGCCAAGCTGATTGGCGAGACCAAGTACCAAGACCCGGTTGAGCGGGCAAACTTTACAGCTAAACTCCTCAAAGAAAACAAGAAGTGTGACCTGGTCATCTGTCTTTCCCATCTTGGTTACCGCTACCGGGGCAACAAGGTCAGTGACGTTGTCTTAGCCGGTAACAGTCGTAATATCGACCTGATCCTGGGCGGACACACTCATACCTTCATGCGCAAGCCCGATAGTATTCCTGACCTGGACGGGGAACCGACGACCATCAACCAGGTTGGCTTTGGTGGTCTGCGGTTGGGAAGGCTGGATATTGGCTTTGACAAAAGCAGGAGTGAAAGATGTGTAAGGTGTAATAATCTAGTGGTGTAAAGACTGCCACCAAAGGAAGAAGTAACCTAAACAGGCGCATTTCTTATGCTTTGTGCCTCAGAAAGTATAGGGTGCTGATCGCAATGATTTCCATCCTGTGGAATTTTGGGCTTATCCATAAAATGTGTGGGTTCGCTTAAAAAATAGATAGTGTCTTTTCACCACTAACCCCACAATTTGCGAACCCGCCCTCGATTCTATCAACCATCCGCGAATACTATTTACCCGATTCAGCCGGTTACGCATTACACAAAAATATCTTTGAAGAAAGCTTTCAATTTCTTTGGGATTCTGCCTTCGATACCCGCATATTTGTGGTCCTGCGATAGCATAATTGTCGTGGGAGGAGCACTAACCTAAGCCAGTCGGTGCCGCATTCTGGCGGCCGTTCTCCGACTCCACGGCCGGATTCCCGGCGGTTCTTGTTCTTGGCAACTTACTGATACTAAGACACTTTTGCTTTATCAACGATTGGGATACGTGTATCCGGGTCGAACGTTAAACCTATTAACCACCACCGTCATCTATGGATCATTCAGTCGTCTGGAACAGTTGCCTACAAAGTATTCGCGAACGCGTTGATGCTCAGAGTTTTCGGACCTGGTTTGAGCCCATTCGTTCGGTGAAATTGCAGAGCAACGAACTGACGATCCAGGTGCCTCACCGCCTCTTTTACGAATGGCTGGAAGAGCATTACGTGGAAGTCCTGAAAAGTAGTTTGCGGGGAGCTTTAGGGGATAACGGTCGTTTACTTTATCAGATCCTTAATCCGAGAAGAAAGCAACAGGCGGCGAATGCACAGCAAAAAAGCGATAGTGGCAACGCTGGCAGCCAACCCGGGGACAAAGGTACCGATGACTACAAGGGGAAAATTAAAAACCCCTTCGTTATTCCAGGTATCCAGAAGCCGAAAATTGAGAGTAATCTGAACGCCCGCTTTACTTTTGATAACTTCATTGAAGGTGACTGCAACATGCTGGCCCGAAATGCGGCCAAAGCCGTAGCCGACCGGCCAGCCCACACGGCTTTCAACCCACTGGTGATCCACGGCAACGTAGGCTTAGGCAAAACTCACCTGTTACAAGCAGTGGGCAATCACGTAGCCGAAAAATTCCCGAACAAAAGTATCCTCTACGTTTCTACGGATGAATTTACCAATCAGATCGTGAACGCCATCCAGAACAACGCTACCAGCGATCTACTCAATTTCTACCAACACGTAGACGTATTGCTGGTTGACGATATTCAATTACTCTACGGCCGAACGAAGACCCAGGATATTTTCTTCAACCTTTTCAATACGCTACGTCAGAACAACAAAGCTATTGTACTGACTTGTGACCGTCCCATCAAAGATCTGAAAATCGAAGAGCGATTGAAAAGCCGCTTCATGTGGGGGCTGACCGCAGATCTTACCTCGCCGGACCTGGAAACAAGAATGGCGATCCTCAGCGCCAAAGCCGGGGAAGAAGAGGTGGATATCCCCAGTGACGTTGCCGAGTTCATTTGTTTTCATATTCAAGCCAATATTCGTCAACTTGAAGGTGTACTCAATAATCTGGTACTGCATCGGGGGGTAGCCGGTAAGGAAATCAACATCAATCTCGCAAAACGGGTACTCAAGAATTTTGTCAACGAAATCAACAAAGAGATTACGCCCGAGGTGATCCAGCGTACAGTTGCGGAGTATTTCAGTCTGGAAGTAGAAAAACTTCAATCCAGTACCCGCGTAAGGGCCGTTGTTATGGCTCGCCAAATCAGTATGTTCCTGGTCAAAGAGTACACGGACCAGAGTCTTAAGGCGATTGGTAATATCTTTGGTGGCCGTGACCACAGCACCGTCTTGTATTCTATCAAAACCGTAAGAGATTTAATGGAAACGGATGATGATCTGAAGAAAACGCTGGAGGAACTTGATCGTAAAATTAAGATGGGCAAGAGCGAGGCTTAAAATCACTTAAGCGTGATCAAATCACTACGGGCGCGGATGATCATCCGCGCCCGTAGTAGTTATTGGGCCAAATATTAGACGAACTTACTGGTGTACGACTTTATTAGCAAAACCAGTACCATCCTGATATTGTCCTTTTACCCAATATACTCCGGTGGGCAAGCTGGCAAATTCAAGCGTAACTGTGTTTTGTTTTTGTCCTGTTGGGACCCGGCGAACGAGTTTACCCTGCAGGTCATAGATTGAAAGGGCTACCAGATGGGTCGGCTCTGCAAATTGAATAGTCAACTGACCGTCGGTAGGGTTCGGGAAAAACCGGGGAGCAGCAGTTTCGAACTCACTGGTACTTACCAGGTAAGCACAGGCCGGAGACTGGTTGGTGTAGTTGATCGTAATTCCCGTCGGATTAAAAGTAGTGCATTGAGTTCCCTGTTCCTGGTAGTAATCAATACAGTTCGTTGCGGCGGCGTCGATCACGAAAGGCGTTGAAGAGCCACAGGAGAAGGTATTACCGGCCGGTTGAGCAAGAGATCCTTGTTGGGGCTGAATACAATCCAGGAAGTGAAAATCTACCTGGTTGTCGAAATTCTGGTTGCACAGGAACTCCAAACCAGTTCCACTAGCTGCTACGTTATCGCCCCAGGCGGTGAATCCTTCATCGGCATTTTGAGCAATGTTATTGTAGATCAGGTGGTAAGGAAAGAATGAACCACCCGGGTTGTTGGGGTTGATCGTATTCAGGATATCGTAGGCTCGGGTCCAGTTGGGCCATCCACTCGGTTTCCAGCAGTGGTTTTCTTCCATAGTGAAACCTGAACTTTGTTTCGTGACAATCCCGTAAGAATTGATGCCCAATGGATGCCCCATTTCGATCTCATTTTTCAAGATCAGGCTTTCATTGTTCACGTCGAGCAAGGAGATGCCGATCTCATTTGCTGAAAATTTGGCTTGCTCAATCCTTAGTGAAAATGGATTGTCTTCCTGTACATTTTCGATCGTTATTCCAGCTTTCAGAGATTCGAAGCGGTTGCTCGGGCCAGTACCTTGAATCACCCTAATGGTTGCTTCCAAAGCGCCGATGCCGGTTCGGTATTCGTTAGCCGACAACAATCCTGTTCTCTGATCAGTGAACAGACAGCCGGTAAAGGTGACACCATCCACACCGAACAGCGTAACGAAAGGAGAGTTGCTACCACAATTCGACCGATAATCATCATTGAGCTCAAAGGTGCACTGATCGAAGAATCCGATGTTCGGGGCCGTTCCACCCGCATTGCTACTTTGATAGTACAAATACTGAGCAGACCTACGGTTGTTGATAAAGTTACAGCCAGTTGCCCGCACAATACCCCCATCAAAAACATTGATGACGGACTTTCCGTAGGAGAAGGTACTGCCGCTGACGACGAGTAAGCCCTGGTTGGCGTTCGTTTGTAGCACAGTGCCGTTTCCTTGTACGGTAATTCCATCCCAACAAGCATCTTCACACAAGGCAGACAGGTCGGAATTCAGAATTTGTAAGCGAGCACCCGGCTCTACGGTGATTTTCACATCTGCCGCCAGTCGAATCGTAGCGTCGATAATATCGAGCGACTGACCTGATTTAACTACTAGATCGGAATAAAGAACCCGCTCGTCTCGCCAGATTTCCGGACTGGCGATCTCATGTTCACGATCGAAGCTGGGCAATGGGTTCAGGGAGCTTTGGTAGATTCCCCGGCCGTGAGTAGTAGCCACGAGCGTATTTTTGCAATAGTTAATGTCCAAGTCGGTTACCCAGACCAGAGGCAGGTTTTCGTTGAAACATTCCCAACTGCTCATGCTATTGTCGCGGTAGTAAACGCCGGCATCGGTGCCGACCAAGACCACGTCATCGGAGTTGTAGTAGTAGGTCATGGCATTAACCGGCAAATCCGGTAGCCCATCCGAATAATCGGTGAAGGTCGTTCCTCCGTTCGTACTTTTGAACACACGTTTGCCAGCTGAAGTCCCCATCATACTAACGAACACGAGGTCCTCATCATAAGGAGATACAAGGATGTCACCGACGCCCATCCAGCCGGTAACGTCGGTAAACGGTTGATTGTAAGGGAAAACGGTATTGTGACTAAGGTCTTCCCAGGTTCCGGTACCGAAGTTGTCGATCTTAAGCAATTTCCCACTTTGACCGGCGGGATAGCTGCCCTGGCGATTGCCAACGAATACCTGTAAGGGCTTCGCCTCCGTCAATCCGATGGATCCGATCTGTTCAAGATAATGCCCGGTTTGATTCCCATTTGCGTTAGACAATGGCTGAGGAGCGGGAGCTGCACTGGGGCAATCATTATACAGGACAAGACTCGCAGCCGGGTTTGCCCCCGCATCGTTTCCGTAGAACACCCAACACGGACGAGCGGGGTGGAGCTCCAAGGGGTTGCCGAATTGCCATTGGTTCGTTCTGCCGATTAGGGTTCCAAAGCCTGAGGAGCAGAGGTTATTGATGTCGTCTTTGTAAATAAAAGGATTGATACTGTAATAGACGGTTGTTTTGTCGATCGGGTTGATCTCAACATCACCGCCATCGCCGGCCCCAAATTTGCAGACCGTACCTCCGTTGCTTAGAAAGCTGTTGTTGTGCATAGCCCCGGCTGCCCAGTTCATTTGGCAGGATTGGGTGATTCCGATCCCCCAAAATTGCTGAATGGGCATGGTATCACCGGAGATGGGGCGAAAACTGATACCACTACTGCTGAGACCTAGCGAAGGGTCGAAAAGCGATTCCGTGACGCCGCCGTCATTGGCCATAAAGCAGACTTCTTTTCCCGCGGGATTGAAGCCGGCGATAGAAAAATCACGCACGTCGGCGTGTTGGGCGGTGGACGGAGCCGTATAGAAAACGGCATTGTTGTCATCCCAGGCATGGAAGCGCGTACCACCGAGGTAGACGATGCCGGTAGCCGGTGAATACTCAATGGCCAGTTTGCTGGTTTTAAGTTGCAGGCTGGAATGGCGCAGCGACCATGTCACTCCGCCGTCGATCGATTTGTATAGATCATCTCCATCATTTCCTTTTGTTCGGGCGAAAACGACCATGCTCTTTGAATCGGAAATGGAGATTTCCTGGTTCATGGTCGGATCCATTCCGGCCGATTGAATCACGGCGGTATGGTCGGTCCAGTTGATTGGGTTACAATCAGAAGGCTCTACGCCACGGAACATGCGGGTTGCATAGCCGTATGGATAACTGGTGGTGAGTAAGAAGGAACCATCTTCATTGGCCGTAAAATCGGCGATCTTTTCGTGGGTGTTGAAGGTAATGGACTGACTTTCATTAATCCATAGTGGTGCACACCATCTCCATAACTGATCCTGGGCTCCATCTCTACGGATTGTAATGAAAAAGTGCAACGAGATGGGTAGTTTTTGACCAAACTGATCGTAATCGTAGTAGATACCCGTGACGTTGGTATGGCAATCGTCAATTCCAGGCCCATTAGACAGAGAGAAGTCTTGCCAGGTCGTCCCGTTGTCATCGCTGAAAATAAGCCCGAGAGCGTTTCCGTAATCTTTTTGATTCTTCATTCCGGTAGCGGCGAGTAGGTAATCCGGATCAAAGGGGTCGCGCAAGAACTTATTGATGCCCAGCCCGGCATTTTGAAGGGCATCCGTTTTGTTTTCCCAGCCGGGTACTGAGGCGAAGGCATCGTACCGCCAAGCACCCGCAGTAGGTGTACCCATTAGAAGGTTTTGTTCGGGGGTGGGCAAGCCGACGGATCGTTCATCCGCCAGTACTTCGCCGACGAAACCATTCCATTGGACATTGGTGCTCGTGTGATAGACGGGCGGGCCGAGATAATCCCAGTCGGCCAGGTCGGGGTCGGTGCAGATGTCGGCGCAGGTGGAACTCATGGCCGCCCGGTAAGAGGTCATACTGCCATTTTGGTCGAGCTTATCGAAAATTTTAGCGTTGACCCGATTGAGCGTTTTTTGTTGTAGGGAATCTTCGTTGGCTAGTTCGACGTAGTAATTGCGCAGCAGTTCGTAGTATTCGACGTCAGTGGGGTCCTGGGCGTAAATACTTGAGGACGCTTGGTACATTAATGTGACCAGTAGTATCCAAAATAGTGGCTTACAAATTGATTTAAAAAGCATTCTGTCAGAGTTTTAAATGGTAAAGTGAGCTGCTTACTGCTCACTCATAAATTGTTTAAGCTCACATGCCTTGCAGGCGTTGCAAACGATCTGTGGCATGAGGTCGATGTAGAGGGTTGAGTCAACATCGCTCATATTAGGCGTGGTTAGGTTGAAGCCACCGGTCTGTCCGGTTAGGTCATTATAATTCGTAAGGATGCTGGGATCCCGGTTATTCTCCAGGATGTAGTTGGTAAATACAGTAACCTCATTAAGTTGGGCGGCAGCAATCGCAGCAGCGGTTACCGCATCCTCTTCTGCGAAATTATTAATAGGGGATACTCCATTGAGCTCTTCGTCACTGATGTAAAATATGGCCCGGCAGGCCTCCTTTCGCCAATTGTACAAGCCCGAAAGATCTTCGATCGCATTGGCTCCACGCTCAAGCGCGTAACCCGGAGGAGGTCCGTCACTGGCTAAAGTTGGGGTTCCTCCCTGAATTTGGTAAATGACGTTGCGATGGGTTGAATCAAACAAGGTGGCAGCCCATATTCCATCTACTCCCAGGTAATTGACGTTGAGGTCTACCGGACATTTTGCCAGTGCCGAATCAATGGAGGCTTTGGCAGCGTTACTCACAGTACTGGCTACGGACCCCATTGATCCGCTTGCGTCGATCAGTACGATCAGATCGACCTTGGGTAACTCGTCGGTACCACCACATACTTCCAGGCTGATTTTTTCGCAAGGCTCGCAGCTAAAAACGAATACAGCCAAGAAAATGAGGGTGAAATAATTGAGGGTTTTCATAACAATTAGATTTTGATTGAGAAGAAGGGGAAAGGATGATCACCGCAATAATTGTGACACCTCTCCCCGTCTAGAATGGCTTCAGGTGCTATATTTCCCTTGGCCAAATAATCATTCGGTATACCAGGGGAATTATAGATTTCAGATGATTATTTACAGAGTAGTTTGGCTTCGGTACGACGGTTGACGCGATGCTCCGCATCACTACAGTTTATGCCATCAGTACAGCGATTAAGTATCCGGGACTCTCCGTAGCCACGAGCCAGGATACGGTCACGGTCTACTCCCCGGCCAATGATGTAATTCACGGCGGAATTAGCCCGCTGTTCGCTTAAGTTTTGGTTATACGCTTTGCTACCCTGGCTGTCGGTATGTGAACCTAGTTCCACCCGGTCGCTGGTATTATCTTTCAGGTACTGCACCAAACGGTCCAACTCGAAGCGGGCTTCGGGTAGCAGATCATAGCTGGCCAGATTGTATTTAATGTTCAGTACGGTGCCCAGGCCACAGTCAAAATCATCTACACCCAACTCGAGTTCCACAAAGAGGGTAGTGCTGCGTAACAAGCCGATGGTAGAGACACGCTCTATGTCAGAAAGCCGATTCTTCTTACTGCCTACAATACGATACTCCGTATTTCCATTCAACTGGAAACTGAAATTCCCTCCTCCGTCGGTATTGTCCTGGTTTACCTGACCGGATTGCTCGTTGGTAAGTCGGGCAATAACGTTGGGCTCCGAAAGCCGGCTGTTTTTGTTAAGTACTACCCCCTTTAGTACGAAGCGTAAATCTTCGTAAAACAACTCCTTACGCACGATCTCATCGGGTTGGAATTCATCTGCTGCAATAGTAGCACTGGTCGTAGCAACACCAAATAGGGCACCTTCGATCAGGTAAGTACCGTGAGGGACATCGTAAAACTCTACTGCTCCGAATCCGTTAGTCGTGCCCGTTGAGACGATTTCACCAGCAAGATCCTTCAGGACCACGTCGGCATCATTGATCATCTGTTTGGTGGGGGCATCCTGAACGGTTACGATAAGCTTATGTCCGTCGTCCGGACAACAATTGTTACAGACTACGGCTGGCGGTCTCACATTTTCGGATTGGCCGAAAACGTAAGTCAGTGAGACAGAGGCACCAAATGAAGTCAGGTCGGTGCATTTTGCCTGGTCGGGGTCAATGGGCACCACATTAGGTGGCGAACTGGAAACCTCATAGGGGTTAGTAGCATGCACATAAAGGTTTTCACCATGACTGATGGAGAGCATACCGGGAGGGCTGGCGAAAGACAATTTATTATCCGGATGCACCTGGAAATGGCGTAGGTAATAGGCATTCAAACCGATATTCAGCCTCGATGAAAACGAATATTGAAACCCGAGATTAAGTTTGGCTGCCCAGCTGTCGGTATTATAACCAGTATTCAGTAGTTGGGGCAGCTTATCACTTTCCAAGTAAATGTCTCCACCGTTGAGCCAGCTTCTTCCGAAACTGGGCGCCACCTCAATGGCAAAGAGAGACCTTCCCAAACCAGTGCGAAGAACGGGACCAATCCCCAGATAGTTACGGTGCAGTACCTCGCGCTGACGACTGACCGCCTTGGGTAGGCTGCCAAAATAAACAAGATCCGGTATACTGCTCTCCGGCTTGGTGATGATATTGGTGAAGTCGACCTGAGCCCCCCAAAGTGGGGTGAAAAAGTAGCCGGCTCTCGCGTTCAGGTATCGACCTCCCCGATAATCGAGTTCTTCGTAAGGCAGGTCGAAGGCCGGTAGGTCGTAGCCGGCCGCCACTGAAATTATAAACGAAGAGGGATCATCGGATACCAGAGATTCCGGAATGTCTTGGGCGCCTATTACCCCAAGAGAGAGGGACGAGACGAACAGCATCAGCTGTATGATGAATGACTTATTATACATGAGCTAATAGGTTTTACAGGCGAATTATGAATTCTGGCAACTACAGATCAGTAGTTGCCAGCTGCATTTCACCCCTCCTATCCGAGCGCTGATCGAATTTGTGACCGATTGAGGAAAAAAATTCTTTTCTTTGAATAAATAACTCGCTACTTGGCTGCCAAATCATACGCTGATTACACGCTGAATCACGACGACCGGGCACTTTATCGTTACCTGCAACAGGATCGTAGCGGTCGTGGGCGTCTATTGATGCTGGGCGTTATAAAATCCCGGATAACTACAATCGTTTCCCAACCCTGGCAGGAGTTATCAGTGAATGTAGTTCGCAGTTTAGCTCAGTTCATTGTCGCGGTGGAAGAAAACACTTTCGGTGCTGCTGCTTCGATCCCTCCCTGGTATGCATTTCTGAGTTTCTATCGATTAAACCAAGGTTCGTTAAGATTTGCGGATAAATTATGGGAATACCACTATTTCGCCCGGGATGTATTGATTAACGCACTTCACGAAGACCCGAAGCAGCTCACCGGTCCATTGATGCAGGCTTTCGAACCGGCGGCCGCGACTTTCGTGAGCCATAATTTTCCGAACTCGGCCGTTAGCTTTGCCGATGTTTATCAGGAAGCTTTCCTTAACCTGCTCCAAAAGCCACCGGCGGTAGATTATCCTCATACTGCCCAGTTATTCACCTATTTTCGCCAGATTTTGTTTCGGCGCTGTGCCGATGTTATCCGGGGAACTGCACCAAAAAATACAACCGATGCCGATAAAAATCCAGAGGAGGGTAACAATCCGGAGTCTTTTACCGATCATATAATTGAGAACTACGACCTGGCCCAAAGATTCGGTACCGACGATGCCGCCGAGATCGTCCGTGAAGGCATGGAGAAACTGGGGGATCAATGTCGCAGACTTTTGCGATTGCGATTTTTCCGAAATATGAGATTCAGGGAGATATCCGACCTCACCGGACATTCCACGGATTCCATCGGCACCAGGATAAAACGGTGCTTAAAAAAGTTAAGAGAAGGCATTTTCGGCAATAAGTAACGGACGGATGAATGAAGAGAAAATACAAGAATACGTAAGCGGTAGCCTGCCGAAAGCCGAAGCCGAAGCGGTAGCAGCGATCATCGCCGCCGATCCGGATCTGACTCGTCTGGCCGAGCAATACCGCATTATATACAAAGGATTGAGACTTCAGCGAATCAGTGAATTGGAAAATGAACTTACGAATTCAGCAAATGGCTCCACCCATAATCCGGGTAAAAAGTCTTTCCGAAAATGGATATGGGGGATCGGAATAGCAGCTGTTCTACTGGCTGCTTTCGGTGTATTCCAGCAAATCAACTATTATGCGTCAGCTTCCATCGCCGAAAGATATTTCCAACTTCCGCCGGACCCCCGTCTAGCAGGACAGGAAACCGAAATGGCGCAATACAGCCGGTCAATCGACGACTTTTACGCCGGTAACCACCTAGCTGCGATCGCCGGTTTTTCCGGACTTCAAAGTAGCAATGATTACGGAGTACTTGCGCGCTTCTATCTTCCACACGCTCAATTTTTAGCCGGTAATCTCACCGAAGCAGACAGAGCTTTCGAATCTGCCCTGCGTCTTACGGATCTTTCCGAAACCGATCTCGAGTTACTACGCTGGAACACCATGATCACCGATCTGGCACAGGGTGAGGACATTGACGAACAACTCGCGCAGGGGTGGGGGAGTGGCTTCCCGGCCGACCAACTTCGTGAGGAATTAAATGCTGTCTGGCGTTGATCGATCTATTGACTTACCCGGCTGAATACCGGGCCGCGCGCACCGATGTTTTGAAATGCAGCCCAGTAGAAGGGGTGCCGGGTCAACGGGCTGTCTACTTTGATTGCCCGCTGAGCTTCGTCCAGTGCTACACAACGATCCGTTTGCTCATCAAGGAGCGTATAAAAACTGCCGAAAAGCAATGGTTTATAGGCCTGAGTGACGTTCCAGTACGAGGCAATTACCGAATTAGCTCCGGCCAGGGCCCCGGCTCGGGCAAGGCTGATAACGCCTTCCGTTGAAGAAACCTCTCCGTCGCCGGTTTGGCAGGCACTTAGGACCAACAACTCAATGGGTATACTGCGGTTTTCCAAATCTGGCAATCGAAACAGTTCAGGTTCGTGCCCGCTGTCCAGGTGAAAGGCAAGAAACGATGCCTCCGGTACGGCAGGAAAAGCTACGCCATGACCGGAGAAGTGGACGATCCCGTACTGGCTCAAATCATCTTTACCGGTCCGGAAGCGGGTCACCTCCTGACCGTACCAAAGATCAGTACTCCGTACTTGCCTGATCGCTTCGATCTCCTCATCGACCATCGTAAGCGGACTCAGGCTGAGAGAGTCACCCAGGGGTGTTGCCAGTACGTAACGTTCTTCCTGTACTGGCGCTAAGATCAGGGTTCTATTACCTGCTTGCCGTTGTCGTTGCAGGCGTTCCAGCCACATTCGGGCGGAGAAATCGTAGTTGAAAACGTGCCGATCTTGGAGAAAAGGCCAGGCAGAGACCACCTTTACGTCTTCTACTGGTCTGGAGACCAAGGCGTTGAACGGTATTTTCCAGATGTCACCATCTGGTATAACAGTCAGGTTATCGGCCATTTCACCATCAGGGAAGAGTTCGCCGAGTATTAGCTGATAAAGTTGATGACTACTAACGGCCAGCCGATCAAGTTGCTCGTTTCGCCACGCTGCATTTCCCCGCCATTTACTCTTACCCGGAGCAATGATGGCTTCCCGAAATTCGGCAACCAGCAAACTCAGTTCAGCGGGAGAAACGCTAAGCCGGTGTAAACTAATCGAGTCTTGCCGACCGATCGCTACGTAAATATTTTTCTCTCCGACAAAATAATCCAGGACGAAGTGGTCTTTGGCCAGACTAGCGGTGATTTGCTGAAATGCGATGTCGTCAGTTTGATCTATCGTCCGGTATCCTCTCAACTGCTCGTAGCTGACCTCCGCCAATTCTCTTGCAACTTGCTGGGCCTGCTCCAATTTACGGCTGAGTTTTTTACGCTCAGCGTAGTTATCGGTCAGCCTTAGGGCTCGTTTCAGCATTGCTACCTTAGCTTCGCCAAAAGCACTGCTACTTTGATAGCCATCATCTTGAAATAGGCTTGCTGATGACCTGCGGTGATTGTCGCTTGCTCCTCGGAGTTGTCCTTCTTCCTCAGAGTTGTTAGCCATAATAACCGTCTCGCTATCGACGTCACTTTCGGACATATCTGCTTTTTTCAGGGATAGCGCCCGTCGTTCCCGCAAAATTTCTGCTTTCCCCTTTTCCAGGTAACGGAGGGCAAAATCGAGCTGCTCCGGCTCTCTGCTGCTTTCGTAACGCTCAAGGCTGGTGGAAATAGCGACCTCGTACAAAGCCCGAAGTCTTCGAATCACTAATCTTTTGGAAGCTTCCGTTCGCACGCTAAAACGCAGCAGGTCTGAAAGACTATCGACCTGGGCAAAGGCGAGTTCCAGTTCCGACAATGGGAATTTATCGGGCCGGCTGGCGTGCAGATGAGTGAGCAGGCGAGCTTTGGTCATTAGCGGATCACGCATTTCGGCGGGGTTCAGGGCTGCCGTCACCCAGGGCTTTTCCGGTACGCCATGATAGGCGATGGCCGCGGAATCTAAATAACCGAGGGCACTGAGCGTGTCTCCAGTGTGCATTTTCCCAAGAGCCAGACTTTCGAAACTGGTGCCCCTGGACAGCCAATTACCGGCTTCGGCACACAAGATCAGCGCTTGCTTGAGATAATCTTCACCTTGCTCGGGCTGGTCATTCAAATAGTACAAGCGCCCCAGGTTATTATAAGAGAGTGCTAAAGTTGCCCGGTCTTCAGTATTTGCCCGTCGTATGTCCAATGCCTTTGCATTTCTATCCAGCGCGCTCAACTCATCACCCTTCAAGTGGGATAACCGGTGGTAGGTGTCGTAAAAACTGGCAAGATCGAGCAAGTCTTCGTAATAATCACTATTGCTGTTCTCCTGATAATAAATAGCAGAATCCAGATAGCTGGCGGCCAATTGGGTTTGTCCTGCCATGATCAGCCCGTTAGCGTAACTGTCGTACAATTTTGCTTTAACGTAATATTCTGTTCCGGTGCTAAAGTGACGGATACCGAGCCGGTAATAGCGTAATGCCTCACCAATGTCTTTCAGGCCGAGCAATGCATTTCCGGCAAACTGATGTAACTCTGGGAGCAGATCACTCTCGTATTCGCAACTTCCGTATGACAGCATTAGCCTGATACCCCACATGGCGTATTTTCGCTGAAGCTCAAAATTATTGAAGCCCTCCAGACCGTCGTAAGCGCTTGCCAGATTGTTGCAAATTCGCCCGATGCGCTCTACTACGATGGTGTCGGCCTGGCTAAAGGCATCCAGTGCAGCAGCATACAACTGCCGGGATGAATCGGCATCCGTCCCGGAATACATAGCACCAAGACGGTAGGTGGCGTAAGCTCTGTAAATGCCCTCCAGGCCTGCCGAATCCCGAAAAGCGAGGAGTTTTTGTGGGTTCCCCTGATTTTCCAAAGAATCTGTCCTGATGATCATCGGGTGATCCTGATCGATGTCGCAGTAAAAGTTTCCCTTGTCTTCTAAATGGCCGGCTGAAAATTCAGTAGCTGGTGCTGGTAGGTTGAAGTCACAGCCGGAAAAGCAAATCAGTGCATTAATTAGCAAAATAATGACAAGCCTCATAAAGGACAACTTATTGATTATTGCCGGTAGCCGATTGCCCCCATCAGGCTAGGGTCTGCGGCCTGGTTCATGGCTGGGATAGTATTGCCTGGCAAAGTAGCAATGGGGGTGGTTTGCTGGGCAGAGAGTAGCAATGTCTTTAATTCAGCTGCTGACCGGGGAATACCGTTTGAGGCGCGATGCAAAATGGCCGCCCTGCGAGCCACCACGGCGGTGGCCATCGAGCTGCCATCCAATGGAATGGTTCCGCTGCCGGAACCGGCAAGGGCAGCGGTAATGCTGGTTCCCGGTGCCGCCAGATCTACGACACTGCCGTAATTGGAGAAAGCCGCAAGTTGGTAACTCACTACTGAATTCTGACCGTTTAGAATCAATGTGTCCAGTGCCGCCACGGAAATTGTGTTCTTGTCTAATGCTACATCCGTGCTGAACATGGAAGGCCAGTGCCAGCAAGTGTCCACCGACCGGGAATCATTCCCTACGGATGCCACTACGAGAATATCACTCGCAGCCGTCTTGAGCATTTGATCGTACAGTACATCATTAAATATATCCGAATAGTATCCCCAACTCAGGTTGATGATGTCCACTTCCTGGTCTACGGCGTAATTGATGGCACAGATCCCGGCGAAGAGATCACATTCAAAAGCATCGCTATCGGCCAGGTAGCCACCGAACTGAACCGGCATCACCCGCACATTTTTACGGGGAATCTGATTAGCGGTCAGGACTGTATAGGCCAAATGAGAACCATGACCTTTTTTATCCGCTGGATTATTATCACCGTGGAAAAAGTCATATCCGTAATAATCATTAAGCAAGCAGTTGTTATTCTGGTCATTTCTATCACCGCTCCACGGCTCTCCGTAAGCGGCCGTATCCCTGACTGAAGCAGGCGTATCCGGAAAAAGTATTTCCCGGGTGAGTACAAAATAATCATTGATCGCGATCGGGCCATACTCTCCGGAATAATTATAGGTAGGGTCGGCACCGGTATCGATGATGGCAACTTTGGTGGTACTGTCCGGCAAACTACGCCGCGGGTAAAAATTAACGTGTTTACAGTTTTGCATGCTGCGTTCGACTGCATTGTCTCCACCCTTGGTTTGCGGACAAACAGTGTCGAACTCTGCCTGGTCCATCCCGGCAAGCAGTTCGTCTTCGTTGACGGGTTGAAGGATAAGCTCGTAATTGAAGCCGGCCGCATAAACCGCACCTTCGCCGTTCTTCCTGGTTTTTGTGGAGCCTTTTGCGATACCGTTATTGATATCGACGTTGTCCGGCACCAGTGCACGCATCAGGTAAATCTCTTCGGCGCACTCGCAACTGTCCGTCACGAAAAGGCTGTCGAAATAATAACTGGTGGAGTCATCGAAAAAGAACTTGTTCACTTCGGCCAGGATTACATCCATTATGTATGGCGTGCCGATGAGCATGGTATCGATGGAAATATCAGGAGTTGAAGCGCAATCTAGATTAGGAAGCGTATCCCAGGGGGTAATGGCGGAAAAGGCCGAAGACTCTGCTTCGTTTTGATCCGTTGGGTCATTCGGGCGCTCCGGAATATCAGTGTCTCCGCTGTCCTCCACACAGCGGTATAAAGTGTCCGGCGCTCCAAACAGATCGAAACCCGTTAGATCAGGGTTCATCAGTACAATGATTTCTACCAGACTTGAA
Source organism: Lewinellaceae bacterium SD302 (assembly GCA_002591745.1). GTDB lineage: Bacteria > Bacteroidota > Bacteroidia > Chitinophagales > Saprospiraceae > Neolewinella. The sequence continues at coordinate 124,585 of PDLQ01000006.1, forward strand.
TCACCATTATAGATCGGGGTACTGAAATTACATGCGGTGTCCTCCTTAACGGGCGGCGGTAAAGGACAGCCGAAAGTAAAGAGCAGGGAAGTGATGACCCCCAGGGCCATCATTTTGAAGGTAAGTGTGTGTTTCATTGTGTTTAAGTGCCTGCAGGTATAGATGGCCGACCGAAGCGAGTTCGACAGCATCACGACCAAATTAAGTAATTTAGATCAAAGCAGATCACGCTGCCGAATCCAACTACATGATCGCCACGTTCATATCTTTTGTGACAAAATTCTTTATTTTCCTAGTCTGCTTGGCTAGAAATATATTAAGCGTACCTTTGCGGCTTCACAATTCAATGCAATAAGTATTATGCAAGAAGGTACAGTTAAGTTTTTCAATGAATCCAAGGGATTCGGATTCATCGCACCGGATAACGGTGGCAAGGACGTTTTCGTCCACGCCAACGGCTTGCTGGACGACATCAGAGAAGGAGACAAGGTCGAATTCGAAGTAGAAGAAGGCCGGAAAGGACCCAATGCAGTCAACGTAAAAATCGTTGACTAGCTGGATAAGATCGGGCAATTGATTTGATCATGCCCGATCAGCGAGGTAAGTAGTTTGTACCGCAACACTACCTATCGAAAAATTGCTCTCAGCCTTCAGGCTGGGGGCATTTTTTTTGCCCGGACACCCCAAAGCCCCTAAATTCAAATTTCGTATCATTGCCAGTACACAACCACTGTCATGACTGAAACCAACGACCCGGACATTGCCCAAAACCCGGAACTCTCGATCTGGGAGGCCCTGATTCCCGTAATCATCCTGATCGCCTTACTGGCCTACAACGTTTTTGTGTTCGGCGACGATGCGCTGAGCGGTTCCAACCAGTTCATCCTCCTGATCGGTGGAGCGGTGGCGGCCATCATGGGTTTTCGCAATAAAGTTACCTACCGCCGGATGATGGATGAAGTGGGTAGTAACCTGGCCAGCGTGACCGAACCAATACTGATCCTGCTATTCGTCGGCGCACTGGCCGGCACCTGGCTGGTCAGCGGGGTGATCCCGAGTATGATCTACTACGGGTTGAAAATTTTGAATCCAAGTATCTTTCTGCCCGCGTCGGTTGTCATATGTGCCATCATTTCAGTGGCTACCGGCAGTTCCTGGACAACTACGGCTACGGTAGGTATCGCTTTGATCGGTATCGGTACAGCCATTGGCGTTGACACGGGAATGGTGGCCGGCGCAGTAATCTCCGGCGCGTATTTCGGTGATAAGATGTCGCCACTTTCTGATACGACCAACCTGGCACCGGCCATGGCGGGCGCCAAACTCTTTGAGCACATCCGCTACATGGCCTATACGACGGTGCCTACGATCACGATCACCTTGATCATTTTCATCATCATCAGTCTTACTCTGGATACCTCCAGTGCAGTAGATACCAACGAGTTGTTGGCCGACATCGAAAAGAGTTTCTACATCAGCCCGGTACTCTTCCTGGTACCGGTGGTGGTCATTCTGCTGATCATTCGGAAGACCCGGCCGTTGATCGCGCTCCTGGCGGGCGTACTATTCGGGGCTTTATTCGCCGTCATCTTTCAGCCGCAGGTGCTGGCTGAGCTGGTTGGCAAAGCTGATGGCATGAGTTTCAGTGATACTTACCAGGCTATTTTATACGCGATTACCGTAGACACAGCCGTATCTACCGATAACGAAACGTTACAGGATCTCTTCTCTTCCGGCGGCATGTACGGAATGCTCGGTACCATCTGGCTGATTGTCTGCGCCATGGTCTTCGGCGGCATCATGGATGCTATTGGTGCCCTGGCCCGAATCAGTCAGGCCTTGCTAAAGATGGCCGATTCAACCTTTAGTCTGTTCGCTTCTACCGTAGCCAGTTGTTTGGCCCTAAACGTTACGGCTTCTGACCAATACCTGGCCTTGGTTGTACCGGGAAAAATGTTTTCAAAGGCCTACGCCGATCGTGGCCTGGCCCCCGAGAACCTCAGCCGTACTTTAGAAGACTCCGGTACGGTTACTTCGGTATTGGTTCCCTGGAACACCTGTGGAGCCTACCAATCCGGCGTATTGGGCGTTAGTGTAATGGACTATTTCGTTTACGCTATCTTCAATTATCTGAGTCCGTTCATGACGCTGTTGTTTGCAGCCTTCAGTATCAAGATCAAGCAACTGCGGGAACCACAGACGGACTAAAGAGGCCGAGAGCGAAAGTATTAACTACACACTCTTAACTTAAAGCTTGTTTCCTTTGTGAGTTAACCTTTACCCGCACGCTTTTGCTAATCGGTATCCCGCTCGATCTATTTTGTCGCGTAATGGGAACCAGCGTATTTGCCTCGGGGAAGTAGGTAGCTACGTTGCCCCGGGGAATGGAGTAGGGGACCACCTGAAATAATCGCGCCTCCCTTATTTCTCCGTCGTACTCGCTGGTCAGATTTACTTTGTAACCAGTTTCTAAGCCCTGTTCTTTCATATCATCGGGATTCATCATGATGATCCGACGCTCATTATGGATGCCTCGGTAGCGGTCGTCCATCCCGTAGATAGTGGTATTGTACTGGTCGTGACTGCGGACGGTCATCATCAGGAATTCATCTTCCTCCAGTTGATGGCAACTCAGGTCAGAGACGGAAAAATGCGCTTTTCCGTCGGAGGTGTTAAAACGACGATTACGTGGACCGTTGGGTAAATAGAAACCAGCGGGCTCCCTGACTCTTTCGTTATAGCGTTCGAAACCAGAAACACAAGCGGCAATCGCATCACGGATATGGTCATAATGAGCGATCATTCGGTCCCAACGCACGGTTGTTTTTGATTTCAAAGTAGCAGTGGCCACTCCCGCCACGATGGCACATTCGCTCTTTAAGTCCGGGCTACAAGGTTCCAACACCCCTTTACTCATCTGGACGACGCCCATACTATTCTCACAACTCACAAATTGCTCACCTTCGGCCTGCAGGTCTGTTTCCGTCCGTCCCAGACAGGGGAGAATAAGGGCTTGTTTACCGTGTACCAGGTGACTGCGATTAAGCTTGGTGGAAACGTGGACGGTCAATTCACACTGCCGTAATCCCTTTGCTGAGTAAACGGTATCTGGTACGGCGCTGATAAAGTTACCCCCCATGCCGAAAAAGACCTTGGCCTTACCTTCGTGCATAGCCTTGCAAGCATTTATTACGTTATAACCTTCTTCGGTCGGTGGCTCGAAATTGAAGTAGTTGCGCATGTTCTCGGCCAGTTCCGGTTTCATCTTTTCCCATACGCCGACGGTACGATCACCTTGCACGTTACTGTGACCACGGACGGGGCAGATACCCGCTCCCGGCTTACCAATTGAGCCTTTTACAAGTAGTAGATTAACCAGTTCTTTGATCGTATCCGTAGAGTTCTCGTGCTGGGTCAATCCCATGGCGTAACAGATGACAATCCGTTCGGAGCCCATAATGAGGCCGGCAGCTTCGTAAACTTCACTTTCTGCTAGTCCACAACCCTTCAGACATTCCTCAAAACTGCTTGCCTCCAGCATGTCTACCCATTCGGAGTAACCGGAGGTATGTCGCTTGATGAATTCGTGATCGAAGACGGTGCCAGGATACTTCTTTTCCTCCTCCAATAATATCTTGGCAATCATTCTCAGCAGCGACTGATCTTCGTTGATCTTGATCTGTAAAAACAGGTCCGTCAGTTCGGTACCTCTACCCAGTATCTTTAGCGGTCTCTGTGGATTGACAAAGCTCATCAAACCCGTTTCTGGCAGGGGGTTGACACTGATCATGCGCCCCCCGTTTTCCTTGCATTTCTCCAGGGCGGTCAGCATCCGGGGATGATTGGTACCAGGGTTTTGCCCCATGGAAATAATCAGGTCAGCTTCGTGGATATCTTCGAGGGTTACCGACCCTTTGCCTAATCCAATGACTTCGGATAATGCCGAACCGGTGCTTTCATGACACATATTAGAGCAGTCGGGCATATTATTAGTCCCAAACTGCCGTACAAATAGCTGGTAGAGAAAAGCTGCTTCGTTGCTGGTTCGTCCACTGGTGTAGAAGATGGCCTCATTGGGAGACTCCAAGGCATTCAACTGCTCGCCAATCATATTAAATGCAGCATCCCAACCGATGGGGCGATAGTGCTTTGAGCCAGGAGCTAAGTACATGGGCTGTACGATACGTCCGGATTTACCCAACTCGAAATCCGTCCATTCACCTAACTCATCAATACTGTGCTTGGCGAAGAATTCGGGAGAAGCTTTAAACTTGGTCGCCTCTTCGGCGATAGCTTTTACACCGTTTTCGCAGTATTCAGCCATGGGAGTCCGTGAGCCATCCGGATCCGGCCAGGCGCATCCGGGGCAATCGAAGCCGCTCTTCTGGTTTAGCTTGGCCAGGGTTTTAAGCCCTTCGCCGGCGTGCATGTATTCGTTAACGTGCAGCAGTGAGTAGCGTAGGGCAGGTAAGCCGGCGGCTTTTCGTTGCGGTTCTCTTAACTCTAGGCCATTGAGGCGTTCCGGCGTTAGTTCGTTGGGCATGGTTAGTTAGCTTATACGGTGGTAACCTGAGTAGCAATTAAAGGTTTGTTTCCTGACGAATCCACAGAGGGTGATTCCCAGTTCATCGGCCAATTCAACGGCCAGGGAAGAAGGAGCACCAACCGCCACGATGAATCGAAATCCACTCATTCCCGCTTTTTGAATCAACTCGAAGGAAGCACGGCCACTTAATACTACAATTAAATTAAAACAAGGTATTATTTTACTCATCCATAACTTCCCCGCAATTTTATCAAATGCATTGTGGCGGCCAACATCCTCATAGATCTCTAATAGTTCACCATTCAGATCAAAAATACCACAGGCATGAACGCCACCGGTATCAGTAAATATTTTTTGTCCTTTCCGCAAACGTTCGGGTAGGGCGGTGACCGTAGACCTTGCTACTTTGAAGCCACCTAATGAATCACCCCAGGGAATAGTCGTAAAAACTTGTTCGATACTCGTTTTACCACAAACGCCACAGCTGCTGGAAGTATAGGTCTGACGGGAGAGCCGCTGCCAGTCGATTGCTACTGAAGAAGGTAATTCGAGCAGCAAATGGTTCATTTGTTCGTCGAGGTGTCGCGCACTCACTGTTTCCGGGTCGAGGTCAGGGGAGAGAATACCTTCGGTAAACAAAAAGCCAAGGGCCAGTTCCACATCATTACCCGGCGTACGCATAGTTATAGAAACCTGCCGCTGGCGGCCATGCTGAAGGATACTGATCTGGAGGGGGGCTTCGGTGGCCACCATATCTGCGCGCGCTTCGGCTGGTTGGCCGTCACGGAATTTGTGTACGAAAAGTGAGTGAGATGCTGGCATTGCGGTAAAGATAAACCGCAAGGGCACTAAGTGGTGCGAGTTCTCATAAAGTAGTAGCACATCAATTCATTCCCCTTAAATTGGCGAAAGAGTTTCTTAAAGTATCCTCTGGCTGCGGCGCCATATCACGCTCCAGAAAGAAATGATCTACGCCTTTCTCCTGGCCAGTTCTCAAGATGGCGGGGATATCGAACACTCCCTCTCCGGGGTCGGCCATTTTCGGGAAGCCAGCCATCCATTGCTGTGGTGTACTGCCGTCTCCGGAAAAGCGGAATTTTTCGGAAGAATCCTTAATGTGCAATGCTTTGAAACGGCCGGGGTAGCGGCTAAGGTATTCCAGCGGATCAGCACCTGCGGCGGACATCCAGAAAATGTCCAGTTCAAATTGGACGTAGTTCTTATCCGTATTTTCTAGTAATACATTAAGCGGGACTTTGCCACTCTTTTCGGCATGCTCGTAGCCGTGATTGTGGTACAGTAGCTGCATGCCGTACTTGCTCATTTTTAGCCCGATCTCGTTAAATTCATCGGCCAGCCGTTCATAATCAGCCAGGGTATCTCGACCTTCCATGAGGGCTGGAATAACCGCGTATTTAGGCGAAAATTCGGCGGCACCGTCCAGGAATTCGGTCAGTCCTTCCCGCAGGGTCAGAATATTGGTGTGTAGCGAAGGTGCCGTCAAACCATTCGTTTTGAGCATTCCCCGTACTTCCTTAACTCCATGACCGTAGAATGCGTGATCTTTTAACCCGATCATTTGCTGCATCATCCGAAAACTCTCTTTGGCACCGGCGGAACTGAAAGGGTAGGGGCCAAAAAATTCTACTTCCCGATAGCCAATCTCCCCGAGCAGGGCCAGGGTACCGCCCAGGTCTTCGTCCACCATTTTTGGAACGGTGAAAAGCTGAACGCCTAATGCGCGGTCAGTATTCGCAGCGGTCATTTTCGCGGTATTACAGTTGGGTAAAAGGGCCAGTCCACCGAGACCGGCAATGGTAGTTTTGATGGCAGTTCTTCTGTGCATGATCGTTTTTTTGACTTCAAAGTAGCAAGGTTATTAGAGCACTGGCAAAATAAGATTTTTACAAACATTGGTCAGACTCCTGGGTCGAGGTACATGTTGGCCGCTCGAACGTGTACCTCGGACCAGAGGTCCTCGACCCAGGAGTTCAGCTAATCATTCACGTTAACAATGCTAACTTTGCTACTTTGAAGTCAAAATAACGAGATGCCTCAATTTACCCCCAGCTACAATAAGTACACCATTGAATCAGCTACCGACCACGATATACTGATTGCATTCCTGGCCGAAGAGAACTTCGATTCCTTCTCGGAAGGAGAGACCGACAACCAGCTGATTACCTATCGATTGGCTGAGGAGCACGAGGCCGCTTTGGCTTACCTGGGGGAATTGAATGAGCGCTTCCCACTGACTTATCGCTGGGAACTGATGCCGGATAAAAACTGGAACGAAGAATGGGAAAAGCAATTTGAACCCATCTACGTCAAAAACCGACTGGGAATTCGAGCGTCTTTTCACCCACCAATGGAGGACGTAAGGGAAGAATTGATCATCGACCCTAAAATGGCTTTCGGGACCGGCCACCACGCTACGACCTGGATGGTCAGCGATCTGATGTTCGACCAGGAATTCGAAAACAGAATCGTACTGGACTTCGGCTGCGGAACCGGTGTATTGGCATTGTTGGCCAAACGACTCGGGGCCGGCTTTACCTGGGCGGTTGATATCGAAAAGCCGAGCTACGAGAACACTTTGGAGAACGCAATCACCAACAACGTAAGTCTGGACGTAGTGACCCACGGCACCCTGGATGATGTAGCAATTGATAAAAATTTCGATATGATCCTGGCGAACATCAATCGGAACGTAATATTGGCTTCCCTGCCCGCGTTACATGAGCGGCTGAACGACGGAGGTTTGTTATTCGTCAGTGGCATCTTGGCTCAGGATGCGGAACTGGTGGAACAAAGCGCTCGCCAAGCCGGTTTTTCCCCCGCCGAGCACCGGGAAAGAGAAGGCTGGCAGGCCTGGGTCTTTCGAAAGTAAACCAACTTATCCGGCGCTGGGTATTCTATCTTTTCTACCTCAAAGACGCGCCCGAGTATGCCCGCAACTAGCAAGATTTTCCTATTCCCATTTCTATTCCTCCTTTCAATCGCCCTAGCCGCCCAGGACTCATTGGTACCAGACGACTACCTCGACAACCTGGAGGATTTCATGGAGGCTTCCCGCAATAAAAAGGCCCAGGATGCCTTTCAAAATTTCTACGGTCTCTTTCTCAGCGGCACTTTTACGCCCGAAGAGCAACTGGTGATTGTGAAGACCACCGACCTGATGCAAGCTATGCGGGTAGCCCCGCAAAGGGGCTTCGTCGATTACTTTCATGCCCTCGAAAAAGTTAAAAGCGCCGAAAACGGGGAAACCCAGTTTCAGGAGTGGCACGATGTGGCAACTTATTTATTGAACGAAACACCCTTTAAAGTCAATCGCTATAGTGCATTCCTGGCTACTTCCGACGTCTATTTGCACCAAAATATATTGGACAAACCCGGAGGGACGGACTGGGTGGCTGCCGGTGGTAAGCCCAGTTGGGAATACCGGGGAGGCGAGGCCCATTTGAAGATTGATGAACTGGAAAGGTTGGTCGCCATATCGGCCAACGACAGCCTGGCCATTCTGAATACCAGTATCGACATCGACCTCGTAAATGAGAAAGCACTCGGTAAGGGTGGCAAAGTAAGCTGGGAACGCAATGGCCTCTCACCGGATGTTTACGCCGAGCTGGATGCGTTCAGTTTCGCGACCAATCGTGGTCAGTACACGGCTAAAAATGCCAGGATGTTCTATCCGGAATACTTCGAAGGAAGGGTGCTGGAAGGTACTTTTACCGATCAGATCATCGCCGGTGGGGTGAAAGCTACTACTGAATACCCGCGCTTTACGTCTACGGCGGGTTACGTAGAAATTGAAGACGTTGGAGATGGTATTGATCTGCGGGGCAACTTCGAGATGCGCGGCGCTACGGTTTACGCCATTGGTGACCAGGGCAGACAAGCCGAAGTAGAACTCTTTATTGCCGATAAAGACGGAGAGAAGAAAGTTCATGGTAAGGCCGACCGTTTTAGTGTTCGACAAGGTGACAAAGTACTGGGTGACGGCGTGGAAACCTCCATTTACTTTGGTGAAGACAGTCTTTATCACCCCAGTGTGACCATGAAAGTTGACGTGGAGGGCCGGGTGATGCAATTGATTCGTACCCGTTCCGGCACCGATCGCAACCCTTTTTACCACAGCCTGAATCGGGTGAATATTTACGCTGATTACATCGACGTATTTCTTGACCAGGACAGTATGGTGGTGGGTAAGCCTACGGTAACTTTTGCCGATAAAAGCCCGGTAGTGGTGGAGAGTGAAGACTTCTTCAGCCCCCAGGAATACTTCCGGATTCAAAATATTTCCAGCGTCAACCCACTGGCCCTCATGCTGTCTTTACGGGAACAAGTTACCGGTAACGACTTTATTTCCACCGACCGGGTGGCCCAGGCTATCAATCCGGATTTCCGGACCGACAACATTCAGTCATTGCTCTTCGATTTGGCTGCCGATGGCTTTATCAACTATGACGTTGAAAATAAACGCCTGCAGCTTAAACCTAAGGTATCTCATTACGTACGCTCCAATCTGAGCATGAAGGATTTTGACCGTATGAAAATCGAGAGTAATACGCCAGAAGTTAATGCATTCATTGACCTGACCTCCGGCCGAATCAATCTGGTTGGCGTAAAACCCATCGAATTCAGCCGCGAGAAGCGGACTCGCATTAATCCCCTGGGAGAAATGGTCGTCGTTTCCGGTGACCGCGATTTCGATTTCGACGGCGAGATCAACGCCGGATTCAGCGTAATGACGGGAAAGGAGTTCGGCTTTAAATATCATCCCTATCACATTGAACTGGATTCGGTCCGTTATCTGGATTTCTTCATCCCTGAAACTCCGGATAATCCGGAAAACGTCAACGCCAAATCCATCGGCTCACGGCTGGAACACCTGGAGGGCTACCTTCTATTGGATGCCCCGAAGAACAAATCCGGACGGGAGAATATTGATATTTTCCCTTCCCTGCAATCCAAAGGCGTTTCTTACATCTTTTACGACCAGGGAGACACCGCAGCGAACTACGACCGAGATAGCTTTTTCTTCCAGGTAGATCCGTTTTCTTTCAATCACCTGAACTCCCTGACCGATGCAGACATGGAGTTTAAGGGCAATCTCAATAGCGGTGGCATTTTTCCGGAAATTGAGGAAACCGCTTCTTTACAGGATGATCGCTCCTTGGGTTTCATTACTGATACGGATACCGACGGGACGGACATGTACGGTGAACGTGGTCACTACTCGGGACAAATCTCGCTCAATAATTCAGGACTGAGAGGCATCGGAAAGCTCGACTATCTCGGTGCCGTTGTGGAAGCGGAAGATTTCAAGTTCAGACTGGACAATACCACGGCCAGTGCCCGCCAGTTCAACCTGGAAGAAGACCGGGGCGAAAAGGACCATCCACAAATACGCGGACAGGAAGTGACCATCGAATGGCGGCCCTATGCTGACTCCTTGATGATCAATTCCTCGAAAGAGACACCTTTCGATATGTACCAGTCCGGTGATCATAATTTCGACGGACTGTTAGTACTCACACCCGAGGGGGTAAAGGGAACTGGCAAACTTAGCTGGTCAGCTGCTACCATGAGCAGCGAGGCCATTGACTTCGGGGCTTTCCGCGCCGATGCCGATACCGCTAACGTACAGATCAACAGCCTGGAAAGTGACGACCGCCTGGCCCTTAAAACTGAAAATGTCAACGCCAAGGTCAATTTCGACGCCCAGGTCGGCACCTTTCAGAACAACGGTAACGAGTTGGTCACCGAACTGCCTTACAACCAGTTTTCCACTTCCATCAAGAAGTTTGATTGGGACATGGCGGGAAATACCATCAGTTTCCGGGCCGACGAAGGAAAATTAGGCCGCTTTACTTCCATTAATGAAGATCAGGAAGAATTGACCTTCCAGGGAACGGAGGCCATCTATGACTTGAGCACCAGTATGCTCGATGTACAGGGTGTTGATTCCGTCCGCTCCGCAGATGCAACTATCTACCCACCCGAAGGCAAAATTCGCGTTGAGCCAGGAGCAAAAATTACCGAGATCACCGACGCCCGAATTGTAGCCGATACGGTCAACCGTTATCACGTCATCAACCGGGCAACGGTTAACATTCTCGGTCGCCGTAAATACAAAGCCAGTGGATTTTACGAGTACAACGTGGGTCCCCACGAACAAGAGCTGGAACTGCAGGAAATCATTGGTACGCCGGTGGGTAAAGGAAAATACAGTGAAAAAGCCACGGAAACCCGTGCATCCGGCGAGATCGAAGAGGGTACCGAATTCTACGTTGATGACAAGATCAAGTTTCAGGGCACCATCAATCTGGAAACCACGAATAAAAACCTGTTCTTCGACGGCTTTGCCAAGATCGAAGCCGACTACCTTTACTCCCCGACCTGGTTCCGCGTCCGTAGCGAAGGAGACAAACGCGACCTGACCCTTCAGATCAAGAGCCCGCAAAACCAGGAGGGCACCCCGTTGCACACCGGCTTTTACCTGAGCAAGGACCGTCAACTGGTTTACCCCAGCATGGTGGAGATCCTCGATTTTCGTAAAGACCACCCGATCTTACCCATAACCGGCGTTCTAAACTACGACGAAAAGAATGACCGCTTCCTCTTCGGAGACAGCACCCGCGTAGTGGAAGGCACCACCATGGGCAACATCATGACTTTAGACAACCGTCTTGGGAAATTAAGCGGTGAAGGTATCCTGGGCGTCGGTGGCCGCCTTACCTACGTCGACACCAAAAACTACGGCCGTATTTCAATGGATGTGCCCCCCAAGCCGGTAGTTATCGAAGAAAAGATCGAGAGCGATGACGTAGATGACGGTGGGGCTGATGACATCATGATCCTGGATGACGAGGAGCCGACGGACACCACCGCTGGTAAAACCCTCACTATTGACGTTGACCTCGCCCCGGAGTACCCGGAAGTGGTTGTAGAAATGATGTCAGCCATCCAGTTCAATATGCCTAAAAAGCTCCTGAACATTATGACGACGGACATTAAAGCCGCCGCTTTCGCCAGTCCGGCCCTCAACCTGATCAATGACGGTGAGTTCTATCGTGATGGCGTCCGTAATCTTTTTCCAGAAAGTAAAGAGCGCGAGGCGGCTCTCCAGGGGATGTCGCTCGGCTACATCGACCTGCCGGCCAAGGTCAACCCCCATACTTTCCTTTTCAGTAAACTGAAACTGAAGTGGCAGAACGACTACCAGAGTTTCATCAGCGACGAAAAGCTCACCGGATTGGTGAGCATTAACGGAGAAAGCGTCAATAAGATGCTGGAGATATACGTAGAGTACAAAATGCCCAGCGCCGGGGATGACCGCATTGGCATCTACCTCAAATCACCCAGCGAACTGTTCTATTTCTTCTACTTCAAGGACGGCATCATGAACGTGGTTTCCAACAATCCTACATTCATGACCGAATTGGAAGGCATTAAGACGAAAGACCTCGTTTTCAAAATGCCCGATGGTGAAGAATATGAGATCATCCCCGTTGAATTGAGCAGTGCCAGCACTTTCTTACGGAGAGCCAAGAACGCTTTCTAGTAGTCTACTGTTTGGAGTTGCGAATATCCCCATCCGCGTTCTTTGCAACCTGAACATAGATTGTTTTGGCTAACAACGTAGCAATGCTATGTGAGAAATGACAATTGACCTGAAATAATGGTATGATCCTCGAATAAGCCTGGGGTCGTACCATCATTTTGCAGTTCCCCATTGTCAAATGTATGTACGAAACCCTGATAATTCACCTTCCTGACTTCCTCAGGACCGGCAATATTCATAGGCTATCTTTTTTTTCCTAGCTTTGCGCCAAATAACCTGACTATGCCATATCTATTCACTTCCGAATCCGTTTCGGAAGGACACCCCGATAAAGTTTCCGACCAAATCTCAGATGCTCTCGTCGATCATTTCCTGGCTTTTGACCCCGATTCAAAAGTAGCCTGTGAGACGCTAGTGACTACTGGACAAGTCGTACTGGCCGGAGAGGTGAAATCTCAGACTTACCTGGATGTACAGAGTATTGCCCGTGACGTGATTCGTCGGATTGGCTACACCAAGTCCGAGTACATGTTCGAAGCCAACAGTTGTGGGGTACTTTCAGCTATTCACGAACAGAGTCCCGACATTAACCAAGGCGTCGAGCGGGCTAACAAAGAAGACCAGGGTGCCGGCGACCAGGGCATGATGTTCGGATACGCCACCAATGAGACGGACAACTATATGCCGCTGGCCCTGGACCTGAGCCATAAGATCTTGCAGGAACTGGCCGAGATTCGCCGTGAAAACAGTGATATTACCTATCTGCGTCCCGACAGCAAGAGCCAGGTAACCATCGAATACGATGACAACCACAAACCGATCCGTATCGATAGCATCGTGGTATCTACTCAGCATGATGATTTCGACGAAGATGAGGCGATGCTGGCCAAGATCAAGGAGGATGTGATCAACTTCGTCATTCCCCGCGTCAAGAGCCAGTTGAAGGCTGAGTTACAGGAACTTTTCAACGATGACATCACTTACCACGTGAACCCGACGGGTAAGTTCGTCATTGGTGGTCCTCACGGCGATGCCGGACTGACCGGTCGCAAGATCATCGTAGACACTTACGGTGGTAAAGGTGCTCACGGTGGTGGTGCTTTCTCCGGTAAAGACCCTTCCAAAGTTGACCGTAGCGCCGCTTATGCTACCCGCCACATTGCCAAAAACCTGGTGGCTGCCGGTGTAGCCGATGAAATTCTGGTACAGGTCTCTTACGCCATTGGCGTAGCCAAACCGACCAATATCTACGTCAACACCAATGGTTCCGCCAAGGTCCAACTGACCGACGCTCAGATCGCCGACAAAGTCACGGAGGTATTCGACATGCGCCCTTACGCCATTGAAACCCGTCTTAAACTGCGTAACCCGATCTACAGCGAAACAGCCGCTTACGGACACATGGGCCGCAAGAGCGAGACCAAAAGCGTAACCCTGACCAATGGTTCAGGTGAAACCAAAACTTTCGAGGTAGAAACCTTTACCTGGGAAAAACTGGACTACGTCGATAAAGTGAAAGCTACTTTCGGACTATAATTCCGCGTAAATACTTACTAGAAAGCCGCCTTAATTCCCTGTGGACTTGAGGCGGCTTTTTATTTTGGGTCCAATCACCTCAGTTCTCCGCTGACTGCGCTGCAAAAGCACTCATGAGGGCAATCAGGTTCTCGTTGAGTCGGTCCAGGGCCAATGGTATATTCCATTCATCCCGGTTGCGGGGGGTAACGTAGTTGCTGATTGCCCTGACCGCTAACATTGCTACTTTGTTAGCCCGACAGGCATAAAAGAAAGCGGCACCTTCCATGGTTTCTACGCTGGCCTCCGGATAGAGTTTTCGCAGTTGATTGATGGTAGATTGGCTACCGCTGGCTCGGTTCACGCTCAGCGCACTGACTTTCTTCAAACCGCTGGAAGCACTTAACGCACCGTCATTTAAAATTTGGCCGGAAGCGTTAAAGATGCCACTCTCTCTTTCCTGAAGGCCCATAGATTGCAAGTCCAGAAAAGAACCGTCGCGATCTTCTGCCCCCAGGTCCGCGAAACGATCGGCGATGACCTCAATGACCTGACCAATTTCGAGTTCCACGTCCAGGGCACCCGCTATGCCGGCCTGAATGGCCAGGTCGTAACTTTGGCGCGCCAGTACGGTACCCAGTGAAAATGCGGTAATGGGCAGGCCTACACCTGAAATCAGGATGTCAACGACCAACCCACCTTTTTTGAAGCGGACGGGACCTTCAGAAGTGAAATTTTCATCCAGCCACCCGCGTAAACCTGCGATTTCAAATGGGGTGGCGGAGACGATCAGGATTTTCATTGTTCCAATTTCAGTATGGTTCCTTGTAATGGCAGATGGATGTAGGCTGCTACCAATGGAACCGGTAAAAGCTGCTTACTCGCCCAGGCCTGATAATGCAAGGAAGGCAGGTGCTGGTTGAGTTGTGCATCCCATTTTTTACTGGCCAGGACACAGTGATTTATGATCACCGACTGCTGGTTGGTCCTTAGCAGGATATCGATCTGACTGGCATATAGCTGTGGCCCATCGTAGTAGCGGTAGGGTAGCGCCAGACTACGATCTGCCAAGGGCAGGATATTCTGTAGCCATAGCTGAAAGGTGTCACTACGTTCCAGAAGCTCATCCGCATCGGCAGTTTCAGGAATGGCGTAGTTTGACAAAAGGGTCTCGGCCATTTCGGTGCGCTCTGCCTGCGTTAGCAATGGATGATCTGCCTGGCAGAAGGCCGCAATGACCTGTCCGAATTCAGGAGTTGCCAATTCGGGAAGCAGAGATGATTCAGGTTGAAAATATTGATGCAGCGCTGATTTAGCAAACGACTTTACGGGGAAACGAGTAATCATTTCACGCTCACCCACTTCGTAGGTAATATGTATGGCACGGCAGGTTTCGTTGGCTTGCATGAAGGGGATCGGATTAAATTTCTGCTCGCTGACCGGCAGGGTCTTAGGCTCGGTCCAGTGACGAGTGCGCTTGTCTACTTCATGATTTTTCCAGGTGAACGGAGCCTGGTCGCTAGCGGGGTCCAGTACGGTTTCAGTTCCGTAGACCCGGTCTAGCCAACCCGCTCCATCTTTAGTAGTAGGCAGTACGAGGTAATCACGGGCACGGGTGATGCCTACGTAGAGCAGTCGAGCTTCCTCCGCCTTGGCTTCGGCAGTTTTCTCTTCCTGCCAGTGACTATTATCCATGGCTTCGATCAGTTCAAGGCCCCGACCGGACACACCGTACGGATTTACCCAGTACCGTAGCCAACGACCGGCTAATGGCCGATTGATGTCCACATCACTTACCTCGCTGATGATTGCCCGGCCCCAGAGATCTGCCCGTAGACCCTGATCCAGATCGTTACAGATAACGATGGGCCATTCCAATCCTTTGGAACGGTGATAGGTGAGCACATTTACGGCTTCCGGACGCTCTCCGGCACCCTGGCGATCCATTCGTTCCCGCGCCAGTCGATCGAGGGCTAACAAGAAGCCCCCGACGGAGGCAGCTTGCTGTTGACGATGGCTGTTTTCTTCGTATTCCAGAGCTATTTTACGCAATTCGTCAACGTTACTGAGTCGTTGCTCGCCGTTACCCCAGGAAACGATGATCCTGCGCAGGTCGAGTTTGTCCAGTAAATGATTCAATAATTCCGAAGGAGCATATTCTTGGGTGTCTTCCCGCATCTCGTCCAGAGCAGTAATGAAAGAATCATCTTCTCCCCAGGGTGGAAGTGCGAAGCGATTTTCTTCCTTTTCGACTTGCTCAACATAGTCCAGTCGGTCTTCAATGATTTCAGAGATATCCTGTCGGTTTGCCAACAGTTTGATCTCCGCTACGGAAAGGCTGTCTTCGCTATTGAGCATATATTTCAGACAGGCCAGTATCAGGGTGCTCTCGGCGGTGGAAAGCAGGCCATCTCTGGCTACGGCGGCGGGCAGACCGGCATCATGGAGTGCAGTGGCGATGTCACGGCAGCCAAAATTGCTGCGGCAAAGGATGGCAATATCTTCGGCGCGGAGTGGGCGGTAATCAGATGCCCCTTTAGGGCGAATCAGCGGCGGGTCCGCCAAGAGTTCCGCAACTGAGCGGGCCAGAACACCGTATTTCCAAGCCTTAGGGATGCGGCCTTTCCCATCCAGTTCGTAGTGCCAATGCCAGAGTGCAGTTTCGGCAGCTTGTTCAGGACTTTCATCAGGACCAAACTCGCTGTTTTTGCGCTTTCGCTTAGGATTCAGCCGTACCTCTGCTTCGGGGAGATCTGAGAAAGCACGGGTAAAGATGTCATTACTTACGTAGACGAGGTCTTCTCTGCTGCGGTAGCTGTGTTCCTGAATATTTTCAGCTTTGACACCGCCACAGGCTGCAATGACTGCCGCCATCAGTTTTGGCTCAGCGCCCCGGAATCCATAGATGGATTGTTTGGGATCGCCTACCCAAATACTCTGATTGGCCAGTTTGCTAAGTTCAAGGAAAATGGCCAGCTGGATAGGGGAGGTATCCTGAAACTCATCAACCATCAACAAATCCAGTTCCTTGCTCAGGGTTTCCTTTACTGTCTGATTTTCCAATAGCCGAAGTACCAAAACTTCCATATCGGTGTAGTCGATCTGGCCGCGACGTTGTTTGTAATCGGCGTATTCCCGAATGGTCTTTTCAGCGCAATCGAAGATCAGTTCGATGAAATTCCTGACATCGTCCTGAAAGGCTTTAAAGGCCAGGTGGCCGTTTGCGTAGGAAGTAAGGTCTTCAATGATTTCGCGGCTTTTTGCCCCTACTTTAAGTTTACAGAGCCCGGCCCATTGTTGCCAACTCAAGTATTGTTTCTGTTGAAGTTCCCGGTGAAGATTCCTCAGTTTTTGAGCAACACTTAGTGATGTTTTGGTCTGGTCTGCCTCATTAGCCTCAAGTTGCATCTGGGTGCTGTCCAGCAGCGTCAGCAAGCCCTGGTTGATGCTGTTGAGGTCACGATCACCAGCAGGTGGTAGAAAGTCCGCAAAAGTTTGCCAGGACTGTTCCTTACTGCGTTGAATCGCGGTAGTGCCAAAATCGTTGGCCCGGATAACCTCCACCACATCTCTGACCTCTTTTCGCCAGTTATAAGCATTGCCAAAACCGGCCGTCAAACCCAGGCGATTGATAAGGCTTTCTATCCGTTCGATTGTCGGGACGTCAATGACAGCCGCCATACTCAGGTTGAAGAGCTGCTGGTGGTCGCTATCGGGAATGATCTCGACCTGTGGCGACACACCTGCCTCAAATGCAAACCGTTGCAGCAACTTTACGCCGAGACCGTGTACCGTTCCGATCAGCGCATTGGATAACTCATTGGCCTCCTGGGTCAGCCCTTCGGATAAAAGCTTTACCCGAACCCTTTCTTTCAACTCAGCTGCTGCCTTTTTAGTAAAGGTCGTGGCGATAATACCGGCTGCTTTGACTTCTTTATTGGTCAGCAGTCGAGTCATTTCCTGGGTGAGTCGGTAGGTTTTACCACTACCAGCTCCGGCGGAGATTATCTTGATGTTGTCGAGCGGCATTGCTTTGAGTTCAGTTGTGTTTGGAAATAGGAAATAGAAGCGCTGCACTTATGGAGATAAGAGCCGATCTGCCGCGCCCCGAAACTAGTACACGCTACGCTCTATTCCCTCTCTAGATTAACTGTCAATGCGGCTGACTGTCGCGTGGGTTCCAATATACCATTGCATAGTGCTTTTAATTTCTAATACTAAAGCGGGATGTTCCCATGCTTTTTGTAAGGTAGCTCTACTTCCTTGTGCTCCAAGGCGGAAAAAGCCTTGATCAACTTACGACGAGTATCCTTGGGCAAGATAACCTCATCGATAAAGCCTCGCTGGGCCGCGCGGTATGGATTGGCAAACTTGTCTGCGTATTCCGTCTCCTTTTCAGCCAGTTTGGCAGCGGGGTCATCTGCGGCTTTGATCTCGCGACGGAAAATGATCTCGCTGGCCCCCTTGGCGCCCATTACGGCAATTTCTGCGGTAGGCCAGGCAAAGTTCATATCTGCGCCGATGTGCTTGGAGTTCATCACGTCATAGGCTCCACCGTAAGCTTTACGGGTGATAACGGTCACCCGGGGCACGGTCGCTTCACTTAGGGCATAGAGCAACTTCGCACCGTTGGTGATGATGGCATTCCACTCCTGATCGGTACCGGGTAAAAAGCCGGGGACATCAACCAGTACCAGCAGTGGCACGTTGAAGCAATCGCAAGTACGGGTAAAGCGGGCAGCCTTCTTGGAACTTTCCACGTCGAGTACACCCGCAAGACTCATGGGCTGATTAGCAACGATACCGATACTCTGGCCAGCCAGCCTGGCGAAGCCCACTACAATGTTATCCGCATAATTTTCGTGAATCTCAAAGAAGCTTTCCTCGTCGATGATGCCATTAATTACGTCGCGCATATCGTAAGGCTGGTTGGCGCTTTCGGGAACGATGCTTTCCAATTGCTCACGAACTTCATCACCTAAGGTATAGGGTAGGGTGGCGGGCTTTTCCCGGTTACTCTGAGGCAGGTAAGAGAGTAGTTGCTTGAGTTTTACAATGCAATCTAAATCATTGGCTGCCGTCAGGTGAGTGACGCCAGACTTGGTACTATGGGTGCTGGCGCCCCCGAGTTCTTCACTGGTCACTTCTTCGTTCGTTACCGTTTTTACTACGTTAGGTCCAGTGACAAACATATAACTGGTGTTCTCCACCATGATCGTAAAGTCAGTCATTGCCGGGCTATAGACAGCGCCACCGGCACACGGGCCCATGATAGCGGAGAGTTGAGGAATTACGCCGGAGGCCATCACATTGCGGTGAAAGATATCAGCGTAGCCACCAAGTGAGCGGACACCTTCCTGAATTCTGGCCCCACCGCTGTCATTCAGTCCAATCAAGGGAGCACCTACCTTTACGGCCATGTCCATCACTTTGCAGATCTTTTCGGCGTGGGTTTCGCTGAGAGAACCGCCGAATACGGTAAAATCCTGAGCAAACACGTAGATCAGTCGCCCAGAAATACTTCCGTAGCCAGTTACTACACCGTCTCCATAAATGATCTGGTCTTCCATGCCGAAGTCAGTAGTACGGTGGGTAACCAATGCACCAATTTCTTCGAAGCTGCCGGGATCCAGGAGGAGGTGTACTCTTTCCCGGGCAGTTAATTTACCTTTAGCGTGCTCTTTATCAATGCGTGCCTGGCCTCCGCCGAGACGGGCAGATTCGAGCTTTTGGGCGAGTTGTTGTTGTGGGGACATGGAAATTGGGCTAAAATTTATGAATACATGTATTTATAAATACGTGTATTTGCATTTATACAAAAAATTACACCTTTACTTCAGTAGACGCATTTTAAATCATTGTTAATCAATAACTTAACCGCAACTGTCAAAGTAGTAGTATTTCGGTCGACCGAGCGCATGGATACTGCTGACTTCACCAGCTTTGCTACTTTGGAAGCCACCTAATCAAACGTTCTCACCTTGGCCAGTTCTTCTCGGTAGATGATACCGGCAAAGAGGGCGGCAATACTTTCCTCTTCTTCCTGGGCCTGTGCAATGGCTTCGGGTGAATAATGTTGTTTCACAAAATGTGTATCGAAATGACCGCTGGTGAAAGCCTCGTGCTCACAGACAAACCTTCCGAAAGGCAAGGTCGTGGCGATGCCTTCGATTCGATATTCGCGGATAGCTTCGAGCATCCGCTGAATGGCAGCGTCTCGAGTGGGACCGTAGGTGACTAACTTGGCGATCATTGGATCGTAGTAGATCGGAACGTCCATTCCTTCTTCGTAGCCGTCGTCGACACGGATTCCCTCACCTTCAGGTTTCTGATAAGTGGTTAGCTGGCCAATACTGGGCAGGAAATTGTTTAGCGGGTCCTCTGCGTACACCCGTAGCTCAAGAGCGTGACCGGTAATACTAAGATCGTCCTGAGTAAAGGATAGTTTTTCGTTACGAGCTACTTTTATTTGTTCTTCTACGAGGTCCACACCCGTGATCAATTCAGTGACCGGATGCTCAACCTGAAGGCGGGTATTCATTTCCAGGAAGTAGAAGTTATGGTCGCCGTCTAACAGGAATTCGACCGTTCCTGCGCCGGAATAATCGCAGGCGCGGGCCACTTTGACCGCAGCTTCGCCCATCCTGGCACGCAACTCCGGGGTCAGTACGGCGGACGGTGCCTCCTCTACGACCTTTTGATGACGGCGTTGTACGCTGCATTCTCGTTCAAACAGGTGGACAACATTTCCGTAATTATCTGCCAAGACCTGAATTTCGATGTGGCGGGGGCTGGTCACATATTTTTCAATGAAGACAGCACCATCTCCAAAGGCAGACACGGCTTCCGAAATGGCGCGTTCCATTTGCTCGGCCAGTTCTTCGCGGTGGTTTACGACACGCATCCCTTTACCACCTCCACCGGCAGCTGCTTTGATCAGGATCGGATAACCGACTTCGTCTCCGATCTTCTTGGCTAATTCTACATCGGTGATGGCTTCTTCGATGCCGGGCACCATGGGGATATCGTAATCAGCTACGGCTTCCTTAGCGGCCAGTTTATTGCCCATTACCTCAATTGCGTGCGGATTGGGGCCGATGAATATGAGGCCGGCATCGGTAACTTTTTGGGCAAACTCCGCATTTTCGCTTAAAAAGCCGTAGCCGGGATGAATACCCTCACTCCCGGTGGACTTTGCGGCGTCAATTATCTTATCCATCACCAGATAAGACTCAGAGGACGGTGCAGGACCAAGTAATACGGCCTCATCGGCAAAGCGAACGTGGGGTGCGTTGCGGTCTACTTCGGAGTAGACCGCGACGGTCTTGATGCCCATTTTGCGGGCAGATCGCATAACACGAAGAGCGATTTCCCCCCGATTGGCGATTAGTATTTTTTGCATGGCTGGGGTTTATTCTATTTCAATGAGCAATTGCCGCTTCTCTACTGCGTCGCCCTGATTAACAGAAATGGCTTTGACAACACCGTCGCCCTCAGCTTTCAGCACGTTTTCCATCTTCATGGCTTCCAGAATGAGTAGGGGAGTACCGGCTTCGATTTCCTCTCCGACGGCCACCATAATTTCCAGTACTAAACCGGGCATGGGGGCAAAGACATCATTACTCTTGGCAGCGGCGGCTACGGTGAGTCCCAGCTGCTCAACGAGTTGGTCTACCTCGTCTTTGATCTTAACGTCTAGTTCACGACCGTCGACTACCAGTGTCAATTGCTTTTCACTGAGGTTCAGATCGACTATTCGGCAGTGGTGGGTCTTACCATCCCTGATTAGATGATAGGTGTCGGGGCCGGAGCGGACGAGGTCAACTTCATCCAGCGTTTTGGTGGGGAGCTGATACTCCCTTTCGTTGATGCTTGCTTTTAGCTTTTTCATGGTTTGGTTGGGCGATTCGGGTAAAGATAAACTTCGGCAAGCGGTTGAGAAATTTTGTGGGGATTTTATATCAAATCAGGGTTTCACTCTAATTGGAGGTGTATTTTTAAATTTTCTCATTATGAGTAGAGTGATGCGCAGGATTTGATTTCTTTCGTGGTCTAAGAAATCAGAGCTGCCTGATGGCTGGCCCTGAAATCAACAATCTACTTTCAAAATATGAAGCATTTTTTACTAATCATCCTCCTCGTACTAACGGTTAATCTATCCGCTCAGGACCTATACGACTTGACGACAATTCAAACGATCGAGATATCATTCGCGGAGAGCAACTGGGATGCACTCTTGGACGCTGCCTACTCCCAAACCGGTGACTACATCCTGGCGCAAAGTGTGACAATTAACGGTGTAGTCTTTGATAGCGTAGGGGTCAAGTACAAGGGGAACAGTACTTACCAGTCCAATCAAACCAAGAATCCTTTCCACATAGAGTTAGACACTTACCGTGATCAGGAATACGAGGGATATACCGATATCAAGCTGAGTAACGTCGCCAAGGACCCGAGCTTCTTACGCGAAGTACTGTCCTATCAGATTCTCAGGCAGTACATGGATGCGCCGCTTTCAAACTACGCCAACGTCTACGTTAATGGTACGCTGATCGGACTCTACAGTAATTCTGAATCGATCTCCCGCAAATTCGTGGACAAGCGTTTCGGATCTAAAAACAACACCTTCGTCAAGTGTAACCCACCGGATGGCGCAGGGCAACAAACCCAGGATATACCGAACCTTGTCTATTTGGGTAATGATAGTACGGATTATTTCGAGGGGTATGAATTGAAGTCGACCAACGGCTGGCAAGAACTGATTGACCTTTGTGATACATTAGCGAACCATACAGATGCTATCGAAGACATTCTTGACGTAGATCGCACGCTCTGGATGCTGGCCTTCAACAATGCCCTGGTCAACCTGGATAGTTACAGCGGTTCTTTCGCGCAAAACTATTACCTCTACCGGAGCGACGACGGTCGTTTCTTACCAGTAGTTTGGGACCTCAATGAATCCTTCGGTCGCTTTGCGATGACAGGAAGTTCAAACCTGAACAACACCGCTGCCAAACAAACCATGGATCACCTGCTGCACGAAAATAATACGGCCCGACCGTTGATTCAACGACTTATGGCTGTTCCTACGTACAAAAAGATGTACCTCGCCCACCTCAAAACCATGGTGGAAGAAAACTTTGCCAATGGTCAATACGAAGAGACGGGCATGGAGTTGCAAACGGTGATCGCCGCAGCGGTACAAGCAGACATCAACAAGTTTTTCTCCTATAACAACTTCCTAAACAACCTCACTTCAGATGTGAATAGCGGCGGCGGACCGGGAGGTGGCAATACGCCCGGAATAACCAACCTGATGGATGCCCGGGCGAGCTATCTGCTAAACACCAGCGACCTGTCCCAGGCTGAGCCTACAATTGAAGTTGTATCGGTCTCGGATGAATCTCCGCAAATTGGGGAAGTCGTTACTATAACGGTGGAGGTAGCTACGGCCAATACGGTCTATTTCGGATACCGGAATAACCTACATGACAAATTCATCCGTCTGGAAATGTTTGATGATGGTGCCCACAACGATGGCGCTGCGAACGATGGCATTTATGGAGCCAGCCTTGAGATCACGGACAACACAACGCAGTATTACGTCTACGCAGAAAACGATGACATCGGAAAATTCTCTCCCGTTCGCGCAGAACACGAGTATTACGTTATTGAGGTAGAATTTGGCGGAAATACGGCCGGCGACCTGGTGATCAATGAATTGCTGGCCGGAAATGATACTACACAGGCCGACCAGGATGGAAAATTTGACGACTGGATAGAACTGTACAATAACACGGACGAAGCCATCGACCTATCCGGCTATTTCCTGACGGATGACCCGGAAGAACCACTGCAATGGGAGTTTCCGGCCGGAACGATGATCGAAGCCGCCGATTACTTAATCATTTGGGCTGATGATGACGAAGATCAAGCAGGGCTCCACGCCAATTTCAAATTATCCGGAGACGGAGAGACCATCATCTTATCCGCTCCGAACGGAGATGTGGAGGACCAAGTCACCTACGGCGAACAGACCGACGATATTTCTTTCGGTCGATTCCCGAATGGTACCGGGGATTTCGAGATTATGGTTCCAACCTTCAACGGAGAGAATTCCGGGCCGATCAGTTCAACAAATCAAGTGAACCTTGCTGAATTAAATCTGACCGTATTTCCGAATCCGACTTCGAACAACCTCTTTATCCGTTTCGAAGATCAATCGCTAAGTGGTAGTGAACTGTTGGTCAGAATGATCGCGGCCGATGGTAGAGAGGTTTTGCGTACGCTAGCTCAAAACGCTACGAATAGCCTTGAACTGAATGTTAGTGAACTGCCTACGGGAATGTACTTCCTGGCCATTTCAAGTGAGCATCAGCGCTATGGCTCCAGGGTATTGGTGACACGCTAAGTCATCGTTACCTTGTCATTTTAAGCACTGCTACTTTGTTAGTCAATACTATGATTTATCTGGACTAGCAAAGTAGCAATGCTTAATGAAGAGTGGATGTTAGATTACTTGAAATCACGCGCTCTGACTTCCAGCGCCTTACTTACTTCCTGTACCGTGGCCGGAGCATCCATTTTGAACAGGCCGTTAAGCTTTCTTTCCAGCCGGGAGGCCCGTACTGCCGCCTTGATCGCAAAGAATACCGAAGTAGCCAGGACCAAGGGCGGTTCTCCTACTTCTTTGGCGGAAAGGATACCGTTAGGATTGACCGGCACCTCACTGGAGCGACTGCGGGGATACAGGTAGGTATTTAATTCAAGGGGAATGGTGGTGATAGCGGGCGGCTTGTAGCGCCAGGTGTTCACAGTATTGAGGCGTCCCTTTTCTTCTCCGTCTGGTTCGAAGACCAGCTTTTCAGTCATCACGTATCCGACACCCTGCATGAATGCTCCCTCTACCTGACCGATATCAATGGCCGGGTTGAGGCTGTAGCCCATATCGTAAACCAGGTCGGCGGAAAGAATCTTGGTTTCACCGGTCAACACATCCACTTCGACCATTGCGCAGGCGGCGGAAAAAGTGAACCCGTTGAATGAATCTACCGAGCCGGTCACTACTTTAGGGTCGGTATTTTCGATGAAGGGAATTTGGGGCTGTTCATCAGCTTGCTTAAAGGTCATTACCGGAACCGGCGTGCTGCCTCCCGTAATTTTGGCATTGAAAGTTGATACCAATTCAATTCGATATTGATAGGCTAGCGTAATCAGGTGTTGCCAGATTAGAGTAGGATGATCTGGTGTCAATTCTACCTCAGCAGCCCAGCCATTCGGGAAATCCCAGTAGTTAATGCCCTGTTTGACGCACCATTCCTGTCCGTTGTCCCGTAGCAGGCTTTGTCCGAACTCCAGGAGCCTGGCCCTCATGACCTCACAGGCTTGCTTAACGGCTTCCCCGTGGTAGGCAGTACCGGTAGAACCTCCGGTACTGGTAGGATTAGGTATGCTGCTGGTGCGGGCGGTCAGTACCTGGATCATTTCCATCGGCACGTTTAAAACGTAGGCAGCGATCTGTTCGATCTGGGTATGCGCACCCTGCCCCATATCGATGGCCCCCTGATTGATCACCACGGAACCATCACCACTGTAGATAGACACCATGGCCGTAGCCTGCTCGATCATTTTCAGGTTATATCCGGAGCCATATTTTACGGGGAGCATATAGACACCACGTTTGGTCCACTTGTTTGCCTTGTTGAATTCGGCTACGTCATCTACCTTTTTCGAGTAGTTACTTTTTTCCAGGCAGTAATCCCAGACGTCACGCATGTAGCAGTAAGAAAGTGCTTGCCCAAAGGGAGTGACGTCTCCCCGGTAGTACATATTTCGCTTACGTAATTCGTAAGGGTCCATGTCTACGGCGTAAGCGGCATCGTCGATAGCATTCTCCAGGATGAGTTTACCCTGAACGTCTCCGAAGGCACGCATGGCGGTATTGGGTGCGGTATTGGTACGGCATACATCAAGTTGGGTGTTGAAATTCTTGATGTTGTAGGCATTGTCCAGCCTCAACTGGATACAATTTGACACTACGAAAGAGCAATCATAGAAAGCTCCGCCGTCACCGTAAAGCTGAATGTCGAGTCCTCTGATCAACCCCCGATCCGTTTCATTGAATTTTCCGGGGTCTACGGCGACCTGGTAGTTGCCGTAATAGGCGTGGCGCTTACCGATCATTTCGGAATCGTGTTCCCTTTTCATTGCCAAACGAATCGGGATGTTCAATACTTTTGCCGCCACCGCAGTGGGACCGATAACAAAGCGGGTCTGTTCCGTTTTCCCTCCGTAGCCTCCGCCTAATTGACGGATCGCCACATCGATCTTATTGTGCTCAGATCCGATGGCCATCGCTGCGGTCTGGTGCATGGCATTGGGGCTCTGCGAGGATGGGTGAACGATCATCCGATCACCGTCTTCGGGATAAGCGACGCAAGACTGGGTTTCCATGTAAAAATGGATCTGCCCACCGGCTACCTGGTTGTTGGTTACACGGATCACGTTACGCTGGTCGATCTGCTTAGTTTCCTTCTTACTTTTTTTGTCAAGCACGTCTCTGGCCTGGTCAGACCAGCTCAGATCGCTGCCCGGGCGGGTAATTTTCCAGATGTGGCTTACGAAAGCAGCGCTCTTTGGCGCATCCGGGAAGATACTCTTACGCTCGATTGCTTTGTCGATACTCAGGATAGGTTCGGTCCACTCCTTACCCCATGCTTTTTTACCGCCTTTACCTTTCGGTAGCTTAACGGTATCGTAGCCCACGCAATTGTCTGAAGCGTATTCGGCAATCCGGATGGCTTCCTGCTCGCTATCGGCAATCACCATGGCGATTACTTGCCCGGCGTAATTTACTCGGTCTACAGCAAAAAGCGGCTGGTCTCCGCCCATTCCCTGGTAATTCACCCCCCCTTTCGGGATATCTTCGCTGGTAATCAACTCGTAAAAGCCAGCGAACTCCTGGGCGAGATGAAGCCTCAGACGATCACTGTTGACCTTGGATTTCCTGCCGGGGACGATGAAATGAAAGTTGGCCAGCGCACGCCGACTCTGGATAAAAGCCGCATTCTTTCCTAAGGGCGGCAGTTCGATCTCGTGGGTATAATGCACCTGCCCCATAGCCTGATGAAAAGCCATCAGTTTAATGATGGGCCGAGCAACGGGTGCCCGCCATTTCTGGTCTTCGAAGAACTGTTGTCCAGAGGTCACTCCCCAGTTACCCCATTTGACCTGACCGCTGCTTTTGATCTCGGCGGAAATTGCTTTAGGCTGGACCTTTTCCAGCGCATTGACGATGGACTTGTAGAGGAAAGACTTGGCGAGAGTCAGACGGTATCCGTTTTCTAAACCCTCCGAGGGGAGGCCGGCAAGCCTTTCTGACCAGCGTTCCTGTTCTCTGGTCACTTCATTAGAGAGTGTCCTGAGAGCCTGAGCAACCAGATCCATACTCAGTTGCTGACCTTTTAACAGCTTTTCAGTCATCGAAGCTCGCCAGGGGAAGGGCGCGATGCCTCCGAATACGATCTCTACTTCTGATATTGAATTGCCCTTGCCCAGGGCATAGCGAGTCGTACAGTTTACGATAGAGTGAGAATTTACTTGCCGGAGCGCAACTTTCTGTGCCAGTGCGATCTCGTTTTTCGCCGAGGCCGGGAAGTGATAGGTTAGCAATAAGATATCGTGCACCAGCTCGGGTTGATCCAGAATACCGGCTACCAATTCCTCGACCGTGGCTTCGTAGCGATCGCCGGTAGAAATGATCAGGTACTCGATTTTACACCGGGTAGCGGTGAGGGCAGTCAAAAGATCCGAAGGGAAGGGTTCTCCGGCGTGAATATGCTTTAAGGTCAGCATGGTGTTTCCGCCAATGGAGCCGGCGTTGCGTACGATCATTCCGGCCGTCCGCCGGGCCATGAAATTCAGTGCCGCGTGGTTGGAAGACTCTGCTACTTTGTTAGTCACAAAATAATCGAGCAATTCGGAATAGGTAGTCAGGCTTCCGGCTCGTATTCCTTCTTTATCCTTATTGATCCCCCTTAATTCCCAGAGTAACTTCAGGTCTACGTGTACGGTAGCTGCCGATACTTCATCCGCATAGACGCCAAACGATGTATTGCCAAAAAGTGGACGAATATTTTCGCCGGCGTGATAAGCAAAAATTTCCTGTAACTCTTCTATGGACAGGGGAGTGTACCAGTTTTTACCGTTTCTTTCTACACGGGTGGGGGTAGGCAAAGATTGAGCTTCCGCGGGGAAGGGGATGTTGACTTTGGTATTGACGAGTACTTGCTCACACTTGTCTTCCGTCTCACAGATCATTCGATTATCAATATCCTTTTCGGTGAGGTCGGACGCAAAGGTCTTCATTCCCGTCAAAATGCTGCGATAGCCAGTGCAGCGACAGATATTCCCATCAAAAATGTCCTCGATCTCTTGCTTGGTCGGCGACGGATTGGCGGCCAGAAAGGCACTCATGTTCATCACGAATCCCGTGGTACAATAGCCGCATTGAGTACCATTATTGATGGCCAGACGGTGAGCCACCGGATTCATCCCATCGTGTTTATCCGGCTGGGTTTGTCCGGGAAGCCGGTCATTTTTCACTTCGGTACGGTGGGCCCGATCTTTCGTATGCAACCGCTGAAGCGATTTTAGCTGACTAACTGCTTTTTCCACTTTATTCGCCCGAAATGCCTGGAGTTCCTTGCGGGTTTTTAACCATTCCGGTGATGGCTCGAGTTCCGTAAGTTTGGCTCCTCCCCGGGAGAAAGTTGGGTTGAACTTGGCGTACTGCTGGCTCGTGCTACCTACGGCTCCGGTTCCTTCAATGGTTGTAATCGATAGTCCACCCAGGCTGCACACCGGCCGTAGACAAGAATTGATGGACCGGTGAGTAGCTTCCTCGTTTTCCTCGTCCCAATCGGACAGGATAACCGTACAGGCGCCACAGCCCCCCTGGCCGCATCCTTTCTTAGCTCCGGTAAGCCCGACTTCGGGATCGCGCAGATAATCTATCAGTAATAACTCAGGATCCGGGTTCTGAATAGTTACTGGCTGGCCATTCAGGAAAAAGCTTATTTGGTTATCCATGAAAAACGGGCGTTAGGCTTTATGAAGAGTAGGGGAGGATTTGCTTTTAGTTTTGGATTTGCCGGAAGACTTCTTTTGTCGGAAAGTAGCGTTATAGCCCTCCTGGACGAAAGTGAGCAGATTTTCGTCGGCTGGCTTTTTCTTGCCGGTGACTGCTTCAGTCAGTTTAAGCATCAGCCTATGGAGATCGCTTTCGTGATCTTCATCAATCTCGGTATCCCAACTTGGGGCCTGAATAGCCGGTAAGTCGGTACGGGGATCATCCAGGGTAAGCAGGCCAGACAGATCGGGAGCTGCTTTATCCCGCTCGGTCAGGTGTCCTTCCAGAGAGAAGCAAGTTTGTATAGTCTTGATGATGGATGTATGATCATAGGGCACGTATCCACTGGGACGAGCCACCATACCCGCCGGAATGTAGGGATTGGTCACTACGCAGGGAACTCTGACGCCGAACCGATTGAAGGTGAAACCATCCTGCCCCACTTGACCGGGAACCGGTACGGTGGCCTTGGGTGGTGGTACGTGGTCGAAACATCCACCGTGCTCATCGTAAGTGATCACGAAAAGCGTCTCGTTTACCTTTGGGGAATTTCGGATGGCATTGTATAAGTCAGCCATAAATTGCTCTCCCGGGCGGATGTCTGCCGGCGGATGCTGGTCGTTTTGTCCAGGACCACCGTAAGTAGGCTCGATGAAAGTGTAGCTGGCCAGATTGCCGGTTTTGCAGCGGTCCTTAAAGTCAGCAATCGTACCGAAGTTATTGTCGAATTTCTGATCGTGCAATTGGGCCATGCACAGGCGGGTCAGTGAGAAATGATGACCGGGGAAAGCACCCGCGGCATCCGCTTTCCCTTTACGACCACTGGGCATTACATTATCACCGCAGATCATCCAGCTAAGGTCACTGCGGCCATCTTTATCGATGGCGTCCTGAATCTGATTGAAAACAGTTCGGGCATTGGTGGTAATGTCCGGACGGTTATTTACGTGGCCATCCGAGGTAGCGGCGTGTACGAAAGAACGATTCGGCAAGGTTTGACTCGGAATACTGGCGTGGTAATGGTCACATACCGCGAAGCCCTGGGCCAAGCCACTCAATACCGGCGTTTGCTCCGGCGTGAAGCATTTCATAATCGCCCGTGGATTGGTAGGGTCGTCACCGAACGAATAGGCTCCATAAAGCATCGCCTTCTGGTAATTGTTCACGAAACCCATCATCGTTGGCTCGGGTGGATATGCTGCGGCAACTTCGTAATTGGAAAAAAGCTGATCGTTGGTATCCTTGAATCCTTCACCCGGGTCAGGGTCGGGTAGGCAAAAGTTGACCGGATTCGGAATGATGCGACCGTATTTCTTTTTGGTCATACCGTTCTTTTCAATCCTTACTTTCTCCTGAAAAGGGATACCGTCTGCATCAATGTTATCCAGCGGGTTCCAGATATTCCAGTTCAGGCCTTCAAATTCCTGGCCATTGGGTACGCCATCTTCGTATAACCAACCGAGGAGGTTGTCGAAGGAACGATTCTCCAGCATGACGACCACGATATGATCAATCTTATCCTGAAGTTTTTTGGTTTGTGGTTTTAGATACTGACTCATTACTTCTTCAGGTTATGAGCCTCTAAATGTGCGTCCGCCCCGCGGTGAGCAACCTCCGGGTGATTGTCATCATCCGGAGTAGATCCGGATTTTTGGTAGTCGGCATAGGTCTTACCGTCCTCGTTTACCTTCCAGTCGTAGTAATAACCCAGGGCCAGTGAAACCTGGAGGGAAAAGTCACAGGAGATTGCATCTACGTCGTAAGGCGTACCACACTTGATATTCGTGTAATATTTTTTCCATTCGGGAGCATCTACATTGGTGAGTTTAGTAATGCTTCCCTGGGCGTTGCGATCGCCGATAAAGGCTTCCTTGGGCACCAGTGCTGCGGTACTCTGCGGGAAGCCGGCGGTAGCGTGGCAGGACATACAGGATGCCGTATTCAGGTCTACCGGCCCATCTAAACGACCGCCCCAACCAAGATGCTGTGGAGGCAGTTCGTCAGCATTGGCGTTGATCTTGGTTTCCTTTAATTCCGGATTGATCCAGGTTTCCAGTGGCGGGTAAGCCGTAATCTTGTTAGTGGTGACGTCCGGATCGTTGCCGTATTGAATACCTACGGGAACCAGGTTCTTTACGCGCTCAACACCGGTCTTTCCGTCATTCAGTTTACCATTGTAGCAGAAGGTGCCGAAGACCCAGCCGGTGCCGAATGCATCCGCACGGGGATCACGAACCATGAAATCCATCTGGATGAGTTGCATATTCTTTACGACCCGGTTATCGCTGTCCCATACATCGGTCACGTAGCCTTTGATCGTATAGGGGTTGGTCAGGTAATCCACTTCGGTTTCATCGGCATCGGTATAAAGCAGTTTAAAGATCACCGTACCGACCGGAAACCCGCCGCCGCCGCCCGCGAGTGCGGATGTTGCCTGAGGATTGGGATTGCGCGGGTCGCCCCACATCTCGTGGAGGGTATAACCGGCAAACTCATTGTAATAGCCCAGTGCATAAGTCTGGTGACTGCCTTTTTGGGCGGGTGTAAGTTGATAGGGGCTAATCTGAGCTTCTTTCGCTAACCCACTGAAACCTTCCGTACCCTGTGGCCCCCAGTGCATGAAGGGCATGTGATACCAGTTACGTTCCTGGTTTTTATTGGCATCAAATCCGGCGGCCATCATACCTTCGAAACAGTAGTCGCGAACGGCATCGATGTACTCACGCCAGTGAGCGTCGTCGGTGAAGTCGATATCAAAAAAATCTGGAATCTGGTCATCGCCCGGCTTTTGAGCAGGGTAGTCCTGACTCAGTTTGAATACTTCCGCGTCAGGGTAATCTTTGGCAAGATCTTCGGCGGAAATCATGTAGCCAAAGTCGGGATACTTGTCCGGCTCAGGAAAATAGTTGTGCTGATCATCGGTTTCTGTTTCCGTCAACTCCGTCTCTGTGACGTCAACATTCGGGTCTGAAGTTTGATCACAATTACTCATCACTATGATCAACAGAAAGATCATAGTGGCTACAAGCCAGGACTTTTTCATCTCTATGGGTAGTTAAAAAGAGGTGTTATAGAAGTCCCTAAATATATCCAGATTACTGCTTAAATTTTCACATATGTATAAAAAACAGGTAGATATACTTGGTTGGCAGGTAGTTATACCTACTCGAGTAAATCACGTCATTATTCGGCTGGAGCAGGCTTAGCCTGATTGCTTTAGTAGTACGATACAGCAATTAATAATAATAGAGCTTAGTCCGACCTTAGCGGACTACCTCAAAAGTGATTGTCTTACCGTACTCCGAACGCAGTGAATAAACACCTATGGGTAAATTTGCAGGTAATTCAATTCGTTGAGCTTCGGTTCCCAATATCATTCCGCTACTTACTTTCCGGCCAGCCGCATCGGTGATTGAATAATTACCCGCAGAAAACCCACTGATAAAAACATGGTTAGTAGCGGGATTCGGAAATAGGGTAGGGGGTTCTGACAACCCATTTCGTTCCAGCGCAACGATGGGTGAATAGGAGATCGCCCCATCCAGATCTACCTGGCGTAAGCGATATAGTAGTGGGTCGGCAGGACCAGGCTGGTTATCCAGAAAGTCGTAATCGCTGATATTCATGCTATTGCCGGCTGCGGCCACGGTACCAATCTGGTCCCAATTTCCCCGCTGATTCTGGCGTTCGACCCCGAAATAATCACTGCCGCTTTCGGTGGCCGTACGCCAGTCGAGTTGCACCGCGTCCGTTCCACGCCAGCGACCGGTGAACACAAGCCATTCAACGGGGAGAATATTCGGGTCGAAGATCAGATCCGCGTAATTCTGCTCTACGTCAAAAGACCAACCCGGGCCGGGCACGACCTCGGCAAAGCCAGACTGGTCAAAACTAAGGTCCAAATCAATTAGTCGATAAGTCTGTTCCGTCACCGGCTCGTAGCCGTTATAGAGCTGTCCTTCAATGGAGCCATTGACATTAATGGGGGAATTTTCGGAATACATCTGCCCGTAGTCGCCGGTGGCGGCATTGCCGGCGAGGAGAAAGATGACTTCGCCATTCCAGTTTACTTCTGTGGCTTCGACGTATCCTCGGGTGGTGAATTTTCCCCCATCCTGAATGATGAAATCATCAAAGGAGTATAACTGATTATTCAGCCCGCTCATCGTTAGCATACCTCCGTTTTGAATGATCGTGAGGTCGCTGGCAATAAAAGCGTTGCTACCCGTTACATTTAGTACACCGTCATTATTGATTCCCAACCCATCTTCTACCTGAACATCGCCGTTGTTTCCGCTTATGATCAACTGCCCGTTGGTACCCATGGACAGATTCACTGCGTCCAATCTTGTGTTGTCACCAGTCATTTGTACGGTAGCACCGTTAAAGATTATTACCGCCGCAGCATCTAACCGTGCACCTTCGGCCAGAGTTACCGACTGACCATTGCCAGTGACCGTGAGTTGAGCGAATAGGGGAGAGGCAACACAAAAGGAGCAAGTGAATAAAAGTAAAGTCAGGGCTTTCATAAGTAGTTTGTTTGTGAAGTGATCAAAACGATATGGAACTTGGATATTAAATTAGTACCCATAAAATTCTTCTAAACTTCCCTGGTTGATGTAAAAGCCATGGAGCACAATTCTAACGTTTGTCTGAGAATTATTCGAATTATAAAATACTACCTGATCTTCGGCCCGGACGATCAGCAAAGGGGCACGGCCGGCTACTAATTCCTGGCTGCCGGTACTGGTGTTCCCTGAGATGTAAATCCGTGGATTTCTGATCGTTAATACATCAAATCCATTAGTATTTCCTCCAGCGATACCGACGTAAAAGAATTCATCAGGCTGGGCGTCACGTCCGGTTACTGTGATGTGGTCGACCACGAAGATCTTGCCCTCAGGAACCGGCACATTGGTAAAAGTGCCAGTTTCGGGATTAATCACTTCCACATCGGCCGTCCAGTTAGCGGTTACATCAGATCCGGCAGCGGGCGGTAAGTTGAAAGCGTATACTACGATTTCCTCTACGTCCTCCGGGATCGAGTTCTCATTGAATGCCTGCCATTGCCCGCCGGCGTAGCCTTCAAAAGCCTCGCTGGAAGCATCGTAGCGGATAGTGCCGTCGGTAGGAGGGGTAGCGTCATCGCTCAGTTTGACTTTTCCATTCACGTCCAGGGACTGTTCCGGGTCGGGATTGTTTATGCCGACCTGGGCATTGAGGACGGCCAGAGAAAAAAGGGCTATGAATAGAGGTAGTACTCGTTGCATAAATGGACTGTTTATCCATTTATGCAACGACAGAAGAGGATGTTACACTGATACATCGTTATTCTGTAATATTTATTTGCCTCTACTATACACCTTGCTACTTTGCTAGCAATAATGAAATAATTTGGACTAACAAAGTAGCAAGGTGTAGTAAAAGCTTTTGCCTACGGGCGGAAGGTCATTCAGGTCTTGAATATTCGATCAACTCCTCTACGTATAGAAACTCACCTTGAGATTGAGTGAGTTTTATAAAATTTTTCACGGCAGGAGCATAAAGCCAAACTTCCTCTTCGTTTGCATTGTACCCTCTGGAATTAGTTGCTTTACCAGTGTACTTAATCGTATAGGCCATAAACGTACCTGCTGCTACTTTTTCTTTTTGATAGGATACTATCTCGGCATTTTGACTTTGACTTCCGGTGGTACCATCCTGACTTGTCCAGTTGTTTTCGTATTTCCATTTTTTGCCTACTTGCAAGGGCCAGGCGTATTTAGGTGTTTTGCTTACGTCTTTCTTTACAATATCAGTAACGGGGACGGTGTCTTTCCCGATAGTCATACCTAAAACTCCATCAGTAATGACTATTTCCCTTTTGTCCACTCCATCAGAGCGGACTTCCCCTTCCGTCGTTACCCCTTTGTATTTCCAGATCCACTTTTCACCAGCCTGGTAATCAGCTAAAGTGGGTTGATGGGCAACATGAGGTTTTTCCGGACTACTACAAGCAGTCAATAATGCAAACATTGAAAATACCACTAGTCGAAATTTCATTTTAAACTGTTTTGGATTGAACTGATTCTTTCTTTCCGCTCACCTTTTTATTTTCACGCCTGGAGTGCCCCTGAGCAGCGCGAGGCACCAACACTACGTTGCCTCGCTTTCTCCCGCTATCCACGTATCTATGTGCCGCAACCACATCTTCCAGAGGGTATTGCTGGTCGATGACCATACGCAAGGATCCCTGGGTGATCAGTTGGGTGATCTCGTCGAGGTATGCCCGTAACTTCTCCGGCGGCAATAATCCTGCCGGGGCAAACTTTACGCGCTGTGAAGAGAAAAGGCGGGTACGAAGCATATCCAGCAATACCGAAAATTTCAGTACCGGCGTGGTGTAAATTCCTGTTTCGGTAAGCAAATGCCTGCACTTTCCGTAAGAAGTATTGCCAATTGTATCGAAAATCAGGTCGTAGGTTTCCTGCTCTTGGGTGAAGTCGGTCTTGGTGTAGTCGATTACGTTGGACGCGCCTAAAGATTTCACCAACTCCACGTTGCGGCTACTACACACTCCCGTTACCCGGGCACCGAAGGCATGTGCCAGCTGCACGGCTGCCGTCCCCAGGCTACCGGAAGCACCAATAACCAGCACCGATTGACCGGCTTGGACATTGGCCAGCGTCTTTAAGAAATGATAGGACGTAAGTGGCCCGTCACACAGTGTAGCTGCATCTACGTACGAGAGGGCTATCGGAACCCAATCAATTACTCCATCTGCTGCCACGCAGACGTACTCCGCGTTGGCCGCAAAGCCAAGGCCACTCTCGCCAAAGACCCGGTCACCAACGGCAAAGTCCTCTACTTCCGCCCCAATACCGACCACCTTGCCGGCAAAGCCTGTACCCATTACGTTATTACGCGGCCTGGTAAAGCCCAGGAAAAGCCGTGAAATGGCCGGATCAGCGCGCCGCATCATTGTATCAGCGGCCGTCACCGGGGTAGCATAGACCTTAACCAGTACCTCGTTAGCCTTCGGCTTAGGGCGCTCGATAGTGGCAATCTCAATTTTTCCGGGTCCGCCGTAGCGGGTGAGGACGGCGGCTTGCATCATACTCTTAGTCATGTCTTAGTGCTTTGGATTTGTACTACAAAGCACGGCCCCATTCTTAAGCGCGTCGTTCGTATTTATAAACCCGAACCAATTACTTCAACCGTTGCTTACGGTATGCCGCCGGGGTGATCCCCGTCATTTTTTTAAAG
Organism: Lewinellaceae bacterium SD302; assembly: GCA_002591745.1. Taxonomy (GTDB): domain Bacteria; phylum Bacteroidota; class Bacteroidia; order Chitinophagales; family Saprospiraceae; genus Neolewinella. The sequence continues at coordinate 160,588 of PDLQ01000006.1, forward strand.
AATGTATTAAAAGAGGTTTTAGAGTTAAATCCACTCTCCAGCGCGAGCCCCAGTAAGGTCAGGCGCTGAAAATCCGGGTCGACCACTTTGTCCTGAAAGAACCGAACCCGGTAAGTATTGACGTACTCCGAAAAGTTCTGCCCGAAGCCCTCATTGATTAATTGGGACAGGTAGTTGGGCAGTAACTCCAATTGCTCAGCCAGACCCCGCAAACTCAAATCAGGGTTCAAAAAGAGTTCTTCCTGCTCCATTATCCGGGTCAGCTTACTCTTATACTGGTCAATTTCTTCGGGAGACAGGAGGGCCTTTTTGTACTTCCTTTTAGGGAGTTCCGTAAAGGGTGATTTACTAAATATCCGACTGGAGAGTTCCTGAAACGCCGGGAGCTTTCGCAGAGGCTTCAGAATCGGGCCGATTTGTGTATACACAACCAACGGTAACCGTAATTCAATTCCTCGCGCTAGCAACTGAAGTGCTTTTTCATGATTACCGAGTAAGGTATGACAGAGAATAAGCAGATCAAGCGCACGATCCATTTGCGGGCCTTCCAATCCTTGCTCCAGTAGTTTCATTCCTGCACCGGCCTGGTCAGGATCGGTCACCGCGTACACCATGGCCGTCCCGCCTATCTTCAGCAGATCATCGTCAGATACCGGCAGTTTCCGGAAGAAATCCAGCGCTCGTTGGTGCTGACCGGACAGAATCAAAGACTGGCCGAGTTCCGGTAGCGAGACGTGACTATCCGGCTTCAGTTCCATGCTTTTCTTAAAGTACCGGATGGCGGGAACATATTGTTCCTGAATAAAGAAAAGATAGCCTTTGAGATGGTAGTTGATGGATGAGAACGGATCGAGTTGTAGCGCAGTATCGATGTAGTTATGCGCGGCTTGTAACTTACCTTCCACGACCAGCGTGGAAGCCATCGATTGATAGTATTCTACCGAAGGCCGCTGCTCAAATGACTTGCGCAAGTGCTCGTAGGTAGCGGGTAGATCCCAGTCTATTAGCAGACTATGGTAGGATAAATGCAATTGTACTTCCGGCAGGCTATCGTCTAGTTCGATCGCTTTTGCGAGATAAGGCTGCCCGGCAACGAAAGCCTCGGCAGCGGGCATCATTCCCAGGGTTGCCAGCAATGTGTAGCTGAGGTGAAGCCCGAGGTGCGCCAACGGAAATTCCGGTTGGTCGGCAACGATTTCCGTAAAAATGGACATCCCCCGCTCGATCTCCGGAGCACTCATTTTTAAGACATGGTAACGTCCTTTGAGATAGCGCCTGTAATTATCTACGCTGACTGGTTGCGGGGGCACCAACTGATCATTGATATCAAAATGCCCGATGTGCTCCCGCAGGCGATCGGCCACCAGTAAACTCACCTCATCCTGTACGGCAAAGATATTTTCGAGGGAGCGATCCAGCGTTTGCGACCAGAGCGGAACGTCCTCCCGCACGTCTACTAAGGTCATCGTAATTCGCATTTTATCGGCCGCTAACCGGATACTCCCTTCTACAATGTGGGCCACCTTTAGTTCCTGACCGATTTGTGGCAAGGGGATTTGCTTATGCTTATAGAAAAAGGATGAGGTACGCGAGGTGACCTTGAGCGGCTCAATGGTAGACAAGGCGTTGATGACCTCCTCGGTCATACCGTCACTCAGGTATTCTGCGTCCTGGTTGGCGCTACGATTTACGAAGGGCAGCACTGCTACCGTATGCTCGGCAACTGCCTGCTTGCCGCGCAATTCGTGGCGCTGCGGCACCACCAGCCCGGTATTGGTAACCGCATAAACAGCCAGCGGTTGTGCGACGTTTTTGAGGTAAAAAAGGCCCAGCGAAGTAGTTGTTAAGTGCTGCTGATTGAGTAGTTCATCGTTCAGTTTCTCAGAGATTAACACGCCGCCGGCCACCCCCATACTTTCAACTCTGGCGGCAACGTTTACCCCGTCACCATAAATGTCCGTACCGTCAAAAACGATGTCGCCAATATGCAGACCAATTCGCAAAGGAATACCATCGGCAACATTTAAGGCCCGTTGGATGGCAATGGCGCAGGAGACAGCTTTCACCCCGCTGGCAAAGATACTGAGGGTGCCATCGCCAAAATACTGAAGAATCTCCCCGTTATGTTGTCCATGGGTGGCTTCAAAGACCTGACGATGTTGCTCCCGCTGGGCTGCGGCCTTTTGTTCGTCAGCTTGCATCAGAGCGGTATAGCCCACAATGTCGGTAAACATCACGGCTGCAAGACGACGTACTTTTTGTTTGGAAGGCATGGATTTTGGTGGTTTCTGAATTACTTGTTGTCGTCGCTTATATCTGCCCTGCTACATAAGTTATGCGCGAAGCAAGTGCAAGTAAAGAATATGAAAGGCAAATAAGAACAGACTCCGTTCAGGGATCAATAATAATGTACAAAATTACATTTTTGAACGACTAGTATTCACCTCCACCAAAATTGTTATGCTATACTGCCCTCGGGCACACCAGGTGATTTTTGATGGCCGCTTTTTCCGCCTGACTTCACCGCCGAGTCTTGCCGTAGCTATGGCTATGCCTTCATCTCGCCAGTTTGCCAGCCGAAAAAATCAGCTCGTCAAATTTTCACCTCTTGTGCCCGAAGGGAGTATATCATCTTGTGTGAAATCGATTACACTTTGTAATGAATTCTAACGTATTACCTTAAGATAAACCTCTTCACGATTAAAATCGAAGACTATTCGACGGTCTTTTAACAGGGAATTTCCAATCGCCCCGATGTATTGCTGTGATGAGTTTTCGGATCCCATATCCATGACAACTATGAATTGATCCTCTACATCAATACTACCGAGCTTAAATTTTTCAGGCATAATGATGGCCATTCTCTGCGCTGGTAAAGCCGTGAATCTTGAAGAATCAAGATGCATTCTTTTGGTTTTCTTTAAGAAAAATTCAACTTCCCGTTTTTCTCGATTGAGATAAACAGCATTGGAGGCCCCCAGGTCAAAAAGAAAATTCCCGCTGATAGTATCCGCTACGTTTAGGCTGTCATATACGACAAGGGACAATACGGCGAACAGTCCATTGACCTCTTTATCGAAATCAGCCTCATACTTTTCGTAGGAAATTAAGTTGTCTATAACACCATCACCGATTTCAATTAAAGAATCCGCAAAATTGATCGCGGTTGGCACATTGAATGACCTAATTGGAAAAATGATGTCGTAACCAGCCCAAACTTCATGCTCACTCAGGTCAACTACCAAAGCGTTTATTTGCCGTAAGTTGCCATACAGATTCATCTCGCCGGAAATCTTATAAACTACCGGAAGGTTTTCAGTTGTCCCCCAAGTATTTACCGAAGCCTCTGACGCTGTTCTTACAAGTTTGCTATTGCTTGATAACAAAGCATCTGCTAAATCATTATCGAAGATAATTTCAGGAAATCCGCTCTCTAGGAATACGTTTGCTTTTAAATGACTGTCGACTTGCCATGTAGTGTTTAACCTCCCTTCGTTGATGAAGAGAGGAAATTTTTCCATTTTCGCTTTAGACCTTAGTATACAGGCATTAAATGCGAACAGTATTAAAGTAGCGGACAATATCTTGAAAGTCATCTTGCTCTTAATTAATTAAAGAATAATCGATAGGCTATCACCCCGAAAATATGCTGCGTATCTCGTAGAAAATTCTTTCCATCAAACTGGCATCCTCCAACACAACTTCAAGGCTGGCTGGCATTTCGGGCCGGAATTCGAGTTTTTTGCCATATTCCGTTGTGTTTCCATTTTCCAACTGTGCCGTAAACAGGTACCCCTGGTCAGAAGGAGTATAGGAGATATCATCTATCCTGGCATTCATGACCCCGTACTCTCGGTATGGAAACTGTTGAAGTTTTACAATCACCTTTTGTCCAATTTCTACCAAGCCCGATTTATTGAATGGAAGAATTCCTTTGATAACGTATTGGCTGTTCTCGGGACTTAGCGTAAAGAGCTCATCAATTTCATTTACGTGCTGGTTTTTTTCTAGTCTGATTTTTCTGGTTAAAATGCCTGAGAAAGGCGCGATGATCATATGCGCCGCATTCCAAACTTTAATTTCAGCCAGCAGTTGATTGACAACCTCACTGATCGCCAGTTCGATATCCTTGAAGCTCCTGCTTTCGCCCGAACTTAGTTGAGCTATTTGATTCTCTACGCTTCTGATTCCCACGTATATGTTTTGAACATCACTATTAATGTTTGAAAATTGCGATTTCTCTATAGAAAGCTCGTACTCAGCCCTTTCCGCCTCTCTAGCTGAAATCACCTTATCTTTCAATAGAGATTTAGACCTTTGGTTTTCAACTTCCAGTAAATCTATTCTCTCGATCGCCAGTTTTCTTTCAAGTTCACGCGTTTTCAAAGCCTTTCTATACTCTTCAATTTGCTGGTTTAATAAGTTAATTTGGGCATCAACGGTATATTCTAGCCCATGTGCTATCCTGCGTTGAATCAGTGTTTGAAGACGAGCAGAATTCATGGCCATCGGCCCCACTTTACTTCCGGGAATAAACTGTAAGAGAGAGTCTGCGGCTTCCTGCTCATTCCTTACCAATTTCGATAACAATCTTTTCAATACCTGAATATCCCGGTAATCCTCGTCAGAAGAAATAACACAAATAATCGAATTGCTGTCAATGAGAGAATTATCCAATTCAGTGACGTACTGAATCCTGCCAGATGATTGTGCGACCAACGTCAGTGGGGAATTTGCAGTTGTCACTATTCCACTTGCGGGTACGACGTCGGGAAATCTGATCAGTAGCCCAAGGGCAACGAAAATGATTAAGACAGCCAATATCAAATAATTGCCAGAACTCAGTAGGAGAGGTGGAGGAGTGGATAGTACTTCATTTACAGTATCCGAATAAATATTTACTTCTTCTATTTTTGATTTCTTATCCATACGAATCGATTAACTTCCCAATTCCAACTGGTTTTTCACCAGTTCATAGTAAAAGCTCTGATTTTCGGTCAACTGATCGTGATTTCCGACCTCCACTATCTCTCCTTCGTGTAAGACAACGATTTGATCAGCGTGCTTTACTGTACTCAAGCGATGTGCAATCACTACAACTGTTTTGTCAGTCAGGTAATCATTCATCCGCTCTACAATCACGCGCTCATTGTTTGCGTCCAGAGCGGAAGTCGCCTCATCAAAGAAAAAGTACGAGGGATCCTTGTATATTGCTCTGGAAATGTAAATTCTTTGTTCCTGCCCTCCGCTGAGCCTGACACCAGAATGCCCAACCAAGGTATTATAACCGCTAGGTGATTTCTCGATATAATCCTCAATATTAGCAACATAAGCTGCAGTTTTCAACTTGTCCAAATCGATAATACCCGATTGTTCGGATTCAGCAATGTTATCACCAATAGTATCATTGAACAAGTATCCTTTCTGGAGCACCGCACCACATTGTTTGCGCCACTCTTCTGTATTCATGGATTCAAATGGCTGGCTTCCCAATTTTAATTCCCCCTCGGTGGGATGAACGAACTGTAATAGTAACTTTAACAGGGTCGTTTTCCCACTTCCACTCGCACCGACAATTGCCGTCGTTTTTCCAAAGGGGATAGTTAAATTGATGTTTTTTAGAACCATTGGCGAAGACTTCCCTCCGTACTGAAAGGATAGCTCATTCAGATAGATGTTACGATCTTTTCGGTCTAGGAAATCGTTACTGAAGGCTTTTCCTTCGTCCTCCAATTTTTGCTCATGTACCTGAGATAAGCGCTCCAAACTTATTAAAGCATCTTGACCAGCCTGCAGAAAAACGATGAAATTACTTAAAGGGATGTTTAGCTGGCCAATGATGTACTGAATTGAGATCATCATGCCCAAAGTGATATTTCCCTTGACTACCGAAGTAGCAGCGACGAATGTAATCACGATGTTTTTCAGCTCGTTTATGACCGATGCGCCAATCGTCTGAGATTGTGACAGCCCCAGGCTCTTAAGAGACAGTTTAAAAAGTTCTACCTGGATACTTTCCCATTTCCAGCGCTGTTTGAACTTAGAATTATTAATCTTTATCTCGTATACGCCATTAATGATCTCGACCAGGGAAGAATCATTTTCGGCCAACTTATCAAAACGCTTGAAGTCCAGTATTTCCCTTTGGCGTAAAAAATAGAGAGACCACAAAACGAATAGAACAGAACCGGAAGCGAAAATGAGGAATATCGGAAGACTGTAATACAGGAGGATTAAAGAGAATACTATTAAAGTGATAAATGAAAAAGCAGTAGTCAGAGTTGTCGCGGACAGAAACGCCTGAACCCGGGAGTGGTCCCTGATCCTTTGCATGTGTTCTCCCATATTTCTGGTCTCAAAGTAACTGAGGGGTAGATTGAGAATTTTCATTAAAAAATCCGAAACCATTTTAATGTTGATTCTGCTCGACATATGGAGGATCAACCAGTCCCGGATTATTCTTACGGAAGTAGCGGAGAGAAATAAGACTACCTGAGCAATCAAAATCACGTAGATGAACCCAATGTCCTGAAAATTGACCCCGTAATCCACAATCGATTGCATCAAAAAAGGAAGGGAGAATTGAAGAATCAACCCAAGCGTCAGTCCCAGTAAAATCTGAAAAATAATTTTACCGTGTGGTCGAAAATACGGTAATAAAAACCTGAACCCTACTTTCCTGTTGGCGTTTTTGTCTTCTTCATTTACATAAAAATCAGGGGTAGGATCCAACACCAATACGTAGTTAGACTGCATCTGCTGATCGTTAAGCCATCCATTCAAAAATTCCTCTTTACTATATTTGATGATCCCAAAGGCAGGGTCTGCTACGCTAATCACCCCTTTCTTAACACCCAGAAAGGTTACAAAATGTCTTTGACGCCATGGTAATATAAAAGGAGTAGGAATTTGTTCTAAAAGTATCTCCGGCTTAACCTTAATCCCTAGAGTACGAAAGCCAATTTTCTCAGCTGCTTCTGCGATACCCGCTAGCGTAACCCCTACTTTTGATATCGAGGTTAAACTCCTCAAGTATTCACGAGAGTATCTTTTGCCGTGGTACATGGCAACCATCCTCAAGCAAGTTGGCCCACAATCTTTTTGGTCGATCTGGCGAAAGAATTTAAATTTATTCTTACCCACCCTTGAGAGATTGATTTAGACGGTCCATTTTCTCTAGAATGGATGTACGACTCAACACTTCGCCACTAATAATAATCGTCTCTATATAGTCGACCGCATTGATGTTTTCAAGCGGATTGGCTGTTAGAATAAGCAGATTGGCCCTGGAGCCTACCTTTATAGTACCCCAGGATGGAAACTGTTTCCGTTCCGTCATCTTCGCATAGTTGAGTGATGCGGCTGTCAAAATATCACGAGGAGGAATTCCAGCTGTACTGAAGTGTTGAAGCTCTCTTTGATAATCGAAACCAGGAACACCGTATATCCCCGAAGCGTCAGGACTTACAACAGTTAAACCACCATTCTCATAAATCAACTTCAAGTAACCTAACCGGACATCAAAATTCGCTTTTTCTTTTGCTCGGCTGGTTTCACGTGATTCGGAGGTGCTTTCTTTATAGTATTCGTCAACTTTTTCTTCCCAGGTATTAAGCTTTTCGGTAGCGATATACTGAAGTCCTGGTTTATTTGCCAGAGTGTCCTCAATCACCTGCCCCGTAAAATACCAATCCATGGTAGGACAGTGAAAAACACTCCTATCTTTAGTCATTTCAATCACCCGATACAGTTCATCGAGGGAGCTAACTTGTAATACTCCCGATAAATGTTCTATCGAAGCAAACATCATGGTTTCTGCAGCACGAAATGGTCCAATATTCCTTGGGCAATGACCGGCTAGAAACAGGTTATGATCCAGACAGCTTTTGACCCATGAATAAAAAGTGGAACTATCAGCAACACTGAGTACTTTGACAAAATCAAATCCAGCCTCGCCGTAGATCTTACCCAGACTGTCGATTTTTTCAGCACTATATGATTGTCTTCTCGATACAGGTGGAGAACCTAAATAGTAGGTTGGGGTAGGGGAGTAGCGATTTCGATGTTTAATATGCCATTCTTTCCCTCTCATGCTTCTCACGGAGGTAACTCCGTGAGCCAATTGCATTAATCCATATAATTCTAATCGATTGCTATCCGGTAAATGGCCGTGAGCGTCTCCGAAAGAAGGGATTAAGAATTTCCCAGTACCATCTATCGTCAGGTACGTATCAGGTATTTCTTCAAAACCTTTGTGATCTGAGATCCGACTAACAAACCCTTCTATTATTTCAACGTCAACATTTTTGTAGACTTTGTTAATGTGCAGTGGGATCGCGGTTATGTTTGCAATAACGATACTGTCCTGGGTATGGACGCCCGAAATACAGCACAAAATTAAAATAAGAACCTTAAATATCTTCATTCAGCCACATTTTATAAAAGTCAGAGTTAAGGTACTTTTGGATGTCATTATGTTTAGAGAATTCGGAATAGTAGAAATCAATATCTCGGAATGACAAGTCAAATAAAGACAAGAAATCTTTGTACTCTTTCGATTTCAACCTTCCGAAGTCTACCATTTCATTGTACAAATCCGCCCCTCTGGGAGTTAGGAAATTGTAGATGTTTTTGGAAAACACGTTTAGCTTTTCAAATCGTAAGAACTGATCTGCAAAACGCCCGGCTAGTTCGTGACTTTCTTGCTCACTCAAATGGGCACTACGGATTATTTTTTCAAATACTCTGATTCTTTCAATTACGGTGAAGAGTCCATGATAAGCGGACATCAGAGAACGGTAATCCACGTTTCCGCCGTTCACTTCATTCATTTGCACTTCATCAGGGTTACAGGTAAAAAAGTCGGCTTTGTTATGTAAGTGAAGATTTAATAGATTATGTCCACCTTGATGTATCAATTCTTCAACAAAGTAAATCCGGTTGATTTCGTCAACCACCCAGAAGGATAAAAAACCTTGAAATGATTTAGTGACGAAGTTGATTATCTTGGGATTGTCGTGAATAAAAATAAGCTTATTGCTTAAATTTATGTGTTCAAAAGTAGCCGGAACGGTTTCCTTTATCAATTCCAGTGCAGAGTTGAATGCATCGAATTTATACTCAGCGAGTGAGAAATCAGGATGCTCATTACTAATATGGCCACGGTATATTTCGTAAAAAAATGGCCTTACGTAGTCTGGGATTTCCAACAGCAGTTTTATGCCTCCAAACTCAGTGGACTGTGTGGCAATATCACCGTCTAGAATGCATGCGAGATCTTTTTTTAAATCATTCGACTTATCAGTATTGTTGAAAAGGGCAAAAAGGAGGGGGTGCATAAAAAAAGCATCATCCTTGTCACTATATTTCTGATACAGCTCAGGCGCACTTTTTACTATTAAGACCCTGATCACATTACTTATACTGTGGATATTATTAGGAATATCACTCTTGTCTAATGAAAAATCTGATGATATTCGGATTGAAGTGTCATTTGATGTCATAGATATAATATTCAATCCGACTAAAGTTGTTAACTTTAGCCTTCGTCTATAGCTTATTCGTAAGTTGTAGTAATAGCAGGATGGCTGCTGTAACAGCCATCCTGCATCTTTAGGTGAATCACACGCTTCAACGTGTATTTCACCCATCTTCACTAGTAGTTATTAGGGAGTAACAATTACTGTTGGAAGGGTGCCACCGTCGTAAATAACATCGTCGTGGCAGTCGTTGGAAGTACCTCCGGAAACTTGCTCGAGGAGAGCGTCAGTAGCTACCTCTTCGGCGAGGTTTTGGAGAGCTTCAAAAGAAAGCTTATTCATAATTAAATAATTTAGAATATGGGTTAATAAAATCCCTAATCCGTCACGCGTCTAGGGCTCGTGCGGCATTAATAAATCAATGCGGTTCCTGACGTTAGTCAATAAAGACTAACGCAAAGTCTGAGTATTTTCACCCCGATAAGATCAGAGCAAAAATGCTTTGTTCGTTAATTTAAGTGTTTGTAAAATCTGAAGTTAGTAACTTATTGCACCGAAGAACTCGGCGCTGTCGGAGTAAAGACTCTACGACGATATCTTATCGTATTAATTAGATAAGCGTAATTTGTAAATCTCATGTGAAGGTGTTGAATATTGGGATGTAGAGTATTACAGCCAAAAAAAAGAAGTCGCTGTAATGATTAAGACAAATATAATACACTCGTTTGATACAGTCAACTATAAATCAAAAATTTTAACAGTATATATTTCCAATTACAGCATAGTCTAAAATAACAACATTAGAGTTGTTCGGACATAACTCATTGATAATCAGTGGGCCTTTTCTGAGCCGAATTACATTTCAAAAATCACAAAAATTCAAGTTGCTGATAATGAGAACGTTATAATTTTATAAAACTTCAATGCCACTCATTGTAGATTCGCATAACTTACTGATAATCAATCCGAACAACTCTATTATGTTAAGTAAGCTTTAGTTAGAGATTGTCTAGTGGTGGGGAAGAGGAGCGCTTGTAAGACCTACTTACTAATTTGGAATACAGTACTGGGGAATATACAGTACCAGGAAGAATTGCAAATTAGAGTTTGCCTTATCGTATGGTTATTTGAATTTTCTTCAAAGAGATGCATGGGCGCCTTACAATAAAGATTAATACACCAAAAGCCTATAATTTATATTATGTTAAGTAAAGTGCTCGAAATGCTCAGATCGCTTATTTTGACTTCAAAGTAGCAATGCTCGGTAATTTACCCATATCGTTCAATTGTCCTTGAGAGCATCGGCATCCTCTGGCCTTCGAATTAGACTTCATGGCTACTAACGCCAGTATTAGTGAATCATCTTGAATGCATGCCTTCATATTTCTCCCCTACTCTTGTTGCAACTGCCAAATAAACACTACTTAACATAATATATTTATTTGGGTCAGCCTTTTATAGCTATCCTTTCAGAAGGTTATACGTCCACTCTCCTTCATTTACCTCTCCAGTTATTGGATTGACGATCTTATAATCTATCTCCACTATCGGTTGATGTGCGTTGTAAAATCCATTATATTCGATGACACCATTCATATCCGGCACAAACGGTTTTCCGTTGATTTTAAATCTGATGTTATCTCGCTCTGGAACATAGCCAGGAACGACAAGCAGAAAGTGGACGGGGTCCCCCACCCTGGTCGTCTGCTCGACTGCATAGACACTGAAGGGTAATCCAAAATTACAGTAGAGATCTTTACCACCTGCCAATTGAGCATAAAAGATGGTCATCTCATAAGTCAGTTGCACAAATTGCTGGTTCAATATCGCTAATCTTACGCTCGTGCTCACGGAATCCAGCCCTGATGCCCGATCTTGCAAAATGGACCGGAAAGACTGAATACTCTTGGCGCAATCACTAATGTCTAACATTGACTTGATCTGATGTTCCGAAATTCCGAATTCTCTGGACATAGCCTTCAAGCTCAAAGCAAAATTACTTTCGATCCCGAAAAGCTGGCGCTCCGCAAGGATCTCTAAAGTCTGCAGCTCATCATCCGTTAGTTTCCTTTTTCCGTGCTGTTTCAAATAAATATCCGATTGCTTAAGGAACTTGCCCGCGATCTCATTCGTCTCTGTGATCATTGGTAAGACCGGCTGATACCTGGTCTTATGATCCACATCCAGTTCCCAGAGTAGTTGACTTAATGTGTACTCATTTTCTGTTTCAATCAATTGCCGGTCACTTGCCAATACCTCCTGCAAAGTATTCAGTTCTGCCAATCGCTGCTCCTGCAGGCATTCTGTTCTGGAATACCAATAGCTGACCAGGGCGAGCATGCTCGCCAGGATAATATTACTTCTCACTTGTTTTCGTTTGCAGGAGGAATGCAGTGAAGAGGAAAAGTAACGGCTTACGCTATTTCAGGGCAAGCGGATTACTCAGTTATATCCATCAAATCTAACCAAACAACCGCCCCACAACCACCTCTTTCCGCTGCCGGCTAACGGGCAATAACTTCCCGTTCACCTCCAATTGATTTCCTTCCAGGGCCGTCACCTTATCTACTGCTACTAAATAGGACTTATGAATTCTGATGAAACGGCTCTCAGGCAACTGCTCTTCCAGTAAATGCATACGGGTGAGGACCAAATGGCGACCCTCGGCGGTATGTATACCCACGTATTCCCGGTAGCCTTCCAGATAGAGGATATCTTCAATGGGAATACGCAATAGCCGACCATCCGTTTTCACCGTTATCGTTGTGGCAACTTCGGCAGGGTTCGTTGCTGCAGAAACTTTATTGCCTTTTGCCTTGCCGATCGCTCTTAAGAATCGCTCGTAGGAAAAGGGCTTAAGCAGATAATCGGCTACATCGAGCTCAAAAGCCTGGAGGGCGTAATCGGGGTAAGCGGTAGTAAGAATGGTTACGGGAGGGCGATTCAGGCTACGCAAGAGATTAAGGCCGCTTAGCCCGGGCATCTGTACGTCGAGTAGCAGAATATTCGGTGGTTTGCGCTGAAGAAGCTCAATGGCCTCCACCGCCGTCTGAAAACGGGCCGACAATTCCAAATAAGGCGTCTGTCGGATGTAGTGCTCCAGTAGATCGAGAGCAAGTACTTCATCATCGATGGCTACGATACTCAGCTCATTCATGGTCGGCTATTTGAGTGGATTGGAGCGGCAAGCTTAATTCAAATTTATAAATTCCCCGCTTATCATTTTTTAATGTCTTCAAAGTAGCAGTGGGATGGCTCAAAGCCAGGCGTTGCCGGATATTTTCCAGTCCTACCCCACCCTGTTGGTCTTTTGAATTCTCGGCAGGATCGTAGGAATTCTCCCCCATAAAAATCAGTTGCCTTCCGTCAATGATCAATTCGAAATGGGCGTAAGCTGACTGATTGATAATGAAATCACCGTGTTTGAAAGCGTTCTCTACGAGTGGCAGCAGCAACAATGGCTCGATCGTGGTGTTTTGTGCGCTAACTGATGTCCGTAAATTAATATCGAGGGGAACTTCGCTTCTCAGTCGGAAGAGAGAAATATAACGTTCCAATTGCTCTACCTCCGCGCCAATACTCACCCCGTCCAGTTGCCCGTCGTAGGTAACGTAGCGCAAAAGGTCACTCAGCTGCAGAACAGTAGTTGCCGTGCGTGGGGAATTCATGCTGGCCAGACTGTAGACATTGTTCAATACATTAAACAGGAAGTGAGGGTTGATCTGACTCCGTAGCTGCTGTAATTCCGCTATCCGTCTTTCCTCCCGCAATTTCAACTGGGTCAACGCCGACTTGCGTCGCTGATCACTTAGCAAGAAGAGATAACTCAGGGAAAGGACCCCGAAATTGCTGGCCAGACTGGCCCAAAACAGATTAACCCGGCGATTGCCTTCGGCCAGGGGATTCAGTTCGCCCGGCAACCAGACGTTGTTCAACCGAGTCCGTAATAGGGTCATCAGGCAAATGGTCAGAAATATCACCAGCCAGCATTTCCAATTGGACTCTGGCTTTTCGAAACGGCGTAACCACCACTGGTAGAAATAGAAAAGCGCGCCCAGTAAACCAGTGTTTAACAGTCCACGCAAGAGCGACAGGCGAAGGCCGGAATAAGGGACGTTTACCCCCAGATAGATGGCCAGTATACTTAACCACACGAAGATGTGCCAAGGCGGAATAGCATCAGATTGCTGGAGTTTCAACTACGAACTTTTTATGAAAGCTACGCAATTTACCCCCCTTAGGTAGAAAATCATCAACGAATGGCGGATTTGCTTCAACCAATGGTCGAGCTGCCTCCGATATACCACACATTGATCTTTTCCCACTATTGGTTGATCGAAGTTTGGACCACTCATGACAAAGCAGATGTTTGCCAGCGTTAATCGCATCGATCACTTAAAAACCATACCGATGAATACGCGATCTTTTTTCCACTTCCTCACTTTTGCCCTGCTGATTAGTTTCAGTAGTAGCCTGCTACTGGCCTGCGAATCCCAGGAGACGGCCATTGACCCACCCGCTGAACTGACGCTCTCCGAAGAACAGGCCGTCACCATCCTTACCGCTTCCCTCGAAGCCGACGCCCAGGGGCTGGATGCCGCTACCGCCGAATCAGTTGACCTGGCCGAGTCGGCTAAATCCGCCGAAGCCGAAGCGGCAATCGAGTGCGGAATGCCATTCGACAGCAGCTATAACTTCACCCGCAACAATAGCCTGGTCGAGGCAGCCTACGATGTTACCATCGGCTGGACGCCAGAATGTAATGGGCTGGGGTTGGTCCAGAGCATAAGCTATGAACGGAGCCTGGATGGTAGCTATACAACCCAGCGCATGAGCAGCAATGAAACCGGCAGCGCCAATTGGACCATCGACAATCTGACTGGTGGTGGCACCACTTACCTGATCAACGGTAATTACCAACGCCAGGGCAATCAGATCATCACGACCAACCGCACTACCCGGACCTTCGACTCAGTCATCGAGTTTACCGTTGAAAACCTGAACATCGATAAGGGCGACCGCCGCATCACCAGCGGACAGGCAGATTTCACCCTGGAAGGGACAAGCGGCGGCGGCAATGATTTCCTGCTCGAAGGTTCAATCGTATTCCTGGGGAGCGGCCAAGCCGTCATCACCATTAACGGCAACCAATACACGGTTTCTTTTTAATTATCAGCCCCATGAACCTCGACATTCTTCTAACCAGCCCCGCCACCACCTGGGTGGCGGGGGCTGCTTTTGTTTACGGACGTTATGCCTTGCTGGCCGGGCTGGCTTTTTGGTGGTGCTATCGAAGAGGTGGCCGAATCACACTAACCAAGATTCAATCGGCGCCCCCTCGCAAGGCCAGGATCTGGGAAGAACTGCGCGAAAGTGCCGTTACAGCCCTGGTATTCGCTACTTTCGGTTTAGGACTGAAATGGCTTACCGACGCAGGGCATACTGCTATCTATAGTGACGTCTTTCAACACCCCTGGTGGTATTTAATCTGCTCATTCCTATTACTTGTAATTATTCACGATACCTATTTTTATTTTCTACACCGTTGGTTTCATGCTTCTAGCTGGTGGCGTAAAATTCACGCTGTTCACCACCGCAGTCATAATCCAACGCCATTTGCCGCACTGGCCTTTCATCCCCTGGAAGCAGTGCTGGAAGTAGCGATCATTCCCCTCGTCGTATTATGGTTGCCCGTACATCCAATAGTTCTGTTGGCCTTTGCCTCCTTTAGTTTGTTTTGGAACATCTACGGACACCTGGGATATGAGCTGATTCCATTTTGGGTTTTCAGAAGCAGAATCGGTCGCTACCTCAATTCA
Source organism: Lewinellaceae bacterium SD302 (assembly GCA_002591745.1). Taxonomy (GTDB): domain Bacteria; phylum Bacteroidota; class Bacteroidia; order Chitinophagales; family Saprospiraceae; genus Neolewinella. Next base: position 175,886 of record PDLQ01000006.1, read on the forward strand.
AGTACTCACCACAATCTACATCATGCGGACGGTCGTCATAATTTTGGTCTGTATTTCAACTATTGGGATCGCTGGCTGGGCACGAATAGTGAATCGTATTTAAAGAAAGTTTCTTCTTAGGGCAAAGCCACCCAAATGTCTGAGAGCCTTTTCATAACTTTCCTTGGTATTAAATTCCCCATGAGCGCAGGATTTCTTATCAAACCCAGTCAAAGAAGTATAAATTGATGTATGCCCGAGATCAATGACCAGGATCTGATATCGAGCATGGCCCGTGGAGACACCCAGGCCATGAAAGCATTGTACGCCCGTCACGCCGACAGAGTGTACAATACAGCTTTGGTCTACTTGCAAGTGCCTAATGATGCGGAAGAAGTTGCTCAGGACGTATTCACCAAGGCCTGGCGCTCGGCCGCAAAGTTTAAAGGCAATAGCCAGGTAAGTACTTGGTTATACCGAATCACGGTGAATACTGCGCTGTCCAAATTGAAGAAACGCAAACGCAAATCTTTCCTGGGCCTGGGAGAATTGACGAAAGAGCCGACCAATTTTTCTCATCCGGAAACCAAGCTTGAATTTGCGGAAGAACAGCAAACACTTTACGCCGCCATCTATGGACTACCCGCCCGACAAAAAACTGCTTTCGTACTGAGCTACATTGAAAATTTACCCCGCCAGCAGGTAGCCGACGTAATGGCCATCAGCCTGAAAGCCGTGGAAAGTTTGCTGATCAGAAGCAAGAAGAGCCTGCGCGTTTCGTTGGCTGATTATAAACAAACGACTTAAGTACAAACAATGATGAATAAACTACAATTTGAAAATGCCTTGAATCGCCTGAGTGAGACCGGAAGAGCAAAAGCTCCTGATGGTCTTCTGGCTAGCATAGAAGCAAAGCTGGTTGAAGCCAAAGTGATTACTTTCAGCCGCAAGGAATGGTATGCTTTAGCGGCTGCGATAGCCCTGGTATTAAGTTTGAATATTGCTGCCCTGCTTCACAAAACTCAGACGTCAGCAATGGTAAATGATCTCGCTTACGTAGAATCGGAGCCGGTATTTAACAACTACGAACTCTACGAATAATGAAAAAGCTTAAATTCTATCAATTGGCAGCAGCAGGCTTATTGTTGCTTAATCTGGTATTGTTAACATTGCTACTTTGGCAGCCAAGATTCCCCCCTCCCCCCGGAGGGCATGCAGCTATCGAATTATTCAACCTGTCCGAAGAACAGAACGACACTTTTCTGGCGCTGGCTGAGCAACATAAAGAAAAAATAGGCTCGCTCAACGCCCGACACGAAGAACTGATAAAAGAGTATTTAGACGGTTTGAAGACAAGCGCCGGGCAAACAACACCATTACCACCAGCTGTTTTAGTGGAACTGGAGACAAAGAAAGTAGTCAGCCTCTACGATCACTTATCAGAGGTTAAGGCCATCCTTACGCCAGACCAAATGGAGGCATTTCCTGAATTCGTTGACGCGTTGACCCACCAAATTTTTTCAAGAGAAAGACGAAAGTTGCCGGGCAAGCGCAGGAACCCGGCAATTGATCAGTCCAATGAGTAAAAAATCCTGATGCGTATATCTTTCATTGCCTTACTGTCTATCGTTATTTATCTGATCAGCTTCTCTGCTTGTAATGACGATGATAGCGGAAATAGCAACGGCAACAATTCTGGCGGGGAACTCCACGCCGCCTTCGCTGATTTCGACGAAGAAAACGTAACCGTTACCCTTAATGATGGAGAGGTGACCATCGAATCCAACGGTTACCCAAACCACACTTCTCCCTACTGGTCCAATACCACCGAGCGGTCCATCGCCGACCCGATGGGGGGTACCATGACGACACCGGCCGCTGCCGAAGATCACCCGCTGTTTGTAGCCCCTACCGCTACGACTTATGATCAAATGGCGCCGGGCAATATCGACGACTTCAATGGTTCTTACGAACTAACCGTACCGGCCAGCCCGGAGCTCGCCAACTCTTCCAGCGCCACCGGATTGGGCCCCATTGGAATAGCTGTCAGCGGCGCCATGATCTACAATGACGAAGAAGGTCCTAACGTGCCCTTGGACAACGCCGTCGGCTCCCTGGATTATAGCGCGGCCCACACCGGACCGCAAAGCTACCACTACCACCTGGAGCCAAAAGCATTTTCTGAAGATGATGATGTATTGATCGGCATCATGTCCGACGGTTTTTTCATCTACGGCCGCCGCTGCAATGCCACCAACGACTACCCTACTGACCTCGATGAATCCGGCGGGCACACCACTACCACCCAACATACTACTGAAGCGGAATACCATTATCATATCCAGAACGAAGTATTTCTCAATGAATATTACATCATTTTCCCAGGGGACTTACGGGGCACGCCAAATTCTATTAATTAGTATAATTCCTTTGCTGGCCGGCCTTATGCTGGTCAGTTACGGATCGTCAGTCTCCGTCACTACGGATGACCCCATTGCAACGGAAGTGCTGACTTCCCAACTGGAGATCGAGCAAGGGTTAAGAACACTCGAGGGCCTACCGTTTACGGGCGTGTCCGCTGAATATTATCCCGACGGATCTCCGGCCAGCCAGACAACTTTTGTAGCCGGGAAGAAAGAAGGCCTTAGTCAGCGTTGGTTCGAAAATGGACAACTGGGTTTTAGTTGTAATTATCAGCAAGGCAAACGACACGGTACGGTGCGTAGTTGGTGGCGAAACGGGCAGTTACGGTCGATAGCCCGTCTCAAGCACGGAGTAGCAAATGGAAAACAGGAAAGCTGGTACTACAGCGGAAGTAAATTCCGGGTCATCAACCTGGCCGATGGCCGAGAGTCAGGCCTGCAGCAGTCCTGGCGAGAAAACGGTAAGCTTTACAACAACTATGAAGCCCGCGATGGCCGTATCTATGGACTTAAACGCGCAAACCTCTGTTATGCCCTGGAAAACGAAGAAGTACAGTACCGCGATTAAGCTATTGATTTTTTGTATACTCCTATGTGGTTGCAATCAAGAAAGTAATACGACCCTGCTACCCTATTACCAGGACGCCGGTTTTACTCCGATCTGGTTGGACGATGAAGCTGTTGAGCTTAATAATTTTCACCACATTCGTCCGTTTACCCTGGTCAATCAATTGGGTGACACCATCACCGAACTAGATTTGGACGAGCAGATCATCATTGCCGATTTCTTTTTCACCAGTTGCCCCGGAATCTGTCCGAAGATGACCGAGAATATGGCAATTCTACAGGAGAAATTCCGGGATGAGCCGTCCGTAAGGCTACTTTCTCATTCAGTTACCCCGAAATACGACTCTGTGCCTATCCTGGCAGAATACGCATCCGCCAAGGGCGTAGACGCGGATAACTGGTGGTTGCTGACCGGAGAACGATCAGAAATATACGAGTTGGGTCGAAAATTCTATTTCGTGGAAGAAGACCTCGGTTCGACCAGGGATATAGATGAGTTTCTCCATACCGAAAATTTCGTGTTGCTGGATGGCCAGCGCCGTATCCGGGGAATCTATAATGGATTGAATTTGGCCTCGATTACTCAGTTAGCAGAAGATGTGAAGGTGCTTTTGCACGAAATGCGAATGGATAAACCCCCAACTATTTAATTATCTTACGATTAAAACCGACCATGCCACTGCCACAAAAACCCGAACTCCCCGCCGAAGTATTCGATCTCTACGACCGTTACGCGCATAATTTATTGGATCGACGTGAGTTCGTCGGCAAACTCTCGGCTTTTGCCGTTGGAGGACTGACGGTAAGTGGTTTGCTATCTCAATTACTCCCCGATTACGAAAATACATTGCAAGTGACCGCTGACGACCCACGATTGGACGCGGATACCATTGAGTACACCACCCCCGGCAGCGGCATTACCATGCGTGGCCTGCTGACCCGGCCGGTAGAGGCTGAAGAAAAGTTGCCGGGCATCATCGTAGTCCACGAAAACAGGGGGCTCAATCCTTACATTGAAGACGTAGCGCGCCGTGCCGGCTTGGCAAACTTTATCGCCCTGGCCCCCGACGCCCTGACACCCCTGGGGGGTTACCCCGGTAACGACGATGACGGGCGGGCCATGCAGCGTGAACGCGACCGTGACGAAATGTTGGAAGATTTTATCGCGGCCTATGAATACCTGCGGCACCACCCGGAATGTAGCGGACGAGTAGGTGTTGTCGGCTTTTGTTTTGGTGGATCAATTTCCAATAAAATGGCGGTACGTCTGCCTGAACTTGGAGCGGCAGTACCCTTCTACGGCGGACAGCCGGTGGCCGAAGACGTACCCTCGATCCAGGCTCCCCTGTTGCTTCACTTCGGCGAGTTGGACGAGCGCGTTAACGCTGGCTGGCCCGAATACGAAAAGGCCCTGAAAGCGAACGATAAAGCGTACACCGCTCACTTCTACTCCGGGGCCCAGCACGGTTTCCATAACGATACTACTCCTAGGTACGACGAAGCAGCGGCAAAACTAGCCTGGGAAAGGACGATTGCATTTTTCAATGAACATTTGCGGAAGGAGGAGTAAGTAATATTTACTCCTATGTATTTAATAACAATCAGGATTAACGCTGCTTGCGTACCCACTCCACGTGCCGCTGGATCCGTTCATCGGCCAGTAACAATTCCTTAGTATTGAAATCCCGTGCCAACTCCTTTTCATCCGGAATGATGCGGTGAATCCCCTTATGACAGCTACGGCAGATACTGATGCGGCGGTGGGTCATCTCTTCTTTGGAAAACCGCTTCTTGAAGTAAGTCTTTCCGTGTACCGCTCGCGGGATCAGGTGGTGTTCGGTCAGCGGCTTTTCACGTCCACAGAGTTCACATTCCCCTTTTGGGCCGCGAAGACGATCGACGTAGTTCTTCCCTTTACGAGGCATAGTATCTCATTGTAGTATTCAAAACCCGTACGAAACAAGTCTGGTTCCGCTTTGGGCTAATTCATGGAAATCGAAGCTCATAATGCGAGGTTGACTTCAATGTAGCAGGGCTATTTTCTAGATCAGTAGACCATTTCCTGACTATGCTTACTGCCCGGAATAATAAAAACGACGTTACCCTTATAATATCTGCTACTTTGATAGCCACAAAACGACCAATCCTGCAGCTGCTCCTCGGAGTTGAAGTCCAAATACTCACTTAAACGGTCCACTTACGCATTGCGATTTTAAAAAGGCAGTGCCTGACGCAGATTTGCAGTCATCGAATTCACCAAACCCATTCGAGACTATGCATAGAATTTCATTCATCTGCGGATTATTCTGCCTAAGCCTACTCAACGTGTACGCACAAGACCAGGGGGTAACTTCCCCCACCCACGGCGATTATAACGGTCAAATCGTTTTTGCCAAAAGCCTGGACGCCATCGCCTTTAAAAAGGAACGCCCCGGGAGCTTTGCCAATAGCTTCAAAGCTTCCGAATCCATTTATGCCCGTCTTTATCTGCCCAAAAGCGTGGGCAATACGGATCATGGCGGCAATCGCGCCTACGCTATCATCCAGATGTACGACCTATACATCGACGGACAGCAAGTGCCCTTCAAAAAGGGCTTCGGCTTTTACAAGCAAGTACCAGAGAACGAGCGTACTTACTACATGGTCAGTGTAGACGAACAGGACAAGATCAATGTCTGGACCACCTGGCGCCCTACCCTGCTGCCAGATGAGTCTGATGATGAACTGAAGTACGGTGGTGTCAACGTCATGGCCCGTGCCTTTGCCCTGGCCCTGTTGGACCAGTCGCCCGGTACCCACGAAGTAGAACTGCGGTTCCACAGTCGCGATCTGGCCGGAGAAGGCGCAACAAAAGTACTGGCCAGCGGAAAATTCACCCTTGAACTTACCGCATCAGACAAGCGAGAACTGGCCTTCAAATACGCCCCACCTTTACCGAAAGACGAGTGGACGGGTGGCAACAAAGCCCAGTTGATTGCCGAAGCCACCGCTGCTTTTGCCAATCAGTTGAATAAGGACCCAATTGCCGTCGGACTAGTAGGTCGTGACTGGCAAGAAGGAAGTTACACCCTCACCGGACAGAAATACCGCAAACTCGCCGCCTGGGCAGTATTTGACGATACCGACGGCGACGGCCAGGTACCCATCACCACCTTCAATTGGATAAGTGACTACAGCAATGGCGGCTGGACCAAAATGCGCTTCGATAGCCACTGTCTGGGCTGCCCGGACTGGGATGTGGAAGTAGCCGCCGTAAAAGCACTGGATGGCAACTGAAGGGCACTTGACCCCGAATCCGGAGGCTCCGGCAGCGGAGTTTCCAAACTTTTGCTGATCTTACTGCTGGTTGGTGGCGGGTTGGGCTATCTCATGCTCCGCAAACCCGACTGGCTACAAAATCTGCTCGCGCAATCTACTTGAGCGATGTTGAAAAAAATCATCATATTATTTAGCTGGCTGGTACTGGGACCCATTCCCGGTGCCGGCCAGTTGGGTTCGATTATCTCCGCAGTGGAAAGGGCAGAAATAGCCATGGAAACTGATCCGGGACGGGCCAAAGCGATCTGTGATTCCCTGAATGCGTTACCGTTGACTGATCTGGAGAGCGCTTACGTCAATTTTACGCTGTCCGACGCTTACTACTACCTCGAAGACATTCGTGGCAGTTCCCGGGCCGCGGCGGAAGCTTTGCGGGTAATGCCAGATAGTTTCCCACTTGCCAAACAGATCACCCTGTATAATTCCCAGGGGCAGAACCTGGATATTCTCGGTAAAATGGACTCGGCCATATGGCATTATCAGCGCGGCATAGCAATAGCCAGCAGGATCAACGATAGCCTGGAATTATCCGATCTATACTTCAACCTCGGTACGGCTTACAATAAGCAACTGGCCTACAATCAGGCGCTGACTTATTTAGACAGTTCTTACCAGATCGACCTGATGCTGGAGGATTCCAGCAAACTCAGTAACCTGTTGCGCTACATCGGCTTCTTGCAGATGCGTTATTACGACTATGGTGCCGCCAAAAGTCAACTGATCAAAGCCCTGAATTTTGCCAATAGCGATGACCCCTCGCAGTCTTGCGTAGTACTTACAACCCTGGGCACTTTGCACGAGCAATTGGGAGAAATCGATTCACTGAGGCATTACCTGGAACTGGCCAGGGATTGCTACACCGGAATTGAGGACCACACCACCATCCACTACCTTTATAAGCTGGAAGGTGAATATTATTTGTTAGCCGGTGACACCCTAAATGCTATAAACAGTTTTGATATAAGCAGTCGAATAGCCGGGCAGATCGGAGATGAGACCGGTCGAATCATGACTAATTTACAAAGTCTGGAACTGCGAAATGACACCAATTAGAAAACATTGGATGAGATTGAGAAACTATTGGTAAAGGCCGCTGGCTACGGGGCTACAAACGTCCTCTATCGGGGTTATGAATTGCTGGCCGATCGTTTAGCTGGAATTGGTCGGTTCGAAGCCGCGCTTTCGGCGCGTAACCAGGCTGCCGCTTACCTTAAAGAATATAATCTGAGTAAGAATCAGCGAATGGTGCAGGGCCAGGCCGTTCGCTTCGATGTCTTTCAAAAGGAGCAACAAATTAGCCTGGCCGAAGAGCGGATCAAGAGTCAGCGCAGCCAGTGGGTCGCTACATTGGCTCTTATTATCGTCGTATCCGGTGGATTATGGGCCTGGACCTATTATCGTCGCAAGCGTAAAGACCTCAATCAGCAGCGGCTACTATTGGAAAAGGAAACTGAACTGCAGCGAAAGATCACCGAAATCGAAGGCCAGGCTTTTCGCGCTCAGATGAACCCCCACTTTATCTTCAACGCCCTAAACAGCGTTAAGGGTTTGATCGTGACTGGCCGGGATAAGGAAGCCGCCGTTTACATATCCCGCTTTTCAAAACTGGTCCGCAGCGTGCTGGATCAAAGCAGAAACAAGACCATCAGTTTACGGGAAGAGCTGGAAACCCTGGAATTATATCTTCAACTGGAGCAACTCAGGTTCCGGGATGGGTTTGCTTTTACTAACAAAGTAGCAGCGGATGTAAATACCGAAGAGATTATACTGCCGGCCGTAGTAATTCAGCCTTTTGCAGAAAACAGTATCTGGCATGGTTTTCGGGGAAATAGCCGTAAAAACGAGCTTGTGATCACTGTTTCGGTTGAAGCAGAATTCCTGATCATCAGCATCGAAGACAATGGCATTGGACGGGAAGCCGCAGCTGCAAATGCTCAAAAAGAACACCATTCCCACGGTATTGAGATCACTCGCCAGCGATTGCTGAATTTCTCCGGGGCGCATAACACATCTGTTATCCATTACGAGGACCTGAAAACAGAAGACGATAAATTCGCTCTCGGCACCCGAGTTACCTTGAAAATTCCCCTCCGTTATGAATGAGCTAACGGCCGTATTGATCGATGACGAACCCCTGGCCATCGATACTTTGCGCTGGCAGTTGGAGCAATTTTGTCCTTTTGTGAGTGTAGCTGCCAGTTTCAATAATCCCTGTCTGGCTATGGAATACCTGAAGAACCATCAGGTTGACCTCTGCTTCCTGGATATCGATATGCCGGAAATGAGTGGTTTTGAATTTCTCCAACAGTGGAATAACGTGCCGCCGTTCGCAGTAATTTTCGCTACTGCTTATAGTGAATTCGCGGTCAAGGCCTTTCGGGTAAGTGCCTTCGACTACCTGCTTAAACCGGTTGATGAGGAAGAATTGGTAAAGACATTGAATACCTTCAACCGACAAATAAACCAGCAGCGAATTGCGGAAAGGCTCAGTCTGTTGGAGTCCCAGATAGTTAAACCGGCCGCCTATCCCGGAAGAATCGCTCTGTCAACTCAGGAAGGTATTCATCTTGTAGATACTTCCAGCATTGTACGATTGGAAGCAGCCAGTAATTATACCACGGTATTCCTGGCAGATGGTGCTACCCTCTTGCTCAGTAAGAACTTACGGCAAATCGAAGACTTACTGAATCCCGCAATTTTTCTGAGAGTCCATCAGTCCCATACGGTCAGTTTGGATCAGATCAAACTGTACCAGCGAGGTCGGGGTGGCAGTGTGATTTTACACGATGGAACGCTTATACCAGTCAGCAAACAGCGAAAGGATAAATTGATGCAGCGTTTGGGGATGTAGAATGTTGTCGGCGCAGCGTAATTCCGGTAATAATTTGCGCCGTATAGGGGGCACAGGCCTAATGTGCATCTATCCAGTATGCAACCCTTCCGAGCCTCGCTCGTCATTAAGAAAAATCAATACCCATTATGCAACGCATCTTCCTATTATCCTCCCTGCTACTTTGCTTCGTTTTTAGTCTGAGTGCACAGCAAAAGATTGACGCTGAAAGCATCATTGCCGATCTCGATGCCGGCAAGGACATCTCCATCTCCAACGCTGTAATCATGGGTGATTTGCGGCTGATCGATCTCCAGGACCGCCAAACCAAGGGCGGCGACTGGGGCAAACAAGAAAAAGTACTCTGCCACGTTCGCAATCGCCTCTCCTTCGATAAGTGCGAGTTCCGCGGTCAGGTACTCGGTTACTTCAGCGAAGGCAGTTGGAACAAGAAAAACCAGATTCACATCGACGTAGACTTCCATGAAGCCGTAAGTTTCACCAACTGCGATTTCAAAGAAGGCTTCAAAGTAAAGTACAGTCGCTTCGACGAAGACGCCGATTTCTCCGGCAGCATCTTTCGTCGTGAAGGATTGTTCAAGTACACCAAATTCGAGCAGCTGGCTAATTTCAGTAATACCCGCCACGACGAAGCGAACTTCAAGTACACTGAGTTTGAAGAATTGGCCGATTTCTCCGGAGCCCGTTTCGAAGGCGAAGCCAATTTCAAGTACACCGACTTCGAAGGCGACCTTGACCTGACCAATACTGCCTTTACCGGCAGCAATGATTTCAAGTACGTCAAGTTTCCCCGCGACACCAAAATGGATGGCGTAGAATTTAGTAAGCGATCTGACTTTAAGTACGCCAAGCTGGGCAGGGAAGACTTTCGGGGAAAGTAAACCTGCCTCACAGGAGGTCCCCTAATTTGATCGGAAAGACTTTTACCAGTTTTCCAGTAGCGTTATACACCGCGTTTACAATTGCCGGAGCCATGGAAATCACCCCGATCTCACCGATGCCTTTTGCGCCCAGTTCGTTGATGATCCGGTCTTCTTCGGGTACGAATATGACATCGAGTTGGTGAACGTCCGCGTGAACTGGTATGTGATATTCTCCGAGATCGGTATTGACGTATTTGCCCAAGTTGTTGTCCAGTAGGGTTTCTTCCCGTAATGCCATGCTTATTCCCCAAACCATACCTCCCAGAATCTGACTACGGGCGGTTTTGGGGTTCATGATTTTTCCTGCCGCTACTGCGGTCACCGCCCTGGTCACGTTGATAACGCCCAGCTGTTCGTCTACTTCTACTTCTACGAAAGTTGCGGCGTGGGCGGCGCGGGTGTATTGCTTGATTTTCAGTAAATTGGGCACGTTCGATTTGGAAACAGAAACTGCTTCACCCCGGTTAAACGCAATGATATCTGTAAGAGGAATACGGACCGAGGGGTCTTTCTTAAGGATAATCGCTCCGTCCGTAAAAATGGTGTCTTCCGGTAGCGCATCACCCAAGGGGTAGCCGTCCATGATCTGTGCCAGGTGAAAGAGCTTGTCCTTTAGCTTCAGGCAGGCTGCCTTGACCGCCGACCCAATCACTCCGGTTGTGTAAGAACCACCCTGGATGGGAGAAAGCGGATGCTTGCTGTCGCCATATTTAAAGGAAACTGATTCCAGTGGTAGCCCTAACTGATCTGCGGCAATTTGCGTCATTACCGTATAGGTACCCTGTCCGTTGTCGGTAACGGCGCTTTCCACAATCAGTTTTCCTTCGGCGGTAAAGGTGGCGGTAGCTTTACCGGGCAGAGCAATCACGTCCCAGATACCCGAACTCATACCATGGCCTACCAGGCGGTTACCACGTCTTACTTTTTTTGCGGTGGGCTGTCGCTCATTCCAGCCGAAGCGTTCGGCTCCCTGCCGGTAACACTCTTTTAATTCTTTACTGGAAAAAGGTTTGTCGGAACTGACGTCGCGCTCGGCGTAGTTGCGCAGGCGAAATTCCAGGGGGTCCAGATCGAGCTGATCAGCCAGTTGATCCATGGTTGTTTCAATAGCCAACATGCCGGTACTGCCACCCGGAGCCCGCATGTCCATGGGAGTGAAACGGTCTAAAGGAATCAGTTTATAATCCAACGTCACATTGTCCGCCGGATAAAGCATGTTCGCGTGATTCACCACCACTTCGTTATAATCCTCAAAGTTGGAAGTCTCGGCGAAGGCCTCGTGGTTGATTGCAGTCAGTGTACCGTCTTTCGTTGCCCCGAAACGGGTGTGCTGAAAAGTCTCCGGCCGGTGACCGAAGGTGAACATCTGACGACGGTCCATACTCACCCGTACATTTCTTTTCAGTTCCAGAGCCGCCATCACACTGAATACCAGTTGATACTGCGGCCGCAGACCAGAACCAAATCCGCCGCCTACGAACGGGGCAATCACGCGTACGTCACTCATACTGAGTCCGAAAAGATTGCTGACGTAAATCTGGGAATTACTCGTTCCCTGGGTTTTATCGTAGATGGTCAGTTTTCCATCACCTTCGTAGACCGTAGTGGTCGCGAACATTTCCATGGGGTTGTGGTGCTGTGAACCATGATGGAATTTACCCTCAAAACGTTCATCCGCTGCAGCATAAGCCTTCTCGAAATCACCCCTTGGGCCCGGTGGCAAGGGTTTAATGAAGGTAGCCAGTCCCTTGGAAGGATCCCGTGCTTTATCCATATTTGCTTTCAGATCCACGTCAAATTCCTCCTCCGCATAATGTACCGTCAATAGCGATGCCGCGTAGCGGGCCGCTTCAAAAGTCTCGGCGACTACAAAGGCAACCGGTTGACCGGCAAACTGAATTTTATTGTCATATAATGGCCGGAACGGTGAGCCCGGGGGAGCATCCATATCCGAATAAAGTAAATCGAAGCGTGGTAGAGAAGAACGGTTGTCGTGATGAAAAACTTCGACGACGCCATCCACGGCACGAGTGGCAGATTCGTCGATCGATTCGATTCTTCCCTTGGTAATTTTGCTGTTCACCACGTATCCATACAGAAGATCTTCCACCTGGTACTCAGCCGCGTATTTGGCCCGGCCGGTCACCTTCAGTGCTCCTTCGATCCGGCGATACGGTTGTCCTATGCTGTTTTGCTTTTTCATATTGATGGCTGATCTTAAAGGGATGGTTGGGCGCCGGGTCGCTGGGAAGCGGGATCTAATGCCATCATTCCATTCCGGATAATGGCACGACGGGCTAATTCAATTTTAAAGCTATTGTGTTCGAATCCGCTGGCTCCTGCTAAAATTATATCCGCGGCCGTAGCAAAATTCGCTTCGGTAGGCTCTTTACCTCTTAATTCTGCTTCCGCTGCGGTCAACCTCCAGGGTATATGGGCCACCCCGCCGAGCGCTATCCTGGCTTCCCGGATAAGCCCATCCTGAATACTCAGGCCCGTCGCTACGCTAACCAAGGCAAAGGCGTAAGAATTGCGGTCCCGCAATTTCAGATAGCTGTAATTATCCGCAAAGCCATTTGCTGGCAAATCGATTGCAGTAATTAATTCGTGTTGCCCGAGGTTATTGTCGAGTTCGGGTTTGTCACCGGGTAACCGATGGAAATCGGTGAATTCAATCGTGCGTTCACCATCCGGGCCACTCACCCTTACCCTGGCTTCCAGTGCTGCCAGAGCTACGCACATATCGGAAGGGAAGGTTGCAATACAACTATCGCTGTGCCCCAATATCGCGTGTAAACGATTGTGTCCGTTGATTGCCGGGCAGCCCGAACCCGGGTTTCGCTTGTTACAGGGGGAATCCGGGTCATAGAAATAATAGCAGCGGGTACGTTGCAATAAATTACCGCCGTTGGTAGCACTGTTTCTGATCTGAGCGGTTGCGCCCGCCAGAATAGTACGGGATAATAGCGGATAACGTTCAAGGATCAGGGGATGATAAGCCGTAGTATTATTGGAAACCAAAGCTCCCAGTCTTACGCCGCCATCCGGTAATTCCGTGATTGATTTCAGCTCATTCAGGCCGTTCAGATCCACCATCTTATCGGGATGGGTGATGCCGTATTTCCACAGATCGATCAGATTGGTGCCGCCGCCGAGATACACACCACCCGGCCTTTGAACTGCGGTGATTGCACCGGATAGTGAGGCAGCTTTTTCGTATTTGAATGGGTTCATTTAGACTGGTTCTTTACGGCGATAATGGCATCGATGATATTGGTGTTGGCCCCGCAACGACAAAGGTTTCCACTCATCAGGTCCTGGATTTCTTCCCGGGTATCTCCTCTACCGGCGGCCAGCATTGCAACGCCGCTGCAAATCTGCCCCGGTGTACAGTAACCGCACTGAAAGGCGTCGTGCTCAATGAAGGCACTTTGCAGCGGGTGTAGCTCATCCTCCGAACCGATTCCCTCAATTGTCGTGATGTTCGAGCCGTCTTTCATCGTCGCTAAAGTCAGACAACTTAAAATACGCTCATCGTCGCAAATAACGGTACAGGCTCCGCATTGTCCATGATCACAGCCTTTTTTGGTGCCGGTCAAACCCAGATGGTTGCGTAGAGCATCCAGTAAAGTGACCCAGGGAGGCAAATGGAGTTGCCGGTGCTCATCGTTCACTACCAGATTTACTTCGTGTACTCCAGCTTCGGAAATTCCTTTGATCATGCGCTTACGGTTTAACGTTGCAACCAATCCGTGTACTCTGGGTTTAAAAAAACCGGAAAAATCACCAATTTAAAATTCCAACTTTTGGTGAATCTATTTCTTTTCGCTGCTGCTGACCGCGTGATAAAAAGAAAACGGGTGGTTTTACTACCTTGCTACTTTGAAGCCAAAAAAACTCCACTCTCCCGTGAAACGACCCAAGAATAAGAAAAAGTCGCCCCTTCCCCTACCCTATGCACCCGCCGAAAGTGCCAGGAATAATGCGGGTTTGGACAATAGTAAACGTTACGACGATGTGTACTATGAACTGCACCCCGGGGTAATCGAGGACGTAGTCCCTATGGGTTCTCAATCTTTCGCCGTTGTCACCGATGCAGATATACAGTTGAAAATTGAAGTGTGGAGCGATCGCTGTCTGCGTTTTCACTACGCATTGGATGGCTTCGACCGGGAGTTCAGTTATGCGCGCGACCCGGAAGCCCGGCAACAAGCCAGCACAGTAAAGCTTAAGGAATCCAAAACCGGCTGGCGGATTGAAACCCCGGCGTTACGCTGTGAAATTGCCCGTAAAGACGGTAAAATTAAAGCAACTGACCTGGCTACCAAGACCGTCATCCACGAATACGCCGCTCCGTTTTACGTACGAACGACCCTGATGAAGGGGCTCGAACAACTACGGCTCCAACTGACCGCCAATAAAAAGGAAGGTTTTTTTGGGCTGGGTGACAAAAGCTGGGATACCGACCTCCACGGCCGTTATTTCCGTAACTGGAACGAGGATGCCTTTGCCTACGGAAAGGAGCGCGACACCCTCTACCGCAGCGTTCCGTTCTATCTGGGACTGCTTGAGGCAACGGGTTACGGACTTTTCCTGGACAACACCTACCGTACTCATTTCGATTTTAACAGCCGTACCGACGGGCTGACCACCATCTGGGCCGAGGGTGGAGAATTCAGCTATTACCTCTTTACCGGTCCTAGCCTGGACCAGGTGGCTGCCGACTATGCCCTACTGACCGGCACCACCGAATTGCCGCCGCTTTGGGCCATCGGTTACCACCAGTGCCGCTGGAGCTACTACCCCGAAAAAAGAGTGCGCGAGATAGCCAGCAGTTTCCGCGAAAAACGTATTCCATGCGACAGCATCTACCTGGACATCGACTACATGGATGGTTACCGCTGCTTCACCTGGAACCACGACCATTTCCCGGACCCGAAAAAAATGATCGCCGATCTGAAGGAAGACGGATTCCATACCGTCGTTATGATTGACCCGGGCATTAAGGTCGACGAAGACTACCACGTCTACACCGAGGGCACCGAAGAGGACGTGTGGTGTATGCGGCCGGATGGCCGGCCAATGGTCGGCCCCGTATGGCCCCCGGAATGTGTCTGGCCCGATTTCACCGATCCGGACGTCCGCGAATGGTGGGGCCCACTCTACCAGGAACTCTACCTGGAGCAGGGTGTCAGCGGTTTTTGGAACGACATGAATGAACCGGCGGTCTTCCGCGTCAATCGGCTTACTTTCCCGGATAGTGTGGTCCATGACCTCGACGGGCGGGGTGGCGACCACGCCGAAGCCCACAATATCTACGGTATGCAGATGTCGCGGGCCAGTTGGGACGGGCTCAAGGAACTCCAGCCCTCCAAAAGACCATTTCTGCTTTGCCGGGCCACTTTTTCCGGTGGTCAGCGCTACGCTGCACTCTGGACGGGAGATAATATCGCCAATTGGGAACACCTCGCCATGGCCAACCGTCAGTGCGTCCGACTCAGTATTTCCGGCTTTTCATTCGTTGGTACCGACATTGGCGGTTTCGTTGACGAACCGGGCGGTGAACTGTTGGTCCGTTGGCTGCAACTGGCCGTTTTCCATCCGCTCATGCGAATTCACAGCATGGGCAACAATACCGACGGGGCCGCAGAGGCCGATGCGGACGAAGTCGCCAAGCAGGAAAAAGACAATCGCCAGGACCAGGAGCCCTGGGCCTACGGAAATCCCCATACCGACCGGGCGCGGACGGCTATTGAGATGCGTTACCGCCTTCTCCCCTATCTCTACACGGCCATGCAACAGCACCGGGCTACGGGTACGCCAGTCTTGCGCAATCTGTTCTTCTACGATCAGTCGGATAAAAATTGCCGGAAGTACGGTGATCAATTCCTGTGTGGACAGGACCTGCTGGTGGCGCCGATCGTCAAAGAGGGAGCAAAACAGGTAACGGTCTATCTGCCCAAGGGCAACTGGGTGGACTACCAAAGTAGCAAGGTTTACGAAGGAGGCAGAAAGTACAAGCTATCGACCGATCCGAATTACATTCCGGTCTTTGTCCGTAGCGGAGCCATTCTTCCGATCGCCCCGGTAACCCAGCATACCGGCGAACTGACCAAGGTCAAGGAAATGCAACTCAACGTCTACGCCTCCGAAAAAACGGGCTACGGTGAATGGTACTGGGATGCCGGAGAAGGCTACGACTACGAAAAAAATGGTTTCCGTAAAGCCAGCTTCGGTTATACCAACACTAAAAACGGCTTTGCTTTGATCCAGGCCACCGAAGGCGATTACCAATCCAGCGTTAAGAACTTACGCGTCCGTATCTACGGTCTGATTTCCAAAGCCAGTAAAGCAATGGTAGATGACAAGAAGGTGAAACTGAGCCAGACCAAGACGCACCTGGAATTGGTGGTTCCGGTTGATTTTTCTGAAGTTGTGCTGTTAAGTTAGTATGCTGCGCATTAGGACGGGCAAGCCCGTTAGTACGCTGCGCGTTAGAATGCACCTTTAGTACAGAGCGCTTGCAATCTAAAGCGCAGCGTACTAACGGCACAGCCGTACTAAACTTATTATGTCGCTCCCCAGTCATCATATCAAGCTCCCTTGATAGGCTCACACTATTAAGTCTATCTTCGAGGTTATTCCCAAAATGATCTTATGTTACGTATTCTCTCCCTTGTTCTTTTGTTCGGGTTATTTCCCAACCTGTCCGCTCAGGAAGACTTTGAACTGAACCGGAAAAGTCCGCCGGTTTCCATTGATAAGAGTCAGTTAAATATGCCTTGGGTCGGTGGGCTAAACAACCCCCAGCCGCACATGACTGATCTGGACGGAGACGGAGATACGGAACTTTACCTTTTCGATCGCCAGGGGCATCGTCATCTCGGCTTTCAAAGGGAAGAAAACGGCAGCTTTATATACGAGCCGGAGCTTACGAAGAACTTCCCTGACCGTATCCCCCATTGGGTGGTCATGCGTGATTTTGACGGTGATGGCATTGACGATATTTTTGGCCACTCGGATACCCTGGTTTCCGGCATTCTGGTCTATAAAGGTTTCCGCGATGCCGACGGTTTCATTGATTTCGAGAGAATGACCTTCGGTGAGCCACTGCCCATTCTTTATTTCGAACAGAGTAATGGTAGCCGGATTCAAATATTCGTGAGTACTATCGATTACCCGGAGATCGCCGACCTCGACTGCGACGGAGATATGGACATCCTTACGTTCAACAGCAATGGTGGCTACGTAGAACTCTTCGCTAACCAAAGTGTAGAGCTAGGCTACGGAACCGACTCCCTGATCTTCGATTTGGTGGATAACTGCTACGGAGGAATCTACGAAAGCGGTCTTAGCCCCGAAGTCACCCTGGCTGGCGGACCGGACGAATGTGCCACGCCTTTTAACAGCCCAACTCCAGGTCCAGACCCGACTCCCGGTGGTGCCCGCCACGCCGGTTCTACTCTTCTGACCCTGGATCATAACCAGGATGGCAAGCCCGAACTGCTCCTGGGAGATGTTAGCTTCACGGAAGTCGTCATGCTCATCAATGACGGAGACTGCGATGATGCCTGGTTTAGCGACCAGGAGCTGGATTTCCCCGCCGAAGACGTACCCGTAGACATCATCTTTTTTCCCGCATCCTTTTATACCGATGTAAACCAGGATGGCACCAGTGATTTCATCGCCGCTCCCAACCAATTCATAAACGCCGAAGACCGGAAAGTTTTCTGGTACTATGAAAACGTAGGCCAGGAAGACGCTCCGGATTTGCGAATAGTAGATTCCCTTTTCCTGGTACGTGACATGATCGATATGGGAACCGGAGCCATGCCCGTAGCCTTTGACGTCAACAATGACGGTCTGCAAGATTTGATAGTTTCCAACCGGCAACTCTTCACCAGTTCCATTTCCTTTACGGATAGTCGCCTCGTGGTTTTCCTGAACGTAGGAACTGAGACGGAGCCTGCATTCGAGCAAACTCAACTAGACTACCTGGACATGAGCGAGTTCCTGAATACCACCACCGAATTCGCCCCTGCTTTCGGGGACCTCAATGGTGATGGCCGGCCGGATGCCCTCGTTGGTGGCCAGGACGGCAAACTCTTCTTCTTTCCCAACGTAACCAACGATAACGGACCGCAGCAGTTCGGCACCGCCATTTACCCTTTTATGGACATTGACGTAAGCCAGAGCGCCCGCCCCTTTATCGTTGATCTGAACCGCGATGGCCTGAACGACTTAGTGATCGGTAACCGCTCCGGTCGAATCGCCTATTTCCAGAATATCGGTACGGCAGATTCTCCTCAGTTTAGTCCTGATATGGAAACTTTGCCAAATCAAATTCAGCTTGGTGGAATTGACACGCGTAACGTTGGCAGCTCCTTGGGCTACTCCTCCCCCATCGTGATTGATCGTACTGACGGCTACATATTATTAACCGGCACCAATCGCGGCCAAATCGAAGCCTACGGAAACATCGACGGTAACCTGGAAGGAAATTTCACGGAACTCGACCTGGAAGTAGGTGATTTCCGGACCGGATTCCGCAGCGAACTGACGGCCGCCGATTTTGATAATGACGGCACTTTGGAATTGATCTTCGGTAACGGCCGGGGCGGGCTGGAATATTTCGGTTCTGAGATCCCCAGTGAGGTCACTGGCATAGTCGACCGGGCAGAACTGGATAGACAGCTGAAAGTCTTCCCCAATCCAGCCAGTGGAACTGTAAATGTGCTGCTGGAAGGACGACCAGGTAATCGTCTACAGCTCTATGACATTAATGGCCGTATGATCAAAGAACTGACTCTCTCACCGGGAGAACAACAAATGAGTTTCTCCGTTAGGGAGCTGCCCACCGGCGTGTACACTATTCGCTTGAGCCACGGCAGCGGAAGCATTGCTAAAAAACTGGTGGTGACCAAATAAAGATATGACCTGGATTCTCTGGACGCTGTTGCTATTCGTCATTGTGTTTGTCCGCTACCTGCTCTTTAGCGGCGGTTACCACTATCTCTTTCGGATCAAGCTCCGTGACCGCTTTCGCCACCGGATATTTCACTACGAACCGGAGCGTGGTGCCCAGGTCCGCCGCGAAATTTACCGTTCCCTGCTGGTCTCATTAATCTTTGCCGTATTTGGTATTGGAATGCTCTGGCTCTGGCAGGCGGGTTATACAAAGATCTATCTCGACCCTTCCGAGCGTTCCTATTGGTGGATGCTGATCAGTCCGCTCGCCTTCATTTTTGCCCAGGAGACTTATTATTACTGGACCCACCGTTGGATGCACCGACCGGGTATTTACGATCTGGTCCACCGCTGGCACCACGAGAGCATTGAAACTACGGCCTGGACGGCCTTCAGTTTTCACCCTACCGAAGCGGTGATTCAAGCGATTTTCTTACCCGTTTTCGTGCTTTTGGTGCCCATTCAGACCTATATCTTTCTATCTCTTTTAGGACTGATGACGCTTTCAGCCACCATTAACCATGCGGGGATTGAGGTATTCCCAATCAGCTGGGCGCGTATTCCCGTGCTCAGAAATCTGATCGGCGCTACTCACCATGATCTCCACCATAAGCAGGCCCGCACGAACTACGGACTCTACCTGACTTTTTGGGATGAATGGATGGGAACGGAAAATAAAAGTTACAGGAAGAAGAGGTCGTAATTAATTCTCTTTACTGTGTCCGCGCCACCAGGCGGTAGTTCGCCTCGTACTCATCATCCGAAACACCGTCCCGGTCATAATCGATGGTGCCGACGAGTTTTAGCTTTTCGCCGTCCAATGTCGGTAGGTAACTCAGCGTAACGTTGGGTTCGATGGTCAGCAGACTGTCGCCTTCTATTTTCCAGAGGCCATTGACCACGTCGGTTGTCTGGCCGGTTCTCAGAAACAGGGTTCTCTTGAATTTGCCGTCTTTGGTAAAGGCCGTCTTGGCCGGTTTAACCCCGTAGACCTGCCCCCAGTCAGCTTCGGTAATGTGTTGAATAAAAGTAGAGTCCGACCCCATATAAGAAGGCGCTTTTACCCGCATTTCAACGATTTCCCAGGTGCCGAGAAGGTCTTCGTTCAGGCTAATGCTCTCGTTGGCTGGTTCGGAAGTGGCTGATTCTTTGTCCTGGGTACAGGCAAAACAGAATAGCAATAGGATCGGGTAGAAAAAAACGCGCATGTAGAATTTATCTTGGCCCGCAAAGATAGCCAGTACTTGCTACCTTTGGCGCGTGATTATTAATAAATCCACTTTCAAACTTCATTACTGGCTACTGGGCTGGCTGATCCTCAACCTCATCCAGGCGTTCTTTACCCCTTTGGACGCTGACGAAGCCTACTACTGGATGTACGCCGGTGAGCTCGACTGGGGCTACTTCGATCATCCGCCCTCCGTGGCCGCTTTGATCGCCCTCGGCCGTGATTGGCTGCCCGGAGAACTCGGCTTGCGTTTCGGCCACGTACTCGCTGGCATCGGTACTGCCTGGCTCATCTGGGAACTGGTAGATCGCCCCAAAGGCGCTTTAGCCTGGATGGCCGCTCTGGTCATCACGATTCAACCGATGCTACAGGTCTATGGCTTCATCGCTACACCGGATGGGCCATTGTTGTTTTTTACCGCTTTGCTACTTTGGCAGTACAAAAAATTCCTGGCCACGCCTTCAATCGGCAACGGACTCATATTGGGGGCAATCATGGCCGCATTACTCTACAGCAAATACCATGGGGTCTTGCTGATCCTGTTCATCGCGCTGCCCAACCTGCGCTGGCTGATCCGCCAACCCGGTGCCTGGCTGGCCGCCGGTTTCGGAGCCCTGTTGTACGTGCCTCATCTGTACTGGCAGTTCGCTCACGATTACCCGTCTTTCCGCTATCACCTCAGCGGCCGCAATGATCCTTATCAGTTAAAATACACGACGGAGTTCCTGCTTAATCAGCTGTTGATTTTCAACCCTTTTCTGCTCTATCACTACTTCCGTTCATTAGGCGGTAGCGGAGAAGCGTTAACGTCCACTAGTCCGGAACAGCGTTTTTACCGCGCCTGTCGCTGGCTAATTTTCCTGACCCTCGGCTTCTTCCTTTACAGCACCTCCAAGGGCGGAACCGAAGCTCAGTGGACGGCTATGCTCTGTATTCCACTGGCTTATATACTGATCAAAAACCTGGAAAAACACCCGGAGTGGTTTTCCCTGATCTGGAAACTGGGCTTAGTGTCTATGGGGCTATTTCTGTTGGCCCGCGTTTTTCTGATGTTGCCTGCCAATTTACTGCCGGTACCCAAGCCACTCGACCCGGAACCATGGGTGGATGCTCTCGTAGAAATCGCCGAAAACCGTCCCGTAGTTTTTGAAAACAGTTACCGCGACCCAAGTCTCTACCAGTTTTACACCGGACATCCTGCGACTACTTTCACCGACGTAGCTTACCGCCCCAATCAATACGACATTTGGCGCAGAGACACCTTTTTTCAAGGTAAAGAAGTGTTGCTCGTGGGCAAGGAGGGCTGGCAATATTCTACTTCTGAGTCATTCACGCCCCAAACCAAACGCTTGCGGACGGCAGTTATTCATGACTTCAAAGTAGCAAAGTTCGTTCGGCTGAATAATGCTGGTTTGCTACCGGATACTCTAAAGCGTGGTCAGCCCCTGAAACTGGAGCTATACGCCAGAAACCTCGAAAATTTTCCGCTTGAATTGAATGGCCGGATGCCCATTCAGGTGTACGCAATCTTCCAGGAAATTGATGGGGAATGGAAATACATTCACTTGAAAGATATTAAAGGAACGGCCATTTTACCAGGCGATCCCCGCTTGTTATTCGAGGGGGAGATCACAGTACCTGAAGGTTTACCACCAACTGAGCATCTGCTGCAATTCGGCCTGGGATACAGCGGGATGCCACCTTTACGCGGGCAGTCCGAATTGATGACAGTACAAATACGTTGAGCTTACTACCTTTGTCCTGAATCCCGAATCGACTGAAAATGACTGATATCCTGGCCAAGATCGTGGCGGCTAAACACCTTGAAGTAGCTGAAAGAAAAGCCGCTGCCTCCGTTGAAACACTTAAAGAAAAGCCCTGGTATAACCGGCCGACCATTAGTCTGCGCGGAGCATTGGAAAGTTCCTCTGATTTTGGCATCATTGCCGAGTTCAAACGAAAATCGCCCAGCCAGTCCGACATCAATCTGAACGCTGACCCGGCAGCTGTTGCCCGTGCTTATCGCTCGGCCGGAGCTGCGGCCATGAGTGTGCTGACCGATCAGCAATTCTTCGGCGCTCACCCCGAGGACATCACTATTGTCCGTAATACGGTAGACCTGCCCATAATTCGCAAGGATTTTATGGTGGATACTTACCAGGTGCACGAGGCAAAAGCAATGGGTGCCGACGCCATCCTGCTCATCGCCGCCTGCCTCGACGCCCCATTGCTGGACGAACTGGCTCGTGAAGCCAAGTCGATTGGACTGGAAGTTCTTTGTGAGGTCCACGCCGGGGAAGAGTTGGAGAAACTTAGTCCGGCCGTAGATATAGTGGGTGTAAACAATCGTAACCTCAAAGATTTCAGTGTGGATATGGGTCAGAGTCTGCGAATTGGCAAGAAAATTTCGTCTGATTATCTGAAAATTAGCGAGAGTGGAATCGAGGATCCGCAAGCCGTCGTCCGTTTACGGCAAGAGGGGTTTAGGGGTTTTCTCATTGGCACCTACTTCATGCGTCAACCTGATCCGGGAATGGGTTGTTCCAGCTTCATTAAATCCACTCGACGGATCGACGACATTTACAAAGACGCCATAGCATGAACATCAAAGTATGCGGCCTGAAGACCCCCGAACAGGTCCGGGAAATCAATAAAACCGAAGTTGATTACGTCGGCTTTATTTTTCACCAGTCGAGTCCCCGCTTCGCCGAAGACGACAAGTTAGCCGCCTGGTTAACTGAACATCCCCGCGCCGAAGGAGAGCCGGAACGCGTTGGCGTTTTTGTGAATGCCGAATTGGATTACATCCTAAATACAGTGCACGATTACCAACTTGATTGGGTGCAGCTACATGGAGAGGAAAGTCCCGGTTATTGTCAAGAGTTACAGCTACTCTGGTCGGTCACTTCTTCCTACCAGGCCAAGATCATCAAGGCTTTTAAGATTACACCGGATTTTGATTGGTCCGTCACCAACAGCTACGTATCCAGCTGCCAACTATTTCTGTTCGATACCGGTGGGCAGTCCAGTGTGGGCGGTACCGGTATACAGTGGGATTGGAGTCAACTGGAAAATTACCAGGGGTTGACTCCCTTTCTACTGAGCGGTGGCATCGGCCCGAAGGACGCCAAAAAGCTAGAAAAGGTCAGCCATCCCCAGTTGAAAGGAATTGACGTAAATAGTGGATTTGAAACGGCTCCCGGCCTAAAAGACCTGAGCACATTGGCTACCTTTGTAGCCGAATTGAAGAACTGAGTGGCATTATGACAAAGAATATTGAAAGCGAGATCGCCGTTGACGAGCGCGGCTATTACGGCAAATTCGGCGGAGCCTTCATCCCTGAAATGCTGGAGGGCAATATTCGGGAACTGAGAGAATCCTATCTGGAGATCAGTGCCTCCCCCGAATTTAAAAAAGAGTTTGACGCACTGCTGAAAGACTACGTTGGTCGCCCCAGTCCACTTTACTTCGCCAAGCGTTTGAGTGCTCATTTTGGCACCAATATTTACTTAAAACGGGAAGACTTAAACCATACCGGTGCCCACAAGATCAACAATACGATTGGTCAGATCCTGGTAGCCCAAAAATTGGGCAAACAGCGGATCATCGCAGAAACGGGCGCTGGTCAGCACGGCGTGGCTACGGCTACCGTCTGCGCCTTGATGGGTTTGAAGTGTATTGTCTACATGGGCGAGGTGGACATTGCCCGCCAGGCACCGAACGTGGCCCGTATGAAAATGCTCGGCGCGGAAGTTCGGCCGGCCACCAGTGGTTCTAAAACCCTGAAAGACGCCACGAACGAAGCCATCCGCGACTGGATCAACAATCCCGACGATACCCACTACATCATCGGATCGGTAGTCGGCCCCCACCCCTACCCCGATATGGTAGCCCGCTTTCAATCCGTAATCTCCGAAGAGACCAAATGGCAGTTGCAGGAACAGGTCGGTCGCGATTACCCGGATGCAGTGATTGCCTGCGTCGGCGGTGGCAGTAATGCTGCCGGAGCTTATTACCACTACCTTAATGACGAACGCGTGCGCCTGATCGCCGTGGAAGCCGCCGGCCTTGGTGTGGATTCCGGTGAAAGTGCCGCCACCAGCGTCCTGGGTACCGAAGGCATCATCCACGGTAGCCGCACCCTGCTGATGCAGACCGAAGATGGGCAAATTGTAGAGCCCTACAGTATTTCCGCCGGACTAGACTACCCCGGTATCGGTCCCTTGCACGCCCACCTGATCGACAGCGGCCGCGCCGAAGCTATCTCCGTTACCGATGAAGAAGCCCTGAATGCTGCCCTTTTTCTCAGCCGCACCGAGGGAATAATTCCAGCTCTGGAGACGGCCCACGCCTTCGCCGCCCTCAATACCATGAAGTATGACAAGGATGATGTACTCGTTGTATGTCTAAGTGGCCGGGGGGATAAGGATTTGGCTGCGTTCACGAAGTATCTTAATGATTTAGTGACTGAATGAGGTAATGATAAAATGCCCCAACAGATATTTAACTCCTTCTATCATTTGATCATTACTTTATGAACCGCCTAGACCACCTCTTTGCCAACAAGCAAGCTGACGTCCTCAACGTCTATTTTACCGCCGGCTACCCGGAGTTGAATGACACCGTTACGATCATCCGTGAACTGGCCGACGCCGGGGCGGACCTCATTGAGATCGGGATGCCCTTTTCCGATCCGATGGCCGACGGGGAAACCATCCAGCAAAGTAGTATGAAAGCGCTGGAAAACGGGATGACTCTTGACCTATTATTCGAGCAAATCCGTGAGGCCCGGAAGCATACTCAAGTGCCATTGGTCCTCATGGGTTACCTCAACCAGTTGATCCAATACGGAGAGCAACGGTTTTTAGATGCCTGCGCGGAAACCGGTGTTGATGGGCTCATCCTGCCAGACCTACCCGTCTATGAATTCGAGCAGCATTACAAGTCGATGATCGAAGCAGCCGGTCTGCGGACTACCTTTTTGATTACCCCGAATACATCCGAAACCCGCATCCGCCAGATTGCAGATTTAAGCGATGGTTTTATTTATGTGGTATCCAGTAGCTCCATCACGGGCAAGTCCGGGAAGATCACGCCAGAGCAGATCGCCTACTTCGAGCGCATCAACACGTTGGGACTCAGCAACCCCAGGCTTATTGGTTTTGGCATCAGCGACTCGGAGAGTTTCAACACAGCTTGCCAATACGCCAATGGAGCGATTATCGGGAGTGCTTTTATCCGGGCTCTGGGTGGAGGCGGGGAGGTTGGAGAGATTTGCCGGACATTTGTGGATAAAATCAAAGCCTGAGCATCTTTCAGTAAACTGATATGAATCTAATCCCAACTTGATTAAATTCTGTTATGTCTATATGATACCACCCCAACTTACTCTTCAGCACGTTCGTCAGTACTTCCCTGATTTCACAGAACCAGCGTTGCAGCAAGAAATTATTGAGAACGGAAAGGTCCACAGTTTCTTAGAAGGGGCCGTTATCATGGACTATGGCAGCTACGTACGCATGCTTCCGCTGATCATCTCAGGAACCATCAAAATTTCCCGGCTTGGCCCCGATGGCTCTGAGTTATTCCTTTACTACCTCACCCGTGGGGATAGTTGTACAATGACTTTCACTTGTTGTATGTCTGACAAGCCAAGTGAAATCCGCGCCGTAGCTCAGGAACCAACCATCGTGCTCGGTCTTCCCCAGCAAAAACTGGATGAATGGATGATGAAGTACAAGAGCTGGAAAAATTTTGTACTCCAGGCTTACGATAACCGCATGACAGAGATGATTCGCACCATCGATCAGATTTCTTTTAGCCGACTCGATCAGCGTCTCATGCAATACATTCACAAAGCCGCAGTCATTAATGATGAGGCTGTTGTCTATACCTCTCATCAAAGTATTGCGGATGATCTTAACGTGAGCCGTGAGGCCATTTCCCGCCTGCTAAAATCATTAGAAAAGCAGGGCTACGTAAAATTGGGACGTAATAAAATCAGTATTCTAAAAACGCTTGTGTGAGCAAGGTCACTGATGACCAGTATAGACCCGGGCTACTTTTGTGGCTAAGTCTATTCACTCATGCGCTTACCCACTACCCTTGCCCCCGATTGGCTTCTAAAATATCGGTCCGACTGGCTACGCGGTGATCTAGCCGCCGGCCTCACCGTTGGTATCATGCTCATTCCTCAGGGAATGGCTTACGCCATGCTGGCTGGTTTGCCTCCCATTCACGGCTTGTACGCAGCCACCCTCCCCTTACTTGCCTATGCCCTGTTGGGTACTTCGCGGCAACTGGCGGTTGGCCCGGTTGCGATGGATTCTTTGCTGACCGCGGCCAGCCTCGGAGCTATTACCGTCATTGGAGCGGAAAACTACCTGGCGCTGGCTGCTCTATTAGCTCTTTTGGTAGGCGGCGTACAATTATTAGCGGGTACACTGCGGTTAGGTTTTTTGGTTGACCTGCTCTCCCGTCCCATAATTAGTGGCTTCACTTCGGCGGCGGCCATTATCATTGGAGCAAGTCAGCTCAAACATCTGCTGGGCATTGAGACGGCACGCAGTAGCTACGTCCATGATATCCTTTGGTCAGCAATGATGAAGATAAATGAGGTTAATCTCCCCACTTTGCTGATTGGTACCGGAGGAATACTGATCATTATATTGGTAAAAAAATACAGCCGGATTATCCCGGGCCCTTTGTTAGCAGTAGCATTTGGAATATTAATGGTGTATGGATCAGGCCTGACTGACGCCGGAGTAAAGATCGTAGGCAGTATTCCGGCTGGACTACCGCCTCTCCGGATGCCTGCATTTACCTGGACGACCGTAACCCAACTGAGTTCCGCAGCACTCACCATTGCTCTAGTCGGCTTTATGGAAAGCATCGCCGTTGCAAAAGCTGTCCGTAACCGTCACCGGGATTATGAACTAGACGCTAACCGCGAATTATTAGCGCTGGGTGCAGCCAACGTCGCTGCCGGCCTAGTTGCCGGTTACCCCGTCACCGGTGGATTTTCCCGGACGGCCGTCAACGACCAAGCCGGAGCTAAAACTCCTTTGGCGGGTATCATCAGTGCCCTACTGATCGGATTAACTTTGCTGTTTCTCACCTCCTGGTTCTATTACCTCCCGCAGGCCATTCTCGCTTCACTCATTATGGTGGCGGTGTTCAAACTGATCGATGTCAGAGAGGCTAAGAGACTATGGCAGATCGACCGGGCTGATTTCTGGTTGCTGTTCGTAACTTTTATCGGCACGTTATTTCTGGGTATTCAGCTCGGTATCGGACTTGGGGTAGTTTTATCACTCATCGTGCATATTTACCGGAGTATGCGGCCACACCTGGCTGTTTTGGGCAGAATACCGGATACCAACGTTTTCCGAAATATCGATCGCTTCGGTAAAGGCGTTGAAGAAATACCCGGTGTCTTGATTATCAGGTTCGACGGTCCGCTGTACTTCGGTAACCTGAGTTACTTTCAGCAGAAAATAAAATCCGTCATTGCAATTCGGAAAGACCCCGTCAAGACACTTATTCTCAAAGCAGAGGGTATTCATAGTATCGACAGCACCGCCCTGTTCGACCTCGAAATATTTCTGCAAGATTTGGCCACCGAAGGAATAGAAATACGTTTCGCCGGGTTTATAGGTCCGGCTCGTGATGCATTACAGAAAAGTGGGTTGCGAGACCGGATCGGAGATCATCAATTCTATCTGGACGTGGCGACGGCATTATCATCCGATCACCCGGCTCCGGAAGCGCTTCAGTCCAACGAGAAAATCACTAACTGATCCTGAACATTGCTACTTTGTCAGTCAAAAAAAATCAGCGCATAGAACACGGAGATTAGTCTATGTTCTTTATTCCAAAGGCTACGCAGGGACGATCCATGCTTTATTATGGCTTCAAAGTAGCAATGCAAAATTGCATCCACGGGCAAGTACGCTGAGCTGTTCTGACAATATTGATCGATTTCTTAATGATTTTCGAGACTTAGTGATCTGGATCACCGTGATGCAAGCTTTCAGACCCGATCTTTGTACTACAATAAAATATTTGACCATGAAAGTTGAACAAATTTATACTGGCTGTCTCGCCCAGGGAGCTTACTACATCGAAAGTGCCGGTGAAGCCGCCATCATTGATCCCCTGCGTGAAACTCAGCCTTATCTGGATAAGTTGGAGCAGACGGGAGCCAAGTTGAAGTATATCTTCGAAACTCACTTCCACGCTGACTTCGTTTCGGGCCATTTGGACCTGGCTAAGGCCACCGGTGCAACCATCGTTTACGGGCCACTCGCCAAGCCGGAATACGAGATTTACTCCGCCGAGGATGGCGAAGAAATGTCGCTTGGCAACATTAGCTTTACCGTGCTGCACACTCCTGGTCACACTATGGAAAGCAGTACTTTTTTGTTGAAGGACGAGTCCGGGAAAGATCACGCTATTTTTACCGGGGATACTCTTTTTCTTGGCGATGTTGGCCGGCCAGACCTGGCCATCAAGCAAGGGTCAGTAACCAAGGAGGACCTGGCGGGGTATCTATTTACCAGTCTCCGCGAAAAGATCATGCCCCTGGCTGACGAGGTTATAGTTTACCCTGCCCACGGTGCCGGTTCCGCTTGTGGGAAGAACTTGAGCAAAGAAACATTCGGGTTACTGGGTGACCAGAAAAAGTACAACTACGCTCTTCGGTCCGATATGACGAAAGAAGAATTCGTCGAGGAAGTTACCGCTGGCTTAACTCCCCCGCCTCAGTATTTCGCCAAGAATGCGATGATGAATAAAGGGGGCTACGAAAGCTTTACCGACGTACTGAAGAAAGGCAATCACCCGCTTACACCCGAGCAGTTTGAACACATTGCCAACGCTGAAGACGCCTTAGTGCTGGACGTTCGAGACCGAGAAGATTTTTCTGACGCACACGTTCCCAACAGTATCTTTATCGGCATTGATGGTAGCTTCGCCCCCTGGGTAGGTGCCCTCATCGTAGACATCAAGCAGCCCCTTTTGCTGGTGGTACCAGAAGGCCGCTCCGAAGAAGTCGTTACCCGACTTTCCCGGGTTGGTTACGACAATGTCCTGGGCTATCTCGAAGGTGGCATTCAGGCTTGGACAGACAGTGGCCGCGGTACCGATACAATTACCAACATCGACGCCGACCGGTTTGAACAATTGGTAGAAGCTGGAGAAGTGGATCATATCCTCGACACGCGTAAGCCAACCGAGTTTCTGGCCGAACACCTTCTGGCCGCCGAGAACTATCCGCTTGATTACATAAATGGTAAGCACTTCAGTTCACTGGATCGCAAGGAGAAATACTACTTACACTGTGGTAGTGGTTACCGCTCGCTAATCGCGGCTTCTATCTTGCGTGCACGCGGATATGACCAGCTGGTAAATGTACGGGGCGGATGGAAAGCGTTACAAGAAACCGGTTTACCGAAATCAGCTTATTCCTGCCCTACGAAGATGGCGCAGGAAGTCATTGACGCAGCAGTAGCCGAAGTGCTTTAAGCTGGATCTCTTGCAAATAAAATATTGCATCTCATTTAGGGGCTTCCATTCGGGAGCCCCCCAATTTATTACTTCCTGATTTATGTTAGATCTAATTTCCGGACCCTGGCACTGGGCAGTCAGTGGCGTCTTCATTTCGCTGACTATGTTTGCTTTGCTCTACGCCGGTAAGTCCTTTGGTTTCAGCGCTAATCTCCGTACGATTTGCAGTATTGCGGGGGCGGGCAAAACGGCAAAATTTTTCGATTTTGACTGGCGGGCACAGCGATGGAACCTTGTTTTCGCGGCCGGCTCTATTCTTGGTGGCTTTATTGCTTACTACGTAATTCCTAATCCCGAATCGGTTCAATTATCCGAGGCGACCTTATTGTATTTAGATGCGGTGAACGTCAGTCGTCCGGGAGCAACACCGGGTTTTTCCAATTACATGCCAGCGGAGTTTTTTGCTGTAGACAATGTATTCACCTTACGAGGTTTGATCGTACTGGTCGGTGGTGGCTTCCTCATTGGTTTCGGCACCCGCTGGGCAGGTGGCTGCACGAGCGGCCACGCCATCAGTGGACTGTCTAATCTACAGCTTCCGTCACTTATTGCGGTAGTCGGTTTTTTCGCCGGCGGGCTGGTGATGACCTGGCTTATTTTACCCCTCATCTTTAATCTTTAATCAGATGCGTTACCTGACTTATCTATTACTCGGTACTTTTTTTGGAATCGTCATGACAAAATCCGAAGCCATCAGTTGGTACCGCATTCTGGAAATGTTTCGCTTTGAATCATTCCATATGTACGGCATCATCGGTACTGCCGTATTAACCGGTGCTCTTGGTGTTGCACTGGCTAAGCGCTTTGACTGGAAGACGATCAAAGGGGAAGAATGGAACTTGAAGCCAAAGGATTACAGTATTCCCCGTTACCTTTTTGGCGGCTCCATATTTGGTTTGGGCTGGGCGATGACGGGGGCGTGCCCGGGACCGTTGTTTACGCTGGTCGGCCAGGGCATCTGGGCGATTGGGGTGATCATTTTGAGTGCTACCGTGGGCACTTGGGTGTACGGGCTGTTACGGTCGCGGTTGCCGCATTAGGCTACTTAAGTAGGGCGTGACAAGAAACGACTTAATTTTCAGCTGAGGCTTCATTTCTTATCGCTTCAACACCACAACTTTCTAAATCGAATATCTCATTTAGTGCAGATAAAAATAATGCCCGCCGATTTATTCAGCGGGCATTATCGATTTATACATCCTGCCCCTTCATCATCTTATTCCAATACAAATAAGGTAGCATATACTTCTTCAGCATCCACAAACGCCAGTGCTCCTTAGAGGAATCACTAATCAGCATTTGTTTTAGCTTAGGGTCGGGCGTGAAATTATTGTCATAGTCAAATTCAGCCAGTACCATTTTGCCATAGTCGGTCACCAGTGGACATGAGGAGTAGCCATTGTAGGACATCTCGCCCATATGGCCGCGCTCAATCAGTAGAGTGATATTGTCGACCACAACCGGCACTTGCTTCCGAATAGCGGCACCGGTTTTTGCCGTCGGTAAACCCGCAACATCACCCAGGCTAAAGATATTGGCGTATTTTTTGTGCTGAAGCGTATGCTTATCAACATCTACCCAGCCGGCTTCATTAACCAGGGAAGAATCTTGAACGAATTTAGGTGCTACCGATGGAGGGGCGGTATGCAACATATCGTAGTGGATACCGAAGCGACCGTCTTTGACGGTAATTTTAATGTCTTTATAGTTGTGGACGAAGCTACCCTCCAGTTGCTTGAAATCATCACCAGCCATAAGTGTACATCCACCAGCGGAGGGGTCTTTGGTCAGTTCGTACCAGGCAATCTGCTGCTCCGCATCGAGCGCCACGAGCTTATGGTGAAAACGCAGGTGAATGTCCTTACGATCAACCACTTCCATTAGGGTTTTCTTGATCTCAGGAACCCCAAAGATGACGGTGCCGGCGGTAGCAAATACAATATTCGTCTTTGCCTTGACACCGGTTTTACGCCAATGATTCTCGGCGAGGTACATGATCTTCTGGGGCGCGCCACCACACTTGATCGGTGTAGCCGGCTGGGTGAACAGCGCAGTACCTCCTTTAAAGTTTTTAATTACATCCCAGGTATGCTTTGGATCGGTGTAGTTGCTACAAACTACACCCTTGTCGAGTGCATCGCCTAGGCCAGGTACGAGGCTCATATCGTAGGCCAGTCCGGGAGCTACCACGAGGTAATCGTAAGTAATGTCGCCGCTAGTGGCGGTGCGGACAGTATTATTTTCTGGGTCAAATTCGGTGGCCTTATCCTTGATCCAAGTGGCTTGCTTCGGGATCTGATCAGCCATTGGACGTCCGGTTTTCGCATAATCGTAAGTGCCGGCTCCAACAAGTGTCCAGGCAGGTTGGTAATAGTGAGTTTCCGCAGGCTCGATGATCGCAACCTTCGTGAGATTCTTCTGCTTGATCAGTTGGGCTGCGACCATAATTCCAGCGGTTCCGCCACCGATAATGAGTACTTGATGGTGTGTAGGCATAATCGAATTTCATTTAATCTCTGCTCAATATCCCACTCAATTTGGCCCGAGTTTGTGATCAGAATCACACAGCAGCAAAACCTTTATTTTCTGCCTTTAGAGGCGCTTGTCCCATTTGTACAATTTCGGCGTCTCCCGTCGTCGCATCTTTGCCCTGTACTCAAAAACAACGTACTATGAAAAACAGTAACCCAGTTAGTTGGTTTGATCTCTATGTTGCGGACCTCGACCGTGGCAAAAAATTCTACGAAACCGTTTTTGCCATTCAACTGACGGACTTCCCCGCTGAATGGGGCAAACAATCCGCTTTCCCCTCAGACCGGGCGGGCGGCAATATTTCAGGAGCCTTAGTGGAAAACAAGGAATTGGCTAGCGGTGCCAGCGGGACCGTCGTTTATTTCGCTTCTGAAGACTGCACTACGGAGCTGGATCAGGTGGAACAGGCAGGCGGTAAAGTCATCCGCCCCAAAATGAATATCGGCGAGTTCGGCTTCGTGGCTATGATTATGGATACGGAAGGCAATACGATTGGCCTTCACTCCAGAAAATAAAACTTCTCTAGCTTGATGCAGCAGTAACAGCCACCGCAAAGTCCACTTTTCGGTGGCTGTGTTGTACTTTGGTCACAAACTCATACCGAGAAAATGACCCACCGCATCCTGGACCCCCATCCGGACCTGCGTCCGTTTGTTAAATGTTACTGGACCCTTGAAATCCCTTCCAGCAAAGCTCCAGCGCGTAATACCATTGTCCCGGACGGTTGCATCAAACTGATTTTTCATCACGCCGACCCTTACCGGCACCTTCCGACCGACGGTCCACCCATCCAACTCCCTTCCTGTTTCGTCGTTGGCCAATTAACCCAACCCTACGCGGTAGAACCAATGGGTAAGACCGCCACCTTTTTCGTCTGCTTTCACCCCAACGGCTTTCTACCTTTTACCTCTTTACCAATCAGGGAAATGGAAAACAAGGCTATTCCCCTATCCACGGTATTCGGGCCGGCTGGGAACCAACTCGGTCAGGACATTTTAAATGCCGCCTCTACCGAAAACAGAATAGCCAAAGCAGAAGCATTCCTTTTTGCGCGACTAAGCGAGAAAAAGACCATTGACCGTATCGTCGACTCGACCGTAGCATCGATTCTTACGGCCAACGGAAAGCAGTCTGTCAGTGAATTATCAAATCACCATGCTGTCAGTCGGCGTCAATTGGCGCGTAAATTTTCTACCACCATCGGTCTTAGCCCCAAGCAGCTTTCAAAGACCATCCGACTCCAGGCAGCGTTAAAGTTGCTATTGGCGAAAGACCATAACAAGCTGACGGAGTTGGCCTACCAAAACGAGTATTATGACCAGGCCCACTTCATAAGAGAATTTAAAGAATTTACGGGGCTGACCCCAAAAGAATTTTACGGAAACGAACTAAAAATGTCATTGATTTTTGACGGTGCTGATTTTCCGCAGCAATAGTCTCCCGTCAGAAATGAAACACAATAGACTACTATGTGATCTGTATCACCAAATGACCGTGCTCCCCCGCTGATCTTTGTCTTATTAAGCCAACCCGAATTCATCTGATTATGCCGCAATGGATTAAAGACACTGACGCAATGTTCAAACACAAATGCGCCGAATGCCATCAAGGGGACCTATTCCCAACCGGTTCATTTAGTTTCAATAAGCCATTCGAGATGTACGAACGCTGCCCTAAGTGTAATGCCAACTATTATCCCGAACCGGGATTTTATTATGGCGCAATGTTCATGTCTTACATTTTCTCTGCCTTTATTATACTTGGGATCGTAATGCTCTTACATTGGGTAATTGGGCTATCACTGGCAACTTCATTTTTTTGGTTATTATTGATCGTAGTTGTCTTTTTCGTTTGGTGGTTCCGTTTTGCCCGTTCATTTTGGTTAAACCTAATGGTTGGATTCCGACCAGAGAAAGCAGCGATTGCAAAAGGTAATTGATCATTTTATTGCTGAATACCTCTAAGTTTTAAATTTATGGACGTAGACGTTGAAATTCTAGCCCGCATACAATTTGCATTTACTATAGCTTTCCATTATATCTACCCGCCCTTAAGTATCGGATTGGGCCTGTTGATGGTAATTATGGAAGGTCTTTACCTGAAAACGGGGAATAAGATTTACGAAACGATGTGCCGTTTCTGGACCAAGATTTTCGCCCTCACTTTCGGCATTGGCGTAGCGACCGGTATCGTGATGGAATTCGAATTCGGCACCAATTGGGCGACTTATTCCCGCTACGTCGGTGATATTTTCGGGAGTGCACTTGCGGCAGAAGGCATCTTCGCCTTTGCCTTGGAGAGCGGTTTTCTCGGAATTTTGCTATTTGGTTGGAACCGGGTCTGCTCGCGCGTTCACTTCATCGCTACCCTTGGTGTTTTCCTCGGGTCGGCTTTCTCGGCCGTCTGGATTACGGTGGCAAATAGCTGGCAGCAAACGCCCGCAGGTTATAAGATTGTCGGGGAAGGCTTACAAGCCAAAGCGGAGATCGTTGATTTTTGGGCGATGGTTTTCAATCCCAGCAGTATCGACCGGATGTTACATGTCTGGATCGGCGCGTTCCTGGCCGGTGCATTCCTGGTGCTCAGTGTGCATGCTTATTACCTCATTCGGGGGCGTTACGTGGAGTTGTCACAAAAAGCTTTTAAGATTGCGCTGGTTGTAGCTACGGTTTTCAGCTTAAGCCAATTGTTTACCGGCCACCGCAGTGCGGAATATGTAGCGGAATACCAGCCGGCGAAACTTGCTGCTATGGAAGGACACTTTGACGAGGAGGGTCCAGCGGACCTTTACATCTTGGGGTGGGTAGACAAAGAGTCCCAAACTACTACCGGCATTAGTGTACCCGGCGGGCTGGGTTTTCTGCTTGAACAGGACTTTGATGCGCCCGTCACCGGTCTAAACGCTTTTCCGGAGGAAGATCGCCCCGGCCAGGTTAATGCCGTTTTCCAATTTTATCATTTAATGGTGGCTATCGGGATGACCCTGATCGGGCTTACACTGTTAGCCTGCTTCTTCTGGTCGCGTGGAACGCTGTTCGATCGAAAGTGGTTTCTTTGGATTTTCGTCTGGGCCGTCGCGCTACCACAGATGGCCAATCAGTTTGGTTGGTTCTCGGCGGAAATGGGCCGTCAGCCATGGGTGGTCTACGGTCACCTGCGGACCTCGGATGCCCTATCACAAGTAGTGACCGCCAATCAGGTTTTGTTCTCTCTGATCGGGTTTTCGATCATTTATTTGCTGCTGGCAGCATTGTTCTTCTACATCCTGAATAAGAAGATCAAGAAGGGCCCATACGATGAAAGTGATGTCGACGACCGGCCGCTGCAGGAAGGTATCGCCGAAGCTATTACTTAGCTTTTTTTGATCTTCCTACCATTTATTTTAATCCAACTTGCCCCATCAGCCGACTATCATGAAATATCTTCTGCTACTTCCTTTGGCACTCTTACTCACCGCCTGCGGCACGGATGGCCCAGACGGCTACTCTACTCTTGCAGGAATCGATTACCAAACGCTCTGGTTCCTGGTAGTGGGAGCCGTATTTACCGGCTATGCGATCCTGGATGGATTCGATCTCGGCGCAGGAGCCTGGCACTTGTTTTTCCGCAAGGAAGAGAGCAGGAGAATTGCGTTGAACGCCGTCGGCCCGGTGTGGGATGGTAACGAGGTTTGGTTGGTGATTGGTGGTGGAACACTTTTTGCCGGCTTTCCGATGGTGTACGCGACCTTGTTTTCGGCGATGTACGTGCCCTTTATGCTTTTCTTGTTTGCGCTGATCTTTCGGGCGGTATCCATTGAGTTCAGGGGAAAAGAACCCATGCAATGGTGGCGGAACATGTGGGATGTTTCCTATAGCGTATCGAGTGCATTGCTGGCTGTTCTGTTAGGCGTCGTACTCGGTAATGTTCTGCAGGGCATGCCCCTTGACGCGAACTATGAGCACTCAGGTGATTGGTTAGCCTTCTTTAATCCCTACGCTTTTTTGGTCGGCTTAACCTCTCTTGCCCTATTCATGATGCACGGAGCAATTTATCTGACGATGAAGACGGAGGGACGGTTGTTTGCCAAAGTTAACCGGTTGTTGCAGCGTTCCATCATTGCTTTTGTGATTCTGTTTGTACTACTGACGTTCTATACCTTACTCTATATTCCCCATTTGTCCGATGGATTCAAAGCGCGGCCGTGGCTGTTTATAGTCCCCGTGTTAGCGGTGATGGCCATTGCCAACATACCCCGACTGGTGACTAAACAAAAGTATCTGTCGGCCTTCATTTTCAGCGCCATTACCGTCGGTTTACTGTTGATCACCGTCGCAATCGAACTCTACCCTACTATCATCATTGACAGTAGCGGCCGGGGGAATGACATCACGGTTTATAATGGCGTAGCCTCTAATAAGTCGCTGGGCATTATGCTGGTTTTCGTCGCAGTGGGTGTACCGCTGGTAATCTCATATACGGTCTTCGTCTACAAGACCTTCTGGGGCAAAGTGCGCTTGGATGAACACAGTTATTAGGGATTAAATGTCCGGAAGCCCGAAGGAGTGAAATAAGAAGATAAAATGGCTTCAGTCACTCTGCCGTTCAATACTTCGGCCATAACTTTAATCAATTACTGCTCGTAAAGCCGCCGCTGGCTGTACGATCCGTCCCAATTGAGCTTCTTCACTCGTAACTTTTCCAGTCTGGTAAAGGATCTTATAGATCTCGTCAGTAGTCAGCTCCGGCTGCTGGGATTTCAGGACAGCGATCAGGCCAGCGACGAAAGGACAGGCCATACTGGTACCGCTCTGGCTTTTGTATCTGTTGTTGGGAAAAGTACTGTGAATGGCAACCCCCGGCGCGGCAATGGCCATTTTGATCTTGCCTACCCGATTGCTGAACGGTGCCCGCAGCGATAATTCGTCGATAGCCGAGACACAAATGGCACCGGCGGCGTTGGCGGGAGAAAAGCCCGTTGCCTCCCGATTGCTGTTACCGGCCGCAGCCACCACGATCACATTGTTACGACGGGCGTAACTGACTGCCTGGTTATAAGCGCGTTGCCGACTACTATTACTGTATCCGCCCAGGGACATGGAAATTACGTCCACTCCGCTGTCCACTGCTTCCAGCATGCCCTGGATGATGGTCTTCTGCGTACCGGCTCCTCCCGCGCTGAGTACCTTAATGCTGGTGATCTCGACCAAGCCGTTATTGCCAGCTGGACTGGCAATACCAACACCGTTATCGGTTACGCCAGCCGCAATTCCGGCGCAGTGGGTACCGTGGCCCCGGGGGTCGTTGTCGTATTTCGTCTGGGTACTGAAATAATTGTCTTCAATATCTTCGTGGCCGGCGTCGATGCCGGTGTCCAGAATAGCGATCTTGATTTTTTTAGCCGGCTTGAGTTGACGAA
Organism: Lewinellaceae bacterium SD302; assembly: GCA_002591745.1. GTDB lineage: Bacteria > Bacteroidota > Bacteroidia > Chitinophagales > Saprospiraceae > Neolewinella. Next base: position 213,639 of record PDLQ01000006.1, read on the forward strand.
GTAGATCGTAATACTCTTGCATCTCCAACGCATTCATGGCCCATTGTTTGTCCACTTCGGGATCGTTGGTCAGGGGGCGTTCGACAGCAGTAGTTTTGGCGTTGGCGAAATTGAGGTCTACAGCTACGGTTTCGTTATCTTCCACCCAGTCTACCATCTGGCTTTTTTCAATTAGTGCGAGCGTAGGTGCTCCGGCTTCGGGGACATTCAATACGTAGAAGTCGTCTAATTCGGTAGCATTTTCGTCGTGCATCATGAAAGCTTTGCTACTTTGATAGCCATTATCCTCCGCCCAGGCCTGCAACTCGGCTTCGGTGACATTTTCCCGCTTTTCAATGAGGTATTCTCCCTCCGGGTCCGGTTTGGAGAAAGTACCAATTGGGGTGTTTTGAGCAGACTTCAAAGTAGCAGGGTCAGCGGAATCATCGGCGCTGGTTGGCTCGGCTTCGAAGGGCAAAAGATAGACCAGCCCATAGACCAGTGCAATGCCTGCCATAGCGTGCCAGATCTTGATGCGTTTGGCTACGGCCAGGCTCTGTAGAAATCCAGCTACGCCGATGAGCAGAAAATCACGGATAACCAACGGCAATTTTTCATCGAAGCTCGTGAACGAGGCGTAATGAGTTATGACCAGACCAAAGGCCCCGGCGTAAGTGGCGTACATCCATAATGAGGCGTCAGCCTTGCTGCTGCGGTAGAACCAGAGGCTCAACGCAACAATGGTGAAAATGACAAAAATGAACGGAGGGAAGAGCATAGGGAGGAGATTGAGCTATGAACTCGTTCAAACTTTTGGTTCCTGGTCGAGAACTAGCAAATATTTGCTTAGACTAACGCTCAGATTGGGAGCTTGGCCATAGCCAAGTGACCGTTCTTAGCGTGAAGTATAAGCGGATAGTTGCAGTCTGTAGGCCGGAAGTATAAAGTTTGAACGGGTTCTATACCTAAGATACGACTCGAAGGGAGAGATTGTTGCTTTCTTCTACAAACGACGGGTTAAAATAGACGCTTGCAGTTTGTGGACGGCCGTTTCTCGCTTGTGGATACAAAGCTAAAGGACGATCGATAAAGCGATCTTGTGGAGGCGATTTCAAATTCTGAAGTCCCTGTTTTAATTCCAGTCCTACCCTCACCTGCGAGTAACGAGTGCCCATAAAAACAACGGCTGACCACAAACAAAGCGTCCATTATTCTTTCCAAAACTTGCGAAGTCCAGAAAATCGCTTTACTATTGCAGTGTATTAATGAACTAATACACTATGATGATTATCAATATCAATAAGCTTTCCGTTAGTTACGGCCGCGGCGAAAAGGTGCTGGACCAACTCGATTTACGGCTCGATTCCGGCAGCATCACCGCCCTGGCGGCACCGAATGGAGAAGGCAAGACTACATTGTTGAAAGCTATTTGCGGACTAAGGTTTCCGGATAGCGGCAATGTGAATGTCCTGGGCTTTGAGCCGGGAAAACGGCAAGCCCGTTTCCTGGAACAACTCTACTTTCTTCCCGCCGAGCCGAATCTACCGGCCTGGACACCCAAGAGGATCGGTACTTACTACGGACCATTCTACCCGAATTTCAGCGACGAACTCTTTCAGAAATGTCTTGCGGACTTTTCGGTTGATCCAGACAAAATGATCGGCAAACTCTCCTTTGGCCAGCAAAGACGGGTTCAGTTGGCCTTTGCCCTGGCGGTAAGAACGGAATTACTATTGCTGGACGAGCCGACCCTGGGACTGGATATTGCCGGTAAAGACCAGTTTCGCCGCAGCCTAATACAAGCGACGGAGGATGGACAAACCGTCATTATCGCCACCCACCAACTCACTGAAGTAGAACCGGTGCTGGATAATTTGCTGGTATTGCACGAAAAGAAGATCCATAGTCAGCTGAATATTGGCCAGGCCTACGAACAACTATCCTTCACCCTCAGTCGACAAGAGCCCAAGCCATTTGACGGCAGCTACGGTCGCCGCGTTCCGGGAGGTTGGCTGGTGGTAAAAAATGATTATTCGTCCGGCAATGCGCACCCAGATCTGGAAACACTCTACCTGGCCCTGACCGAAGGGAAACTGAAGTTGCAAGAACCTCAAACCACCTTATAGTATGACCTCTTTTAATCGATTCAAATTGTTATTGCTCCGGACCTGGCAACTCAGCCCACGCTGGTACTTTTTTCTGCCGGCGGTCACCTTCTTGGGCATCAACACTTTCGGGATATTAGTCGATGGTTCTGATGGTTTTCCCAGATTTCAGGATACCGATGAAGTATTCTTGTCGCCGAGTATCCTGCTGATGCTCTTCACCTACGCCAGTACTATTTCGCTGACAATTATTGGTGTACATCTGGTTAGCAGGCACTTCAGAAATGATCAGCTTAAAACGGACAGTCTCACTTTGCCGGTTTCAAATAAGCAGTTGTATGTCATGCTGCTGCTGTCCTGCTTCATATTCTTGCCATTTTTCGGAATAATTTCAAATACCCTGATTTTCGGAATTGTGAAACTAATCGGTCTGTACGGTTTGTATCCTCGCTGGGCCTGGATGTGGCCCATTTTCAGTATTGCCGTGTTGCCTTATATGATGATCATGATTCCTTTCATTGCTTTCGCACTGATCCAGTCTAAACAGACCATCCTTTGGGGATTAGGTGTATTTGCTGCCGGTGCCATCATTATTGCTACGATTGCAAATTGGAATCCGGATTTCATGAACTCCGTTAACCTGGAGGCCGAAAATATCGGCCAGTTGGCGAAGTTGAGTGATGACGTCTACGGACCTACTTTAGGAACAGATAGTTCGGTCGGCATCAGCCCCTTCTTCGCCACATTTTCTAATGGATGGTCTACTTCGATCTTCTTTCTGCTCGTTACTACGGGTTTATTATTGGCTAGTGGCTGGTTTGCCCTGAAAAATCGCGAGGTATGAGTATGGATTTCAAAGAACCGACCGCGATCTATCAACAGATTGCAGATTATGGTTTGGATCAGGTACTTACGGGTAACTGGTCGGCTAATGAACGCATCCCTTCCGTCAGAAAACTGGCCGGAGAAGTCGGGGTGAACCCGAATACCGTGATGCGTGCTTTCGATTTCCTGGATCGTGAGGGCATCATCTACAACGAACGCGGCAAAGGCTTTTTCGTGAGTACTGACGGTAAGGCAAAAGCCCAATCTATCCGCCGGCAACAATTCATCAACACTACCCTGCCCCAACTTGCACACGAATTGGAATTGCTGGACATCAGCCACGACGAATTGCTTGCGCTTCTCAATAACCCCGCTTAATCCTTGATCATGAAAATCGCTATCGCATTGTTTTCACTAGCTGCCTTCTGGCTATTTGCTTTTCCGCTCGGTATGGCAAAGACCAATTATGATAACTATCAGAAAAATGGTCTCGACACCAAATGGGTAAAGGAGGACCTGGCCAGGTACACTGACCTGGTCGAGCCATCCGGTGAGATCACTGAAAAGACCGTATCGCTGGGTTATATGGAAAGGCTGGCCGTAGCTTCAGGGTTTAAAGTCATTCACGATTCCAGTCTTGATCAGGAAGTCATCCTGTCCGGACCAGAAGATGTTTTGGAACACGTACAATGGAGTAATTTCTCGGTGGACGACCGTCGCGGTCTGTATTTCAGCCGACCAATCAAGCTTACCCACCCCGTTGAAATGAGGTTAAACCTGAATGAACACCACGTGGGTGATTTTACCCTAACGTTCAATAATTCCCGTGGACAAGACAACTGGATTAATTTTGAAACCCGTGGTCCATTAGCGGCAAACTATCTCTGGTTGAGTGGTGTAATACGCACGGACAAGCCCGTTGAACTGGATGTAAACAGAATCGATATTTCTCAGCGTGACGGGCGCTCCAGCGAAAACCTTCCACTTGCACTCAGCGGTACAGCTAAAGAGGTGAACTTGCCCAATCAAAACCTGGGGAGTATCATTTTCGACCAACTGGAGACCGAATCTTTTCGTCAATATTATGAGTCGATGAGCGGCAGAAAACTGACTTTTTCTAATGTTGACAAGTTGAATGTGCTGTATGACAGTCGCGATAGTTATGATGTAAGTGGCAACGTCATTCCATTGATCCCGGATACCTTTCTGATAAAAAATAACACCCAGCTTAAAGTTCAGGTCCGTAACGGCGAAGCCCTCAACGTGTTTTCGAAGGCGGTAATCATCCGTCAGTAATTTTAATTAAAATTTCCATAACCTCTAAAGGCAAAGCACATGCTACTTAAAATTATCTACGAAATCATTCTCTGGATCCTTAGTTTACTAATTGCCTGATTATGAGCAAATAAGAGCTTGCCGAGGACTTCCGAGCACGAAAACACAACGAAGCTAATCCGGATAAAGGAGTCGATTTTGGGCAATAATTGCATTCCCGAACAAGCTCCAAGGTATATGATGGGTGTAAACATTATCTTAGACTTTCACCTAAGCCTTACTCTTAAATGCCTACCTATTACAAACTATCGGGAAAATTCGATCCCAGCCGTACGATCCTGGCCACAATTGTGGTGATCTTGCTCCTTCCGCTTTTATCATTTTTATACAATATGGTAAACACGTTTATTCCGATCATCTACGCCAACGTATTCGTGGCCGTGGGTTACGGCTTGCTTCTGGGTTACTCACTACGCTTTATCGCTGGTTTTGGACGGGTGCGCAACAATCAACTATTGTTCGGCATCGGAGTGGTCATTGTAATCATTGCCATATTTACTTACTGGAAAGCTTTCGTGGCTTATATCTACGGTGATGCTACGGTTTCATTTTCGAACTACGTACTGAGCTTGGTTGGTGATTTTCCGCAAATGTCATTTTCTTCCGCCATTAGTCAAATCAATGAATTCGGTACCTGGGGTATCGGGGCCAGTTCAAGCAGCAATATAAGTGGTGCGTTACTCTGGCTGGTCTGGATCGGCGAAATGGTGATCATCGGAGGTATTCCTTTGTACATGCTTTTCACCCGCGAACTACATCCCTATTCAGAGGAGAAAGAGCGATTCTATGATCGTTTCCAGTTAGAACGAGGTTTCAGCCCGATCTACGCTGCCAGCAAAACCTTGGAAAATCTCAGTCAGGATCCGGTACAAACTTTGCAGGAAGTCCCCGAAGGTAGAGCGGCTCTCTATTTCCTGGTAAGTATTTACTACCTCCCCGGCACCAAATACGGCTACTTGGACATCGATAAAGTGTCTATCGGAGAAAAGGGTAAAACTGAAAGCTCGGCGATCATCGATAATCTGCAATTGGCAGCGGCCGATGCCAGGCGTGTTTTAGATAGTTACCCTCACACTAAGGCAGGCGGAATAAGTTTTTTACACTAGAGTGTAGCCTTTCCATTCTTGTGTCGGCTGTTTTTGGACTAACAAAGTAGCAATGTTCAGCGGATCATTTACCTTGCTACTTTGCTAGCCACCTAATTACTATGCTGCCCAAGATCGCTTCGGTTCCCACTCGCCAGGAATTATTGGATACTCAAATTGCTATCCAGCCCCTAATTCACCGGACACCCGTACTTCGCTGTACAGCCCTGGAAGAAATGGTAGGAGCAGAGTTGTACTTCAAATGCGAGAATTTTCAGAAAGTCGGCGCCTTCAAAATGAGGGGTGGAGCCAGCGCGGCCCTACGACTGAACACCAATGAAATGGCTAAAGGACTAGCCACCCACAGCAGCGGCAACCACGCTCAGGCAGTAGCGAGAGCTGCTCAGTATTTAGAGGTCCCGGCTTATATCGTGATGCCCGAAGACGCACCGAAAGTAAAGGTGAAGGCTGTGAAAGGCTACGGTGCCGAAATATTTTACTGCGTAAATACGCCCGAGGATCGGCTGGCTGCCCTGGAAAAGCTCGTAGCTAAAACCGGGGCTCACTTTATCCACCCTTTCGATGACTGGCACGTTATTGCCGGACAGGCCAGTTGCGCCATGGAATTAATTGAACAAGCTGAGGCCCCACTGGATTACGTCATTCCCCCAGTCGGTGGTGGCGGACTGACCTCCGGGACCGCCCTGGCTTGTCACTATTTCAGTCCGGCCACTAAAGTCTGGGGCGCCGAGCCGGAAAATGTAGACGACGCCTACCGGGCCCTCAAAAGTGGCAAGATTGAGATCAATCTGGATAACCGGACGGTTGCGGATGGCCTGAGAACCAATCTGGGCGACCGGACTTTTCAGATCATCAGCCAACACGTCCCCCGTATCCTCCTCGTCAGCGAGTCAGAGATCATCACGGCCATGCGCCTGATCTGGGAACGGATGAAGATTGTCATCGAACCGAGTTGTGCCGTACCATTCGCCGCCGCCTTGCGCTACCGGGAAGAATTTGCGGGTAAAAAAGTGGGCTTGATTTTGACCGGCGGCAACGTGGATCTGGGAAAGCTGCCCTTTTAAAAATAATGACTAATGATAAAATGTTATATTGATCTAATGGGGCATTGTATCATTGAATCATTATTTCACTTTATCATTGTGTCATGAAAGTAACCGTTTCCCGCCAGGACGATGCCTATTACCTGGAATCCAAAACCGAAGATGGCCATACCACTTATACCGACGCTAGTCCAGACATCGGCGGTACCGACCGCGCCATGCGCCCCATGCAAATGGTGCTGAGCGCCATGGGCAGCTGTTCTTTGATCGACGTTATTTTTCTGCTCAACAAACAACGTCAGCAACTGGATGACGTTAAAGTAGACATCGAGGCTGAGCGCCGGGACGAAGAGCCACGTGTTTTCACTAAAATCCACCTTCGCTACCACTGCTACGGTGATAGCCTGAACGACAAGAAAGTGGAACGTGCCTGTCGCCTCAGTATGGAACAACTATGCAGCGTCTCAATGATGTTGAAGGATTCGGTCGACATCAGCTGGAGCTACGAAATTCACCCCGCCAAAGTTTAAGATATGCCAACCTATCTCTCGCAACAACAAGTAGATCATTACTACCAAAAGGGTTACGTACACGTTCCCGCCGTCTATACGCCCGAGGCCGTTGATCGCGCCCGTGAACTGATTGAGGAGGACGTAGCCACTGGCGGCTGGACCAGCGCCCCCCACCACGATGAAGGCGTTACCACCGATATCTACGAGCGAATGCCGGAACTGGCGGAGATTGTCTTCAATGAAAACTACCTCCGGGCAATGGACGATATTTTCGGTAAAGAAGCCATCGTTCTGGCCGAACCCGCCATTCACCGTGGCCGCTATTATTACTGGCATAAAGATTCCACTTTCATCGACGAACAGGGCGAGGATTATCACTGGAAAAAAGATTTCCAGGCTGCGATGACCGTGCTTTACTTACAACCCAATCATCCGGAGTTCGGTGGAGGCATTACCGTGGTTCCCGAAACCCATACCGAACCGGATTTTTATCACCGTATCCCCAAAATGAGCATGGTGGAACGCGGTATTCTAAAGGCGCAAAAAATTGCCGGCATCAGTCACTTCGACAAGTTGGACAAGCACCCCCGGCTCCACCAGATCCAATCTGAAAAAGGTGATCTACTGGTGCTGGATATGCGGGTTGATCACAAGGGCACTCCCGCCATCAAACCCGTACCCTATACAAAGTATGGTATCATGAATATTGCCTGTACCGGCGAGCAGACGGCCGAACGCCTACGGGCTACCCTGCGTCGACGCAGCTCCGGATACTATAAAAACTACCTGGCCAAGGAGCCGCGGACCACGCCTGTATTGGAAAAAATCGGGAAGGAGAAAGGAAGTACGATCTGGCTTTAGGCGGACGGGCTTCGCCCTCTTGGACGCCTCCGGCTCTTGGACGCTTCGCTTGTAGACAGCCGTTGGCCTCTTGGATGTCGCTACGCGACTCTTGGACGCTCGTGCCTCGCTTTTTGGGGAGCTTGCATCAAGGATTGAAGCTTTCCCAAAAGATCGCTTCAGCGATCGTCTTTTAAGTTTGTATCATTACTTATTCGAAAAGATCAAATGTATAATTTTTTGGCAGCTGCCTCGCAAGAGGTGGGCAGTTGTCGAAGAAATTATACATTCGACTAAGCACCGATTTTGGTGTAAAA
>PDLQ01000060.1 GCA_002591745.1 Lewinellaceae bacterium SD302
GTAAGAAACTGCTACACTTATTACATCATCATCAAAATATTTTGAAGAGGCCATTTATTTATTCTAATTGCAATGGGGCCTAATATAGCAATTTATATTTTATCAATTTCCGCTAACGGGTGCGCCAACGCAGCCCGCCGATTCCCAATCGGCTCGGATCGAAGATACGAACTTATCCTCACGAGCATGTGACGCTCGAAGCCCACACTCTCCTATCGGCGGGTTGACGGTGGCGCATTGTTGGGCGAATTTTTGAAATCTAGATGATTATAGCTATGGATTATCTAGTTACTAAAAACTGTATTAATATCAATTCCTTCGTTAGAGATCATATCGATAATTCCATGTGCATCAACATACCCTAACCCGGATATTATTGTAGAATTATTTGAAAGATCAGGATATCTTTTAACCTTAACATCTTGCATTTCACGATCTAAATATAAATGTTCGTTATCATATCCGGTCGAATATTTCTTGACTTCGTTTGGTGATAGCCAGCATATATGTTCATCATTATTATCAATTCTATATATTTTATAGCCTTGATCTTTATCTCCCTGGTCAATAAGTGTAAAGCTTTTAATATAATTTGCTATTTTATCTTTGATCTCCTCTAGACATAAATCAACTACGTATAATTTATTAATATTTAAGTCATTGATCTCTTCTTCATCAATAACAGATAGTGCCAAGTATTTGTCAAAACTTTTTGCAATAGTATTTTGAGATTTACATTCAAAGTCAATCCATGACACCATTGGTTCCTTTCCACTCCTGTAATCTAAACATAAATAGTAATGTCCGTCTCCGTCTAAAGCTACTAATTTAGCTGAATCGAAATCCTTGTTATTGCTCCTCATTTCAAGAGTTTGATCAGCTATGTTTGGATATTTGCTTCCAATTCCACTTAAAACATCTAAACAAGAGTCACCTAAACAATTTACATAACCCCCGTTCTGTTTGTTCAATAGGGAAATTAATGAATCTGGCAACTTAAATCCGATAGTATTTTCACATTCATTAATGCTTTCAGGGCTTAAAGGATTTTGCAAGTAAGGCAAATAAATTGGAACTTTCCAAAAATTATTTGTATCAAACTTCTTAGTGTAACTCATATATAACTATTTTTCAGAAATAACTTTCTAATTGTCGACGGTTATAAATGGACGTTCAATCCAAAACAATTCAAATTCATCTACATCTATAATTTCTAGGTCCGCAATATAGTCATTACATAATTTCTGTAAAGTCAAGCCCCCTTTATCATTTTCATAATATGCATAACTGTATGATTGATATGGTAGGTTATCAAATTTTACAATCTGTCGTAGAACTTCTTTTTTCTCGTTTACTTCAAAGAACCAAGTTGAAAAACCGTCTTTATCGTTTTCAGTAGAGTTGTTCGGATTGATTATCAGTAAGTTATGCGAATCTACAATGAGTGGCATTGAAGTTTTATAAAATTATAACGTTCTCATTATCAGCAACTTGAATTTTTGTGATTTTTGAAATGCAATTCGGCTCAGAAAAGGTCCACTGATTATCAATGAGTTATGTCCGAACAACTCTAGTTAAAAAATCTTCAACTCTATCAGAATAGTAATTTAGGGTAGATTGATCAATATTAATAGGATTCAAATGGAGCTTTAAATCAAAAAATGCACTTGAATCGTATACATTTACCAATCTTTCGATTATTACCGAATCTAAGTTTTTAACTTCTAGGTGTTTTTCAATACAGTAAGTTAATAAACTTAAATTTTCTCGTGCTTCGTCTACCCTATCATTCTTAATTAAATACTCAATAACTTTAATTAGATGGAATTCATTTTTGGATTTTATTTTATTATTGAGCTCACCTAAAATAGACAGAACTCTTTTGAACCAATCCTGATTAAGATTACTTGTATTTGTCTCCATTTTATTATCGCCGTATTTGCTTTTCGCCCAACGGGAGCGCCAACGCAGCCGGGCCTTAGCCCGGTTGACGGTGGCGCTGTGTTAGCGGCATTTTTTATAAATGATCTTCAACTCAAATATCTCATTGAATCACTTTAATCTATACCGTTAGTAAATACTCACTTTCAGTATAGAATCTTTTGTGTTAGCTATATTTTTATATTTAATATAAATAAACATCTTCTAGAGAACCACAATCGAAAACAAAATCTTTCGACTCTATAATCATATCACCTATTAAAAAATTGAACTTCAAAACAAGAATTGAATTGAAAAAATTTCCTCCGACAAGATCAAATTTGTATCTAGAATAACTTTCTTTTTTCAAAAGAAATGGTGGATGTAATTGTTGTCTTTTATCACTCTCTAAATCAACAGTAAAAGTATTTTGTAATGGTATGACATTAATAGGCTTTAAAACATCATCTCCCCCTGAAGAAAAATAGGTAAATATCGGAGTTATACTATTCAACAATAAATCATCATTACCATTATTGAGAAATAAAAATTCAATCGCCAAAGTTGAGTCAACACAACCTCTCGGCTCTTCAATATCACCAAATAAGTAGGTTACTTTTTCCTTACTAAATACTGTATCGTTTTCAAATACAATATCTATTTTTCCTTCTCTGGTTTGATTATTTTCTCCATCTATAAAAATATAAGTATTAGATATACTAACATCACTCTCTTCTATAAATTCGTTAGATTCATTCCAATTCAATAATTTGTATTTCGTAGTGTCGCACTTATTAAAAAATACAAATGATACTAAAATAAAAGTCAAAAATAATGCACCTTTCCATATCTTACTATTTTGCTTTTTCCTTTTTATTTGTTTTCGAATCAAATTATGATTAGCCTTTCTATTTTCAAAATCTTTAGGCAGTTCGCTGATTATGTTTTCCCTTACAAGAAACTTAATCGCAGATAGTCGTCCAGCTTCAAGTAAAAATTCTTTTTCGATATTATTCAAATTAAAATCAGCAGTAGATATAGGTCTCGGGTCAATAATAATTGTATTTTCATGGTATTTCCTGAGTGCGTTATAATCTATACTCTCTGACCAAATATTTATTATATCTTTGAAAATGGATTGTTTACTAAAGCCTTCAAATATCTCAGGCCCAAGGTATAAGCCTATGAAGGCTATACTCTTATCATCTCCTACAATAATTTCAGCGGGGTAATTATTTTGCATTCCTCCATCATATCCGTTAATATCTTCAATTTTTTGTGGCGTGAATATAAAAGGTATGGACATACTACACCTTGCAGCATAAGCTGCTCGAAGATGTGATGTCTTCGTTCCTTTTGAATCAAAGATAATAGTACCGTCATAAACACGGCTTGCAAAAACGGTAATTCTCTTAGGTAATTCGTTGAGTTTAATATCAACCCCACGATCCAGTTTGGAAGATAACATGTTATCCATCCACTTTGTAAAAGTATTAGCTTCATACAGGCCTCTTTTAGTGATCAAATTCCAAATTTTCTTGAAAAATCCTGCATCTTTAAAATCGGAAAAATTCTTTTTCAAAAGTATATCTTTCAATTCAGAAGTTGAGTATCCACAACCTAATAGAATTGCCGAAATCGCTCCGGCAGAGGTTCCTGCATACCAATTAAAATTAAAATACTTGTCAAGTTCTTCTAACGCTCCAACGTAAGCTATTCCTTTTATTCCTCCACCCTTCATTATTAAGAGTACATCCTCTTCTTCTTCGACTACGTCTATAATAAATATACCATCTCTATCAAAGTCTAACTTTACAAGTTCTAGTTCTTCAATTTTCTTTGATATTTTTATTGCTTGAGATCGGTTAATAGCATAGCCCTCGGAGATTAGTAGATTTAGTAGATCACGCTCTCCTTTTGCAATTAACTTTAAAACATTACTAATTTTTACATCAACAGGTAGACTATTGTTAGCCAGCAACTTACTTACGAAAGCATTCCCATCAGGTAAAAGGGTAATTCTATCCCTGAATTTTGGCAACTCAATCACTGAACAATAGCTGTTATTTTTTATAATTCTTATCAAACTACCAACTAACTCTCTTTCAGGATTAAAGCCATTTAATAATAATAAATCTTGTATATTCTGATTTTTCTTCAAAGATCTAAAAAGTGCTACTAATATGATGGATAGTATAGACTGACTATTCATAGTATTTGTTCTAATTTCAATTTCATCTAAAGTACGAATTTAGTCTAAATATTTTTCACTTTTTCGATTGCCGCTAACGGGAGCGCCAACGCAGCCCCGCCTAAGCGGGGTTGACGGTGGCGCTGTGTTAGCCGCATTTAAATTTAACAAAAATATATTAAATTCATTCCTTTCTCTTAAACTCAATCCCACTTCTCCAATCACAATAGTAAAAATATGGATATTCAGATGCATTTATTAATAAACCTCTTTTCCATTTTGGCAGGTCATAACTAAATCCATTTAAATCAAATAAGTAAACTCCATGACTACTATAAAATCTTTTATTTTTGCCAGTATCTATGGAATAAGTTCCGTCTCTGTACTTTTTGATATTCGAAACTGTGACAGGTATATCGGAATTATAAATTTTACCTTGTGAATTCGCTAGAAGTACAATACCATTGACATCTTCTAAAAGAAAGGGAGGTTTTCCATCCAATTTTAGACATTTTTTGTATTCAGGAGGAACAATCTCTTTACCATTCAAATCACATATTCCAAACAAGCCATTTTTCTTGATTAAGAAGAAATCCCCCTTCTTGAGCTGTCTTATATAATTATACTCAAATTCAGCAATCAAACTTCCTGTAGAATCGATCAATTCATAATTAGATTCAAGTTTACATAAAAACTTATTCTTTCCACTGATTTTTTTAATACTTTGATATTTAAAATTAGTTAGTGCGAATCCATTATATATATGAAGTGCTACTTTACTATTGTCAGTAGATTCTAATTCATACAAAGAAATCCTATTGTATTTCCTCTCTTCAATTTTGTTTTCATCAAGATTATACAAATAGTAGAATCTATCCTTGATTACGACTATAGTGTTGGAGCCATTGTAATAAACCAGCTTTTGTTTTTCTAAATTTATTAACGTATCATCTAGCAGATTAATACAGCCCATTCTTTCACCTTCTTTGAAGATTATAGCACCTCTGCAATCTACATACTTCCTAAAAATTTGATTTCCTGTTAAACTTTTTTTTCCATTTACAAATATCTGTCTAGGACTCTTCTTATTGGAATTAGTTATAAACACAAATTTATCATTCAAATCATCATGATAGCACGAACCAATGTTCCTTCTTTTCATAATTTCAAATATTTGTTTTGTCGTGTATCCAATATCAATAGTATTTTTGAATTTTACTTCATCGTAAATAATGTCATTAGGAACAGGTGGTAGTAACAATTCTCCTTTATTATTCCTCAATTCAAAAGAGGTAACGTCTGCCAACATGAGTGCTTCAGAAGTATCATATTCTATAACTTTAAATTCAGAATACTTCTTATCAGAAACTAGAACACCTTCAAAATTATAAAGTCTAAAATATTTATCTTTTAACTTCTTTTCTTTTATAAATTTTTCTCCTCCTACACTTATTGCTAATATATTATTTTCAAACCATTTTGTAATTCGCTTGCCTTCCAAATTATAAAAAGCAAAATCTTTATTTATTACCCCTTTTCCAACTTTAACTAGGCCAGTCATTTGGTGCCATGAAAATATATCATTACTATCTGGCAGAGATAACAACCTATTAAATTTCTCGTCTACCAGGTTATTGTAACTCCCGTTACCAAAAATATAATAAATCTTACCGTTTGAAGGTCTTTTCATAACTAGCTTAGTGAACCAGCCTCTTGTATTTGGGCTAAATGTTGTCAGTAATGAAACACCATTGATATCAATTACAGATCTATACTGACTTGAATCAACAATAGCATAGCCATTTTGATAAAAAAGAGATGCCTTATCGTATTTTGCAGGTATGATAAGTTCTCCATTGTAATCTGAATAACCATAGATTGTATCTACTAAATATGGAACTCTATTCTGTCCATATATCTTGGCAATAAACAATAAGGTTACTACTAAAACAGCCTTAAACTTCATTTTTTAATTTTATTTTTGCGGCTAACGGGAGCGCCAACGCAGCCCGCCGACCGAAACGCTCAATCGAAGATAGGACAAGTTTTTATCCTCATCAAACCTTAGTCCGAAGATTCCGGCGGGTTGACGGTGGCGCAGTGTTCGGCGAATTAATTATGGCAAATATAGTTCACCATTATTTTCTTGTAAGTATTTTTTCACCAGCTCTCCTTCTATTCGAAACCACTCCTTTCTAATTTTCTTCTCTTTAAAGTATTCTTGAACTTTTTTTTCTAGAGCAAAGTAATCGTCCGCCTTAATTACACCAATAATTCTTAAATCATATGGTCGCCCTGTACTTAACTGTCTAGCTCTTCTCTCTACATTTCTTGCTCTTCCAATCTTTACTTCTTTTGGTCTCAATTTTTCATGCATAAAATATACGTATCCAGCTGTATCTCTTATAGAAAATCTCTTTAGTGTCTTTTTGTTATTAAAAACCTTATATTCCAATAATGCTAGCTCAACACAAACACTAGGACTCACCGATTTTGCATTTTCATCAAAATCGTCTAATGACTTTATATCATTAACATTAATAGCTACATGTTGTTTAATTTCTTCTACAGTCAATTCACTTTTAATTTGTTTATCCCTGTATATATCATAGGCTATATCCCCAATTAGGTCATCTCTGTTGATTTGACTTAATAACCAGATATGAAAGCTAGGATTCTTTAGTTCATTATTTCTAGAAGAACTCCAATTGGACAATGTAAGTAGTTCTTTAACAATCCTGCTAATTTCTAACTGCCTTATATTATTTGATTCATAACTTTCAAAATACTTCCTAGCATCCTTCAAATTGAGAACAGTAGTCAATTTCCCTGTAAATGGCTTGTAATTATTAATCTCTATAAACGAATCTTCTAAATTTGCATTCAGGTTAATCCTGAGACAGTTTTGATGATCATCTTGAATATAAATTTTATATAATTCATTTATTCCCTTACCCACAAAATATACTTTAACAATTTTAGAGAGTGTAGTTTTAGCCAAGAGCAATCCAATAGTCATAAAACAGTTCCTTAAAAGCGAAATATTTTGTAATAAGATAATTTATTTGTATTTAATACTATTGACGTAATATATACAATCTTTCCGCAGTAGGTTCTGAAAAGAATTCTTCTACTACACTTTTACTTCTTTTTGCTCTTGACAACCATTCACATTTCCATTCAGTCAATCTTTCTTCTTTTACTAGTATAAACTTATTTTCGGTTGGCTCGTCTACATATTCCCTCTGTAAGATTAAAACAAGAGGGCTTTCTGTACCTGGATTGTTCTCGGAAAATTTTTTGGCCTCTTCATAGGTTTCAAATGAATAGAAATAGTCATCGCCATCGAATTCATCCTTTGCACCTAATTCAGGATGACACCATACTCTATATTCAAGAACTTCATCCCATAAATATCCACCTCCTGACTTGACCAATGCAGGATATTCACCTACTTTATCTGGGTACTTCACTTTAGGATAATTCATACTTTTCATATTATATCTAAATTTTTCTCTGTAACAACGTGCACCTTTCGCCGAACGGAAGCGCCAACGCAGACCGCCGATTTCACATCGGCTCGGATCGAAGATACGAACTTATCCTCACGAGCATGTGACGCTCGAAGCTCACGCTCTCCTATCGGCGGGT
>PDLQ01000061.1 GCA_002591745.1 Lewinellaceae bacterium SD302
TCCTTTCTTAGAGACATCAAGCAATACAAGTCGGAATTACGAAGCCTGCTGACGATGAATTATCGGACGGTAAATGGTGTGTCCGTGCATTTGTCCCAAACCACTGGCTGACCGGTCTATATAGCGTATATTTAGTTCTTTGGCTTGTAAAAAAACGGAACCATATATACTATCTTTGAATCTTTCAGGTTGGTCTGACCTGCCAATTACCTGGGCGTATTTATCTCCTTGAAAATTATGGATATAATCAATTAAGTCAGCCTGATAAGTGGTCTTTCCAGAAATCCACCACATTCCCAGGCCAAGTCTATCACATAAATCGACGTCACTGGTTAAATCATTGATAATCGTTGCGGGTATGATCGTATCATGATTAATTTCGTGTATTTCAAAGACGATGGGTTTATCTGGGAAAGCATTAGCAAATTTGTTAACTGTGGACTTTGCCGCAGCAATCCATTTTTGATCCGTGAAGCCATCATCGGCAAATGCTGACATATCGACTCCGTTTAGATGCCCTTCTACCCCATTGACGGTCATTTGTGAGACGTATATATGAGACAACATAGTGTCATCAGCATATTGATTGCCTAGTTCAATAATCAAATTTGTCAAATACTGATTGCAAATAGCATCCCACCATAATGGTAATCTCCAGTTTTGGTTCTGATAGTTAAAGTTGTGATAAGCTGCGTTTTGCGTATCAATTAGCCAGTCGGGACTACCAAACGCGCCCGCAGGAATTGCTAATGAATACTTTAGTCCAGCCGCTTTTACTACATTTATCTTATTATTTAGGATAGTAAAGTTGTACTCGCCGGGAGAGGGTTCAATGTCTGACCATTTCTCAGTTAATAAAACGCCTCTGGCATCTGCATGGGCGAGTACTGCGGGGTTGGTCCCGTTTGTTCCGGCGAAACATCCTATTGGTTTAGCTATCGTTTGAGCAAATATTGAAGCAGGCACCAATAAAAATAAAAAGAAGATATACGCAATATTCATATGATTTGATCAATAATTATTACTTAGAACTTATTTGATTTGAATTTGCAGGGCGGAAGATCAGTTAACAACTATTTTAGTATAACCTCTTTTCGAGATAATGAAGTAAATGCCCTTATCATCAATGTTGATTACTTTCTCATTGGATGACATTGTAAATGTTTCAACAACCTGTCCCAAAGTATTAATTACTGTAAAAGCACCTTGGTTAAACTCTGTGCTTGGATGTTTTGTCCTGATAGTGAAGGTTCCCCTACTAGGATTCGGGTGGACTGAAAAATCAATTTCATCCAGAGGTAGCTCGTCAGAAACACTAGATATAGTAGAGCAATTTTCTAACTTGCTATCGATTTGCTCTAATATTGCCCATAGGTAAATATGATAATCTTTGACATGAAGATCCCCTTCGGAAAATATAGGGCTGGCAGATGTGCTGTCAATATCATTGGGCCTCAGATCATTTGCATCCTCAATATACTCTAGACTTAAACCAACTTCCAAGGAAGATTCTCTCTTGAACCGTGCATTGTATAGGCTATCAAAAGCAATGATGTTTTGGTTCGGGGCCAGGTTGTAACTAGCGTCAGGAGCAATATAATACCTTAGCGGCCTGCTCATCGATCCATAATAGAGTGAGTCTTGCCGAAACCAGTCATCAACATTGTTGGTGGTCCGGTAAACTAATCCACTATCAACTAAGATGGGGTTATATGAGGGCAGATTTAAATTGGGGTCGGGTATATCTAGACTTTCTTTATAGCTCCTCCAGTAATGTATACATCCACATTCGTTTGAGGATGTACAAAGTGGAATGTTTTCCCACCAACCTCCAGCATATTCATCGTAGGAAGAATAGACATATCCCATTCCAGCTAAGGACGCAGTCACTAATTGTTCTCTCAGTTCGGGATCGTCATCAAAGAAATCCCTTAATAGCATTGCTAGCAAAAATGAACCTTGAGAATGGCCAGCTATAATTATTTTATTGCCATTGTTTTCATTATTAAGATAATGTAAAAAAGCCGCCTTAACATCAGAATAAGTCTCTATCAGTGCTTCTGCTCTACTTTCCTCTGAAAAGCCAAATCCAAGAAATGAAGCGGGGGTAGCTTGCCTGTACATTGGAGCGTAAAATCTTCCATATTTTGCGAATAGCGCCCCTTGGCCTAATATAACAGCACCGATTAATGCAGTATTTTGGTCCTCAATCGGAACAACTGTCGGAAAAAATGGAGGATTAGTTAATTCAGTCGGATGCAACCAAAAAACATCAATCCCCGTGTCGTTTCCGGCATTATTTTCTATCTGAATAACAGAATCAACCTCTAAATTTTTATTTATCACAGCAATGTCTAAATCATAATTTTCTATAAAGTTGATAAACTTATCTGGGTGATAATACCAATTGCCCAGTTGCCCGTAATCTGTCTGGGAGTATATAATATGAGGGATACAAGTTATGAACAAAAAGAGGTATTTCATTGGGCAGTTGATTCTATTAGAACTTTAGACCAGGGTCATCTCAAAAGGTTTAACGAGGATTTGCTATTTGCACATGACCCTATGTAATAACTGTCACCTATACTCCCCTCGGGCACACCAGGTGATTTTTGATGGCCGCTTTTTCCGCCTGACTTCACCGCCGAGTCTTGCCGTAGCTATGGCTATGCCTTCATCTCGCCAGTTTGCCAGCCGAAAAAATCAGCTCGTCAAATCTTCACCTCTTGTGCCCGAAGGGATTATAACTGCAAAGGCAGTCAGAGTTTTAGAGAAGTCCATAACTCTAAATACATGCTACCCTATCGGCGGATTGACGGTTGCGCATTGTTTACTGCATTATAAATTTCATCATAAAAGTACTTGATTACTCTTATATTTGGCCCGAAAACGACTGCGTGATAATTATACATACGTGTACAAATGAATCGCAAGCTAGCAAAATAAAATGAACTCTAAGCTTGACATTAGCCATTTAAAACCATATAAAGATGAAAGAGTTATTTACATTCTTATTCACACTTGCAACAGTTACTTGCTGTCATGCACAATTTGATCAAGATCAACTGTTAGAATTTTCAAATGAAATTAAAGGAATTGAGGCGAAATTTGACGAAAGGGAAAGAAAATTAAATGAAGATGTCACACTTCTAAACAAACAGCTAGCAACCCTCAAAAAAGAAAAAACAAGTATTGAGAATTTGGTTAAACGTATAGAAACACTGGAAGGAAAGCAGGAAAAAATTGAACAAATTTCAAATGAGGAAAAAAGGAAAGAGATAGAATTAGTAAAGGTAAGATACGAAGCAGGATTGTTAGTAATTAAAGATATGATTGAGTTTCTAAAAACTATCAAAAGTCAATTTTCTGGGTTAGATTTTCAGCAAAGCTATTTAAGCTTAGCAAACCCTAACACTTATCCATCCTACAAGACAAATGTCGATTACTTAAAAGAGAAATTAGTCAAAAAAGGGTTAACGCTTCCAGACATTGGCCTAGGCAATACGATGCTTAACACAGTGTACTCAATTACAAGATCTATTGTTAGCGGAAAAGATGATAAACACAACAAAACAAAAGAATTAGTTTGCATATTAGATTTTACATCTGAAGCCTCTGCAGATTTAAGAATAGTAAATTATGACTTAGAATATCTTACATCAGAATTAGATAAAATGATTTTCAGCTTTGAAGAACTATTTAAAAGTTATACAAAAATCATAGGCTACAAAAAAAGCTTTGACAAATACATATCCGACCAATATGACAATTTAGACAGTGAATTAATACCTGAGTTTTTCAAACAACTAAGTTCTAAAGAAGATAGCGACGTAGAAAATGAATTGAAAGACCTGAAATTTAGCCTTAAAAAAATAATTGACTCATATCAAGAATATGAACTATTTATTAGACAAGGGCTTGCGTATTACGAAAAATTTGGAAGTATTATAGCGAATTTAACACCAAATTGCTCTGAAACTAGTATTTCAATCGAAATGAATACTCAATTTGAATTAATTGAAACAAAATTAAACAAAGCAAAATCAGACTTTGAAAATGCTTATAAAGGCAAAATAAAACAGACTTATATTAAACAATTAATCGAAGGATAAGAAGCCTTACCAATTCTACAGAACGAAGATACGAATTGATGTCAGTGGTATGTGACGCTCGTAAGCGCCCCCATCAGATCGGCGGTTGACGGTGGCACTTTGTTCTTTACAGCACAATGACAGAATATCAATTTCCTGGCAATCAATAACTATTAGAGCGAGAACATGCAGCAACATTTGTACTTGCCTCAATGAATCATAAGGGCAATTTCGGAAATGGGCAGTTGCCCGTTTTTAGCAGACGCGGTGTATAGAACGGGGGCGCCAACGTAGCCCTGCCTAACGCGGGGTTGTCGGTGCTGCTGTGTTCGCCACATTTTTATTCTTAAAACTTTGAAAGTTTCGTGTTTACTTCTAAATTGAGGTAAATATACGAATTGCGCTTTACGTAGACTTTCGCGTATAAATAAGAGCTTGTTTGGATTTCTATTTCCTAAAAAACAAGCATTTATGAATCTGGCGTCACCAAAAATAGATCGCTTGATCCGCCAAGCTCACAATTTTATGGTATAGTCATAACCATAAATCATTGTTTTTCAGTTCATAGCAATTCCCAAACAAGCTCTAAGTTGTAGCCTACTAGAAAATCAAGATTCACAAAACAGGTTCTACATTTGTAAAAATTAAATATTTTATGAAAAACATCTTATTTCTATTAATTATTCTAAATGGATTTACTTCTTGTAAAGATAATTCCAAAATACAAACAGCACCTGATGAAACATCAAATCCTATTGATAATCCTGTAGAAATGACGGAAGAGCAAAAGGATTTAAAAAAGAATGCAATACCAATTGAAAACTTATCCGAATTGAGCGAAAAGATATACGATGAAATATCAGATTTTGAAATATTAATGATTGGTGAAATGCACGGAACAAATGAGCCCGCCGAATTCGCCTATGGCTTATGCAATCTTATAACTAAATCTGAAAAAAAAGTTGTCTTAGCCATGGAAATTCGTGCTTCACTTATGAGCAACTTATCAAACGAGATGTCAATTTTCGAGTTAAAAGAATTGGATTTCTTTCGCGGACAAAATTTTGATGGTAGAAATGGTGTAGCTTGGCTTGATTTAGTATATAAGAGCATTCAAAATAAAAAAATCATTTTAAAATTCATTGATAATTCTTATCCATCTTCAACCAGAGATTCATCCATGTATATGGAAATACGCAACATTCATAATTCGTACCCTAACACCAAAATAGTTACTCTAACTGGAAATGTACACAACTCTTTTGCACCCCGTTTTGACAAAGTAAGAATTGGAGGATACTTATTAAAGGACTCTGTTAATTTTGATTCCAAAAAAATCATGTCTATTAATCATGTATTTAGTGAAGGAAACATGTTAAATAGCGACCTCACTGGATTGAAAATGAGAACTATTGAAAGAGAGGAGAATATTTATAATACTACCTTGTCCCATGAAATGTTTTTATATAGGAAATTTCCCAAAGAACAAAATCGATTTACACATATATTATACACTGATAAAGTAACTGCTTCAGAAATAATTAAAAAAGATGATAGTCAATGATAGTATATATCTCATTTACAGAAATTCTACTTGGCATAACAAGCTTAAGAACATAGAATTACAAATAGAGAATCAAATAAAATAACTGGTTACAACAAAGCTAAAACGACCATGTCCAGCAACAGCTGATCACGGCGTTTAGCCAGACCGTTAGTCACCATAAAATTTAGAAAATGAGAATAATAATCATTATAATTATTTTGACAATTCAAGTAAGTTGTAAAAACCGAGATGAGACGAATATTAAGTCTGAAGATTCTGCAATCACTGAATTAACGAAATGCAACTACAATAATGAAGCAACTACTAAATATCACACTCTAATAAATAAAGCTGAAATTGCAATTTGTGATGGTGATTTCGATGAAGCGTCCAAAAATTACTCATTGGCATTTAGAGAAATCGAAAAACCTTTTGGTTCTGATGTCTATAATGCCGCACTTTCAAATCAACTCTCTAATAATTTAGATGAAAGAAATTTAAATCTCCAACTGCTTATAAATAATTCTGATGATTTAGGTTTGCTAAAGTCAATTTTTGTTAACACATATGTAGATGAAAATCTTTGGAATTATTTTATAGAGAAAAGAACGACTGAATATGACTCAAGATTAAGAAGTGAATTCAAATCAATTTGGGAAAGAGATCAATTGTTCAGACCCATGTACGATACTCATGATGACACTATTCAGGCTAATCGAATAATAAATATGAACAGGATACTTTCAATAACTGATTCTTTTGGCTTCCCTTCTCAGATAGAACTCGGTTTTAGAAAATCCTTAAGAGGGCAAAATCATGATGTGGTTTTAGTTCATACATCTCAAAAAAGAAGCAGCGATAAAAACATAATTGACCTTGAACCAATTCTTTGCAAGGCAGTAAATGAGGGGCGATTTGATCCTGAACAAGCAATCTCTTACCTCCATTTCCAGAATGATAAGGATAAAAGAGATTTTGAAGTTTACTCAACTTGGCAATATAGACATCACTTATTGCCAGATTCTCTAAACAACAAAATATGGCTTGTAAATTTGAATAAGGAAAAATATGAGCGTGCTAATAAAATAAGAAAAAAATGGAATGCTGATCAATTAGATGACATTGCAATAAAATCTGATTTTTCTTCAAGAAGCAACATACCGTTCATATTTACATCAGTTATGACATTCATTGAAAATATGTCAACAGATCTTACTCTGGATGAGGCTCTGGAACAATATAAAACGAATACTTCAGATAAAAAACCATTTAAAGAAAAGTAAAAAATTAGGGTGACCAACAAAAGCTAAAACTTCAATAGGCTCTATGCGGGTACTATTGCGTTTAACAAGTCCATAAATAAGAAATCTCTTTATCATTTTTAAATTCATTTTACCAAAGAACATAGCAATAATTTTCAATTGAATATACCGGTCAGCCAGTGGTTTGGGACAAATGCACGGACACACCATTTACCGTCCGATAATTCATCGTCAGCAGGCTTCGTAATTCCGACTTGTATTGCTTGATGTCTCTAAGAAAGGAGAG
>PDLQ01000062.1:0-1967 GCA_002591745.1 Lewinellaceae bacterium SD302
GGATAAGTTCGTATCTTCGATCCGAGCCGATGTGAAATCGGCGGGCTACGTTGGCGCTCCCGTTCTATACAACACGCCTGGTAAAAACGGGCAGCTGCCCATTTCCGAAATTGCCTTTAAGATTCATTGAGGCGAGTACAAATGATGCTGCATATTCTCGCTCTAATGGTCATGGATTGCCAAGAAATTTATATTCCGTCCTTGTGCTGTATAGAACAAAGTGCCACCGTCAATCGCCGACATGATGTTTACGCTTCCGAGCGTCACATACCGTCGACATCAATTTCGTATCTTCGATCCGAGCCGATTGAAAATCGGCGCCTGCGTTGGCACTCCCGTTCTGCAAAATATGGTACAGCCAACAGGCATAGTTTACAAATTATTAATTAAATTTAAGCTAAAAAAATAAAGTAGTATTGCTTAAGGTGAAAAGTAAATACATAAATAATTTGCTATGATAATTATTATAAGATTGATTATGCTTATTGCTATTTTTAATATTTTAAGTCATTGCACTTACGGTGATGAATCGACTAGCAGAACAATTGTTATTTACGACACAATAAAGGTTGAGGTATATGATACAATATCTGTAAACCAGTCAGGTGAGACATTTAAAGGCAATAAGGATCTTTATACAATAATCGGTGAAATCGACAAAAGAGGAAATGTGATATTGGATTCTTATAATGACGAAATCAAAAAATATGGGATTCAGAAACCTGTGTTAAGTACTTATAGAATGAATGCAGATTTAGATTCGGATTATGAGATAATAGTTGTTCAAACTATAAAACCAAATTCAGAGTACAAGAATGAAGAGAGTAGTTATATAACAAATTATTATTTTATTGATAATTTTAATGAAAACTATTTCATTGCTGATTCATTAGTTGAAACTACATTTGGAGACATGTATAGTAGGCCTCAAGCTATTATTTCTGACTTGGATAATAATAGAATAGATGAATTAATTGTAACGTCAAGTACTGTAAATTCTATGGGTTCTGATTTTTATGATTTGAATGTGTTGAATATAGTCAACGGTAAAATTAATAAGACTGTAAACAGAATTACTCGTCATTATTTATTTAACAATGTAGATAATTCGATTTATTTAGCGTATCCAATTTGGGGGGATGGCGAATGCCGTCTATGTCCTCATTTTTATGAAGTAAAACAACTAAAATACATTGAAAATGAATTTGTTATTGTAGCTGAGATGAAGACTTCAAAAAAGCACTTTAGTGAAGAACTGGATATTGTAGAAGTCGTTAGTGATGCCATAAATGACTCAAGAGGTATGTCACAAGATATTACCATTACAATAAATTTAGAATCATTAGATATGCTTTCTAATGACCATGTTGGAAATGAATGGTCTTATAATACAATTATAAACGGGGAAGAATTCACTGGAGATAGTTACACATTTGATCTGAGTTATGGTACTGACTTAATTATAATATCTGTTATGAGTGAAGAAAATGAACCATACATTGATAGATCAAGACATACCGTTATAGTATCGTACGATGATATAGAAGACAATACAAATAAAGATCTAATTAGCGAAGTTACTGTGGTTGAAAAAAATGGGAGATATGCTGGAAATGAAGCTAAATTTAGGTTTGTATATTCATTGAAAATTGAATAGTTCGCAGAACACCGCGCCACCGTCAACCCGCCCATCGGTTCTTGCTCAATTGGTGCTCGCGTAATAGTAGTAAATGGCTTATCTTGTGTTCAACTGCTAGGGTAGGACGGGCTGCGTTGGCGCATCCGTTCTGTAAAACTCAGCTTTTTGGAAAAGGGTATAAATTTGAGTTTCTTTCTGAGCATTTAAATGCTATACCGGTCGTAAAGTGATTTGGGAGTAAGTTACTACATTAGCGCATGACCTTTTCGCTGTCTTCAGAACAATATGAGGAGTTGCGTATGCTCCAGAAGCGGCCGGACCTTTCCCG
>PDLQ01000062.1:1977-7057 GCA_002591745.1 Lewinellaceae bacterium SD302
GGTGGCAACTCCATACTTCACGCATTATACTCAAATTAGAAAAAAACATTACTTTTATGAGAGATCGATAATTTTTACTTATTACTTCTGATAGCCATTTAAGAAGAAGAATACATTTTTAGCTACAGCTTTACTAAAAAGATGAGACTGTGAAAGTTATATATATTTTATAGTTTAGCGAATTGTTTCTGTATGGATTCACTAATACTTCTTGATACAAGAATAAAACTATGATAAGGTTTACAGTAGGAATATTGATCTGTGGGGCAATTTTATTTATTGGGTTAGAACTACTTTATGACATAGTACCATTTGATAATGACCCTAATACATCATTTTTAATAATCGGGGATGTCGAAATGAGTAGGTTTATTCTGTTATTGGTTTCTACTTACATCGGACTTACATTTGAAGTGCTATTAAGTAATGTCAGAAAACAGGCAGAATTTAATTTACTACAAACTTTTAATTCTAAAGACTTTTTCATTGCCGCTTTAGTATCTCCCTTGGTAGTAATGGGCGCGTATTTTACTGTTAGGCACCAGCCTGACGGTGTCATAGCTGCATTTGTATCTTTTCAGAATGCATTTTTTTGGAAAACTATCATTAATACTAGTCGATTAGGAATAGATGAAAAATAAAAACCTTTTAATTCTAGTATTTCTTTCATTAGCAATGATATTGATACTTGTAATTAGCTATAATTTATCAAATAAAAAAGAAATCGTAGCAGCTACGATTATAAATGAAAATCTTAATTCTAATCGACATATAGTTTATTTAGGGCCTGGTATGCTAAATAAGGACAGTGTTTATATCACATCTTCATTTGTACATGAGAATATGCATACTTATAAGAATGTTGGTGCAGTTCATATAGATGTACCAACTGCTGCATCAGTAGGCTTGTATTATGAATTTTTTTATAAAAGAGATTTGTATGATGAAAAATTAAAAAAGAGTTTTTATTTGGGGTATGAAGAAAAATTCTATAATGAATTAATTTATAAAGTATTTATGCCATATATTAAAGTTAATGCAAGTGAGACATATGATACATATAAAGACGGTGCAATAATTGCAGGAGTGGCATATAAATTAAGTAGAGGTGTCGACTTTTATGTTGGCTATAATTATATTATGGGGCTATCATATGGACTAAATCCTTATCTAGCTGAAAAAGTATGTAAGGATGAAGATGCTATGGATTTCGTGAGATATTTCTGTAGAGGACATTACATACAATATAACTATCAATATATGTCTTCCGAAATGGTTCAGATGAATGATACTAGTGAAGCTATAGTAGAGGAGTTTCTTGAATACGTAGATGATACTTATTATCCTAATGTTAAGCTATATAAAGGTGATTTACAGATTACAAGAAGGGATAGCAAACTTTTTTTAGATTGGTATCGGAAAAATTATAAAGATTAATAAATGCCACCAACATAGCGCCACCGACAACCCGCCGATGGGGTATCGTTTCGTTCTGAGTGTCACATGCTCGAGAGGATAATTTCGTATCTTCGATACGAGCCGATGTGGAAATCGGCGGGCTGCGTTGGCGCTACCGTTCACCGCAACTGCCAATATTAGCATGTACCAATCGAGTTTAACGGTAAGTATAAGAATAGTAGCGGATTAAAGCATACTATTTTTTTTGTTAAACACAGACCTTTTTTATGTGTACTTATTTTTGTTCTAACGATAAAACCGCTATTATTTTTATACATTGTTAGGCACAGTATTTAATTTATCCCGTATTTTAATTCAATTTCTTTTCTCTTTTTATCGTCAACCAATTCGAATCCGAATCCACTTTGACTCCCAAAAACCTGATAGCCATATTTTAAGCCATAAAATCTGTCTATAAGCATTTTGAAAGGAACAACATCTAGTTCATTTTCTTTTACTGCTTTTTGAATGACGGGTATATATTCAGACATCATTTCTGTATTTGAATGTTGAACGACTGCCCACATAACAGAACTAAATTTTTCTCCAACAAGTGACTTCCCTAAATAACTTTTATGTATAGAATAAAGTGAGTCAATAATCTCTTGGTTTCTAGAGTCTAAATTTTGTTGTTCACTCAATTTTACTGAATCTTCATAATAGTTGTCTCTCCCTTTTCTGTGGTGATTGTCATTATTTTTAATTTTTTGGATTAATAATATTAACTCATAGTTTAGCTTGTTCTTTGTAGAATAAGCCTTTAAATCAGTCTGGGTTTCGACAACATTATCTTGCTTACAGTTATTATAAAATTTATAAAATAATTCTGGTATAGTTTCATCTAAACCTGATGGTCCAAATACATTTATATATGAGCAAATATTATTATTTTTAAAACTAATAGCTTTTTGAAATGAAATTTCAATATTTGACTTTGATTCTTTTAAATTTAAAAAGGCCATTGTAATATTCCAAAAATCAGCAGAATTTAACTGAGAAGCATCATTCTTAACTGCGGTTTTAGTTGCGTTTAATTTTAATAGACCTTTTTTATAATCTTCAGAAGAAACACTTTCTTTTTGAATAGGCTCATAATTTATAATTTCTGTTCCAAAGTTTTCGTAAGTAAATTCTGTTGACTTCTTTTCTTGTGCTACACAAGAGTAACTTAGAAATATTAGTGCTATCAAAATTGTGTGTTTCATAGTTCTGTTTTTTTATTGTGCCTAACGGAAGCGCCAACGCAGCCGCCGATTTCTAATCGGCTCGGATCGAAGATACGAATTTGATGTCGACAGTATGTGACGATCGGAAGCGTACCCGTCAGATCGGCGGTTGACGGTGGCGCATTGTTGTGTGCATACCAATCATAGATTCAATAGTAATTTTTTAATAGGAATAATAAAATACTATTTTTCCTTAAATTTTACTTCGTCAATTCTTGTTCGGTTATACATCATCACGTTTACTGCTTCAACCGTATTGTAATTAAATTTCAGGCTGTTCGAAAAATTAGTTGCTAGATCATTAAATATATTCATCATCTGATCTAGACTATACCAAATATTCAATGTTTCAATATCTGGATATGTATTAGATATCTTATCCCATAGTTCTGGCTCTATGTATTTTCGTAAAAACCGATTACTTTGTCCTAGGTTAATAGTAAAATTATATTTTTCACTTATCGACCATTTAATCATTGTATTAAACATTTTTCGTACGGGGCCTTCTAACATATCTTTTGCATACAGAGATTCATTTCTAGCAATACCTTTTATAACATATGTTGAAACCCACCAGAATTCATTGCAGCAATCTAAAAACTCCTTTTGAGTAGGTTTCTTGACCCAATAATCTATATCGCTAGGAATTTCATCTACTTCAAATTTATTGTCCTTGTCTATAATAACTCGACTTAAACTATCCAGAAAGATTGAATTACTTTCTATTGAAAGAAGTCGTAAATCTATTCTTGTATAGTTTTCAAGTAGCATAAGGTAAACTATAGACGATTCTTCTGATAAAACATCATATCCTTCAATTATCATAGTGTTAGGCTGTTGTATAATTATTTTTGGCCCAAATACGTCTATCCATTCAGAATTATTTTTATAACTAGATAATGAATTAACCAAGTAAGTTATATCATAATCTTGATATTCATCCTTTTCAATTCTATCATTATTCCTTGAGCCACTCAATATTACTGCCCTAACTCTTTCATCATCTAAGGCAATTGAATTTATTCTCGCAAGCACATCGTCGTTATCATTCATAAAATCGACATTAACTGTTTTTATGTTTTACATCGTTGGTATTGCCATTAGGTTTGATAGTTCTATATCAATACTACATTTAGTTATATCTATAATTTCTCTTTTGCTTGAAAGTTCAGCTTTCATTATTGGTAGGTCTTTGTTCACTAATACATATGTACGAAAATACAGTTTACAATTCTTCAATAGTTCTTGCAGTGTTTTTTACTCGTAAAATCGGCAGGTTGCACACAACGTTTAGTATATGAAAAGTAGGCGATTTCGATGCACTAAACTTTCGGATAAGCACAAAGTTTGAAACGAGCCAAAAGCATTGGTTTTACTACTGTTTCGCCTATTTTTTATATACATTGTTAGCACCTTTATTTAATTATATTCAATTGCTTCAAAGCTTTGAAAGTCAGCTCTTTTCTAATCATTGGAAACAAATCCATATTGAAATTTTGGTTCGGTTCAACATTTGTTGCTAAGAAATATGTGTTTCCGTTTGTTTCCACAAATCCAACAAACCAACCGTTGTTATTTCCATTTCTTATTGACCAACCTGTTTTTCCGCTGAGTTTATAATTTTCGTTTTCTTCTATAACTATCATTTTTTTCATTATAGTTACTGTGCGTTTCGATATTGGCAATTCAGAATTATAAAATCTCTTCAAAAACTCTATTTGTTGATATTGATTAATTTGAGACTCACCTTCAAGCCAAAACATATCAATATTTGTTGTATCAACTTCCATTTTCCCATAGTCAAGTTTGTCCAAATATTCATTCATCCGTCTAACACCAATTTTTCTTGCTACTTCTTGATAACAAGGCACACAGGAATAATGAAAAGCTTCTTTAAGAGTCATATCTTGCTCCCAAACCTTTAGTCTTCTTTCATCTCCATTCCATTTAAAAAGTGTACTGTCGTTTTCGACTACTCCGATTTCTAAGGCTATAATTGAATTTGGTATTTTGAAAGTGGAAGCTGGTAAACACCCTTTTTTCGCCCAATTAAAATTGTTTGAATAGTACTTATCATCTTTTAAGTCGTAGATTAGAATTGAACCTGTGACATCTGTCGAGTCGATAAAGGTTTGAAACTCTGTGATAACAATTTCGCGTTCAATTTCAATATTCTGATTTTTGTCAGAGTCAGTCTTATTATTTGTGCAAGAAAACACTAAAATTAATATTGATAGAATATGGATTTTTTTCATTTCTTATATTGGTGCTAACGGCTGGCAAATTGGCGATGGAGCCGACTTTTAGCACAAATGTTGAATAGAATTACTAATCTTCAACATTGCACAAAAGTTCAATAGAAGTACTTCACCGGCTCTATTGCCAATTTGTTTGTT
>PDLQ01000063.1 GCA_002591745.1 Lewinellaceae bacterium SD302
AGAACTTCCTAAGTTCCAAACCCGGTTCTTGCTTACGCGAGGCCGGGTTTTTTCGTTGGTTAGCGATTTTCTGGTCGCTCATCAAAAACTATGAAATATGTTTGTATATGCCATTAAATAGTCGGTTAAGGATTGGGTATACGTAGGCATGAGCAAGGATGTAGAGCGTAGACTTTCAGAGCACAATCGTGGTAAAGAGCCATCTACTAAGGCGTTTGCACCTTTCAGACTGATTTACCTGGAAGAAGCTCCAGATCGAAATACTGCACGTACACGCGAAAAATACCTCAAATCATCAGCGGGTCGTCGGTTTTTAAAGCGCTTTCGTTACCAAGAGGAAGAATAGCATATCTCAAGGACGCTCTCCTTCGGGCGTGGGGGCCTGTGCGGCTTGGCGCAGCCGGACGCATTCGAGTCTCCGTCCGGCTGCGCCAGGCCGGACAGGCCCCCTTCGGCACCAGAACTTCCTAAGTTCCAAACCCGGTTCTTGCTTACGCGAGGCCGGGTTTTTTCGTTGGTTAGCGATTTTCTGGTCGCTCATCAAAAACTATGAAATATGTTTGTATATGCCATTAAATCGTCGGTTAAGGATTGGGTATACGTAGGCATGAGCAAGGATGTAGAGCGTAGACTTTCAGAGCACAATCGTGGTAAAGAACCGTCTACTAAGGCGTTTGCACCTTTCAGACTGATTTACCTGGAAGAAGCGCCAGGCCGGACAGGCCCCCTTCGGCACCAGAACTTCCTAAGTTCCAAACCCGGTTCTTGCTTACGCGAGGCCGGGTTTTTTCGTTGGTAAAGAGCCGCTTAGACCTTTTAATGCCCGCCCGTCGGCGGGCATCCATGATAAAAACTATTGTCTGCGTCTTCCGCGTGGCCCCTTACTAAAATAGCTATGTCACAATCATTCCAACCGGATAACTAAAGCTCCCTTCCCTTCCAAACTCATTTCCTCTCCTAAGTTTAGGTTCCGGTCTTTCAGTACTTCGTAGCCCTTTTGGTAGCCATTCAGTATTTCCTGGTAAGGTGACAATGAAAAGGTCTTTTCTTCATTATTACCGTTGAAGACCACCATGACCTTTTCCGTTCCGGCTTGGCGGAAATAGACATAAACACCGTCTTTGGGTACGAACTGCGTCAATTTACCTGCGGTGAGGGCTTTACTGTTCTTGCGGAAATTGGCCAGCCGTTTAGTGAAGTCGTAGATCGCTTTCGTGTTCCCCGTCAACCCTGCTACATTGAAGTAATTATCTTCATCACCGGCCCAACCACCGGGAAAGTCAATACGGCCACCCTCGCCAAATCCGCCGCCTGCTCCCTGTAAGCCAACTTCGGTACCGTAGTAAAGCATCGGGATGCCGCGTAGGGTCATCAGTAGCGCCATGCCACTTTTGAACTTGTTCATGTCCTGGTCCACTACCGTATAAAAGCGAGCCAGGTCGTGATTGTCCAGGAACAACACATTGCGCGTCGGGTCTTCGTATAGGTAGTCCTGGGCCAATGTGTAGTAAAGACGCATTACGCCATCCGTCCATCCCGGATCTTTGCCGAGGGCCTCGTTGATGGCGTAGTAAATTTGAAAGTCAGTTACCCCCGGCAGGTTGGTATTGAACTCCGGGTGGAGGGTAGGGGAGCCGGTGAAGTAAGCCTGTACACCGGGACCGTGAACCCAGGTTTCTCCGTAAATGCCCAGGTTGGGAAACTCCTCCAATAACCGACGGTTCCATTCGGCCATGAAGTCAGGATCGGGATAAGCATAGGTGTCAATGCGAAAGGCGTCTTGCCCACTAAAGGCCGTCCACCAAATGCTGTTCTGGATGAGGTATTTAGCCAGATGAGGGTTTTGCTGGTTGAGGTCGGGCATATGTTTGTCGAACCAGCCGTCGGTCATCAGTTCGCGGTCGTGCTCGCTCACGTTGGGGTCCATCAGGGTAGTGGCGCGGTAGGTTGTTTGAGTATACTCCGGCCACTGGTGTACCCAATCACTGCTGGGGATATCCTTGATTTGGTAGTGCTCGTCGCCCACGTGGTTGAAGATCACGTCCATAATCACTTTCATGCCACGCTGGTGAGCCAGGTCTACGAATTGTTTATACTGTTGGTTATTCCCAAAACGCGCGTCGATGTTATAATGGTCCGAAACGGCATAGCCGTGGTAGCTGGCGTAGGGCTGGTCGTTTTCCAATACCGGATTCAGCCAGATGGCCGTTACGCCCAGTTCTTCCAGGTAATCGAGGTGCTCGATGATGCCCAGCAGATCACCGCCGTGGCGGAACTGAAATTTCTCACGGTTCACACCGCTTTGCCTCATCCCCTCTACACTATCGTTGCTGGGGTCTCCGTTGGCGAAGCGATCCGGCATAATGAGGTAAATCAGGTCTTTCTGGCTGAGTTTTTCGCGCTGGTAGGGTTTAGTGGTGGTAACGGTCGGTTCACCTCTTCTCCGTTTCTTCTCTTTTTTGGCTGGCAAAGTAGCAGTACTGGTTGCGGGCCGATTGAAGGGGTGTTCTGACAACTCGTACTCAATGGTCTTAATCTCCTTACCCATCAAATCTTTTAACTCGATCGTGAATTTTCCGGCTTTCGTTCCCGGCGCAACGTGCAGGCCGATGAACAGATAGTTGGGATTGGCTTCCCTCTGTACATATTCCACGCTGATACCGGGATGATTCACGATTGCATTAGTAGCGTTGGCAACGTTGCGGTCATAAACCAGGATTTCTAATCGGGGGTCGGCCATGTCGGTCCACCAGTTGGGTGGCTCTACGCGTTGGTGGTCGATGGTTTCCAGTCCGGTTGGTTGGCGGATTTTGTATTCTGACAATTCGACGCCCTCGGGCAGAAGCTGGAAGGGGCCGTCTTCGTGCTGGGCTACTATGGTCGTTGTGAACAAACAAAGAAAAGTAAAGTAACAGGCTGATCGGATACGCATTGGACAATCTTATTGGATTGACCGTAAGGTAAATTTTTATCAGGAACCCGCTTAGCCCGGGATATTTGCTCAAAACCGATGAAGCAAGTAAACTGACCATTAATTCCTCTATGAATTCCGGTAGTTTTTGCCAATACACTGTGGATCAGCAGATATTGTTCTATCTTAGTGAAATTGTTATTTTAATATCAGGCTTTTCAATATTGATTGAAGCTTGCTTCTCAGATTTTATTTTGGCGAAATGACCATCGCCAACTTTTTTTGAACGTATTACGTGATTTGTATTTATCATAATCTGACACCATGAAACGACCATTTCCCGAAGCATTCCGCATTGGTGGAATAAAAGAGATTCAAAAAGTCTGCCACTCGATATCGGCATTGCTACTTTGGAGTCTCCTGCTTCTATTCTCAGCTGGCCTGGTTGCGCAAACGACCATTACCCGTGATTATAACCCGGGGGGTAATGGATTCGAAGACGAAAACGGGTGGGAAATCATCAATACCGGCACCAATCAATCATTCGATTGTAATCAGTCGAATTTTGATTTTGTCGATCCTCCCGATGCTCCAACGAACATTAACTTGCCCGATGGCACTTATGAAGTCCGGGCGTTTGACGCTGCTGGGGATGGCTGGGACTCTGGTGCGCTCACTATTACCCAAGGGGGGGCTACGCTTTGCAATGCCGTAACCTTAAGTAGTGGCGGCGGAACGATAAATTCTTGTCCCGGCCCTTCTGGCGGCGGAACGGTTATTTGCACTTTTATGATTGGGATTCCTGCCTGTTCCATCACCAACGTCGTCATCGACAACCCACGTTGTGGAAATGACAACAATGACTTCAATACGGACGAAGCCATCGTCGACGTCACTTTCGACGTTATTGGTGGATCCGGAAACTACAATACTCTAATTGAACCCGACGGCGACCCCAATACCTACTTTGGCGGTATCCAAGGTGGTTTGGCAACCGACGGTACCGTTACCATTTCCGCCTTGGTTAATCCGGCTACAACCGCCCCCGGCACCAACGTGCAAATAACGGTTGTCGATCAAGACAACCAGGTTTGTCAGGCCGGACCGTTCAATTATACGGTACAATCTTGCCCCGAATGCCCCCCCGTGGGTGATCTGGTCATTACTGAGATCATGCAAAACCCCAGCGCAGTAGCTGATGGTAGCGGCGAATGGATCGAGCTTTACAATGCTGGTAATGAAGTGATCAACCTGATCGGCTTTATCCTCAGCGATAACGGTATCGATGAGCACGTTATCGATCAGAACGTACTGGTTCAGCCAGGTGAATATGTGGTGTTGGGTAACAATGACGATATGGCTACCAATGGTGGTGTTATGGTCGATTACGAGTATTCTGACTTCTTTCTGAGTAATAGTGACGATGAAGTCATTATAAGTTGCCCCTCGGCCGAGATCGACCGGGTGGAATACGACGGTGGCACGGATTTCCCCGATCCAACCGGTGCTTCTATGCAACTTAGTTCAGATAATCTGGGTGACGACAATAACGACGGTGCTAACTGGTGTACTTCGGTTGCAGCTTACGGCGACGGCGATCTGGGTACACCCGGCGCGGCCAACGAATCTTGCTGCGCGATCGGCGATGATGACGAGGATCCGACTTTTGGCGTGGCTGTTGGTGCGCTCAATTGCGGCGAAACCTTTCAGGTAGTCACTAGTATGGATTACGTCTACACGACAGAGCCCCCGTCTTCAAGCTCTTCAACCGGCCAAAATTGCTGGTCCGGGATTCGTTTCCGTACCCCACAATTAATGGATAATTGCGGTATTGACTCCATTTCCATCACTTTCGCGGCTGCTGCGGGCTCTACTCCGACGGACTTGGAAGACGATCTCAGTCTGAGCGCTGGTAGCGGCGATTTCGCAGCCGGTCAAATGGATTTTAATCTTGTGTTACCAGCACCATCTTTCCAGTTCTACAGCAGTGCTGCCGGAGTACCGGCGACGACCGAAGTTACTTATATGATCTTTGACGAATCGGGCAACTCCGCGAGTTGTTCGGTATTCATTGAAGTGACGGATGACCAATCCCCCGAAGCGATCTGTGTTGCTACGGATACGGTTTTTCTTGATGCCAGTGGCATGGGGACAGTTGTAGCCGCCGACCTGGACAGTGGCTCTTCTGATAATTGTAGCACGGCATCCCTGAACTTTAATGCCAGTACACCGACTCAGAACGCAAACTCAGTGCTTGCCCTGGGCAATGGTAATGACGGCGAGTCTATCGCTTTTGATCCGGTAAGTGGCGATATGTACCACGCTTCCGGTATTTCGGATGGCGATCAGTATTTCGAGCCCATCGACCTGGATAACCTTACTGTTGGAGCTAATTTGGCTCCGGGCAATACCTGGCCGGCTGGATTGACCCAGGAAGTTGTGGGTATGGTATACTATCCTCCGTTGAACGGTTTTGTCGCTATGGACCGGAGTCAAAATATTGCCTTGGTGGAAACCGATGGAACTTTTACTTTCCTCTCCACTTTTGAAGGAACCAATAGCTTTGGTTACGTACGCGGTTACGCAATTGCGGGTAACATCATTTACGGTGTAGATGCCGGCAATTCTCAGCTGGTCGGTTTCGATCCAACGACGGGGACCATCGTTTCCGACGTGCCGGTAACGATTGATGGTGTAGAAATTACCGCAGGATCCACCGGGTTGACAACGGATCCGATCACGGGTGTTAGCTACATCATCTATAAGGACGGATCATCGGGTCGCGCTCTAGGAACGATTGATCTGACCACCGGCATCGGGGCCCAGATCGGAAATACGGGGCTGAGGTTCTCCGGCTTGTCTTTCGACGACGAGGGCAATCTATACGGTATCTCGGGCGATGGCGCCACTCCCCCGGAGACATTATTCATTTTTGAAGGTAATAGCACTCTTGCGCCAACGCGTACTTTTGATTGTGAAGACATTACTTTCGAAGAGGCGACCACTAACGACACGCCCATTTCTGTTCCGGTTACCGTTTCCGACGAAGCGGGGAATATGACTGCTTGTACGGTACAAATTACTGTACGCGATACTATCGATCCTGTATTGGTTTGTGTCTCCGATACAACCATCGCTCTGGATGCAATGGGTAATGCCACCCTTGATCCAGTAGGGCTCATTATTTCTACTACCGACAATTGTATGGTCACTGACACGAATGCTTTCGTTCAAAATTACGACTGTAGCGATATAGGCAGTTTCACCTTTCAGAATATAGTGGTCATCTTCGATAGTAATGAGCAGGGCGCTCAAGGTGTCGGTTGTACCGTTAGCATTACGGTTTCCGATCCTTTGGGAGCCTGCAACCAGCCCCCCGTGGCCGTCTGCCGCGACTTCACCGTATTCGCCGATGAAGACTGCATGGCCTCTATAGTTGCCGATAGCCTGGACGGTGGCTCATTTGATCCGGACGGCGACCCGATCACCTTCTCCGTTAATACGGAAGGTCCGTTTACTTTAGGTGATACAGTGCTGATTTTGACCGTTTCTGATGGCATATTATCTGATACTTGCACATCGACTGTGACGGTACTCGATACCACACCCCCGACTTTGGAGTGCAGCGATATTACGGTTGCTCTGGACAGCAACGGCATGGCAATGATCGAGAACGACACCGCCCTGGACACCCTGTTCGACAACTGCGACATGGACCCCTCCGGACCATTTACG
>PDLQ01000064.1 GCA_002591745.1 Lewinellaceae bacterium SD302
GCCACCGTCAACCCGCCGATAGGGTATCGTGTACTCCGAGCGTCACATGCTCGTGAGGATAAGTTCGTATCTTCGATCCGAGCCGATGTGAAATCGGCGGCTGCGTTGGCGCTCCCGTTAGTAGCAATATTATACAACAAAAATACTTGAAAATAGAAGTGCATTTTGTATTATCTTTGTGTTTGATTTAGTCATGAATTATGCCCAATAATTTCCAAAAATTATTGGTTTGATTTGAAGACAAAATACAAAAGTACATTAAGGCCCAAAATTTTATTAATCTGTTAGCTTTATATGTGCAAATTCAATTTTTATGTTATTGTATTTTTTGGGTGAAATTAGAATCGAAAATTATTTAAAGTGTAATAATTAATGTTGACTGTATATGTAACATTCAAAACACTTATTGTCAATATTACTATTCATTTATTATAATAAGCTGTATTGTATTACACTCAAATTAGGCAATAACTTTAAAAGTAGCGAATTTGATTATGATAGAACCAAATTTTATTGGATATTGACATTTCATTTATTGATACACACAAGATACTATGCTAAATCGATTCATAATCATTGTAATTTTTGCTCAACTATTAATTTTTAGTAATTCATTACAGGGGCAATCATATTCTTTTAGAAAAGCCGTAGACAATATTGTCAATGGACTAAATAATGAGATATTATGGAATGAAACTATAAACCTTTTAGATGATGTGTATAATGATTCAAATGATGATGAGAAAGAAGTAGCTAAGATACTTTATGATTTTTTTGGTGAGATATCACCATATAGCGGTAGTAATTATGATTTGTCAGATGAAGATTTTTATACTGCTATTAGCATGCTAAATAAAATTGATGTGGATAATGAATTATATATTTTTAGTTCAAATTACTCTTTTAAAATTTATATTTTAGAACTATGGGAAAGTAATGTCAATGTTGTATTAGTTTATAATGATTCAGATTGTCTTCATAAAATTAAGATAGAGTTTAGTAATGGAGATTCAATGGAGGCTGGTGCAGATAAGAAAACTTTTAGAGCTTTTACCGCATTCGGCGCACTTGATAGTAAGCCTTCAATTAAAGAATACTGGGCTAGAAATGTGGACTTTAGATCTGGGTGTAACTCTAATAATTCGTCTATATTTTCAACCAATAATACAGAATTGGCACCGAATATTTCAGATAGCCAGCATGCTAATGATTTTATATTAACAACAACAAAATCAAATGGCAAATTAAGGTTGAGTCCTAATTCTATTTCAACTAGTGTTAGAATAATTCCTGCTAACAGCAAGATAAAACTTATTCGCAGAGAAGGCAACTACTGGAAAACTACATATGATGGTAAAACTGGCTTCATAAACGAAATGTATTTGAATATAAATCAGAAGATGATTGATTCAAGGAATAAATAATATATCTCTGTTTTAGTGTGTTTAATTGGGGTGTATGCTACTAACAATGCGCCACCGTCAACCCGCCGATAGGGTAGCGTTATCTTCGAGCATCATCTGCTCGTGAGGATAAGTTCGTATCTTCGATCCGAGCCGATGTGGAAATCGGCGGGCTGCGTTGGCGCTTCCGTTAGGTCACATAACGATAAAAATAACATAAAATGAAATATTCTTTAATTATAGTTTTATTAATTTTCTCAATTGAAAATAGAAATAGTACAATAGATGATGTTGATATTTCTGCACTTACCCCAGAGCTTTACAACTACTGTGGGAGCATAATAGATACAGAGGTTGGATATAATATTGAGAGTTCTACAATGGTAGATAAGTTCAATTCCTCAATGTACGATGCTATTTCAGAAAGAGATAAAAATATCCAAGACTTTAATAAATCAATTAATACTGGACTATTTGCATTTAAGTCAACTACAGCATTATTTTCAGAAATTCCCGGAACTTCTGCATTTTCCGCCCAGGCTGATATGATTGCTGAAAGGTACGTTGAATCAGCAACGAATGAATTTGAGAAAAAAGAGAAACAGAAAGTAAAAGAATCCCTACTTGGAACTTTGGAATTTATCGAGAATCAGAGTGATAGAGAATCACTTCGCAAACTAATTCAAAATGATTATAATCCTTTTTTTGAGACATCTAATCCAGGAACGATTTACAATAATAAATTGATACAATTTGTGGATAAAATGAGAGCGCAAGACAAACAGATGATGCAGAGTGCGTTGTTGGAAAACGAGAATAGAGTAAATGAGTTATATGAAAAACAAGAACAATTTAATAACATTGTTATTGACCTTGAGATCAAAGCTTTTGAGCATTATGAAGAGAATAGAAGGATAATTGAAAAAAATAAGCTACAAATTAGGAAAAATAAAGATAATATTGAAATAAACACCAAGCTAATCGAACAAAATGCGTTACGAGTCTCTATTTTAGAGGCAACAGTAGTCAATCATGAGTACCGAATCAAAGGATTAGAAATTGAAAATAAATATAACAAGCTATCACTAGAGAAGAAGCTAGATGGTTTAAAAACAGGAGAATTCGATCGGCTTTTTACTAATGAAGGAGGAGTAGTGAATGAAGAAGAGAAGTCAAAACTTATTAGAGAAACTGAGGACTTAAAGTTAAGGTCGGATATTAATTATGTTGCTCAAAATGTAAGTGAGTGGGGGGCTGTTGGTAGTGCTGCTCTTAAGACTTTTTTTTCAGATGATGTCCCCGAAGAAATTATTGAGACTGTAGATTTTGCGGTTCAGGCGGGAACAATTGTGAGTGCTTTTGCATCACAAAATTATGCGGCAGGTGCGCTTCAGGTGATAGGACTCTTTGGAAAGAAGAGTAACCGCGATCCCAATACATTATTGCTTAAGAGATTAATTAAGCAAGTTCAGCAGGTTCGAAAAGAAATGCATCAAAGGTTCAATCGGCTTGAAAAAAAGATAGATTTTGTTCATGAAGACTTATCACAGAGGCTTGATAGTATTTCTGCTTATCTAGTGATGATGAATAAGGATATTAGATTTATGCATAGTCAATCTATGCTTGAGTTAAATATAATACAAAGTGACCTTCAAAAGATTATCAAATATATCGAATGCAATGATAGAAAGATTGGAGAATTAATTAGGAAGGATTTATTTGTTTGTGAAGGACCGTATCAGTATTTAGTCAATTCGAACCAGAATGATCCACCAAGAGGATATAGTGATTTTATTAAGAAGGCAAGAATTAGTAGATGTGAATCTTGCCTCAATAATCTAAGAAATTTTTTGTCTTCTTTTAACTATTCTACTCATGTTTTTGACTCTGAAAGATGCGATATTAATCTTTTAAACAGTACAATTTCACAGAGAGATGTGTACAATAACTTGCTGGCTTTGTGGAAGACAACTTGGGGAGAATCTTATGAAGACATGGTACTAATTGAAACATTATTTATACCCGAAAAAGTTAGTGATAATTTGAGAATATTTTCACTATTAAGAGAGAATAGAGTAGGAGAAGACAATTATTACGAAACAAATAATCTCATTCAAAGTGAAATTCTAGACAACAAGACTGGAAAACCTAATGTCCTACTTAAGAATGTAGATATAATTGAAAGAATTACTAATTACTTGATCGTATTTTATGATTATCTCTTAGTTCAAAAAGAAAGAGGAGATTACTTGGCAATAGAAGAAATTGCAGAAGGTAAGATATACAAAGAATATTCGGAATATCAAGCTAGGTACCTAAAATATATGCTTGACATAATTGATTATAGTCTTATGCAACAATCATTAATGTCAGGTCATTTGAGTGTCCCATATTTTA
This sequence comes from Lewinellaceae bacterium SD302, assembly GCA_002591745.1. Taxonomy (GTDB): domain Bacteria; phylum Bacteroidota; class Bacteroidia; order Chitinophagales; family Saprospiraceae; genus Neolewinella. The sequence continues at coordinate 3,801 of PDLQ01000064.1, forward strand.
CGGGATACTTAGATTCTGATGATGAAGGTATTGCAAATTTGGCAATTGAAGTTCTTGAAAACAACCCTGTTCTTTCGAGAAATCTTGTTAATTACTGGTTGTCCAATAATCAAAATTTTCGTAAAAATAATTCAAGATACCTATTGGTGGATAGGAAAAGATTGAAAGTATATATTGATAATTTCAATGGTAATAAAACCGCTATCGTCGAAAGAGATTTTCGCGCTCCTAAACCGCGAAAAGTAGTAAATATTCAGTTGGCATATAGATCAAACTCTATTGATAACTCTTTATTTCTTTTTTCTCCTAGCTACTTTAAGTTGAAGGAGTTAAGGAATGACTTAAATGAGAAAATACTTGAGGTAAACCTTATGCTTGGTCTCACTGTGGAAAATGAACCTTCGAAATTGAGCATCGAGGACTTCAAATTACTTAACCCATTAAATTAGTTTATTATGCATGACTTTATTTCTAAAAACTTGACTGTCGTTTTAATATGTTCACTTTTTGTTTTTTTAGGGATAACGACCTCTCAAGATACAGGTAAGCTTCCTATTGGGACAGTTATTTACTCTGTGTTGTCTCCACAATATTTCATTCCTCAAAATAATTATGAATGGGCGCTCCTTGATGGAGCGAGCGTAGATCCAAGGACCCCGTTATACACTGCACTACAAAATGATCCCGAATTTGCAATGCCATCAGATGGTCGAACTAGACTACCTAATTCATTGGGTTATTTCATCCGATCATTAAATTACAATGGAGTTGGAATAGACCCTGATAAGTATAGAGAAATTGGGAAAGAGCAAAAATTTTTGACTGCCAAGCCTTCGGAGCCATTGGTAAGCACTGGAACGACTGCAGCAAATGGTCAACATGAGCATTGGTTACGGATAGGATGGGGGGGAGGTCCACATGATCCTGGAACTCCTAGAACTGATGGAAATAGCCCTGGAAACACATGGGGCAATACAGGTGCTGCTGGTTCTCATTCGCATGGCGTGGAGGTAAGAACTGTTTCTGGTGGAGATGTTGAAACGAGACCATCAAATATTGCTTTGTATACTTATATTAAGGTTAAATAGTTACGTGACCTAACACAGCGCCACCGTCAACCGGCTAAGGCCGGCTGCGTTGGCGCCCCCGTTGGGCGAAATCGAAAAAAATCACTAAAATTGCTAAAATAAATTGAAATGAAAGTAATAATAGGAATTCAATCTATCATTATTGTCGGCTTACTTATGTTTATCGCTTACGATAAGGGAGTATTCAATTCAGAAAAAAGCTATGAAGAAATGTCTATTTCAGAACTTGAATCTTTATTGAATGGCAAGACATCAATTTATGATATGTCACCAAAAGAATGGACTATCCAAAACTACATAACTATTAAGAAGTCAGATTCTACAGGAATAAAGATTGATACATTCGATTATGATGAAGCAATTGTTCAACACGAAAAGCTTTTTGAAAATATAGAGAGGGAGATATTATCTCAAAACTGTAGCCAAGAAATATTTTTTGATCAATTCAATGAAATGATGGCGTTCAATAAGCCATTTCTTAAATACGACAAAAGAAATTTACAATTTCAAGAAATTGACCAATGTACATATAGAATCGCTGTAACAACAAGAGAAGGAGAGTACAACATGAAAACATTTTGGGTCTGGGAAATAACTTATGATTCAACTGACAAGCAATACTCAATGAAACCAGTTCAAAGAGAATTTTTAGGATAAATAATGAAATTATGGATATTTGGATTGCTTTAATAGGTGGCGGGATATCAATTCTACTACTCGTTTTAGGTGGATTAGGAAAAGCGATATTTGAACCTCTTTTTTATAATTTTACGCTGAGGCAAAATTATAAATTTGAACAAAGAAAGAAATTAAAAGATGAATTAGCACTTCACAAAGGAAAATTACTAAATGCAGCTGAACAATTAAATTATAGACTTTTAGGATTCAATTCTTCTATTGGAAGAAAATGGCATAAAATTGAAAAGAATAATTGGTTTGATCAAAACCAATATTATCTCAATAGCTTTATCTATCGAATTTTATTATTTGGACATTATTTGAATCAAACTGAGAACAGTGTTTTATCAATAGATACCAAGATTGCAGACAATGAAGATATTTTATACTTGAAGTTTGTCAAATCTATGATTAATATTTTTAGTGATGTCGAAATTCATAATGAGCTAGAATATAAAAATGATGACAATGTCAGCCATATATTTAAAGATGATTTTGAAACACTTACTGATTTTGTAGTAGGATCAAACAAGATATTGAAATTTTCTGATTTCAAAATAGTATTAAGAGACTCGTATGATGAAATGGAAATGATAATAAAATATTTGACTCAAATCAATGATGATGACCAAGATGTGGTGCTAAACACTCTTAGATGTTTGCATCTTTTAATTTTGTCATTTTTGAATAAGTACGGACACGAGTATCAGATTACGGAGAAAGATAAAATGAATTCTATTTATGAATTGTATGGAAGGAAAATTAAAGTTAAAAATGGATTTAATTATTATTTGATCAAGTCAAAACTTGAATCAGAGGTAAGAAAATTGCAATAATTCGCCCAACAATGCGCCACCGTCAACCGGCTAAGGCCGGCTGCGTTGGCGCTTCCGTTAGCGGAAATTGATAAAATATAAATTGCTATATTAGGCCCCATTGCAATTAGAATAAATAAATGGCCTCTTCAAAATATTTTGATGATGATGTAATAAGTGTAGCAGTTTCTTAC
>PDLQ01000065.1 GCA_002591745.1 Lewinellaceae bacterium SD302
AAGAGACCTTCGTTAGGTGAGCCATCGGTATTTTGAAAGTGTGAGAACTCACAAAATACGGCTCACCGAATTTAAATTTGAATTATACTAAAGCGTCTCAAATCGCAACGGACCATTGATCTATCATGCTATTTTAAAAATATTAGAGTGGTAGTAATATGGCTCTATCAACTTAATCTGCTATTTAAGTTGCGTACTTAGACTGCTAATTGTGTTACGGTGGGTTGCGCAGAACGGGAGCGCCAACGCAGCCCGCCGATTTCACATCGGCTCGGATCGAAGATACGAACTTATCCTCACGAGCATGTGACGCTCGGAGTACACGCTACCCTATCGGCGGGTTGACGGTGGCGCTATGTTCGCCGCATATATGATAGTCATAATAACTCCACCCGCACTATCAGATTAGTCTCCACTTTTTGTCAAGGTACAATTATCAAATCACTAAAAGTGCGTGATTGCCCTTATATTTGGTTCGAAAGCGATTGCGTGGTATTACACTTGCGCATATAAACAAGTTCACCGCAACTGCCATTAAGCGTGTACCAACTGTTATATATATTCTGCATCCGTGTTTAGCCTATATTAAAGTTTATACTTAGTTTTATTTAGACTTATAAAGTCTTTCTAAATCTTTATTAATTGTCTTTTGGATTTTCCCGCCTAACTCATTGAGTATATTGTCAAATTCAATAAGCATTACTAAGTTTTCATTGAATGAAAGGTTTATAATTTGTTCAATTTGATTTTCGATATTATGATCTTTATGTGCTATTGAGACATTCCTCACTTTTTTAATCTTGTTTTGATAAATCTTCTTAAATTCATTTAGTCTTTTTCTAACTGAATTAAACTCTTGATCTAAAGATGTTTCGGAAAACTTATCAGCAATCATATTCTTAAAATTCTTTCCCAAAAGTTGAAATATGTCATCTATAGACTCATAGGTAATTAAACAAGATTGTCTTAGATAAAATCGCTTCATCCATTCATTATCACTTGCTAGTAAACTATACATAGTTGTCTTCAAATCCATAGAAACAATCATTATGAAACCTGCTAAATTCCATATTTGATCCGTAGGTTTAAAGTTATTTAATTTGGCATGCTGAATTGATTTAATGGTTGCTTCTAACATTCCTTCTTGTTTCGAAATGTTTGCTTTTAAGCTATTCATTAAAACTTCTAACTCTTGAGGTAGCAACTCATTGATGTTGTCGTCTAAAGAATCTTTTTTATATCTCATTTTTTATTCATTAAGTTACTCAAATTTACTTGATATAAAATTGAAATAGCCTTCATTATCTTTAATTCATTTTTTTTAATAAATAAATGCGATATACAAAATACATTGTCTTATCCAAAAAAAATAATCACAATCAACTTATGATTTTCTGATATCAATGTGGTGTAAATTAAAATTATATCTTGTTGACTACATAAGCGCTAATCATAAACCAACCAAAGTATTTAAAGAGTTCTGGAAGCTTTGAGAATTCTGAATATATAATTAGACCAGTGGCAGGTATCATGGGAGTCGTAATCACTGAATAATTAATAAGGTCAGTGTTTCCAGCCTTTTTCAAAAACTCTCTTGACTTTTCTGGTTTCAATAGCAGAAGTACTCCAACTCCAATTAAGAAGACACCAAAGAGTATTACGATATACTTAGCTATGATTGTCATAAGTGCTTCAATTCCTTTCAGGTTTCATTTAATAACGTACTACTTGTTTATTTGCACAACTTCATTATCGCATAATTTTATATAGAAGTGAATATAAGAGCAATTGCTCACCTTAAGGTAATGATGACCTTGCTAAAAACTAAAATGCGGTGAACAATGCGCCACCGTCAACTCGCCGATAGTAGAGTAGGGCGCTTCGAGCGTCACATGCTCGTAGGGATAAGTTCGTATCTTCGATCCGAGCCGATGTGAAATCGGCGGGCTGCGTTGGCGCTCCCGTTCGTGGCAATTGGTCAGACTGAAAGATTACAAAGCTGAATAAATCTCAAAATATAGCATTGATATACCTGTTCGATTCATATTATACTGAAGGATTTGTAACTACTGCATGTATCGGAATAACCGAATGGAGAAGTGAAGATATTGAGTTTGAAAAGATGAATTTTAGTGAAATTACTAGTAAATATGTTAGTGGCCAGTTTTATAAACGTGAACTTCCTGGAATCTTAGAATTATTGGATGATGTCAAGCTAAAAAGTGATGATTATATCGTACTTGATGGATATGTATACCTTGATGATATTGGAACGAGAGGTCTTGGAGGGTATTTATTTGAAGAATTAGAAAATTCTATACCCATAATTGGTGTCGCAAAAAATCGGTATAAGTCAATAGGAGATAAATGTATCGAATTATTAAGAGGTGAAAGTAAAAAACCTTTGTATGTAACATCTGCGGGTATAGAAATTGAAAAATCTAGCGAGTATATTTTGTTAATGAGTGGAGAATTCAGAATTCCTAAAATGTTTAAATTGGTTGATACTATTTCACGAGAAAAAGCCAAATGAAAGAATCATGAAGAGAGACTGGACAGAATTGGATGAATTAGAAAGAAAACATCATTTAGATAATATTGAGATTAAAAATGCGATAAAAATACCAGAAAGTATTAAAAAATACTGTATTGAAACAAATTACATTGCCGACAATGGGTTAAGAAGTAGACTTTCACAAGCTATAAATGAAGACGATAAAATCTTCTTACAATATGAGATTTCAGAAGGAATGGCAAATGAAATCATTGATAATTACAACATCCTGACTGATGATGAAATAAGTAGTATTATCATTTTAGATAAAGAAGACTTTATAAAGCAATATCCTGGAATTCTAGAGTATCTTTTGATAGAGGGAATCTCCTTTTATAACCCCAAAGTAGATAAATTTGATCACCCCATTTTACAAGAGATTTATTCCAAAAAGAACAGTGATAATTGGATAATTATTACATGGATTATGGGAATGAGTTGCGGTGGATTTGAAGGCATAGTGATCAACTCAAATGAAAAATCATGTCTAAGTATTGGAAGCTATGGAAATTTTCAATCAATTAACAAAAATGGAAAAATATATGAGTATTATAAGTATAAACGATTATTACATAAAAAATTATCATATTTAGACTGGTGTCTAGAAAAGACTCAAGAAAAATGAATTAAGAAAGAACTGCCACGAACAACACCTACCCGACAAGCCTCCTACGTCGGCCTGCGGGTAGCCAAACCGTTAGTTTGGATTAGTACTCGTTATTATTTGTAGTTGCGGCGAACGGAAGCGCCAACGTAGCCCGCCGATTTCACATCGGCTCGGATCGAAGATACGAACTTATACTCACGAGCATGTGACGCTCGAAGTGAACCACTTTTCATCGGCGGGTTGACGGTGGCGCATTGTTCTGCGCATTAATATTACAGGTAAATTTGATATCTAATAACATACTCTTACTTTAGTAATTTTGAGTATTATTTAGATTTTACGATTACAATTGAGATAAGCACTAATTGTCATGACAAATAATTATTCTAAAATGTCTCTTAGTCAAAGAATTAAAATTAGTATGGTCAAGCAATTTTCTTTGACCGAATGCAATCATCAGTTTCAGACGGATACAGAAATATTGGGTTGTACTTTTTGGATAAAAGTTTCAAAGAAAAATATGGTCAATATGAATCAGACTGGAATGAATTCACAATAAAATATTGCAAAAGATTTTCTATTGACTTTGAAGTTGGTCAACAAATGTTTGAACTAGAATCTACAGATACCAAATGGATAGAATTATCTAATAGAATAAAATAGAATGATTTTTACACATTACTGGTCGATATACTTCTTATCTTGATATAGTTATTTTTAGTTGAGACCTTACTGCTTTACCGTTTCTAATGGCAGGTGTCCAAGAAGACAATTTTTTCAAATTCCACAGCTCTACTTTACAATTTATCTTCCCAATTGACCTGAGGCAGTATTCATTTGAAATAGTACCGTCTTTTTCAACTATGACTATGAATGTAACTTGCCCATCAAATCCGTTTCTAGGGGATGTAAGATCATTATATAATTTCTTATCTCCATTAAACTTAGCGCATATATCAGGCCTTAAAACAATAGACTTATTTATATCAATTAAACATTCAGGGTGATATTCAAATCTAATCAGTATTCTTCCTTCTCTATTGACATAATTGCCATTATGTGCAAAAGGCTGCCATCTACCAGATTGATTTACTACTCTGACTGCCTCCATTTCAAAATTTGGTAGTCTTGCTAGTTCATAGCCAGTTACTAGACTATCACTTTTAAAGTTATCTTCAATCGAAACATTGAAAATAGTACCATCCTTTTTTACTCTATAGAGTATAGGAACAAAAAGTTTATTTGAACTAGATGACATGGATAATTCCGGTAATTTAACTTCGATCTTGGATCGATTAAGTGGGTAGCTACCTCTATTGTAAATCAAACTACGTTCAGTTGCCGCTGTCCTTCTTGATAAATTCATTGTAACTTAGAATTATTATTCATGAATCAAAAATTAATCCATATTAGAATTTCTATTCTTTTAAAATTTCATCTAGGCTTTCCATTAAAAATACTTGAAGCGAACTATCCACTTTGCTAATTTTAATAGCAGTCAATAAGATATTCACATAAAGTTGATTAACTCTTATCGCTTCTCTTGGTTCAAATAAATTTTTAAATATCTAACAATCAACCAATTCGATCGGATTTTTATCAACTAAAGATATTACATCTAAATCAAAAGGCTGTTTATCAAAGTAACTCTGTTATTATTTTAACGTGAGGTTGGGGGTTATTTGATGAGTTTTGGCATCAATACACCTGGTTTTTGGTCCATGAAGGAGTATGCAGCTACGGCGGCCAACATATGGGCCATTGCATTTTGGGGACTACGATGCCGTGAATGATCAATATCGAAGACACTCATCATGATGTCAAAAGCAGACTCAATTATAACCCTTTTGAATGATTGATATTTCTCTTTGATCGACACTAATTTATTTTTCATATTCTTCCTGATCTTGGTTACTAATTTCAGCCCATTTAAGTAAAGCTCTTCAAATATTCTGGACAAATAGCCTTTATCTCCGTAACAATTTCCCTGTAATTTTAACAAGACGTGTCTAAGAGTGTCTGCATTGGAGTCAGCAATATTTCCAGGTGTAATTATAAAATTCATGACTTGGCCAAGATTGTTAAGCACCATATGAATTTTCAATCCGTAGAACCAACCTGTAGAAGACTTACCTCTCTGAGCTAAGTCCTTGAAAACACTATGGTTGTGTATTCTTCTGTTATGGCAAACCGGTAATTTCTTGGAGTCGATAAAATAAATCCCCGTAGCCTGAGAGGATAGGCATTGCCATTTTGAAAACACATACAGGTAGGGAACTGATTTGGTGATTAATTGAAGAAACCTTTTGTAGCCAACCTGCCTTGGAAAATACGTTTTTAAATCATGCTGCACCATTTCTTGAAAATAATACTGAAAGCACTTGTAGCCAGAATATTGATAGAAAATAATGATCGACATAATTTCACTCGGAGCCATTATTCCTTCAAATCTGACCTTAGAAATAGTAGCGTCCGATTGGGCCTTCATGAGCGGTTCGTATTCCTTGAGAAAATCGTCAATAGTGACATAAATCTCAATCAATTTATCTGCTTTATCTTTGGTCAGCATGAGGCGGAAGTTGACTTGGTGGAAGGTGAGATGTCTTCCAAGTTATCAATTTCCTGCCTCATCTTCTCTAATCAGCTGGTTTTGAGCCGATTTACCCCCAACCTCACGTTATTTTAACCGCTTGATATTTAGCCATATGCTTTGGAACTTTAATGTTGCGCAGAACGGGAGTGCCAACGCAGGCGCCGATTTCCAATCGGCTCGGATCGAAGATACGAAATTGATGTCGACGGTATGTGACGCTCGGAAGCGTACCCATCAGATCGGCGATTGACGGTGGCA
>PDLQ01000066.1 GCA_002591745.1 Lewinellaceae bacterium SD302
ACGATAGGCAGCGAGGACAACGTAGTTCGTTCATCTTTCAGAGTTTAGGACCTCCAAAAGATAGAAAGTTTTATGCTCGCTGCCTTTTAAAGCTTACCCTTACATCTGTACCACCGCCATCCTTTGAAATAAGGTTAGTATTTGTCCAATCTATGATTTGATCCATTTCAATATCTACTTTGCTTGGATCAGTTGTATTAAAAATCCCTTTTTCACTGCCACTAGGATATTTAGCAACAACCTTATTTGTTATGCGCTTATAGTTTCCTCTATGATATTCATCTTTTGAACTAGCTTTTAATAAGATTTTATGTAAATGGTGAATATTATTTTTTGTCAAATTGATATCTGTGTAAGAATCGAGAATTAACTCTAGAACTTCGTAATAACCAAATACTTCTTGCTCATCCCGTTCCTTAAGTTGGCCCATTGAAATATTTGAAAGTAAGTTTTCAACTTCTTCATTTGATAATGTTGAACCCTCTATCCTAGTAGATGATCCTATACTTGCTATTGTTGCTATTTGCTTTAATTCCCTTAAAAGCTGAGATTCTCTGATTTCTAGTCCAGTCCATTTCCCTTTAAATGAGTCGATAAAGGCTATTTCCTTTATAACTTCTTGTGTTGACTTGAAATCAAGTTGCAGTTTCTTGTCCATATTGATTGCTTTAGATGCAAAGATAAAAGAAAGCAATTGAAATATCAGAAACGTATTAGTATTTTATTTGAATGCTGGCTTTTGCGCGGAACGGGAGCGCCAACGCAGCCGGGCCTTAACCCGGTTGGCGGTGGCGCAGTGTTAGCGGCATTTTTAAATTTTCACTTTGAATCCTGTCATGCGATAAATTTCCTCTGTAGATCTATCACTTTGAAGAAGGTTCTTAATTCTACTTCTCTTTAGATCTCTAGCGGAAACTTTTACACCTTTCTTCTTCGTCACATTAATAATGAGTTGTTGAATTGATCGCACGCTATAACTGGTACCCGATTCAACACCTTCGAACAGAAATTTCACTGGCTTATATTCATTAAGATATCTTTCTATGTAATCTTTCATAGACTCGTTCAAATGTATAACTTTCGTATTTCTTGAATTGATTATTATTGTTGATGTTGATTCATTATAATCTACCAACTTTATTGAAATCATTTCACTTGGCAACAAGGCACCGTAGTATAATAGGGTTAAAATTGTTTTGTGCTTTTTATTTTTTACGGGACCAATTATTTCTCTTACAGTTTTTCTATCTATTGAGGTTTTATCAGAGTCTTTATTTAGTTTGTAACCAATTTTTCTTTCAATCTCTAGACCAACACTCTTCCCAAATGCAATAAATGAACTAATAAACTGATTCTTTCCAGAGTTTGTCAAAGAGCTATTATCTAAATATTCTTTTAAAAATCTTATTGGTTCGTCAGAATTAATTATGTCTCGCCAAATAATTGATTTAGCTTCATAATATCCAAGAACTCTTAACATATTTCTTCTGTACATGTCAGTAGTTACATCTTTATAATTTAATACGTTTCTCATATAATCTTCAAACTGAGAAATTGCTTGCATATTTGTAGATATTGATGCGTAGCTCTTATCTTCAACAATACTTGATGAGTTATCAAGATTAAAGTAAAGTTCGCCAGCGGTTTCTCCTTTTAGCGTCGGTGTTTGAATATCACCATGTACAGAAGACCATGCACTTATTTTCAAAGTTACATAATGGTTCAATTCTGACATTGTTACAATATTATCGTCAATAGTCGATGCATAACCAGACAAACCCTCAATAAGGAAATGAGTAAATATACTTCTCTTAGTACGGTAGTCTATAAATGATTCTTCAGAAGCTCTTGACGACGCAAACAATTGAGCTCCTTCAAAGTTTGGAGATAAGAAAGCATCGTTGCCCTTAAATGGAGACTTCGTAAACACACCAGAATGACAACTATCTATTATTAATAATTTAAATCTTGCGGAAGAAGACTTTAACCTATCGTATAAGTTACTAATTGAAATACTTGTATCAGCCAATAAATCTAGTTGAGTATCAGAGCAAATTAAATAATTATTATCGTATATTAATGCTCCATGACCTGAATAATACATTAGCAAGATATCATCTTCATTGCATTTCGTAATTAGCTCATTTACACCTCTCAAAATACTTACCCTGCTTGATCTATGCTTAGATTGTTCCCCAATGATACTTATATTTTCTTTATTGACTTTTAAATTCTTTACAAGAACGTCTCGTACTCCCTTAGAGTCATTAGCACAAAAGGCCAAATTATCTATATTCTTATCATCATAATAAGGTACTCCGACTATCAGTGACTTAATCTTATTCATTTACTTAAGTTTATACAAAAGTAACATTTCGTTTTTGAATGTAACTATACATTTATTAAACCATAAAATAGTATCGACTTTTAATCGATTGCCGCTAACGGGAGTGCCAACGCAGGCGCCGATTTTCAATCGGCTCGGATCGAAGATACGAAATTGATGTCGACGGTATGTGGCGCTCGTAAGCCTAAACATCATGTCGGCGATTGACGGTGGCACTTTGTTCTATACAGCGCAAAGACGGAATATAAATTTCCTGTCAATATATAATCATTAGAGCGAGAACATGTAACATCATTTGTACTCGCCTCAAAGAATCATAAAGGCAATTTCGGAAATGGGCAGCTGCCCGTTTTTACCAGGCGCGTTGTATAGAACGGGAGCGCCAACGCAGCCCGCCGATTTCACATCGGCTCGGATCGAAGATACGAACTTATCCTCACGAGCATGTGACGCTCGGAGTACACGCTACCCTATCGGCGGGTTGACGGTGGCGCTATGTTAGGTGCATATTAAAATTATCCAGTAATCAATAATTTTATATGCTAGGCTTCATCAAGCTAATTTCAATTATCACTCCATCTTTAGTTATAACCCATTTAAAAAATTTTAATCGATAAACTCCATCATCAATTGGTTTAAAATCTGATTTATAAACTTGACATCCTATGCTAAAGCCTTCGACTCTACTACAATCTACATGAATGATATTATTTCGCATTTTAAATGTTTCTACATAGTATTCATGAGTTATTACACTGTCTGTAACTTCAAATCTAGTCTTTCCATCAATCATGGTGTATCTACCGTCTGGTAGCTCCCCCCCATCAAAACTAATTTCAGAACCTATATATACACCTGCTATCAAGTTAGAAGCAATAATAGCCTTCCGTCCATCTAATAGTATTCGTTCAATAATTCTTTTAGGTTTAGGCCTAATAAAAAATGAATCTAATAAGTCATCTTCTATATTCATATTCTGAAATTTTTGAGATCTTGAGGTTTTATCTTTTGGCGCATTAATCTTTCTAATTTATTAAAGGCGGCGCAATATTTTTTCCTATCTGAAAAATTCCAGAATACTTTTAACAGTAATAACTGTATCATTAACTATTCGTGATTTAAAGTAATCACTCATAATTTCAGTGTTTTCAACTGAATTATAAACTGTCAAACTTCTTGAATTATTACTATATAGCCGCATATTAAGATTACAACCTTCTAAATAAGTTCGTAATTCATCTTTTAAATACTGCTCATTATCTGTAAATGGAACTTGAATTCTATGAGAAAATATGATATGCTTATTGCCCTCTATTTTCAAGACAATATCAACTCCATCCCAGTAAATTTCGTTCGACCTGAACACTTTACACAACTCTCTATATAAATCATGTTTATAATAGTTTGAAACTTTTAATGTCTCAAACCTTGGTGATTGTTTTTCGATAACCTCTTTATTACTTTTTGCACTTGCTAATTTAATCTTTTTACTACCCCGAATTATTGATTTCACTTCATCTAATGCATCACGATAAATTGAACTTGAACTATCCTTTTCTTTAAAAAACACTCCCAATTCTCTGTTAGGATTTAAAGACGATGATGTATATAAATTCATTGATGTAATGAGCCCAATAGATTCATTCAAGTATACTTTGGCATGTAGATTCTTGTGGTAATACAAATATGAATTGGATAGATTTTTAAAATATTCGTCAGCGTCAGTAAGCATATCTTGTTTACCATATACCACAATTATTTTCACTCCCCTATCATTTGCTTCTTTTATTCTCTCATATAAATCATCATTTAATCTTATATATGGACTAACTAAGTATATAACTGACTTTGATTCTTTAACTATCAGTTCAATATAAAACTTACATCCTGATGTAGTTAACAGTTTATTCATGCCTAATCGAGTAATTTGATTATAAAACAATACTTTGGTAAAAGTAATTATCTATTTCAAATTTGCAATTGATTTACAATCAATCATCAAATAAAGTATTAAAGTTCAAATATAAAATGCTATAACTAAACTCCAAGATATGCATGTTGCACCTAACGGAAGCGCCAACGCAGCCCGCCGATTAACAATCGGCTCGGATCGAAGATACGAACTTATCCTCACGAGCATGTGACGCTCGGAGCGAAACACTTGTCATCGGCGGGTTGACGGTGGCGCATTGTTAGGCGCATTTTTTATTTACTTCTTAACAAGTTAAATGATTTTTCATTTACATAATAGTTGCTATTACCGACTTTCTCTTTCTTTTAAATTCCATCTTCGGATAGTGTATTTAAATAGTTTGCAGCCGTCAATCTTGAGACTTTTAAATCTTCTACTAGAAAACCTATCTTTGTGTATGGATGCTTAAATAAGTTATTGAGTAAATCTTGACTGTAGAATTTATAGTTACTTCTTAATTCATTTTTCATACTCTGCATAATAGTTTTAATTTCTTTAATGGTTTGTATTGTCTCTAGCGAGGTCTTATGCACCCCATCTATCATAAATTCCAACCAGTTATCCCAATTATTAGTGTTTCTAATTTCTTGTAGATATTTATAATAATCTGACTTGTACCTTATGATGTAACTACTCAAATACAGAATTGGTAATTCTAATAAGTTATTTTGAATTAGATAAAGTATATTTAAAATTCTTCCTGTACGTCCATTGCCATCATAAAAAGGATGGATACTTTCAAATTGAAAATGTATTATTGCCATTTTTACAATAGGATCATAGTCGCTGTACTCTGGGTCATTGATCATTTTTTGCAATTCATCCATCAAGCTGTTTATTTTCATAATATCTTGAGGTGGAGTATATACTACTTCACCTGTTGTTGCATTTTTCAATTCAGTTCCAGGTAGTTTTCTAAATCCAGCCCTATTCTTTTCTAATGTTTGCTGAATTTCTAATATTACTTTATTTGTTAGTAGTCCTCTTTTTGAAACTAAGTCGTAACCTCTTTTAAGAGCTGATATATAATTCTGTACTTCTTTAGATTCTAAAGATTTGATAGATTTCAAGTTGAGTTCTTGTTGATATATTTCATCATGGGTGGTGACTATATTCTCAATAGCAGAACTATCCTTTGCCTCTTGTAAACTTAAAGTATTAATTAATATATTTTGGTTTGGCATAGTCGCTGCTAGCCCCTTCAATTCTGCAAGCGCAGCATGAGCAGCGGGCAGTTTCTTCAATATTTTTCGAGATTCTAAATCTGGACGAGATGGTATTAATTCAATTTGCCAGTTATTCATTGTAGATGATTTTTCATTTATCTATACAAAAGCAGCAAAATGTGTATAAAAAACACGATTTTCTATACACTGATACATGGAAGTGTATAGATTCTAGCTGTTTCTTGCCAATAGAAATGACTGATTCAATACAGATGGCCTATTGAATAGTATGGTTGTCGTGTGCTTTGCGCCTAACGGAAGCGCCAACGTAGCCCGCCGATTTCACATCGGCTCGGATCGAAGATACGAACTTATCCTTACGAGCATGTGACGCTCGAAGCGCCAGGCTTAACATCGGCGGGTTGACGGTGG
>PDLQ01000067.1 GCA_002591745.1 Lewinellaceae bacterium SD302
TCGTCCAGGAAGACCTGGGTACCGTCGTCCAGCGTGAAGAAGGGATAGTCCGAAGCCACTGGAGCCGGGTTTTCATCACCGAAGCCGTTGGGCGGCAGTAGTGGTGGGTTGGCGTCACAATCGAAGGTCGACTCCGCATCCACTCCACTGACATCCGAGATACTCGGGCGGGTGAATATAATTTCGTAAGAGTATACTGTCGGGTCGTTCGCTTCACCACCAATACTTTCACAATCGATACCATCGGTAGCTGTGAAAACCCGGGTGATGACCACGTCCTCGCAGTCGCCATTGTTACCGGAGACAAGGTCGTTGACGCAAATCTCCATGGAACTACAACCATCGGTGAAGACCGGGAACTGCCCGTTTGCCGCACCGTCCACCAGGCGCCTGCCGAGTGGTGTGTTAACGAACCCTGCTACTTTGTTAGTCCCATCAGGGAAAACCTCATAACAGCGAGAAACATTTGGTGACAGATTGTTCAAGTTGATCAGATCAAAATCTTCACAGAACAGATCAACCGGACTACTCGCACTATCAGTCAATGCCGGACTGATTTTATCTTCGGCATTGACGAAGCCCCAACAGTCGCTGAAGCCATCAATAACAGCTCCGGGCGGTAGGGAAACATTATAGATATAAGTTCCACATCCATCGATTATATCGCCATTACCGGGGTTGATGTCCTCGATATCAACAATAACGACCTCATCGACATTAGCAGGCAAATCGCCGACCAGGACTTGACTAGGTAACAAGGTGATCTGACAGTCTTCCTCCAGCACGACGTTGATCTCAGTAATACAGGCTACGTTGGCATCATCAGGCACTACATTGACGGTTACGAACACCGTATCCGTATTGCCATTGTCATCTACCAGAACTAGGCAAAATTCATCCTGCCCCAGGAAATTATTGTCAGGTGTGTAGCTAAAGCAACCATTTTCGAGATCGACGATATCAACCTCACCATTTGCTGGTGCGCCACAACTTACAATATCACTTGGTTCAGATACTAGCTCACTGATATCCGCACAAATTGTAATCGATACATTTTGTACAGTCGTCACTTCAATTATTTCTGGAGTAGTGATAATTCCGACTGTAATGACGACTAATGCCGTATCACAGAGTTCCGGCGTTCCACCGTCGCAGTAGCTGTAAACGAAACTATCCAGGCCATTGTAGTCGGCGTCGGGAACGTAGGTGTAGCTGCCGTCGGGGTTCAGCGTCAGCGTACCGTTTGTTACGTCCGTCACCAGGGTGATCAGCGTGTCCGGACCATCGATATCAGAATCGTTGATCACTACGTTGTCCGTTAAAGTGCCGTTTTCAGCGACCATCGATTCATCATCGATGGCAATCGGAGCGTCGTTGACCGGTGTGACCGTAATATTGACCGTAGCCGTATCACAAAGCTCGGGCGTTCCGCCGTCACAGTAGCTGTAAACGAAACTGTCCGGACCGTTGTAATCCGTGTCGGGAACGTAAGTGTAGCTGCCGTCGGGGTTCAGCGTCAGCGTACCATTCGTTACGTCCGTCACCAAGGTGATCAGCGTGTCCGGGCCGTCGACATCCGTGTCGTTGTCAACTACGTTGTCCGTTAAGGTATCGTCTTCGTCCACCATTGGGGCGTCGTCCATCGCATCCGGAGCGTCGTTGACCGGTGTGACCGTGATATTGACCGTAGCCGTATCGCAGAGCTCAGGTGTTCCGCCATCGCAGTAGCTGTAAGCGAAACTATCGGGACCGTTGTAGTCGGCGTCAGGAACGTAGGTGTAGCTGCCGTCGGGGTTCAGCGTCAACGTACCGTTCGTTACGTCCGTCACCAGGGTGATCAGCGTATCCGGGCCGTCGACGTCCGTGTCGTTATCAACTACGTTGTCCGTCAAGGTATCGTCTTCGTCCACCATTGGGGCGTCGTCCATTGCATCCGGAGCGTCGTTGACCGGCGTGACCTCGTAGATGATGACTACCGTATCACAGTTACCCGTTTGATCGCAGGTAATTTTGAGCAGCGTATCGCCACCATTGTAATCCAGTTGAGGAGTGTAGACCACACAGGTGTCGTCCAGCAGCACCGCCGTACCAAAGCCGGGCATCGTCAGCGTGCAGTCCAAAACGTCGCCGGCATCGGCATCCGTAATGACGAAGCAGGTGGTATCCGGAGTATCTTCCGGAACGATCACCATCACCGTATCGGGAGGAGTGATCACCGGCGGATCATTGACTGGTACAACCGTAATGTTCACCGTAGCCGTATCGCAGAGCTCAGGTGTTCCGCCATCGCAGTAGCTGTATACAAAACTGTCCGGACCGTTGTAATCCGCGTCGGGAACGTAGGTGTAGCTGCCGTCAGGGTTCAGCGTCAGCGTACCGTTCGTTACGTCCGTCACCAGGGTGATCAGCGTGTCCGGGCCGTCGACGTCCGTGTCGTTGTCGACTACGTTGTCCGTCAAGGTAGCGTCTTCGTCCACCATTGGGGCGTCGTCAATTGCATCCGGAGCGTCGTTGATTGGTGTGACTTCATAAATGATGACTACCGTATCACAGTTACCCGTTTGATCACAAGTGATCTTGAGCAGCGTATCGCCACCATTGTAATCTAGCTGGGGAGTGTAGACCACACAAGTGTCGTCCAACAGTACCGCCGTACCGAAGCTAGGCATCGTCAGTGTGCAGTCCAGATCGTCGCCGGCATCGGCGTCCAAAATCACGAAGCAGGTGGTATCCGGGGTATCCTCCGGAACAATCACCATCACCGTATCGGGAGGAGTGATCACCGGCGGATCATTGAATGGCACCACCGTGATATTGACCGTAGCCGTATCACAGAGCTCCGGCATTCCGCCGTCGCAGTAGCTGTAAGCGAAACTGTCCGGACCGTTGTAATCCGCGTCAGGAACGTAGGTGTAGCTACCGTCGGGGTTCAGCGTCAATGTACCGTTCGTTACATCCGTCACCAGGGTGATCAGCGTATCCGGGCCATCGACGTCCGTGTCGTTGTCAACTACGTTATCCGTCAAGGTATCGTCTTCGTCCACCATCGGGGCGTCGTCCATTGCATCCGGTGTGTCGTTGACCGGTGTGACCTCGTAGATGATGACTACCGTATCGCAGTTACCCGTTTGATCGCAAGTGATCTTGAGCAGCGTATCGCCACCATTGTAATCCAGTTGAGGAGTGTAGACCACACAGGTGTCGTCCAGCAGTACCGCCGTACCGAAGCCGGGCATCGTCAGCGTGCAATCCAGATCGTCGCCGGCATCGGCGTCCGTAATTACGAAGCAGGTGGTATCCGGGGTGTCTTCCGGAACGATCACCGTCACCGTATCGGGAGGAGTGATCACTGGCGGATCATTGAATGGCACCACCGTAATGTTCACCGTAGCCGTATCGCAGAGCTCAGGTGTTCCGCCATCGCAGTAGCTGTACACGAAACTGTCCGGACCATTGTAATCGGCGTCAGGAACATAGGTGTAGCTGCCGTCGGGGTTCAGCGTCAGCGTACCGTTTGTTACGTCCGTCACCAGGGTGATCAGCGTGTCCGGGCCGTCGACGTCCGTGTCGTTATCAACTACGTTGTCCGTCAAGGTAGCGTCTTCGTCCACCATCGGGGCGTCGTCCATTGCATCCGGTGCGTCGTTGATTGGTGTGACTTCATAAATGATGACTACCGTATCACAGTTACCCGTTTGATCGCAAGTGATCTTGAGCAGCGTATCGCCACCGTTGTAATCTAGCTGGGGAGTGTAGACCACACAGGTGTCGTCCAGCAGCACCGCCGTACCAAAGCCGGGCATCGTCAGCGTGCAGTCCAAAACGTCGCCGGCATCGGCATCCGTAATTACGAAACAGGTGGTATCCGGGGTGTCTTCCGGAACGATCACCATCACCGTATCAGGAGGAGTAATCACCGGCGGATCATTGACTGGCACCACCGTAATATTGACCGTAGCCGTATCGCAAAACTCAGACATTCCGCCGTCGCAGTAGCTGTAAGCGAAACTGTCCGGACCATTGTAATCGGCGTCGGGAACGTAGGTGTAGCTGCCGTCAGGGTTCAGCGTCAGCGTACCGTTCGTTACATCCGTCACCAGGGTGATCAGCGTATCCGGGCCGTCGACGTCCGTGTCGTTGGTTACTACGTTGTCCACTAAGGTGTCGTCTTCGTCCACCATTGGGGCGTCGTCCATCGCATCCGGCGCGTCGTTGACCGGTGTGACCTCGTAGATGATAACTACCGTATCGCAGTTACCCGTTTGATCGCAAGTGATCTTGAGCAGCGTATCGCCACCGTTGTAATCTAGCTGGGGAGTGTAGACCACACAGGTGTCGTCCAGCAGTACTGCCGTACCGAAGCCGGGCATCGTCAGCGTGCAGTCCAGATCGTCGCCGGCATCGGCATCCGTAATTACGAAGCAGGTGGTATCCGGAGTATCTTCCGGAACGATCACCATTACCGTATCGGGAGGAGTAATCACCGGCGGGTCATTGACTGGTACCACCATTATATTGACCATAGCCGTATCACAAAGCTCGGGCGTTCCGCCGTCGCAGTAGCTATAGACGAAACTGTCCGGACCATTGTAATCCGCGTCGGGAACGTAGGTGTAGCTGCCGTCGGGGTTCAGCGTCAGCGTACCGTTTGTTACGTCCGTCACCAGGGTGATCAGCGTGTCCGGGCCGTCGACGTCCGTGTCGTTGTCAACTACGTTGTCCGTCAAGGTGTCGTCTTCGTCCACCATTGGGGCGTCGTCCATTGCATCCGGAGCGTCGTTGACCGGCGTGACCTCGTAGATGATGACTACCGTATCGCAGTTACCCGTTTGATCACAAGTGATTTTGAGCAGCGTATCGCCACCATTGTAATCCAGTTGAGGAGTGTAGACCACACAGGTGTCGTCCAGCAGTACTGCCGTACCGAAGCCGGGCATCGTCAGCGTGCAATCCAAAACGTCGCCGGCATCGGCATCCGTAATTACGAAACAGGTGGTATCCGGAGTATCTTCCGGAACGATCACCATTACCGTATCGGGAGGAGTGATCACCGGCGGATCATTGACTGGCACCACTGTGATATTGACCGTAGCCGTATCGCAGAGCTCAGGTGTTCCGCCATCACAGTAGCTGTAAACGAAACTGTCCGGACCATTGTAGTCGGCGTCAGGAACGTAGGTGTAGCTACCGTCGGGGTTCAGCGTCAATGTACCGTTCGTTACGTCCGTCACCAGGGTGATCAGCGTGTCCGGGCCGTCGACGTCCGTGTCGTTATCAACTACGTTGTCCGTCAAGGTGTCGTCTTCGTCCACCATTGGGGCGTCGTCCATTGCATCCGGAGCGTCGTTGACCGGCGTGACCGTGATATTGACCGTAGCCGTATCACAAAGCTCGGGCGTTCCGCCGTCGCAGTAGCTGTAAGCGAAACTATCCGGACCATTGTAATCCGCGTCGGGAACGTAGGTGTAGCTGCCGTCGGGGTTCAGCGTCAACGTACCGTTCGTTACATCCGTCACCAGGGTGATCAGCGTGTCCGGGCCGTCGACGTCCGTGTCGTTATCAACTACGTTATCCGTCAAGGTAGCGTCTTCGTCCACCATTGGGGCATCGTCCATCGCATCCGGCGCGTCGTTGAATGGTACAACCGTAATGTTCACCGTGGCCGTATCGCATAGCTCAGGTGTTCCGCC
>PDLQ01000068.1:0-3320 GCA_002591745.1 Lewinellaceae bacterium SD302
ATTCTTTTAATCCCGAAGGAGTAAAAGAAAAAAGGAAGCTGTCGGGCTATTAGTACTACTCGGCTCCATATGTTACCACACTTCCACCTATAGCCTATCAACGCAGTCATCTTCTGCGACCCTCAAGGGAATACTTATCTCGAAGTTGGCTTCGCGCTTAGATGCTTTCAGCGCTTATCCGTTCCGTACATAGCTACCCTGCAATGCAGTGGACACCACAACAGGTACACTAGCGGTACGTCCAACCCGGTCCTCTCGTACTGGAGTCAGATCTTCTCAATATTCCTACGCCCGCAACAGATAGAGACCGAACTGTCTTGCGACGTTCTGAACCCAGCTCGCGTGCCACTTTAATGGGCGAACAGCCCAACCCTTGGGACCTTCTTCAGCCCCAGGATGTGACGAGCCGACATCGAGGTGCCAAACCTCCCCGTCGATGTGAGCTCTTGGGGGAGATCAGCCTGTTATCCCCGGAGTACCTTTTATCCTTTGAGCGATGGCCCTTCCATTCGGAACCACCGGATCACTTGAGCCTGCTTTCGCACCTGGTCGAGCTGTCGCTCTCTCAGTCAAGCACCCTTGTACTCATACGCTCTTCGCATGATTACCAACCATGCTGAGGGTACCTTTGCGAGCCTCCGTTACACTTTAGGAGGCGACCACCCCAGTCAAACTACCCACCACACAATGTCCTCTCTTTTCGGAAAGTTAGTATCAAACTATAAGAAGGGTGGTATTTCAAGGATGACTCCACAACGACTGGCGCCGCCGCTTCATAGTCTCCCACCTATCCTACACATCTTATAGCCTAATACAATGTGAAGCTGTAGTAAAGGTTCACGGGGTCTTTTCGTCCCGTTGCGGGTAATCGGCATCTTCACCGATACTTCAATTTCACCGAGCTCATGGCCGAGACAGTGCCCAGATCGTTACACCATTCGTGCAGGTCGGAACTTACCCGACAAGGAATTTCGCTACCTTAGGACCGTTATAGTTACGGCCGCCGTTTACCGGGGCTTCAGTCAAGACCTTTGGAAATAAATCCTAAGCCCCTTCCTTAACCTTCCGGCACCGGGCAGGTGTCAGACCCTATACTTCATCTTTCGATTTCGCAGAGTCCTGTGTTTTTGCTAAACAGTCGCCTGGGCCTTTTCACTGCGGCCACCCAATGGGTGGCGACGCTTCTCCCGAAGTTACGCGTCTAATTTGCCTAGTTCCTTAGCCATGAATCACTCGAGCGCCTTAGGATACTCTCCTCAACTACCTGTGTCGGTTTACGGTACGGGCTGTCATCCTCGCTATTTCTTGGAAGACGCTTCATCACATATCAACGCATACCGTAGTATTTGCTGTACTATCCCACAATTTTACTCGTGGTTCAACGTGCTATTTCGTCAGCACATCGTGACTACACTTCTCCGTCGCTTTCGTTGGAGACAGGTACGGGAATATTAACCCGTTTGCCATCGGCTTCGCCCTGCGGCTACACCTTAGGACCCGACTAACCCGATTCTGATTAACATCGAATACGGAAACCTTAGTTTTACGGCGAAGGGGTTTCTCACCCCTTTTATCGTTACTCATGCCTACATTTGCTTTTGTAGCCAGTCCAGCATGCCTCGCAGCACACCTTCAGCCCAACTACAATGCTCCCCTACCACTTACCTTACGGTAAATCCATAGCTTCGGTGGTATACTTGATGCCCGATTATTTTCCGCGCAAGAACGCTCGACTAGTGAGCTGTTACGCACTCTTTAAATGAATGGCTGCTTCCAAGCCAACATCCTAGCTGTCTTAGCATCCTCACATCGTTCAATCCAACTTAGTATACACTTGGGGACCTTAGCTGATGGTCTGGGTTGTTCCCCTCTTGGCCACGGACCTTAGCACCCGTAGCCTCACTGCTGCTGCTGTTAACCGGCATTCGGAGTTCATCAGGGGTTGGTAGGCGGTGAAGCCCCCTAGCCCTATTGGTAGCTCTACCTCCGGATAACACTACACAACGCTGCACCTAAATGCATTTCGGGGAGTACGAGCTATCTCCTGGTTTGATTGGCCTTTCACCCCTACCCACAGGTCATCCGAACATTTTTCAACATGTACCGGTTCGGTCCTCCATTGGGAGACTATCCCAACTTCAACCTGCCCATGGGTAGATCACCAGGTTTCGCGTCTACCCCACCTAGTTCTGTCGCCCTGTTAAGACTCGCTTTCGCTTCGCATACGGTGCTGAACACCTTATACTTACTAGATAGGAGTAACTCGTAGGCTCATTATGCAAAAGGCACGCCGTCATCCCGAAGGACTCCGACCGCTTGTAAGCGCACGGTTTCAGGGTCTTTTCACTCCGCTTCTCGCGGTTCTTTTCACCTTTCCCTCACGGTACTGGTTCACTATCGGTCTCTCAGGAGTATTTAGCCTTAGCGGATGGTGCCGCCAAATTCAGACAGGGTTTCTCCGGCCCCGCCCTACTCAGGATACTCGACATGTATAACTACCTTCCCATACGGGGCTATCACCCTCTACGGCGTTGTTTTCCAAACAACTTCCAGTCAGCATTTATACAATTATTCGAGTCCTACAACCCCCACTAGACGTATCTAGCAGGTTTGGGCTCTTCCGCGTTCGCTCGCCACTACTTACGGAATCATTAAATTATTTTCTCCTCCTCCGGGTACTTAGATGTTTCAGTTCCCCGGGTTACCTCCCTTGCGGGTACTATGTCTTCAACATAGTGGGTTGCCCCATTCGGACATTCATGGATCAAACGGTCGTTTGCACCTCCCCATGACTTTTCGCAGCTTACCACGTCCTTCATCGTCTCTGAGAGCCTAGGCATCCCCCGTACGCCCTTAGTTCACTTCCTAATCTTAATCTCAACATAAGCCGAGACTGTATCTTAGAACGAAAGAACTAATACTTTCGTAACGTTTAATTACCTAAAACTAATGAGTTGTATCAACAAGACGCTCTTGAAATTAATTTCAATCGCAACGGATTTCGCTCAAGTAAATCAATTCACTTAAATCCAAATCCATAAATCTCTGTTGCTCTCTTATCCAAACTTGTCAATGATCATTCCAGTAAAATAACCAGCTCCAATGAGCCAGCCTAGACTGAATAGGCAATTATATCGGAATCGAACCGATAAACTACTCCAGTGAGCAGATACCCCCAACGGGTATAATTGTTTGATGTATTAAATTAACATCAAGGCAGGCGAGCCTTAGTCTTTCTATTTACCTGTGCGCTACATGCTGTAAGTAACAACCTACACCACATCTCCCTAAGTCTCTAAAAGGAGGTATTCCAGCCGCAC
>PDLQ01000069.1 GCA_002591745.1 Lewinellaceae bacterium SD302
CCAATATCTTGATCTAAAATCTGTTTGAAGTCCTACTTAAAAAGGATATAAATCATGGCCCGTGTACCCATCACGTGTGCGGTTTCAGACAACGGGAGCGCCAACGCAGCCCGCCGATTTGCCAATCGGCTCGGATCGAAGATACGAAATTTGTGTCTTAAGCATGTGACACTCGGAACGAAGCGCTACCCCATCGGCGGGTTGACGGTGGCGCATTGTTGGCTGAATACCAATTTAGGTAATTAAATCAAAATAGAAAATGATTTACACTACTGCATACATTAATAATTATATAACGATTATATATTACAACCTTAGCCATATACATTATTTATACATGCAATGTATTTAACACATTGGTAAATATATTCAAATTTATAGCTTTCTAGAATGACTTGGACTATTGAAGCCTTATTATTCAACAATGGTTAAAAACCTGAAATGATTCAATCGAAAATATTGTATTCATTAGAGTTGTTCGGATTGATTATCAGTAAGTTATGCGAATCTACAATGAGTGGCATTGAAGTTTTATAAAATTATAACGTTCTCATTATCAGCAACTTGAATTTTTGTGATTTTTGAAATGTAATTCGGCTCAGAAAAGGCCCACTGATTATCAATGAGTTATGTCCGAACAACTCTATTTATGTAAGTACGAATATTAATAATCTGTAAATCTATAATAACCGTTCAAACTAGCCCAAACGTAATTTTCAAATAGAATTCCATTTCCTGAACCTCCTAAATCAGCATAATTACATGACTTGGATTTAGAGACTGCATGCCAACTTATTCCTCCATCATTAGTTTGATGAATTTGATATTCTACAGTTTCTTGATATGCTTCACCTCCACTTTGTACTAATTCATAGGTAGGATTAATAACGATTCCATAGTTCTTTTCTGAAAAATAAATAACTGAAGACGATGTTAATGGGATATTTGTAGAAGTCCAATTTCTACCTCCATCAACAGTCTGATAATTACCTCCTAATCCTGGCAAAAACCCACAGTTCATAAATCCTATACTATCGTTTACAAAATGAAATTTATAGCAATACCCTTCTGGCTGGTCAACTATATCCCAATTAACTCCAGCGTCATTAGATATAATTATATGATTCGTTGGTTCAACTACGCTTCCATTTTCTCCTGATAAAATTATGGTATTTAAGTTGCTATAAACGAACTTTGAGATTTTAATACGATCAACCGGTAAATCTATTTTGGTCCAATTATTTCCACCATCTGATGTTCTATGTAGTTCTCTAGACCTTATACTACCATCCCTTATGTAAAATAGTCCTACGCCATTTTGAGAATCAAAGAAGTGAAGATCATTGATCCAGATTACACTATCTAAGTATATTTTATTCCAGCTATTTCCGCCATCATTTGTAGAGGCGAATACAGCTCCTGATGTAGATCTGTCTAGTACATTTCTTTCACCTTCTCCTCCTACAAATCCGACATCAGGATTAACAAAATACGTACTTAATAATCTTGCTTTAGTCAGTGCACTTGGATCTATTATACCCTGTGAATAGCATTGGCTTAGTAAATTCCAATTGTCTCCACCGTTTGTAGTTTTAAGTATTGTCCCACAATTTCCTACACTATAACCTGTAGATCGATCTAGGATATGAATATCGTTTTGTCTTTGTAAATCATACTCATATGGGATAAAATGTAGACTAAAATTATCAATTTCTAAACAATCTGAGTATGAATTTGAGTCGTTATCTTTACATGAAGTTATCATAATTACAATTATGATGTAGACAAGACTTGACCGGTATATCATAAATGTTATGTTTTACCTTTTAACATAGCTTGGTTGTATATTATTTTGTCTTAACTATTATAATATAGTCTACATGCCAACTTAGCATTCAAGGCTCATGGGGACAACAAGGTGATACATTATCTTGAATTCAACAAACATCAGAGTATCAAATGTACTCTTACCTAGTTGATTCCAAAAGCCGCATTCAATGTTGCAGCTACATTTGAGATTGTGTTATTATTTTGGAAAGTTAAATATGTGATTTCAGCCAACGGGAGTGCCAACGCAGGCGCCGATTTTCAATCGGCTCGGATCGAAGATACGAAATTGATGTCGACGGTATGTGGCGCTCGTAAGCGTAAACATCATGTCGGCGATTGACGGTGGCACTTTGTTCTATACAGCACAAAGACGGAATATAAATTTCTTGGCAATTCATAACAATTAGAGCGAGAATATGCAGTATCATTTGTACTCGCCTCAAAGAATCATAAGGGCAATTTCGGAAATGGGCAGCTGCCCGTTTTTACCAGGCGTGTTGTATAGAACGGGAGCGCCAACGCAGCCCGCCGATTTCACATCGGCTCGGATCGAAGATACGAACTTATCCTCACGAGCATGTGACGCTCGGAGTACACGCTACCCTATCGGCGGGTTAACGGTGGCGCATTGTTAGATGAATAACAACTTACAAAACAAGAAATTGACAATAGGTTCAAATTATTACAGTTTCTAGTAATTAATAAAAAATTGAATCCGTTGATCAATAGGTTTCCCGTTATATATTTTTGGCTTCCATAATGGCATTTTACTCAGCGGATCCATTATAATATCGCTTAGGCTTTTCACAATCTCTCGATCTGTACTCTTTAACTTAGGGATTCCTCGAAAGTTAATAACCCGACCTTCACTATTTATTAATAGCGACATTTTAAACTTCCTATCAGTATAGAAAATTTCTCTATTGGGTATTAATATAGAATCAATTATGTATCGTTCAGTAAATTCATGAGAACATTTTGATGCCAACAAAAAATCCTCAACATCAATACAATTTTCAATAACCGGAGTTATATTCACCATTCGATTTAAGTCGTAATTACATTCTATAATTCTGTCGTTATGATTGTTAAAGTAATTGATAAAATCCTCTTGAGACTCAGCTATTAGTAATCCTTTAATTTTTTCCTTACTTTCGAGATACCTTTTATCGAATGTAATTGGGCATTTTCCAGACCCAACCATAACTTTTCTATGCTCATATAGTTCATCGTAACCGGGTTGGTGCGATATATCTTTTTGAAGAATTACAGTTAAATTTTTCACATCTATAAAATCTTCAATTACTTTTATAGAAATTTGGTAAGGAACACTCTCACCAACAAGGATTGTAAAATCTCTATTAGTAACTGAAGTATTTTCAGTAAACTTAACTTTATCTGAGGCAGGCATTTTATTTATACCTTTTATTGAATTTTCTATTTTGCTTTTTACGAATTCATAATTTGTACAATAAGTGATCTTGAAATAGTTTTTCCTGTAATGACTAAATCCAATTTCTCCATTAATTGTATCACGAGAATGATATAAATCATTATCAAATTTAATATCAAGATCAGAATACTGAGAACAGATATTTAGAGTACTAAGAAAGTAAAGTAAAACTAGCGTTAATATTTTCATTGTTGTAAGCCTGTGTAATGTGTATTCTCAAATATAAAGTTATATTTTAAATCTGGCTACCCACCATTAGATATAGATCTTAGAATTATTAAACCCTAAATTATTTTTTATACCAGGAATAAAATTAATACGATGTGATTTCACTCTCCTATGCAGTAGATTGTTTCTAAACATATTTTAAACTTAGAATTGAAAAGTTGATACAACACGTATATAATCGATCATTTAGAATTAGTTGTATCAGAAATATTAACTTGCCTTATATGTTCATTGTGAGTGTACGTTTCATCTAACGGGAGCGCCAACGCAGCCGCCGATTTATAATCGGCCCGGTTCGAAGAACCGGAATTGTCATGCTTGCATGTGACACTCGGAACGCGTATCAAACTGGCGATTGACGGTGGCGCATTGTTCTGTGAAGCGACGGACGTGACCGTAAATTATAATAACTCTTGGAATTCTTTAGTGCGAGAACAATGATTTCCAACTTTAGCATTTAAACGCTCAGAAAAAATCTAAAATTCAAATCCTTTTCTTAAAGATTGAGTTTTACAGAACGGTAGCGCCAACGCAGCCGCGCCTAAGCGCGGTTGGCGGTGGCGCAGTGTTCTGCGCATTTTATAGATTTATTTTTGCGAATATATTTTCATAAATTCTTCTCCGTTTACATCTTCTAGAATTATAAAATTTCCATCTTCTGCCTGTTTGAGTTTATAGTTAGATTCTAAGTGAGAAACAAAAGTTTTATAATCTTTCGGTCGTTCTTTTGAGTAATTTTTCTCATCCTCAGTCATGCTCTCTATTGCTTTTAAGGATTTTTGTAACAGATCAATCATAACTTCGACAGTTGAATCAACTGTAGACATACCAGATAAAATATTATTGATGAATCTATAGCTCATTGTATAGTATACACCTTCATATTCAATTTTAGGTAGCATATCATCTATATATTTAAAACCGTACCCTTTTGATTTAAACAGACTTTTAATATATTCCACGTCTAAAACTCCCATTATTGAGTAATCAACTTCGTGAAGTAATACCCTGTACTCATAATTTGTGTCAAAAAGTAAACTAGGCTTATGAAAGACAGTTGCATCTCTATTTTCTGTCAATCTCGCTGTAGAAGCTATAACTGGTTGTTCAAAACCCCATTCGACACATTTGCTCAAAATACTAGGATCATTTTCAAATTCGAAGTTTTGACACATAAAAGCTAAACCTTCTTCAGCTTGAATAATTGAAGTACCTTCTTCTTTTGCTTTTTCAATCAGTTCAGGTATTAAGCTATAATGGTATTCATAGTTCTTTTCTACATAAATAGTCTTAGTTGGCTTTTTATTTCTATAAAGAGTTCCAAATTCATCTTTCAAATAATGGGTCAGCCAGTACATTTTAGAAAATTGCCTGCCAGTTCTACCTCTCAATAGTGCACTAGCATGCTGCTCATTAGAAAATTTTTCCTTTATTTCTATTAATTTTATATTATCCGAACTTATAACCTCAATCAAATCACCTATCGATATACATCTGGTCAAATCAGAAAAAATCAATATTTTACCTTTTGCATCTTCAGAAAATCGTTTCATAAGATCAAGATAATTTCCTTTTTGAGCACTTAATGAAGTTATGGTAGATTCATACAGCCCAAGTTGTTTAATAACTGATTCATCTATAAACAACCAACAAATAGAATCTGCTAAACCATAAATTCGGTCTAAGTGGTATTGAAAATTATCTTTGTTATTATTGTTTTTAATATTATTCTCAGCATCAACTATTGATGCAGCTAACTCTAATTGAAGTTCAAAAACACTCTCTGGGCTAGACATTTTGAAGAAATTATAATACAATTTCATTCTTAGTTCATATAATTCTTGGAAGTTATCAGCCATTTTAATTAGATAGTTTTATTTATTACTTTGAATAATAATAATGTTTCTCTTCGATGTTGTTGCGCAGAACGGGAGCGCCAACGTAGCCCGCCGATTTCACATCGGCTCGGATCGAAGATACGAACTTATCCTCACGAGCATGTGACGATCGGGGTACACGCTACCCTATCGGCGGGTTAACGGTGG
>PDLQ01000007.1 GCA_002591745.1 Lewinellaceae bacterium SD302
CGGTGAACAACTTACGCAACAAGATGATTCATACCGTAATGGCGTGCTTAAGAAATGAGGTTATGTATGATGAAAATTATGCATAAACACTTGCACAAACCATAGCAATCCAAAAGCCGCAGGCGTCCAAAAGGGCGCAGCCCGTCCAAACTATTCCCTACCTTCGCCCCATGCTACCCATCCCCCTAGACCGCGACCTTGTTTTTTTCGATATTGAGAGTACTGGCCTTAATGTGATTCGTGACCGGATTATGCAGATTGCCCTGATCAAGCTGCCCGCTGATGGTGGCCCACGGCAGGAATTGGAAATGCTGGTGAACCCGGGTGTCTTGATCAGTGAGGAAGCCTATGCGGTGCACGGAATCGGACCAAAGGACGTTGCCAATAAGCCTTCTTTCGGCCAGGTAGCTCAGGAAATATTTGATTTTATCGGCGATGCTGATTTGGCGGGTTACAATTCTAATCGTTTCGACGTACCGATGCTGATGGAAGAATTCGCCAGGAATGGAATCGAGTTCGATATCAATAAACGGAGGTTGATTGACGCTCAGCGTATTTTCTACCGCATGGAACCACGTACCCTTGGTGCTGCGCTGAAATTTTATACCGGCCAGAAGATGGAGAATGCTCATGATGCCCTGGCGGACGTGCAAGCTACAATCGATGTCTTTGAAGGTCAGTTGAAGTATTACGCCGGTCAGAACTACGAGGATGCCGACGGCAACGTAATTGAAAAACCGCTGAGTCAGGACATGGATGCCGTTGCCAAATTTTGCCGCGACGACCGTTCACTGGACGTAACAAACCGTCTTAAGCTGAATGAGCAGGGCGTAGCCGTTTTCAACTTTGGCAAGTACCAGGGCAAGCCCGTGGGGGAGGTCTGCGCCACCGATCCTGGCTTCTACAACTGGATATTAAATAAAGATTTTACGCAACAGGTCAAGCAAATGGTGCGTAAGTATACCGAGGAATTTAAACGCAGACATAGTTAGTGAACTCGCTTAAAGAAAGAATACTGCCACTGTTGGTCATAATAGCGCTGGTTGCCTCCGGCTGCTACGAGGACGTAGAAGGCTGCCTGGATCCCAACGCCGCTAACTACGACCTGGATGCCGATATCGAATGCCTGGAAACCTGCTGTGAATTCCCGGAGTTGAATATTGCCATCAATCACCTCTACGGAGATACCCTGCTGGATCGGGATAGCTTTTACGTTAATGCCGCAAACAATGTCTTCCGGATCACCCGACTGCGTTACTATTGGTCTGACCTGGCCTTGATTCAGGAAGACGGAACCCGACTGGAGCCCGAGGATTCTCTGGACATCGGTCTGGTAGATATGAACAATGACACCTTGTTGGTCGTCATCAACGACAATCTGAATCTTTTCCGAACCGGATCATCCAGCGAGCGGGAAATCGGCACTTTCCGAACTGCCCAGTCGGTCACCAGTCTGACGGGAAGGATTGGAATTGAAGATGACTACCAAAGAGTAGCTCCGGCTACCGCCCCCGATGATCATCCTTTGGGTTTTCAGGAAGGAAGGATGCACTTCGGCCTGGATACTGGCTACGTGAATTTCAAACTGGAGTATGATTTGATTGTAGCTGACGATACAATCCAGCGGGTTATCCAGGACTTTGGAAGCCAGCCTTTGAATGTGGATTTTGGCGGTGCACTGGCCTTGCCACGCGGCTTCGAGATTACCCTCAGTTTCGAAGCCCTACTGGAAGAATGGCTGGCCGGACTGGACTTGGCGGCTACGGACGAAGAACTCGCCGATCAACTGAGCGAAAGAGTCGTCAACATTTTTTTTCTAACAGAAATTCTGGTGGACTAGAAGATTGTTGGGTGTAGCTAAGGTGATGGACTTTACCTGATCATTGCTACTTTGAAGACATAAGAACCTATGCTATAAATAAATAGGCTGCAGGCTTTTCATGGACAATAACTGAGCGTTATAATTGAGAACCTGACGGAACGATCTGTACTTCGTCATGACTTCAAAGTAGCAAAGCTGATGCGTACCGAATTATTGTCCGCTATCGGACCAAGGCCAAAAAAATAATACTTGTGATCATATAAAATGGTCAACTTAAGCGTTTACTTTCTTTGAACTTACATTTACTCGTCACCTTTCTCTCGATTTTACTTAACGGCGGTATTTTCCGCACCTCTAATTAATTAACCGAAATGAAACTTCGATTTACTTTTTTGCTGCTTTGTGCAGCCCTGACGAGTGCCTTTATCTTCACTGCCTGTGATGATGACGAAGATGCGGCCGTCCCTAGCGGGGACGTGACCGTGAACTTCAATGCCCTGTACGACGGTGCCAATCTGACCGTTCAGAGCGATGTCTACGACTATCCGGACGGGAGCGAACTCAAAGTACAGCTCTTCCAATACTACGTTTCTGACCTGGAACTGATCCCCGCCAATGGGGGCGACGCCGTCCAGCTCTCCGACATTCTGCTGGTGCGCTACAACAATGCTCAGGAAGATAATGTGGATAGTTACGAATTCAACGAAATTCCCGCCGGTGAGTACACGGGTATCCGCTATGGTCTGGGCGTCAGCCCCGACCTGAACAGTATGGACCCCAATGAATTCGATGCCGACTTCGTGCTGAACGACGCTGAATTCTGGCCGGGGAACGCACGCTACGTATTTGCCAAGATCGAAGCTACCGTCGATCTGGAGAATGACGGTACCTTTGATACGGGTGTTTCTTACCATATGGGTAGCAACGACATCTATTCTACGGTAACTTTCAACGCCCCGATCACGGTGAGCGAAAACGGCAACACCACGCTGGATATTATGGCCGACGTGCAGAAGGCCCTGGCCGCCAGCGATACGGATTTTCACGATTTCAGCGACGAAAGCCAACGGATCGTTCACGGCGGTAATCAAGCCGTTGCTGCAGATATCTGGGAGCGGCTGGGGG
The DNA here is from genome assembly GCA_002591745.1 of Lewinellaceae bacterium SD302. GTDB lineage: Bacteria > Bacteroidota > Bacteroidia > Chitinophagales > Saprospiraceae > Neolewinella. Next base: position 2,948 of record PDLQ01000007.1, read on the forward strand.
CGCAGTTTACTCTGAGCGTGCGGTAAGTGAGTCACTGCTCAAACCCAAGATAAATTGGATCAGTTACCCTCGCTTTGCCTCGTTGGTAGAGTGGGGGTAGTTTGAATACAGTAGAATGCTGTGTTTGGACAACGTTATTTGGCGAATGTTGAAATTTTATATGTATAATAGTTTGATTTTTAGCGAGTTTGTATTTTTGCAAATACACGTATTTATAAATACATGTATTTATAAATTTATAATTTTACTCATCCTGGCCTCATTCACCCTGGCTTGCTCCAACACGCCCACTCCTCCCTACGCGGCTATCCTCTATCCCGATGACAATCCATCTACTGAGCAGGGAGTCGAACTCGGTAGCCGCTTATTTTCCGATCCCATCCTCTCCGCCGATTCTACCATCAGCTGCCAAAGTTGCCATCTGCCGGAACTGGCTTTTACGGACGGTAAAACACTTAGTGTAGGTATCAATGGTCGAATAGGGCGACGGAATTCTCCCAGCCTGACCAATATCGGTTACTTATTTCGCACCATGTTTTGGGATGGCCGGGCTGATAACCTGGAAGCCCAGGCCCTGCACCCGGTAGCCGATCCGAACGAGATGGGCGGCGACTGGCCCACTATCATCACTCGCTTGCGCCACCACGATTACTACGGTGAAGCCCTGAAAGATGCTTTCGGTCTTTCCAGCTTACGGGAAATAAACCCCGATCACGTTGGAAAAGCGTTGGCCCAGTTTCAACGCAGTCTGATAAGTTTTAACAGCAAGTATGACTTGGTGCTACGTGGTGAAGCAGTATTCACTGATAGCGAAGCCAGAGGGTTTAATATCTTTATGGATGAGGCAGATTTTAGCGAAGATCCTGAGATCAAAGCATTGCCTGTTTCTGAATGTGCCCATTGCCATATCCCCCCTCATTTTACCAACCAGCAATTCTTTAATAACGGCCTGGACGAAGCTCCAAATTTAACGGAGTTTCCCGATCTCGGCCGCGGAACTGTGACCGGTAACCTTTATCATAATGGACTGTTTAGAACACCGGGACTTCGTAACGTCGAACTTACCGCTCCTTATATGCACGATGGTCGGTTTGAAACTTTGGAAGAAGTAGTTGACCATTATAACAAAGGTGGCCACTACGCCGAAAATCGGAGTGCCAACGTACGGCCTTTGGGGCTAAGTGATCGGGATAAGACAGATCTCGTCACTTTCTTGCGTACCCTGACCGATACGGTTTTCGTTAATCAGTATACCAGTGCTAAGTAGAACTACTCAAGATGAAAAACCTTATTACACTTTTTGCTCTGTCCACTCTGTTTTTCGCCTTCGGTTGTGAAGACGATGATAGCGGCATGATGGGTGGTACGGATGATGACGGTGGATCTATGATAACCAGTATTGAGATTTCTGGTCCCAGTAATCCCACGTCCTATAATCTTGAAGTGCCCAGCTATTTGCCTGGCCCCATCATTCCCGAAGATAATCCGCTGACCGTAGAGGGAGTACAGTTGGGACGTAAACTGTTCTACGATCCGATCTTAAGTAGAGATAGTACCATTTCGTGCTCCAGTTGCCATCAACAGCAGCTAGCCTTTACGGATGGCCAGGCCTTATCTATCGGTATCGAAGGGCAATCTGCGTCGCGTAATGCAATGTCTCCGGTCAATATGGTCTTTAATCCGAATAATTTCCACTGGGATGGTGCCCACGAAAGCCTCGAGATACAGGCCATTCACCCGGTAGAGAATATGCTGGAAATGGATGCCGACTGGGAAGAAGTAGAAGAACGATTACGCAATCACCCTGGCTATCCCCAGGATTTTCGGGCGGCTTTCGGTATTGGTAACACTAACGAACTCACCCGTGAACTGGCGACCAGGGCACTTGGACAGTTTGAGCGGACTATGATTTCGGGCCAGTCTCGCTACGATAAAGTAGTATCTCAGAATGATGGTTTTTTTACGGAATTGGAAGAAGAAGGGAAACAGTTGTTTTTTGTCGAGTTTAATCCGTCAGACAGTATTTCTCACCCTGGATGTAGTCACTGCCACAATGCGCCTCGCTTTGGAGACAACCTATTTCACAATAACGGATTAGATAGCGTAGCCAGCCTCACTGATTTCGCAGATTTAGGCCTCGGTGGAGTCAATGGCAATGTATTTGATAATGGCAAATTTCGTACACCGACTCTTCGTAATATTGCCCTTACCGCTCCTTACATGCATGATGGTCGCTTCTCAACTTTAGAGGAGGTATTGGAGCAATATGCTAGAGGTGGCCATGGTATAGAAGGAGAAAGTCCTTTTCTAACTCCCTTCGAGCTAACTCCAGAAAAACAAGCCGCCCTCCTCGCCTTTCTCAATACCCTGACGGACGAAGAGTTCATTAACGACGAGCGCTTTTCCAATCCATTTGAATAGTGGTCCTCCGACCCGGGGCGGTGCCCTTACTTTTAATTTAGTCGCTACCTGTCGCTGTCGTGACTGAGGCCGGGGCCGGTAGAATATGGCTGTAAGCCTCAAACGGGCATTGCTACATCAGCTTGGCTGATCGTCGCAAAAAGCAATCAGTATCGCACTCATCAAGCATTGCTACTTTGTCAGTCACCATAACGACTTGAATACTATTTGCTCCTCAGAGTTGAAGCCCAAAATCTTAATCTTTAGTTGACATTGGAAAAATGTATCTTTGCGCCACTTTAGAGCTTGTTAGCCCCCATCCGTTATGACGCGAAATTTACTCCTAGTTATTTTTACGCTCTTTTGCTGCGGCCTGGCCGCCCAGGTGACCATTACCGGATCGGTGGTGGACCTGCGTACCAGCGAGCCCTTACCCGGTGCTACTATCCAGATTGGCACCGACCAAACGGTAGCCGATGCGGCCGGTAAATTTACCTTCACCGTTAATCTGAGCGCCGGTACCGAGGTTGAGTTTTCCGTCAATGAGGAAGACCACCGTGAGTTTGCCGAGATCATTACCATTGCTGCTGGAACCGTCCAGGACTTGGGCGAAATTGTATTGCTGCCCGGTGATGACCTGACCAATGACCTGACCCAGGAGTTACTGCCCACCATTTCCGTAACGGACGTGGGCGATGATTCTGGCTCCGGCTCTCAAACAGTATCCAGCCTGCTGGGTGCCAACCGCGATCCTTTCGTGAGCGCCGCTGCCTTCAACTGGGGGGTGGCTCGCTTCCGCATCCGGGGCTACGACTCCGAGTACACCGATTTCTTCCTGAATGGACTTCCCTTTAATGACCTGGAGACCGGTCGTGTCTTCTTCAGTCAATGGGGTGGCCTGAACCGGGTGACCAGCAACCGCGCAGCTACCGTGGGCTTGGACGGTGTCGACTATGGTTTCAACGGCATCGGTGGTGGTTCTACGCTCGACCTGCGCGCCCGCAACCAGCGCAAGCAAACCCGCATCGGCTACGCCGTCAGCAATCGTACTTATCGCAACCGGATAATGGGCAGTTACGCCAGCGGCACCAACGAAAAAGGCTGGTCTTTCGCCCTGGCGGGTTCCTATCGCTGGGCCGAGGAAGGCTTTGTGGAAGGCACGCCCTACCAAGCCTATAGCTACTTCCTGAGTGTCGATAAAGATTTGGGTAAAGGGCATTTCCTGTCCTTCACCGGATTTGGCGCACCCGGCAAACGCGGTGGTAGTTTCCCCGCCGTACAGGAAGCCAACGACCTGGTGGACAATAACTATTACAACGCCAACTGGGGCTTACAAAATGGCGAGGTCCGTAACGCCCGGATCAGTGACTACCACCAGCCGATCCTGATGCTGCGCCACGATTACGAGCCAAACGCCAACTTCACCTTGAACACGGCCATGGCCTACCAGTTTGGCCGCGGTGGTCGGACTTCCCTCGATTGGTTCGATGCTCCGGACCCCCGCCCGGATTACTACCGCCGCTTACCTTCTTTTCAGACCAATTCGGAAACCGCCGATGCAGTTGCCGATGCTTTTCGCAACGATATCAACGTACGCCAGATTAACTGGGATCAACTCTACGAGGTCAACCGCGGCAGCGTACTGACCGTAGAGGATGCTGACGGTATCGAAGGGAACGACGTAACCGGCCTGCGTGCCAAATACATCGTCGAAGACCGCCGTAACGACGTGGAACGCCGCATCTTCAGCACAAACTTCCGCTATAACCCCAATGATGTCAGTACCCTCACCGGCGGCTTCTACTACAGCAGCCAGACCACCGATAACTTTAAGGAGGTGAACGATCTGTTGGGGGCGGACTTCTATCTGGATATCGACCGCTTCGCCACCTTCGATAGCGTAGCTACCAGCGACTTTGCTCAGAATGATCTGGATAACCCCAATCGCCTTCTCCGTGAAGGTGACCGTTTTGGCTATAGCTACAAGACCCATACCCGCGATGCTAAAATTTGGCTGCAGAACCTGTGGCAGACCAACAAATTCGACTTTTTCGTCGGTGGCCAGCTGGGCGTGCGCAAACTCTGGCGCGATGGGTTCAACCGTAACGGGCGTTTCCCGGAGAACAGTGCTGGTCGTAGTGCCCGCGAGTACTTCGCGCCCTTCTCTTTAAAAGGTGGTGTGACCTATAAATACAATGGCCGCAACTATTTCCTCTTCAATGCCGTAGTGCAGGAAGTGGCACCCAACACTCGCGACGCCTTCCTGAGTCCACGGACCCGTAATAGCGTAGTGGAGAACCTGGTGACCCAAAAGATAAAAAGTGTGGAAGGCGGATACCAACTTCGCTCCACCAGACTTAGCGTTCGTCTACTGGCCTATTTCACTGAATTTAAGGATCAGACCAACGTTCGTTCATTCTTCCTGGATAACGCCATTCGCAATACGGACGGTAGTACCAGCGGCGGTTTCGTCAATTACATCATTACTGGCCAGGAAAGCATTAGTAAGGGCATCGAAGCCAGCGTGGAATACAAACTGCTGCCGACCCTGGAACTGCAGGCAGTCGCCGCATTAGGTAGCCACCGTTACGCGAATCGCCCGATCGGCCAGGCCGTATTGGACAACCAACCGGAAGTTTCCGCCAGTCGCCGTCTTTATATCAAAAATTACGTGGTGCCCGGTACCCCGCAAACGGCCGGAACACTCGGACTGCGTTTTGCGCCCAAGGGCTTCTGGTTCGTCAACCTGAACCTGAATTACTTCGATAACATCTACCTCGATTTCTTCCCCCAGCGACGCACTATCGAGGCGGTAAGCCTAGTGGAGGACCCAACTTTCCCGGCTCAGGTGGTCGACGACGAACTCTTCGACGAGATCATTCGCCAGGAGAAAGCGCCTTCGGCCGTTACGCTGGACCTCTTCGGCGGTAAATCATTCAAAATCGGGGATAAATTCATTTACCTCAACGTGGGTGTTAACAACATCCTGGATAAGCGAGATTTTGTCACCGGCGGTTTTGAGCAAAGCCGTTTCGACTTTGAAGGGCGCGACGTAGATCGTTTCCCGGCCCGCCAATTCTACGCCTTCGGGCGCAATTACTTCATCAGCCTGGATTTCCGGTTGTAAGCCTCAGCTCACCTCACCAAACAGAATATCAATTTCGGGATGACTGTAATTATTTTGGCTAACAAAGTAGCAGTGTTCTCGGCGAACTCAAGTAGCATTATGAAATTTTTATCTTTCAAGTCACTATTGTTCCTGACGCTGCTCTTTTCTTTCCAAGCCTGTGTCTTCGAGGACTTCGATGAACCGCCGGTACGTAACCTTTCTGATCTGGAAGGCAACACGACCATTGCCGACCTCAAAGACCTCCACGTACTGGGCAGCGGTACCGCTACGCCCATCGCGGACGAAGATGCAGTATTAGAAGCGACCGTAGTCGGCAACGACATCTCCGGGGCCATTTTCAAGGAACTCATCCTCCAAGACGGTACTGGCGGTATCATTGTCCGCCTGGATGAGGTAGGCCTCAATGCTCTCTTCCCCGTGGGCGCCAAGATCGTGATGCCCCTGGCTGGGCTTTTCGTCAACGACTTTGGTGATAAATACCAGATCACCTCAGCTGAGGGCGAGCGTATCCCCGCCGCTCTGGTTCCTTCTACTGTTTTCGTGACCGAATCTGCCGAACCCATCGAGCCCCGGCTCTTCACCATCCAGGATTTTGCCAATGACGACACTCTGGAGCGCTACCTGAGTACGCTGGTGATGTTCGACAGTCTGCAATTTCAGGGCAATGACGCCGGCGCTCCTTTCGCTGACGTAATCAACGGTGAGTCCCTGAACCGCACTCTGGAAAACTGCGACGGATTTACCCTGGTGACCCGCACCAGTTCCTTTGCCGATTTCGCCGGCCTGAATACCCCGACCGGTCGCGGTCGCGTGGTGGGCTTGCTGGATGTCTTCATCGATACCCGCCAGATTCGTCTGCGCAGCCTTGATGACCTGGATATGGAAGGCGAGCGCTGTGGTGCCGTCACCGGTAACAATTTAATCTCTATCGAAGACCTGCGTGCCCAGTACACCGGTGATGTCACTTCTATCAGCGATGACACCCGTATCCGTGGTGTTGTAATTTCCGATTTCGAAGCCGGTAACCAGCAGGGCCAGAACCTGGTCTTGCAGGATGGTGGTTCCGGTATCGTGATCCGCTTCGATTCCGAACATAGTTTTCCCCTGGGTACCGACCTGGAATTGGCCGTGAGCGGTCAGGAACTGAGTGAGTTCCGTGGTATTCTGCAGGTAAACAACCTGAGCCAGGCCAACGCAACTTCCAACGGTATTATTCCGCTGCCTTCCGCCCGCCAGGCTACGGTGGCTGAAATTCTGGACAACGCCGAGAGCTGGGAGTCTACCCTGGTAGAAATCGACCCGGCTACGGTAAGCGGTGGCCCGACTTTCGGGGATAACGTTAACGTTACGGACGACTCCGGCGAGAGTATTCAGATTTTCTCCCTGTTCTCCGTATTTGCTGAAGAGTCCGTACCGACCGGGGAAGGAAGTGTCACGGCTATTTTGTCTCAGTTCGAAGATGACTATCAACTTCAGATCAATGACCCTAGCGACATCGACGTAGAGGGCGGAATGACCGGTGAGGAAGAAGAGATAACCGCCGGTGAACTTCGTGACCTGTTTGCGAGTGGTACAACATTCGTTCCGGCCGATCGATTCATTGAAGGCATTGTTATTTCCGATGTTGCTGCCACCAACATCAACAATCGCAACCTGATTGTACAGACGGGGGAAAGCGGTATTGTAATTCGTTTGGACGAAGCTTACTCGTTTCCACAGAATACTAGGATCAAACTGAGCATCGGGGGTAATGAAATATCCGAGTTCAGTAGTGTTCTTCAGGTTGCTGGCACCCTATCCGAAATCGAGGATCTAGGCATCGATGATGCCCCCGAAGCCCGGGATGTGACCATCGCCGAAGTTATTGCTAACGGAGAGGAGTGGGAAAGCACCCTGGTTCGCATCGAAGGCCTGAGCTTTGTCGACGTGACTACCTTCCCGGTTGATTTCGAAACCATCAATATGACTGATGGTGACGATATCCTTCCAGCCTTTATTCGTGGCGGTCAGGCGAGCTTTTCTGGCTTCCCGGTTCCCAATGGTCCATTCACCGCTACGGTAGTGGTTACCGAATTTGAAGGTGCCTTCCAGGCTTACGTCCGTAATTTAGACGATTTTGAATAGGACTTGATAAGCCTAACATGCTCTAAATGCCATAAAAACGGGCCGGTGATCTGAACCATCACCGGCCCGTTCTTATTTGAATTCAAATATTTGTTCATGTCCAAGTCTGCATCTTCCACCGGTTCATCCATCGATAGGGATCAATTTGAATTTCGAAAATTTACCATCAATCAAGACCGTTGTGCGATGAAAGTCGGCGGAGACGCGGTACTGTTGGGAGCCTGGTGTCCATTACCTTCCGTTGAACAACCAAGGGTACTCGACATTGGTGCGGGTACGGGCATACTATCCTTATTGCTGGCGCAGCGAATGGATAAAGCTCAGGTTATGGCCGTGGAAATTGACGAGTCGGCAGCCATTCAGGCCGGTGAAAACGTATCTAACTCACCGTACGCCGGCCGGATTGAAATTTTGACCGGTGAGATTCAACAACTGGAAGCAGGGGAGAGGTCTTTTGACTTGATCATCTGTAATCCCCCGTTTTTTTCCGGTGGCGTTCTGAGCGATCAGCTGGAAAGAAACGTTGCCCGCCACACGGTCAAACTCAGTCATGGCGACCTGTTAAGGGCCGTTCGAAAATTCTTGAAACCAGGAGGCCTCTTCTCACTGATACTTCCAAAAATAGAAGCGCTACGGTTCCGGGAACTGGCGGCCGGGATGGATCTTTTTCCTCGTCACGTTCTCGAAGTAAGGCCGAGAGCGGATAAACCCGTTCACCGGATTCTACAGGCATTCGGACACCGTCAGAGCGAAAAAAATGAGGTTGAGAAGGTCATCCAGTATCAACAGGATCAGACCTGGACGGATGCCTATCACGATATTGTAGAGCGATTCTACAAATGATTTAGCGGGTATAAATACCCGTTTTAATGCCGTATTCCGGGGGTTGTAGTAAAAAGCCAGTCAGTAACTATTATCTTTTTCGAAAATAATCGAAGGCGAGCCCGATCTGTGCAAACCGGAGCAGGGAAGCTTTCAGTAATAGTTATTGAAATGAGAATAGGCTATTTACTCATCGGACTGCTTTCCCTATGCTTTTTAGGCTGTCCGAAGCAAAACAAGGAAATAGTAGAAGTCGGAACTACTTCACTCTCAGATAAATCCCGTCACTTCTTCTACGCCTGGTTGGCAGACTGTGTTAACGATAAGCTGATTACGGATCAGGATAGCGTCGATGCGCTGCAATCAATCAATAAAGAAGCCCATGACCTGATAGCCGAGGCAATTAAAGATCAGGTAATCATTGACGGGGTAGGCAAACATTCCCTGGTTTGGGGCCCGGTGGCGGTGATCGGAGGACCGGAGCAGGGCGAGTACACGCCCAAGAATCTGGCCTATTGCCTAAAAAGAGAAGGTACCGCCAATTCCCCGGTAGAATACGTGGTCGGTATTGCCGGCACCAATCCACTTTCCGCGTATGACTGGTTTGAGGAAGATTTAAACGTAACGAAAGCTGTGAGCGGCCCCGATTATTGGGACCAAAAAGCAAAAATATCCCAAGGCTCCCTGTCGGCAATGAATACCATAAAAGGCTTGAAAGACAGTGATAGTGTCTCACTGTACGATCGTCTGAAGCAGGACGTAAAGCAAGGAGATATTGTCTCTATCTCAGGCCATAGCCTAGGCGGGGCACTGACCCAGGTACTCAGTTATGATTTGCAACTGAAACACGAAAAGAATGACGTAAGTGCCTGGGTGTACGCAGGCCCCAGTGCGGGTGATGCCGTCTTCGCAGCCAGAGTAGTTGCGAAGTTAAAAGGTAAGTACCATGCTTACAATAATGAGATTGATGTAATTCCTCACGCCTGGCAAAAAGATAAGCTGGAGCAACTCTGTAAGATTTACAACAACTTCAAATTCAGAGACCATTATTCGTGTAGCACTGAAACGATCGAGGAGGTCCCTCCCATTGACGGACTTATTCAGTATTTCAGAAATATTTCCAATTCAGTCGACTATCAAACACCGGAACCGGTCAACATCTTCAAAGGTGAGCCGCTTGCATTGGATTTCGAGGATTGCGAAACGTATAACACTTTTATCAAAGCACTATGGGATGATACTTATATCCAGAACGCTGATTATTACAATTCCCTAAATACAATTAGTAATAAATGTAAAGAGGGAAATATAGTCTGGAATCAGTTCGAAAAATTCTTTGCTTACCTGGCGGAATTGGGGTATCAACATACCGTATCCTATTCGGAGCATTTCTTCGCAGGGGAGGGCAGCTTTAGCGAAAAGGTCGATAAATACGTTCCCGGAATGGCTAAGGATGAGGTTATCAACTACTTTATCGACACTCCTGAGGAAATTTTTGCCGATGTCCTCGATCCCTTTCTGGCTAAAATAGCCAACGGTCTACCGGAGGATCAGCCCTGTGGGTGCGCAAATTGAATCAGGATTTAAGTAAAGCTCTAATCAGGTTGGTGACAGAAATTCGGTGCCACTCGATCCATGAACGCTTTTACCAGCTTTGAGTACTCTCCCGGCCGGCGGGCGGCGGATTGGGCGTGCCAGCTATTCCAGTCCAGTAGTTCCAGTTGGGCGAGTTCTTTGAGCGTGAAGTTGTCGTAGATTTTCTGGGATTGATCGGCGCTGGTTTCCACGTCGGCGGCGGAATGAACAATCAGGGTGGGAACCTGGATATTTGCGGCGGCCCGGCGGGGAGAGGCTTCGTTGTGGTTGATGCCCAGCCGCTGGTCCACGAACCAGAAGGTGCCGGGAAAGAAAAGGCCGATCCAGCCACCAAACATTTTTTCGGCCCGTTCGGAAATGGCGGTCTCCCAGTCAGAGTAAGGAGAGTCGGTGGCTACGAAAGCCGGACGAATATTGTCATTCCCAGCGGCGATCAGCACTGCCGCGGCGCCCCAGCTTTCTCCGACCCAACCAACATGGCTACTTTGAAGTCCAAATAATTCGACCAGGTAACGGTGGGCAGCTTCTACGTCCTTGGCCTCGTAGATTCCGCCGGTGACCAAGTCGTCGTTGCCACTCAGGTGATGAGCGCGGTGATCGTAGAGCAATAGTTCGCAACCGCAATCGCGGTAAGGGGCCGTGTATTTGAGCATGCCGCTACGGTTGTCGGTAATCCCGTGGGCCATTAAAACTGCACAATCCGCCGTGTCTTTACCGGAGGGGAACAACCATCCGTGCATGATGGGTGCACCTTCCTCAAAAACCGGTGAAGCGGGTAGGGGAGTGCCGGGGAAAGTAACTTCTTCCGGCTCCGGGAGTCCTTGCATGATGCTGTCGCGGTCGATGTTCCAGTCGTTTTTCAGCCGATCAAAGGCAGTGGGGATATCCCGTCGCGGTGGACCGTGCATGATCATCCCGGACAGGTACCAGCAAAAGCCGAAATACAGGGCGGTAAGCAGGAGGAAGATGCCGATGAGCCACTTTTTCATGATAATGGGGTGATTATGGCTAACAAAGTAGCAAAGATTTCGGGGAATAAAAGCTTGATGGATTTCAGGATCATCTAACGAACAACGCTGGAAACCCAGGGTCGAGGACCTCCGGTCCGAGTGTCACGTTGGCCGCTCTAACGAGTACCTCGGACCGGAGGTCCTCGACCCAGGATGCTTCCAATGGGTGTTGAAATTTTTGATTGTTCAGCGTTTCTTAATTTGCTCTCCCTAACCAACCTCTACTTATGACCCAAAGTCGCAAAAAATTCCTCAAGGCCCTGGCCGCCGGTACGCTTGGTTTACCACTGGCGTTACGACTATTGCTCGGCGAAGGACAGGCCCAGAAGAATGAATACGGAGTGACGAGTAACGAGCGCTACGACTGGAAGATGGTGACCACCTGGCCGCCGGGCTTCCCGATCCTGGGTGAGGGCTGTGAGTTGCTGGCAGACCTGATCCGCAAGATGTCGAACGGCCGGCTCAATATCGAGGTCTACGGCGGTGGCGAACTGGTGCCGGCCCTGGAATCTTTTACGGCAGTGCGGCAGGGAGCGGCCGAAATGGGTAGCGGTGTTTCTTATTATTGGAGCGGAACGGCCCCCGCAGCTCAGTTCTTTAGTGGCTATCCTTTCGGGCTGAACGCCCAGCAAATGAATGCTTGGCTGCTTAGCGGTGGTGGTATGGAGTTGTGGCGGGAACTCTACGCTGATTATGGACTGATACCCTTCGCCGGCGGAAATACCGGGGTGCAAATGGGGGGGTGGTACAACCGGGAGATTAATTCGGTAGCGGATTTCAAGGGGCTGAAAATGCGAATGCCGGGACTGGGTGGCCGTGTGCTGGAAGCTTTGGGTGGGACACCGGTACTGCTGGCCGGTGGCGAAATATATACCGGTCTGGAACGGGGGGTGATCGACGCTACTGAATGGATAGGCCCATTTCATGACCATACTATGGGCTTCCACCAGATCGCCAAGTACTATTACTATCCGGGCTGGCACGAACCGGGGACTAACTTTGAATTCTTCGTTAATAAGGAGGCTTACGATCAATTGCCGCCAGACCTGCAAACCATCGTAGAGGTGGCTACCCATTACATCAACTTGTACACCTTGTCATCTTTCGAGGCTAAAAATGCGGAGTACCTGAAAATACTCAGTGAGGTAAAAGGACTTTCAATCCGGGGATTCAGCCCGGAGGTCATCGATGCGGCGCGTAAAGCAGCGAAAACGACCATTGAAGACTTTGCGGCTAAAGATGCTTTTGCCGGGCGGGTCTACGCTTCGGTTAGTCAGTTTAAAGCGAATATCGCCGCCTGGGGAGATCTGACGGAAAAGATCTACTACAATCGGATGTAATTATCATCAGGTTGAATCCGTTACCTTCACCTGCGCCGAAAACCCAAACACCAGACTATGTCACGTTTATTACTGCTGATCTTGCTCTTCCTGCCTGGACTAACGCTGTACGCCGATGCCCTGGATAAGAGAATTGCCCTTTTGCTCCCAGACGAGGCAGAAAGCAGGCAAACTGAAAGACAGTATGTAAAAGGAAAGCTCAATAACCTGATCATACAGTTGAAGGCAGATCGACTGGATCGGAAAAACACGAAGAAGAAAATAAAGGGGATCACCGAGCGGGTTACCGCTTTATTTTTAAAACGTTATTCTAAAAAGGCGGGCCTGGAAGAATTCTTCCGAAAAGGGCAGTATAACGATGTCACTCTGGCTCTGGTCTACGCACTACTGATGGAAGAATTCGAAGTTCCCTGGTTTGCTATGGTCGATCATTGGAGCGTGTCTTTACTGGCGGACCCGTCGGGGAAAAAACAACAACTGGCCGGTGCGGGCCGCAAACACGATCGCGCCATCGAGCGGGGTTATCGCGCCGAATACGTACAAATGCTGAACCTGACGGTACTACCCGCACAGCGACCTACTACTACCGAGGGCATTGATAGTCTGTATTACGTCTATCATTACCGTGCCAAGGAGTTATTAGACTTTAATCAACTGGCGGCTTACTGGCATTATGAAAGAGCGTTAAGTGCTTATTATTACCGTGACTACCTGCTGACCGTACGCCGGCTTTCGTTGGCTAAACAGCTGGAAGAGCGTTTAGCGTTTTCAGCCCTGGAACAAGCGACCTACATTCAACTCGCTAACCTGGAAGGGGATGATGGGCAGCAATCACTCTTCTATCTTTTTGAATTGTGGAACAAGGATCCCGATAACCGGTACATCCCTTCAGCTTTGCTGACTACTTTTATTCACGAAACCGATGTACTCATCAAATCCGACAACGATTTCCTGGCGGGTGAACAATTGTATAATTTTCTGGACAGCCGTGGGCAAAATCAACCCGCCTGGCGCAGGGAACTAAAGGAGTTGTATTATTTGCAGAAAACCCGTCATTCGGCCGTTCGGGGCCGTTACGACGAAGTAAGAACTTACGTAGATAGTCTTTACCACATGGAACCGGACAATCCGGTCTTCCGCCAACTGGCCGGTGACCTGAGTTTGTGGACGCTACGCTCTTCCGGGGCATCCGGGGTGGAGTTGAAGGAGCAGCTCGACGTCATTACCACCCGCTATCCCTTTGTCAAAGGATACAAAGGAATGAATAACCTCGTACTGGCCGATCTGGCAAAAGAGATCAGGGGGCACTACGAAGCCGACCAGGGGTACGAGGGGGACAACTTACTGCTGCAATTCCGTAATAGCCTGGCTTCGACTACACCGGGCAGGCGACGGGCTACCTGGGTATTGACTGCTTATCTGGCTGCCTCCAATTATTACTTTCGGATGCGGGACTACCGCCAGGCCCTTAACCTGATCAAAGAGGGGCTACGGTATAGTCCGGAAGATGATTATTTACTGCACCGTAAGGAAGTACTGGAGAAGTATTAGGCTGCCAGAGACAGTTATTGATTAAATCGATAAGTTCCAGGAAGCTTTCACGGCTTCTGTTCATTGTAGTTATTTACCTTCACCTTGCTACTTTGAAGAAAAAAATACCAATATACTGCCGGGGGAATGAACTGGATTACGCAAGGAGCTTCCTTAGCTGGCAAAGTGCAATCAGCATTAAAAAATGTTGAGCGATGCATTGTATGACCAATATTCGCTTTGATAAATAAAGTAATAAAGCGCAGCTGAGATCACCAGGCCGCCGAATAACAGGATTCGGCCAAGTAGGCGAGAACTTGCATCGTAGGAAAAATGCTTGTTGCCGTTAAGGTCAGTTTCTTTACCGTAGGCGTAGTAATAACCCATGCCGATTGCCGCGATTGGTAAGATGATTGAGAGGAATTGCCCCACAGTGGCAAACAGCATGTAGACAAATATCCAAAGCCGGTTAGCTGATTTTCCTGCTTGGATTTCGGAAACCCGTTGTTGTAATGAGGCTTCGAGTTTTTCTTTACTTATCGTGATTCCCCGCTGTGCGAGAATTCTTTTGGCCAGGTAGGTCTCCTCAATATTCCAATCGTCCGTAGAACTGAAAATACCCCGAAGGCTTTCGGTGTCGTAGTGATTAAGATGACTGTTTTCGACATCCTCATCGGATAAGTCGTTAACGGATTGAATTAATAGGCGATTGGCTTTTTCAAAGTCTTGTGATCGAATTTTAATGATGGCGAGAGGGAGTAAGGTAGAGCCTACGAAATTAGAATCAACTAAGGCTTCGGGGCGCTCGATCGCGCTGGGAATACCGTTCTCCGTGAGGAAGTCGGCGAAGTCCAACGCTGCTGCTTCGTCGTAAAAATTCCGGTAAAATTCCATGACGATTTTATTTAACGACTTTGAAGCGGCCAATGAAAGTCAGGCTGATCACAAAGAAGAAAGCCAAAAGTAAAAGACTCAAGCGCATACTACCGGTAACGTTGTCTAGGATGCCGAAACAGAGGGTGCCGACCACAATGGCCACTTTCTCCAAAACATCGTAAAAGCTATAGAAACTCGTTGATTCCCGAACGTCCGGAATCAGCTTGGCGTAGGTAGATCGGCTTAAAGACTGAGTGCCGCCCATTACGAAACCGACCGCTCCGGCAATGAAATAGAACGGAGCTTTGGTTTGCACGAAATAACCACTGACGCAAATGATCAGCCAGATACACAGTATGACGATCAGGGCAATCTTATTACCGGATTTTTCGGAAAGAAAAGAGAAGGTGTATGCGCCCGCAATACCCAAGATCTGGAGAAGTAGAATGACTTGTATTAATTCGGCGGTTTCAAATCCTAGTTCTACCGCCGCGAAGGTGGAGGCCAAAAATAAAATGGTCTGTACGCCTGCGCTGAGGAAGAAGAAACCACTTAGAAAACGCTTCATGTGAATGCGCTCGGAAACGGCCGAGGCGGCCTTACGGATTTCTTGCCAGCCCTTTTTGCGCAGGGTGGCAAGATCGACCTCCTGCTTTTTGTCTGCCGGCAACCGGTTGAATGGAATCTGAGCAAAGCCCAGCCACCATAGTCCCACGGTGATGAAAGTGATCTGTACGGCCAGTGTGCCGCCCTCGGGTAAGCCGAACCACTGCGGCTTCTGAATCATCAACAGGTTGAAGACCAACAGAATGACACTACCCAAAAAACCCAGCGCGAAGCCCCGGGCGGATATGCGGTCGTAGCGGTCTTCGGAGGCAATCACCGGCAGGAAGCTGTTGTAGAAGACCAGCCCGCCGGCAAAGCCTACCATGCTCAGTACGAAACAACTCGCCCCGATCCACAACGTCTCCATCCCGGTGAAAAAGAACAAACACAAACAACTGATTGCTCCTACCGTAGTAAAGGTCTTGAGAAAAGCGAGCCGCTTACCACCAGCGTCCGCAATACCCGACAGATAGGGGCTGAACAGAGCGATCAGCAAATAAGACAAACTTACCAGGTAAGCGAAAAGCGCCGTATCCTTTAGCTTAAATCCCAGTACGTTCAATTCGTCATCGACCATACTGTTGAAATATTCCGGGAAAATAGCCACGGTAATTACCAGGGCAAAAGCGGAATTGGCCCAGTCAAACATTGCCCAGCCATTCAGTACTTTTTTCTGGTTGACGGGGAAAGTGGAGTCGGGGGGAGTTAAGTCGGGGGTGGTCATGGCGTAAGTTAGGAAAATAGACGCGCTTTGGGTTACTGGACGCTTCGCTTTTGGACGCTTCGCTTTTGGACGTCGCTGCGCGACTTTTGGACGGGCCGGTTCTTTTTTTTGGAAGCTGGTATCGAAGACATTAAGCTTTGGTCTTCGATACCAGCTTCCCCAAAAGCGAGGCACGAGCGTCCAAGAGATCGCTTCAGCGATCATCCAAAAGCCAAAGGGTCCAAAAGCGCGAAGCGCGTCCAAGGAGCCGGGCTGTCTAGATAACCTGGTAAATCCCCGCCAGTTGCCGCCCCAATCCATCGTAATCCATTCCGTAGCCGACGATAAATTTGTTGGGGATGCTGAAACCGACGTGGTCAATCTTCACGGGTACCTTACTCGCTTCCGGCTTGTGTAATAGGGTGACCAGGGTAACGGAGGCCGGCTCCAGTTCGTGTAATTTTGGTAGAAAGTGCTGCATGGTGTAACCGCTGTCTACAATGTCTTCTACGAGCACGACGTGGCGGTCACGCACGAGTTCAGGGTCGGGTGGCAAGAGCAATTTGATCTCGCGGCTGGAAACGGTGCCCACGTAACTGGAAGTACGCACGAAGTCAACCTCAGCATCAAGTTCGGCGGCACGAATCAGATCGGCGGCGAAAACAAAAGCACCCTTGAGCATTACCAGGAAGACCGGCCGGGTGCCTGCGAGTTTTTCCCGTAGTTCACCCCCGATCTCTTGGACCCGTTTCTGGATATCCTCACTGTTTATGTAAGTGTGGAAACGAAGCTGGTGAAGCTGGATCAATTCGTCGGGAAGGTTTTTATCGGAGTCCATATTTGTCAATTAGGTACACCATTGAGGTCATCGAGGCGGCGCCCAGATGGAGTTCCCGGCGGCTCACTGCTTCGAATACGTCGGCGGCGGTGTGGTGATAATCAAAATAACGCTGGGTATCGGGCAGCAAACCGAGCAACAAACCTTTCTGTGATTCCAACCCTCCGATGTCAGCACCGGATCCGCCGGTGGTAAAGCCAAGTCCGTAGGGTTCGAGTAATGGCAGCCAATCGTTGATGCGGCGGTAGTGGTCGGTGAAAACGCTGGGGTCACCCTGGGCGCTGAATCCCCTGGGCGTAAAACCACCCCGGTCGCTTTCGATAGCCAACAGATGAAATTCATTGGCGGCGTTGCTGGCTGCCCAGTAAGCCCGGGCGCCGGCCAGTCCGTTTTCTTCGTTCATGAACAGCACACAGCGTAAGGTCCGTTGTGGTTCGTAATCAAGTCGCCGCAGTGTCTGGTAGACCTGCATAGACTGCACCACGCCAGTACCGTCGTCGTGAGCCCCTTCACCGATGTCCCAGCTGTCCAGATGCCCGCCCACCAGGATAATTTCATCGGGATGGGTTGTTCCGCGTTTTTCGCCGATCACATTATAACTGGGCACGGGGTCTAACATTTGGCCGTGGCTACTGAAATGAATACGGATTTCTTCTTTGTCAAGTAGCCGGCTGAGCATATCTGCGTCATTGGTGCTCACGGCAATGGCGGGAATCGGCTCCACCTCGGGGTCGTAAGCATTGGTGCCCGTGTGGGGTACATCATTGCGTCCCGTGGCCATACTGCGTATGATCACGCCCAGTGCACCCAGTTTTCCTGCTTTAGCGGCACCGTATACCCGCTGGTCTACCGCCCCCGAATAGGCCGCAAAAGTGTTAAGTTGAGTAACGTCCATGGGGCGGTTGAAAAAAACGATCTTTCCCGCCACTACTTCCTCACCCAAAGCTTCCAGCTCATCGAAATCGTGTACTTCAACGACCGGAGCAGTGATTCCCCCCGGCCCGGTACCAATAGTGTTGCCCAGCGAAGTGACCCGCAAAGCCTCGGTCCCGACCTGTTCGCTGTTTACGATCCTGGCTTCTGCTTCGGGGCCCCTTACCCAACGTGGTACCAAACAGGGCTGAAGGTAGACGGTGTCGAAGCCTAGGGTGTCTAACATGAATTTGGTCGCGTTCACCGCTGCGGAAGCGCCCGGGCTGCCGGCCAGACGCGGCCCGACGTCTTTACAGAGGTAGCGCAGCCAATCGTGCGCCTCTCCGTCAGCCAGGGTGGCTGAGAATATGGACTTGATGAAAAAGGCATCCTCTTTCTGCTCACTTTGTCCACTCAGGTTGGCCGTTAAGGCTAGTAAAAGCAGCAAAGTTAAATGCGTTTTTACGATAGCGACCGATCCGAAATCCGGAAGAGCGATTTTAAATAAAGACCGGTATCCTGAACAAGGTGCGTTCTGCATATATGTGTGTTTACGGACGATTAAAGATTGAAGACAAGCTATTATTCCGGCTAGTGCTGTTTTAATTATTAATTGTTTTGAAGCATCCCACGGTGGCTGTACGAAAACAAGGCAATTTTACCATTATAAATTTGGCGTTCAGCGGGCACTCAGGGTAAGATGTTTTACGATCCGTCCCACGAGAAACCGGAAGTTTCGCAAGTGGTATTCGCGCCATAGATAGGGTAAATAATACAATAAGCCGGCCTATCTTTGAAATATCAAATTAGCGATCTGTAAAGATCGTTTTAATTAATTTGGTTTTATTTGGTTAGGGCTGAGGTGGTGCTGTGGTGGCACTACCTCATTTTTTTTGTCATTGCTACTTTGCCAGGAAAAAAAGTAGTAGGATTTTCGGCAAATAAGCTGCCATTTTACCTGATCAGTTACCTATATATACTATAAAGTTTTCTGTCAATAAGACAGATAAATCTACTACTCCCTTAAAAGGGAAGCGATATTTTTTGACTTCAAAGTAGCAAGGGTTTTAGAAATGCTTTGTTAGCTAAAGTCCCATTAATTACATACAGTTTGCTCCAATTCGACTTTGGCAAAACAATCGGTCGTATAGTTGCCAAAGTACCTATTTTGGCTAGGAATCTTTGGTCAGGCAGCGAATTATGTTAATTTTGCGTTCTACCTTTAAGTAAAAGCCTTAACACATTTTAACAATTACAGTACCGCCCAGTCATCCATTGAATAAGAACCACTTCTATTTCCTTTCTTCCATAATCAGTAGCCGGTACTTAAGGTCGCTAACAGCTACCTTCCCCAGTTTAACCAAATAGTCCAGAACAAAAATTTATCGATTGTTGCCGCCTGGCGGTGATAGTCTGTTTTGTTTAACCATTTTTCTTAACCATTTGAGACTAGAAGTCAGCTAAACTCATTTTTCTATGAAAAGACTTTCCTTAGTTATCGCGATGGTACTGTTTGCAGTCGGTTATGCCGCTGCCCAGCAAGCCATCTCCGGTACAGTAACCAGCGAAGACGGCGAGCCCCTGATTGGAGCTTCCGTACTCGTAGAGGGTGCTACTACCGGAACCGTCACGGATTTTGACGGTATGTTTAATGTCACCGTTCCCGCCGGTGGCGAAAAGCTGATCATCAGCTACACGGGTTTCACCACGCAAGAGGTTGAAATCATGGCCGGGAAAACCAACTACGAAATCATGCTCTCCGAAGGTGTGGCTATCGACGAAGTAGTGGTTACTGCCATCGGTATCGAGCGCAAGAAGGACGAAGACCTTTCTTCCGCTACCCTGATCGAGACTGATTTGTTGGAGCGCTCCGGTGAAACTGGTGTGATCCAGGGTCTGGCGGGTAAAACCTCCGGCGTAAACATCGTTCGTAACTCCGGAGACCCCGGTGCCGGTGCTTACATCCAGATTCGTGGTCAGAATACCATCCTCGGTGATGCTTCTCCGCTGATCATTCTGGACGGTGTGCCTATTTCTAACAGCTCTGTCAATAACAACACCCTCGCCGGTGTAGTACAGCAGTCCCGTTTGAACGACATCAACCCGGACGATATCGAATCAATTACCGTATTGAAAGGTGCTTCTGCTGCTGCGGTTTATGGTACTGGTGCAGCTAACGGTGTACTGGTAATCAAGACCAAGCGTGGCAAAACCGGTGGTAAGCGCTTCAGCGTTAGTGCTGGCATTACTTACGGTATTGACGAGATCAACCGTGAGTATGAGAAGCAGGGCGAATTCGGCCAGGGACTTCCCGATATCTACGCCGGTGTTCCTTACGACCAATTCGGTGTATTTGTTGCCGGTAACAGCTTGAGCTGGGGTGACCGCATCTCTGATCGCAGTGGTACGGATGAAGTTGACCAATCCGGTGGATTCTTTACTGGTGACCAAACCGGGAGCACTTACTTTCCGATCATCACTAAAGGAGACAATAACGTTTACAACGATAGTAACCGTGATCAGGTCTTCCAGAACGGACAGACTGTGGACGTTAACTTCGGTGTGAACTTCCGTGGTGAAAACAGCAACACTTACTTTAGCTTCAGCCGCCTCGATCAAGAAGGTATCATCAAGGGCAATTCTGATTACACCCGGAGTACCGTTCGGATCAACCAGGATTTCAACATTATTGATAACCTGAACATCCGCATTAATACCAGCTACTCTGGTGTTGAGTCTAACCGTATCCAAACCGGCTCTAACCTTGCTGGTCTTTACCTGGGGTACTTGCGTACTTCTCCTGACTTCGACAACACCGATTACTCCGGTACTTATACTGACGCGAATGGCTTGAATCGTCCGGGTCACCGTGGCTACCGTAACGGCCTCGGTACCGCCCGCCCAACTTACAACAACCCGGGCTGGACAATTAACGTACAGGAGAACCCGACCGAGGTTGATCGTTTTGTTGTTGCCCCTGAAATTAACTGGAGCATCCTTCCTAACCTGACGGCAACTGTTCGTTATGGTCTGGATTACTACACCGATGAGCGTCGTACCGTATTCCCCATCAACTCCGGTGGTGATTTCGGTCAGGGACAACTTTCCCGTGACGAGATCACGGAGAAAACCCAGAACCTCTTCCTTATCCTGAATGGTAACAGTCAGATCAGTGATAACTTAGGTTTGAACTACACCTTTGGCTACAACTTGTACGACAACGAGTACCAGCGTCTAAGCGGTACTTCTGCTAACCTTTTGTACAACTCTCCGGAGCAGGAGTTCATCTTGGACAATGCAACTGCACCTAACCAGGATAATGACCAGTTCTTGAGCCGCAACCGTAAAAACGGTGTGTTTGGTGTATTAAACGCTACTATCGCTCAGAACCTGTTGGTTGAACTCAGCGGTCGTTTGGAGCGTACTGCTGCTATTCAAGACGAGTTGTTCTTCTTCCCTTCCGCCAGCGTTGGTTACAAACTGATTGATGACGCTACCAAAGGCCTGAGCTTTGCCAAGGTTCGTGCCAGTTATGGTGAAGTTGGTATTGAGCCAGGTCTTTACCAGAACAGAAACGTATTCGTAGCCTCTACTGCCGGTTCTGAAGGTTGGGGTGACTACCTGGACGGTGCCAACTACGGTGGTACTTTCTCCCGCGGAGCTATCCAGGGTAATCCTGATCTGACCATCGAGACAGTAAAAGAGATTGAACTCGGGGCAGATTTCCGTTTCCTGTCTAACCGCATCGGATTGGGCATTACTTACTACGATCGTACGACCGAGGATGGTATTCTTCCACTGGAAGCACCTCCGAGTTCCGGATTTACCACTGTATACAGCAATGCTGCTGAAATCAGCAATACCGGTATCGAACTGGATGCTTACTACAACATTATCACCAAGAATGATATGTCTTGGAAAATCTTCGGTAACTTCACTACCAACGAAAATAAGGTTGAAAAGCTGCCCGGTGTAAGCCGCTATATCCTTGATGGATTTGCCTCTGCTTCTTCTGCCGTTATTGAAGGTCAGCCTTTCGGTGCCCTGTACGGTGGTGTATGGCTGCGTGATGATGCTGGTGAATTCGTTTTTGAAGACGATAACAACGGCTTCCCTACCAATGCCCCGGAACAAGATGTGATTGGTGACCCCAATGCCGACTGGCGTGGTGGCTTAGGTACTGAATTCACCGTTAAAGGCCTCTCCTTCAGTGTGCTCTTCGAGACCGCTCAAGGCCAGGATATGTGGAATGGTACCCAAGGTGTACTGAACTACTTCGGTATTGCTCCTGAAACTGCCAACATTACCGTTGCCAGCCAGGACTTGGTTACTTACTTTGGTCAGTCAATCCCGGCAGGTACTACTTTCCGTGGAAACGAGGTTGATTTCGGTGCCGGACCGGTTGCTGCTACTGCTGAGTGGTACCTGGATAACGGTGGTGGATTCGGTTCTGTTGACGAGCAGTTCGTTCAGGACGCTTCCTGGACACGCCTGCGTGAAGCTACTATCAGTTACGCTTTGCCACAGAGCCTCATCGGGAAAACCGGTTTGAGCAATGTATCCATTGGCGTTACCGGTCGTAACCTGGTTTTCTGGAGTGAGTTCGAGGGTGCTGACCCTGAAACTAACCTGACCGGTGCTTCTAAAGCACGTGGCCTGCACTACTTCACTAACCCAGGTACTCGTTCTGTCCTCTTTAACCTCAAATTCGGTTTCTAAATAACATAGAGTTTAGCTGACTGATCAGTGGAAGGTCATGTCTCAAACCTGGCCTTCCACTTTTCTTCCTCTCAAGTTGAGGAGTCGGACCTGACTTTATTGGAAAACGAAAAAAATAAATTAAATGAAAAACCTACTTTTACTCGCATTGGCTGGCCTTTTAGTCGGTGCAACTAGTTGTGAAAGCGTTGTAGAGGATCTTAACAAAGACCCTAACAACTTTACTGATATCAGTACAACACTTATCGTTAACCACACCATCTTAAATACTGTAACTGTTGCCGAAGCTGAATCAGCTCGCAACGCCGGTATGTGGGTTGACCAGTTTACTGGCTCTGATCGTCAGTATATCACCCTCGATAACTACGGTATTGTAAATGCTGATTTCGATGCTCCTTGGGCTGATTTTTACCGTGGAGGACTATCTCAGGCCGAGATCGGCATTCAGAAAGCAACGGAAGAGAACGCCCCTAGCTTCTTGGGTATTTCTCAGATCATGAAAGGTTACTACGCAGCTGAAGCAGCGCTACAGTTTGGTGATGTACCTTTTTCTCAGGCTGCTGATGCTGTACAGTTTCCCGATCCGGTTTATGATGGCCAACGTGAGGTAATCAACCAGGCTATCGCTCTTCTGGACGAAGGCGCTGCCAACGTTGGAAGTCTCGCTATCACTGGATCTGGTACCAACAATGTACTGAACACTTCTTCTAGCTGGGACCAATTAGCCAATGCCCTTAAAGCGCGCTATTTGCTATCTGTTCGTGATTACGCCGGTGCACTTGATGCCGCTCAGGATGCTGGCTTCGATGCCGCTTCTAATAGCGTGGATATCATTCACACCACCAGCAACTTCGCTGAAAACCTGTTTTACCAGTTTGAGGCGGAGCAACGTACTGACTACCTGACCTTCACTGGCAGTTTCCTGATCGACGTACTTTCTGACACTACTGACGTAAGTCGTACTACGGACAAAACCAACGACAGTAATCGCCGTAGCTTCTTCAGCTACGATGATGGCGAATTCGTTCGCCTGAACACTAATATTGGTGGTTTCTTTGCCGCTGATATGAACTTCCCGCTGGTAGGTTACCCGGAAGTTCAACTTATTATTGCCGAGTCAGCTGCTCGCACCGGTGATGAGGAGTTGGCTATCTCTTCACTTAATAATGCCCGTAACTACTGGGACGGAGTGATGGGAACTGATGATTACGCCGACTTGGACGAGGATGATTTTGATGACGAAGATGATTTGATCAACGCTATCCTTCTGGAGAAATTTGTTTCTGTATTTGGTCTGCCGACCTTCCACGACGTAGTTCGTACCGATAACGCTATCGGAACTTACCTGGATGGTCGCGATGCTCCTTTACAGCGCTTCCTGTACCCATCTACCGAAGCATCTTCTAACTCCAACTACCCTGGGTTGATTGGATTAGACGTGCCAACGCCAATCAATAACTAGGTAGTTAGTCTACTTAATAATAATTGATGACCGCTTCGGTGGTTATTGTCAGGGCGGAATCAATTCATCTGGAATTGGTTCCGCCCTCTTTGTTGAAAATAATATTATGAAAAGCACTCTCTATACAATAGCATTTTTTTCTGTTCTTTTTCTAGGTTGTCAATATTCGGACGATGATGAAACGGAGCTTCTCGATCCGGATATCCCAGTAGAAGATTTGATAAACGGAGCTATCCTGAACCTGGCCTATCAGGAAGGAGAAGCCGCCCGGCTCGCAGGCGTATGGACTTCACAATTTAACGAGGCAGACCGCACTATCCCCTATTTACTCCCGGGATTTAGAGACCCCGAGGATTTCAATGATTTATGGGGCTTATTATATACCAATGGTTACATCTTAGCCCTACGGGCTGAACAGGCCGCCG
The DNA here is from genome assembly GCA_002591745.1 of Lewinellaceae bacterium SD302. Classification (GTDB taxonomy): domain Bacteria; phylum Bacteroidota; class Bacteroidia; order Chitinophagales; family Saprospiraceae; genus Neolewinella. The sequence goes on from PDLQ01000007.1 coordinate 27,441, forward strand.
CAGAAGAAGAAAGTCCCTTCCAGGAAGCTGTCGCTAAAATTCTACGCGCCCATTACATCGCTGAAACGGCCCTGATGTTTGGAGACGTTCCTTTTAGTCAGGTTGGTGACATACTGGCATTTCCAGACCCCGTCTTTGACGGACAGGCAGAGGTGATCGAGCGAGCCATCGATCTGCTGGAAGAGAGTCTGGCCGAGACGGCCGGTGAAGCGATCACTGACAACAACTCCATTCTTACCGGTACCGCAACCTGGGCCCAGTTCGCAAATGCTTTGATCGCTCGTTATAATCTGGCTCTACAAAATTTTCCTGAAGCTTTAGCAGCCGCCGAAGCCGCTGCGATCAATAGCGAAGAAGCCGAAATCAAGATTATGCACGACAGTATTGAAGGCAGCTTCAACCTCTTTCACGCCTTTACCTCAAGGAACAGATTTGGTGTAATTACTCTGGAAGAAAGCTTTTTGTATAAGACCCTGATCAGTGACGGAGAGCTTAGCAGAGCGGACGATAAGACGAACGATGCGGCCCGCTACGCCTACTACGTAGATAGTACCAGCTCTATGGAATACCCAAATACGAGCAACTCGGGCTTTTTCGCCGCCGCCGCCGATTACCCCCTGGTCAGTATGCCAGAAATGAAGCTGATCATTGCCGAATGTGCCGCTAGAGCGGGCAACCTCGACCAAAGTGTTATGGCCCTCAATGAAGCCAGGGGCTATTGGGATACCAAATTCGGTACCGGAAATTACCTTGATTATGTTTCGACGGATTCGGCGGTTCAGCCCGATCAATTACTCAAAACTATTCTGTTGGAGAAATTTGTTTCAGTAATCGGCCTGCCTACTCTCTACGATATGGCCAGAACCAATAATTTGATCGGCTCCACGCTGAACGGAGGAAATGAACTGGCTCAGCGCTTCCTCTATCCCCAATCAGAAGAAAACGGGAATGAAAATTTTCCTGGCCACCATAGTGTGTTCGATGTAGCTCCCATAAACCAGTAGTATTTACTATCTTAAGAGATCAGTAGCCGGATAGAATTAATGTAATATTTCCATTTGATAGATTTTGGTTGTGGGCAAGGCAGGAAACACGGGCAAGACCGTAGCGTTTACGAGACCTTCCAACGCTGGCCGTGACTAAAAGATGGCGGGGGTAATGAATGATTCTTTTTGTCCGGCTACGGATGTACTGATCAATCAATCACGCGAACTATACAGAATGAAAAACTTGTTAATCTTTGCTTTTAGCCTGCTACTTCCCTTCTCTTTATTCTCCCAGGAAAAAAAAGCCACTGAGACCAACGTCGAGGAAACCGTCATGAAGGATAATAGCCGGAAAGCGTTTTTGAACCAGACCGGAGGAACTACCGAAGCAAATCTGGTGAATGGTGGAGCGTTTTATTTATCAAATCCAAGCCCTACTTACAAAATTGAAGTCGAAAAGGCTTACCATAAACCAGAGTGGCAAAAATCCACTGTTCGTATGGTTAACGGAAATTCCTACGGAATTCAGGGGCGCTATCGCGTTATCGACCAGGCTTTTGAAGTCCTTCATCAGGGGGAGGCCTACGAATTAAAAAAGGAGCAACTACAAAGCGTCACCATCGGCGAAGACCGTTTCCTGATGATGCCGGACCCCATGCTCAAAAAACGCGGGGCCGTTATTTACCAGCTCCACTACACTTCCGGAGCATACCAGCTCATTGAATACCACGGTGCCCAGTGGCAGGAACCCAAGGAGCAAAATATGTTCGATACCAGTGAGCAGCACCGCACCATCAAACCAATGAAAGAATTGATCTTACGCACCAAGGGTGAGTTTGTGAAAATAAAAAACCATGGTGAAGCCCTCCGTTCGCTAGGGGTTGACAAAAAAAGCGTCCAGGCCAAATACGCCAAAAAGAATAAGCTAAAACTCAATCGTTCGGCTGACCTCATTCAATTTCTGGAATATTTAGATGCCCGGTAATTACCAACTGATCGTATAACCATAATCGCTGCCCTGTCTTGGGCTTTCGGGTCGCTCTTCTTTGGGCGCACCCACGATATTATAGGTGATTTGCTGTTTGGTAGTTATCTTTGGTTTAAGCTTCGGTAGGTTGAAATTGATGCTCAGGTGCTGGTGGTAGCGTACGCTCATCTTGTAGTCTTTTGGTATTACAAACTCTAAGAGCTTCACCAGCCGCACTGCTTCTTCACGGCAACCATCTTTCGGGCCTTTCGTCGCAACTGCCTTGATCACTTTACCCCGTTGATTCAGGCTGTATTCCACCCGCACACTGCCCTCGGTCCTATTTTGTTTCGCAGCTTCCGGATAACGCAAATTCTCTTTTAAAAAGGCTTGCATGGCTGTGGCACCGCCGGGGTAGACCGGTTTATGAATGAAAGTGTTCTTTTTGCGCGCCATGGTTTGGAAAGGATTTGGGCTAACAAAGTAGCAATGTTTTGCGGAATGTCCTCAGGACAAGTGGCTCGTTGTTCGCAATCTTCTGCCGGCGCCTGCCGCCTGATAAAATAATGCAATACCAAAACCATTATGAGCCGATAACCTCGCCTGCTAGGCTGCTTTACCTTCGGTGGTTGCCGCTGGAAACCAGATTCTCCTTTATAATCAACATTGCTACTTTGAAGCCAAAGTATGACTAATGATCAAGCTCTCCTCAAAGTTGCAGCCGTGATAATTGGAATTCTCCTTCCAAAGGCCTACTTTGACTTCCCACAACCGCCCATATGAACCGAGCCACCTTCCTGAATTATTTGCGCAACGAAAGGCGTTACAGTGAACATACCGTCACTGCTTACGGGAAGGATTTAGAGCAATTTACGGTCTATTGTCGTAACTATTTCGGAGAAAACGATCTGGGAAAAGTGAAGCGGGAAATGATTCGCTCCTGGCAGGCACATTTGCTGGAGGCCGAATACGGAGCGGCTTCAATTCGGCGCAAACTGGCCAGCATCAAGGCCTATTATCGTTTGCGTCGGGAGCGTGGCTTTCAAGTTGACAATCCAACGCTGAATATTCCTACCCCAAAATTGCCACGGCGACTGCCCGTAACGGTAACGAGTAAGGAAATCGAACACCTTTTCCGGAGTTTTCCGGTCGAGCGAACCGATTTTAGCCTGGTCCGTGACGAGTTGACTCTGGGGCTGCTTTACCAAACCGGCATCCGCCGGGCCGAACTTATCGGCCTGACCAGGTCGGCAATCGAACTGGATACTCGTCAATTCCGGGTTGTCGGAAAGGGAAATAAGGAAAGGATCGTGCCATTTGGCCCCGGCTTGGTCGAATTGATCGAAGATTACGAATCATTGCGCAGCCAGCGCTTCCCTGAGCTCGTTACTCCTGAATTACTACTTACTGACGCAGGCAAACCGCTTTACCCAAAATGGGTGTACAATTGCGTTAACCGCTATTTAATAGGCGTGAGCAAGGCCGAGCGTAAGAGTCCTCATGTCCTACGCCATTCTTTTGCTACTCATTTAAGCGACGGTGGTGCCGACCTCAATGCCATCAAAGGATTACTGGGCCATAGCAGCCTGGCCGCTACCCAGATTTATACCCACGGAAGTGTAGCCCGCCTCAAGGACGTCTACCGTCGTGCCCACCCGGCCGCCGAGCGAATAAGCAGGCCAAGACCGGAGGATACCAAAGATAAATAACCAAATAAGGACCGTTTGACAGGTCCGCCATTTCATCATCCGCTGCCTTCTGATCAGTAGTACATCACGTGAAAATACCCGCGGGAGCAGCACAATAATACCGTTCATGCAAATACAGACCAATGCCATCCACTTTAAGGCAGACCCTAAACTGTTAACTTTCATCCAGGAAAAGTTGAACAAACTGGAGCAATATTCTGATCGCATCATCGACGCTCAGGTATACCTCAAACTGGAAAACACCGGACAGGTTAAAGACAAGATCACGGAAATTCGCCTTCACGTGCCTGGCGACCGGCTCTTTAGCAAGAGTTCCGAAAAAACTTTTGAGGCGGCGGTAGACCGGGCCGTGGAAGGACTGCGGCGCAGTTTGCGTAAATACAAGGAGAGGAGATAGTTAGACGAGCTTCGCCTCCGTAGACGTCGCTTTACGACTCGTGGACGCTCGTTCCCCGCTTGTGGGAGGGCATTAGCCGAAGATCAGGAGTTTTGTCTTAGGTTCCGATGCTCTCCACAAGATCGCTCCGGCAATCGCCTACAAGGCCAAAGGCCGTCCACAAGCGCAGGGAGTGTCCACAAACGAAGCGTCCACCAGGGCGAAGCCCACCCGGACTTTTAGAAGAGCGGAATTTTTTTTCCGCTCTTCTTGCATTGTTAATGAAAAGCACTATCTTTGCAATCGCTTTTGGGAACGGCCAAGAGTGTGATTGAAAAATTGAAGGGTTCTTTGTTGTTGATTAGCTCATTTTGAGCAAAAACAACGCCGATATAGCTCAGTTGGTAGAGCAGCTGATTTGTAATCAGCCGGTCGCTGGTTCGAGTCCGGCTATCGGCTCAAACAGCAATGATGAACCTAAAGGGGATGCGCCGCAGTTGGAGAGGCGGGATGGACTGTAAATCCATTGTTTCGGCTGAGTAGGTTCGAATCCTACCATCCCCACACCATTTAAGGACTGAAGGTCAGAAGGCCGAAGAATTGAAGCCGCGCTTCAATTCTTCTTACTTCAACCCTTCCGTCCTTGATATGCGGAAGTAGCTCAGTTGGTAGAGCATCAGCCTTCCAAGCTGAGGGTCGCGGGTTCGAATCTCGTCTTCCGCTCCAATGTTTCGCGTAGTTAAACATTGGATGGAAACGCATACGTTTTTATCTGATGTGCATTGCCGACGTAGCTCAGGGGTAGAGCACTTCCATGGTAAGGAAGGGGTCGTGAGTTCAAATCTCACCGTTGGCTCAAATTTTTAAACGTGGCCTTTTATGCCATGTTTGCGTGGTTTTACCGATGGGTAAGGCCTTCGTGCGTTAAAGCTCAACGGCTGTAAAGCACGGCAAATAAAGATTACCCCATTAAGTTGGGGGAGGGGCGGCCGGTACTGCGGCGGCACCCTGACTCATTTTGTTCTAACTAACTCCAAAACATCAAATCCAAGATGGCTAAGGAAAATTTCGACAGATCTAAACCCCACGTGAATGTGGGTACCATCGGTCACGTTGACCACGGTAAAACTACCCTCACCGCAGCAATCACTTACGTGCTATCCGAAGCCGGAGGCGGTACTGCTAAGATGGACTACGATAGCATCGACTCTGCTCCAGAAGAGAAAGAGCGTGGTATCACCATTAACACTGCTCACGTTGAGTACGAAACTGAAAACCGCCACTACGCTCACGTTGACTGTCCCGGTCACGCTGATTACGTAAAGAACATGGTTACTGGTGCCGCTCAGATGGACGGTGCTATCCTGGTATGTGCCGCTACTGATGGCCCAATGCCACAAACCCGTGAGCACATCCTCCTGGCTCGCCAGGTAGGTGTACCGAACATCGTAGTATTCATGAACAAGGCTGACCTTGTTGATGACGAAGAGATGCTCGAACTCGTAGAAATGGAAGTACGCGAACTGCTGAGCCAGTACGAGTACGATGGCGACAACGCCAGCATCATCATCGGTTCTGCCCTTAAAGCCCTTGAAGGTGATGCTACCGCTACCCAGCAGATCAAAGATCTGATGGCCGCTGTTGACGCTGACATCCCCACTCCTGAAAAAGACACTGAGAAGCCATTCCTGATGCCAATCGAGGATGTATTCTCTATCACCGGTCGCGGTACTGTTGCTACCGGTCGTATCGAGCGTGGTATCATCAACTCTGGTGAAGAGGTTGAGATCTTAGGTATGCAGGCTGAAGACGCCAAGCCACTTAAGTCAGTTGTAACCGGAATTGAGATGTTCCGTAAGATCCTTGATCGCGGTGAAGCTGGTGATAACGCCGGTATCCTTCTTCGTGGTATTGACAAAAACGATATCCGCCGTGGTCAGGTAATCTGTAAGCCAGGTTCCGTAAAACCCCACAAGCACTTCAAATGTGAGGTATACGTACTGAGCAAAGACGAAGGTGGCCGTCACACGCCATTCTTCAACGGTTACCGCCCTCAGTTCTACTTCCGTACTACGGATGTAACTGGTGACGTACAACTGCCGGAAAACGTAGAAATGGTAATGCCTGGTGACAACGTAACCCTGGAGGTGAAGTTGCTCAACACCATCGCCATGGAAAAAGGTCTCCGTTTCGCTATCCGTGAGGGTGGTCGTACGGTAGGTGCCGGTCAGGTAACCGAGATCATCGAGTAAACAAGGACTTCCGTCCTTACTTTCAAGGATTGAAGATCTGAAGTTTGGAGGACTGAAGTAGCCTGTGCGCCGCTTCAGTCCTTCTACGCTTCCTTCCTTCAATCCTTATACGGGTATAGCTCAATTGGTAGAGCACTGGTCTCCAACCTCCGAAGGAAGCCGCGTAGCGAAACCAGGGCTGGGAAACCCTCCTTGATTGGTAAATTTCTCACACACGGGTATAGCTCAATTGGTAGAGCACTGGTCTCCAAAACCAGGGGCTGGGAGTTCGAGTCTCTCTACCCGTGCCAAACTTGTTCTGGAAAACGCAAGTGTTTTTTTCAGGACGTGCAACGCACTCTTATGGAAAAGTTGAAATTATATATTCGGGAAAGCTACAACGAGCTCATGTACAACGTGACTTGGCCCAGCTTTTCCAGTCTACAGAGTAACACCGTACTGGTGTTGGTCGGCTCCGTAATCTTCGCCCTGATCATCTTGCTGATGGACCTGGTTTGGAAAACGGGCACGGACTTCATCTACGGCAACGCCTAGCAATAACTCATGGCAGACGATAAGAAATGGTATTCCCTCCGCGTCATTAGTGGCAAAGAGAAAAAGATCAAGGAAAGGATCGAACTGGAGATTTCCCGCCGACAGTGGGAAGAACGCGTTACCCAGATCATCGTACCCACCGAGAAGGTCTACAAGATCCGTAACGGTAAGAAGGTGATCAGCGAGCGCAACATCCTCCCCGGTTACATCCTCGTTGAGGCGGACTCCTTTAAGATGAACGCCGAAGTGGTCGACACGATCTCCAACATTCCCAACGTCATCCATTTCCTGGGGAAAGCTAACCCGATCCCCATGCGCGATTCCGAAGCCAACCGTTTGCTCGGCAAGGTGGACGAAAGCCTGGAAGCCGGAGACACCATGATCGAACCATTCATCGTGGGCGAAACCGTGAAGATTATCGATGGACCTTTCAACGAGTTCGTAGGTGATATCCAGGAAGTGAACGAAGAGAAAAAGAAACTCAAAGTGATTGTCAAGATTTTCGGTCGTGGTACTGAGGTTGAACTCAACTTCATGCAGGTCGAAAAGCAATCCTAGATTTTTGGCCGGAGTACGGTTGCTTTGGACTTCAAAGTAGCAATGCTCCTGAAAGCCGGTGGCCTGGCCAACTGCCGATCATTTAATGTTAAACTTTTAGTCGGAGAATTAACCGTTTAAAGCAACGGATTCGTCTGAACGACAAAAACAAGCTATTATGGCTAAGGAAGTAGAAACTTTCATCAAACTTCAGGTCCGCGGCGGTGCCGCTAATCCTGCTCCTCCGGTTGGTCCCGCACTGGGTGCCAAAGGGGTGAACATCATGGAGTTCTGTAAGCGTTTCAACGCAGCTACCCAAGACAAGCAGGGTAAAGTTCTCCCGGTAGTTATTACCGTATACAAAGACAAGTCCTTCGACTTCGTTATCAAGACGCCACCGGCTGCCGTGCAGTTGATGGAAGCTGCCAAACTCAAAAAGGGATCTTCCGAATCTAACCGCGATAAAGTTGGCAAAGTAACCTGGGACCAGGTGCGCGCCATCGCCGAAGACAAGATGCCTGACCTGAACGCTTTCAAAATCGAAAGCGCTATGAAAATGGTGGCTGGTACTGCCCGCTCCATGGGGGTAGTCGTAACGGGTACTCCTCCTTGGGGAGCTGACGAAGCCGAAGCATAGAACCGAAACTTTTAACTGAAGGGAGTGCCGCCGCAGGGCGGCACGATAATCACCTCAAATTTTTATATTATGGCTAAATTGAGCAAAAAGCGCCAAGCCGCTAATGCCAAGATCGATGCCACCAAGGAGTACAGCCTGAATGAAGCTATGGCTTTGGTCAAGGAGGTCAACACCGCGAAGTTCGACGCTTCCGTTGATGTACACGTCCGCCTCGGTATCGATCCACGTAAAGCTGACCAGGCCCTGCGCGGTACGGTCACGCTGCCCCACGGAACCGGTAAGGTTAAGCGCGTGGTGGCTTTTGTAACCCCCGACAAAGAGCAGGAAGCTAAGGATGCCGGTGCCGACCACGTTGGCCTGGATGACCTGATCGCCAAGGTACAGGGTGGCTGGACCGACTTCGATGTCGTAGTTGCTATGCCCCAGACGATGGCCAAAGTTGGTCGTCTAGGTCGTGTACTCGGTCCTCGTGGCCTGATGCCGAACCCGAAAACTGGCACGGTAACTATGAATGTAGGTGCCGCTGTTACCGACGTGAAAGGCGGTAAGATCGCTTTCCGGGTCGACAAATTCGGGATCATTCACTCTTCCATCGGTCGCGTGTCTTTCTCTGCCGAGAAACTTACCGACAACGCCAACGAGCTGCTGGGTACCCTTAACCGGATGAAGCCATCCAGTGCGAAAGGTGTCTACATGAAGTCAGTTACGGCTGCTTCCACGATGAGCCCCGGCGTGAAGATCGATCCGAAATCCATTGCATAACGCCCAAATACGCTAAACGATGACTAAGAACGAAAAATCAGCGGCTATTGAGGCGTTGAAGGAAAAGTTCGAAAATAACGAATTCTTCTACATCACCGACGCTTCTCAGATGAGCGTTGCCGAAGTAAATAATCTGCGCGGTGCCCTTTTTGAAAAAGGCATCACCATGCAAGTGGTCAAGAATACCTTGGCTGTTAAAGCTATGGAACAGCTCCCTGAAGAGAGCAACTACAGTGCTGTATTCGATGCCCTCAAAGGCCCGACTGCCCTGATGTTCTCTGAAGTAGCCAACGCTCCGGCGAAGGTGATCAAGGAGTTTCGTGGTGAGAAAGGTGAGCGACCAATCCTGAAGGCTGCTTACATTGCCAGCTCCGTATACCGCGGAGATGATCAGCTCGACACCCTTTCTACCCTCAAGTCTCGCGAAGACTTGCTGGCTGACGTGCTTACCCTGCTCCAGAGCCCGATGCAAAACCTGCTCGGTGGTCTCCAGAGCGGTGGCCAAAACGTGGTCAACCTCCTCAAAGCAATCGAGGAAAAGGCCGAGGCTTAATCGCCCACGGCTCCATAGTATGGTTGTCGGTAGCCCGATAGTATCTACTGCTAGCGGACTTCTTACCACCAGAATTTTAACTAATTAACTGGCTTCCAAGCTGATACGCGATACTCTATTATCGTATCACTATTAAATACATTTTTATTATGGCAGACATCAAAGCACTTGCCGAACAACTCGTAGAACTGACTATCAAGGACGTAACCGAGTTGGTGCAAATCATGGAAGACGAATACGGAATTAAGCCAGCCGCTGCTGCAGTAGCAGTAGCAGGTGGTGGAGCTGCCGGTGGTGGCGAAGCTGCTGCTGAGCAAACCGAATTCGACGTTGTCCTGGAATCAGCTGGCGGTAGCAAGCTGAAAGTTGTGAAAGAAGTAAAGTCCCTCCTGGGTCTTGGCCTGAAAGACGCCAAGGAACTGGTAGACGGTGCTCCAACCACCATCAAGGAAGGCGTAGACAAAGCTGAAGCAGAAAGCATCAAAGCTGCCCTTGAGGAAGCCGGTGCCACTGTGGAGCTGAAGTAATTCCATACTGCCCGAAGGGTTACGGGAGCGTTCTCCGGATCGCTCCCGTTATCCCTTTTTGCTGACTACTCCCGGTTCATCTGGAACCGTCAAAAATCCGGATAACTTTTGGCTTTCGAGCCGTACCGACATACGCTATTCGGGCGAATATTTAACCGTTCGGCCCGCGCTGGCTTAGCAAATGGCTTTGGTCATTCCGCTAGGCCTTGTTGCGTATATCAATAAAACTTATAAAGTTTGCTAACGGGCAAACTTTTACCTCCGCCGGTTTGTATATATAGTTCGCAATTCCCGCAACATTATATTCAATCGAGCTTACTCTTTAGCGCACCAAGCACCACCGTATCCACCGCGGAAGGATATCGTCGTGTTTAAAAAGGATAACCGCCAATGACGTCAAACGGCCAGCTACTTAATGCCGAAGAGCGCCGCGTGAGTTTTGGAAAGATCAAACTCACGTCGCACTATCCTGATCTGCTTGAGATCCAACTGAAATCCTTTCAGGAGTTCTTCCAATTGGAAACAACTCCCGAAAACCGAATCAGTGAAGGTCTCTATCGTGTATTTCAGGAAAACTTCCCCATTACGGATACCCGTAATATCTTCAATCTTGAGTTCCTCGACTACTTCGTGGACCCACCCCGCTACACCATCCCTGAGTGTATGCAACGTGGTTTGACCTACAGCGTTCCGTTGAAGGCCAAGCTCAAACTATCCTGTAACGACGAGGAACACGTAGACTTCCAGACCATCGTGCAGGATGTATTCCTGGGTAACATTCCCTACATGACCCCCAAGGGTACCTTCGTGATCAACGGAGCCGAAAGGGTCATCGTTTCCCAGTTACACCGTTCACCCGGTGTATTCTTCGGTCGCAACTTCCACCCCAATGGCACGGAGCTTTACAGCGCCCGGGTCATTCCTTTCAAAGGAGCATGGATGGAATTCGCCACCGATATCAATACGGTGATGTATGCTTACATCGATCGTAAGAAAAAGTTCCCCGTTACCACCCTGCTGCGGGCCATTGGCTTCGACACCGACCAGGCTATCCTGGACCTGTTCGATCTCGCCGATGAGATCCCCAACACCACGGAAGCTCTTGAGGGCGCTGTTGGTCGCAAGCTGGCCGCCCGGGTCCTCCGCTCTTGGAGCGAGGACTTCGTGGATGAGGATACCGGTGAGCTCGTAGAGCTGCAACGTAACGAGATCATTCTCGAACGTGACACCATTCTGACGGAGGACAATATCAAGGAGATTCTTGGTGCTGACGGTATCGATAAAGTGATCCTGCAGAAGGAGAACGTCGGTATGGATTACAGCATCATTTACAATACACTGCAAAAAGATCCTGCTTCTTCGGAACTGGAGGCAGTACAGTACATCTACCGCCAGTTACGGGGCAGTGACCCACCCGATGAAGAAACCGCCCGCGGTATCATCGACAAGTTGTTCTTTAGCGATAAGCGCTACAACCTTGGTGAGGTAGGTCGCTACAAGATCAACCGTAAGCTGGAGAATGACACCAGCATTGATACCCTCGTACTGACTAAGGAAGATATCATCTCCATCGTCAAGTACCTGGTTAAATTGATGAACCAGGAAGAGGACATCGACGATATCGATCACCTGAGCAACCGCCGGGTACGTACCGTGGGTGAGCAGCTCTACGCCCAATTCGGTGTAGGTCTGGCTCGGATGGCCCGTACGATCCGTGAACGGATGAATGTACGTGACAACGAGGTCTTCACCCCGATCGATCTGATCAACGCCCGGACACTGTCCAGCGTGATCAACTCTTTCTTCGGTACCAGCCAGCTGTCGCAATTCCTTGATCAGACAAACCCACTCTCTGAAATCACCCACAAACGGCGGATCTCCGCCCTCGGACCTGGTGGTCTGAGTCGCGAGCGGGCAGGTTTCGAGGTACGGGACGTTCACTACAGTCATTACGGTCGTCTCTGTACCATTGAGACCCCGGAGGGACCGAACATTGGTCTGATCTCTACCCTTTGTGTTCACGCCAAAGTGAACAAGATGGGATTCCTGGAAACTCCCTACCGTGCCGTAGACGAAGACAAAGTCCAGATGGACGGCGAGCCGATCTACCTGAGTGCCGAAGGAGAGGATTATAAAAAGATCGCTCAGGCTAATGCCCCGGTTGATGAAACCGGTGCTTTCCTCAGTGACCGGATCAAGTGCCGTGAGCACGGTGACTTCCCGGTACTGGAGCCGAGCGAGATCGAATACATGGACGTTGCTCCAAACCAGATTGTGGGTGTTTCTGCCTCCATGATTCCGTTCCTGGAGAATGACGATGCCAACCGGGCCCTGATGGGCTCCAACATGCAGCGTCAGGCTGTACCGCTGATCCGCCCGAACTCACCTATCGTGGGTACCGGACTGGAAGGCAAAGTGGCCCGCGATAGTCGTATGCTCATCAACGCCGAAGGCGCGGGGGTCATCGAATACGTGGACGCCAATGAAATTGTCGTTCGCTACGAGCGGACCGATCAGGATCGTCTGGTTTCTTTCGAAGACGACAAGAAAACCTACAAACTGACCAAGTTCCTCCGGACCAACCAGGGAACAAGTATCAACCTCAAGCCAATCGTCCGTCGTGGACAGAAGGTTAAGAAGGGTGAGATCCTCTGTGACGGTTACGCAACCGACAAGGGTGAATTGGCTCTCGGTCAGAATATGAAGGTAGCCTTTATGCCCTGGAAAGGTTACAACTTCGAGGATGCCATCGTGCTCAGTGAGCGCGTAGTGCGTGAAGATATCTTCACCAGTCTGCACATCGAGCACTTCGAAATGGACGTGCGCGACACCAAACTGGGTGAGGAAGAACTGACCAATGATATCCCTAACGTTTCCGAGGAAGCAACCAAGGATCTCGACGAACACGGTATCATCCGCGTTGGAGCCTGGGTAAAGGAAGGTGACATTCTGATCGGTAAGATCACTCCGAAAGGGGAGAGCGACCCGACTCCGGAAGAAAAACTTCTCCGTGCCATCTTCGGCGACAAAGCCGGTGACGTAAAGGATGCTTCCATGAAAGCGCCTCCGTCATTGAAAGGTGTCGTAATCGGTAAAGACCTCTTTAGCCGGACCAAAAAGGACCAGGCCCAGAAGGACGCCGAGAAGATCAAGCTGCAAGAGCTGGAGAACGAACATAAAGTGAACCTTAACGAGCTCAAGACCATCCTGGTCGACAAGCTTTACCAACTGGTGAAGGGTAAAACCAGCCAGGGCGTACGCACCATCTACGGTGAGAGCATCATCCCGAAAGGGGAGAAGTTCAGCCAGACACTGCTGCGTGAGGTTGATTACACTGCCATCGATTACTCCGGTTGGACCACTCAGGACGAGAACAACGGACTCATCGCCCGTCTGCTGCACAACTTCAGCATTAAGGTGAATGAGGAAGTTGGCCGCTATAAGCGTGAAACCTTCAACATCAGCGTCGGTGATGAACTGCCAGCCGGTGTATTGAAGCTCGCCAAAGTTTACCTGGCCAAGAAGCGCAAGCTGAAGGTAGGAGACAAATTGGCCGGTCGTCACGGTAATAAGGGTATTGTTTCCCGTATCGTTCGTGATGAGGACATGCCATTCCTCGAAGACGGAACGCCGGTAGACATCATTCTGAACCCACTGGGTGTACCATCCCGGATGAACCTGGGCCAGATTTTCGAGACTGTTCTCGGATGGGCTGGTGAAAAACTCGGAATGAAGTTCGGTACGCCGATCTTTGACGGAGCCAGCCAGGCCGAGATTGAGGAGTACATCCAACAGGCCAAGCTGCCATCACTGGGTCAGGCTTATCTGTACGACGGTGAGACGGGCGACCGTTTCCACCAGCAAGCTACGGTAGGAGTGATCTACATGCTCAAGCTCAGCCACATGGTGGATGACAAGATGCACGCCCGTTCTATCGGACCATACTCCCTCATTACCCAGCAGCCGCTTGGCGGTAAGGCCCAGTTCGGTGGTCAGCGCTTCGGTGAGATGGAGGTATGGGCACTGGAAGCCTTCGGTGCCAGCCACATCCTGCAGGAGCTCCTTACCATCAAATCGGATGACATTCAGGGACGCGCCAAGGCCTACGAGGCCATCGTTAAAGGCGACAACCTGCCGGAACCAAATATTCCGGAGTCCTTCAACGTACTCGTCCACGAACTTCGTGGTCTGGCGTTGGACGTGAAGTTCGACTAAGCTCCCGGGCTTTTCATTCACCGATGGGTGAGTGGGTGTTTTGAAAAATATTTTCTCTGTCCTTCGGGGCGTGAGTTAATCGATTTTGACTAGCAAAGTAGCAGTGTTTTGAGTTAGAGACACTAGATGCCAGACGCTAGATGCTAGTACAGTCTAGCGTCTATTATCTAGCGCCTGTCATCTTCACCAACCTTGCTACTTTGTTAGCCAAAATCCTATTTAACCTTAATTAGCGTATGCCATTTAAGAAGAAAACTAATCTGCAGAAGCAGGACTTTGACGCGATCACGATCAGTCTGTCGAGCCCGGATGATATCCTGGAGCGCTCCTACGGGGAGGTGCTAAAACCAGAGACTATCAATTACCGCTCGTACAAGCCCGAGCGTGACGGTCTGTTCTGTGAGCGCATCTTCGGTCCCGTAAAGGACTACGAGTGCTACTGTGGCAAATACAAGCGAATCCGTTATAAGGGGATCGTTTGTGATCGTTGTGGTGTTGAGGTCACCGAGAAGAAAGTGCGGCGCGAGCGGATGGGCCACATCAAGCTGGTCGTACCCGTGGTGCACATCTGGTTCTTCAAGAGCCTGCCCAACAAAATTGCTTACCTGCTTGGATTCAGTTCCAAGAATCTGGAAAGCATTATTTACTACGAGCGTTACGTAGTCATCAACCCGGGTATCCGTAGTTCCGAGGACGTACAGCACAAAACGCTGTTGACCGAAGAGCAGTACCTGGATATTCTGGACACTCTGCCGGCTGAAAACCAGATGCTGGAAGACGATCATCCGGACAAATTCGTCGCCAAAATGGGTGCCGATGCCGTCTACGACCTCCTGATGCAACTGGAGTTGGACCAACTGTCTTTCGACTTGCGCCATCAGGCCAATACGGAAACCAGCCAGCAGCGGAAAAGCGAGGCTCTCAAGCGCTTGCGCGTAGTTGAAGCTTTCCGCGAAGCCCAGAAAAATATTACGAACAAGCCGGAATGGACGATCATCCAGTACTTGCCCGTGGTTCCACCGGAACTGCGTCCGCTGGTGCCGCTGGATGGTGGTCGTTTCGCCTCTTCCGATTTGAACGACTTGTACCGTCGGGTGATCATCCGGAACAACCGTCTCAAGCGCCTGCTGGAGATCAAAGCTCCGGAAGTTATCCTGAGGAATGAGAAGCGGATGCTCCAGGAGGCCGTTGACAGCCTCTTTGACAACAGCCGGAAATCCAACGCCGTAAAGGCCGAGGGTGGACGTGCGTTGAAGTCGCTCTCCGATATCCTGAAAGGTAAGCAAGGTCGTTTCCGTCAGAATTTGCTCGGTAAGCGGGTTGACTACTCTGGTCGTTCCGTGATCGTAGTAGGTCCAACGCTGAAACTGCACGAATGTGGTATTCCGAAAGGGATGGCCGCTGAGCTGTTCAAGCCTTTCGTGATCCGTAAGCTCATCGAGCGCGGTATCGTGAAGACGGTGAAATCAGCCAAGAAACTTGTTGACCGTAAAGAACCCGTGATCTGGGAGATCCTGGAGAACATTCTGAAAGGTCACCCGGTCATGTTGAACCGTGCCCCTACGCTTCACCGTCTTTCCATTCAGGCTTTTCAGCCTAAATTGATCGAGGGTAAGGCCATCCAGCTTCACCCGTTGGTCTGTGGTGCTTTCAACGCTGACTTTGACGGTGACCAAATGGCCGTTCACGTGCCGTTGAGCCAAGCTGCCATCCTGGAAGCCCAGGTACTGATGCTGGCCAGCCACAACATGCTGAACCCCCAGAATGGTACGCCGGTAACTCTTCCTTCTCAGGATATGGTACTGGGTCTTTACTACATCACCAAAGAGCGTACCGGCAGCGAAGAGCGTCCGGTACCCGGTGAGAATGGCAAATACTACAGCGCTGAGGAAGTAAAGATCGCTTACAACGAAGGCCGCCTGGATCTACACGCCAAGATCAAGTGCCGTGTGTTGGTAGAGGATGAAGAAGGTAAACTCGTTAAGAAGCTGGTCGATACCACTACTGGTCGCGTCCTGTTCAACGAGCACGTACCCGAAGGTATTCCCTACGTTGACGTGCTGCTGACCAAGAAGAACCTGAAAGTCGTGATTGGCGATATCCTGGAGCGCACCAGCTTCAAGGTAACCGCTATCTTCCTTGACAAGATCAAGGACATGGGCTTTTACTGGGCCTTCAAAGGTGGACTGTCGTTTAACCTCGGTGACCTGATCGAACCGACTGTGAAGCAGAACATTCTCGATACCGCCCAGAGCGAGGTCGACGGTGTGATGGACAACTTCAACATGGGTCTGATCACTAACAACGAGCGTTATAACCAGATCATCGATAAGTGGACTTTCGCCGATAACGAGATCACCAATACGCTGATGGCGGAACTGGCCGAGCACAAGCAAGGTTTCAACTCCGTCTACATGATGCTGGACTCCGGTGCCCGTGGTTCCAAGCAGCAGATCAAGCAGCTGTGTGGTCTGCGTGGACTGATGGCCAAGCCGAAGAAATCCGGTGACAGTGGTCCCGCAGTTATCGAAAACCCAATCCTTTCCAACTTCGTGGACGGACTTTCCGTACTCGAGTACTTTATCTCTACTCACGGTGCCCGTAAAGGTCTGGCCGATACGGCCCTTAAGACAGCGGATGCCGGTTACCTGACGCGTCGTCTTGTTGACGTCTCTCAGGATGTAGTGATCATGGAAGACGATTGTGATACCCTGCGCGGTATGGACACGACTGCCCTTAAGGAGAATGATAAGGTCGTTGAGCAGTTAAGCAGCCGGATTGCTGGTCGTTATACGCTTTATGATATCGTTCACCCCGTGACCGAAGAGGTAATCGTTGCTGCCGGCGAGTATATCGCGCCGAAGACTGCCGATTACATCGAGGAAGAGGGTATCGAGGAGGTAACCATTCGCTCCGTACTTACCTGTGACGTTAAACGTGGCGTTTGTGCCAAGTGTTACGGTAAGAACCTGGCCACTGGCCGGATTGCGGAAATGGGTGATGCCGTTGGTATCATCGCCGCCCAGTCCATTGGTGAGCCCGGTACTCAGCTGACCCTGCGTACTTTCCACGTTGGTGGTATCGCCAGTGTAAGCCGACAGGAGAGCACTTCGGAGAGCAAGTTCAACGGTATTATGGAATTCGACGGTGTGTCTACCACGACGGCCAAGGATGATAAAGGCGTTGAGCAAGAGGTTGTCCTGTCCCGTTCCGGAGAGATCCGTATTTTGGATGAGGAAACCCGCAAAGTCTACTCTACAGTACACATTCCTTACGGTGCGAACTTGTTCGTCAAGGACGGCAACAAGATCAAAAAAGGAGACGTGATCTGTGAATGGGATCCCTACAACGCCGTGATCGTTTCCGAATTCGAAGGTATTGCCCAGTTCACCGACATTGAAGAAGGTGTAACCTTCCGGGTAGAGCGTGATGACCAGACCGGCTACGCCGAGAAGGTCGTAATCGAAACCCGTGATCGCAAAAGAATCCCAACCATCCGCATCGTCAACAAAGACGGAGAGGAGCTACGCAGCTATAACCTGCCAGTGGGTGCTTACATCAGCATCGACGAAGGTGCCGCAGTGAAGAGTGGTGAGAAGATCGTCAAGATTCCCCGGAAACTGGGTAAGATTGCGGATATCACCGGTGGTCTGCCACGGGTAACCGAGCTTTTCGAGGCTCGTAACCCCAGCAACCCGGCTGTGGTGAGTGAAATTGACGGTATTGTCACTTTCTCCAAGAAGATCAAGCGTGGTAACCGCGAACTGATCGTGGAAGCCAAGGACGGTCAGCGCCGCAAGTACCTGATCAACCTGAGCAAGCACATCCTCGTACAGGATCAGGATTTCGTTCGCGCCGGTATGCCACTGTCTGACGGTGCCATTGCCCCCCGCGATATTCTGAACATTTCCGGACCATTCGCCGTGCAGGCTTACCTGGTTAACGGTGTACAGGAAGTTTACCGCTCACAGGGTATCACGATCAACAACAAGCACATCGAGGTAATTGTACGCCAGATGATGCGCCGTGTACTGATCGAAGATCCGGGCGATACGACCTTCCTGGAAGGGGAAGCCGTAGAACGCTACGAATTCTTCGAGCAGAACGATTGGATCTTCGACAAGAAGTACATCACTGACGCCGGCGACAGCGAGAAGCTCCGCGTGGGCCAGATCGTAAGCATGCGTCAGCTGCGGGAAGAAAACAGCTACCTGAAGCGTAACGACAGCAAAGTCGCAGCCTACCGCGACGCCATGCCGGCTACCAGTAGCCCGCTGCTACAAGGTATCACCAAATCCAGCCTCGGTACGCCAAGTTGGATCAGTGCCGCCTCTTTCCAGGAAACCACTAAAGTACTCAGCACGGCTGCCATTGGCGCCAAGCAGGACTTCCTGATGGGACTCAAGGAGAACGTTATCGTCGGTAAGCGAATTCCTGCCGGTACCGGACAGCGCAAATACGATCGCCTGTTCGTTACGACCCAGGAAGCGCAGAAGGAGTGGGAAGCCCGCCAGGCTGCCTTCGCCGCTGCCGAAGAAGAAGAGATCGAGATCGGGGAGTAATTTTCCGACTTAGTTCTTCAAAATACTGAAATGATGAAAGCCATTGCCCTGCGGGGTGATGGCTTTTTTCAATTAGGAAAGTGTGTCCTTCGGAGACCCGCTATAAGCTGTTGGTGTGAAGAGAATGTGCTTTCGCACCTGCAACTTCACTGTAGGAAGTATGTAATAGCCTATCCGAATCTTATTGATCTATGATTGATTCTTAAGTTGGCTCCTTCGACACCACTCGCCAGAGCCGAGAATACATTTTCTGTATCCTTCTGCGTCTTTTCGTAAAATCAGCCAACCCTTCGTCGAAACATCCGGGATACTACTCGAAACAACTGGACGATTATAGCTGCGGGGACTAATTTATATTCCAAAGTAGTACAACATGAGAGTCAACACTTTCACCCGCCGTAAAATCTCGGTCACCGAAAAGGAGAATACCCTGGCCTTCATAAATTACCCTGGCTGGATGTCTTCCTGTGCGGAGGTGACGATCGGCACGAGAAAATTCGACATTAAGCGCGAAAATTTCTGGGGAACGAAGTTTTCCATTTTGCGCAACGGTACCCGCGAGATCGGTAAGATTAAGTTGTGCCGGAAAAGTGAATTGCAATTCGTGGATGCTTTAAATGGAGAGGCACAAAAGTTATATTATATCAGGCGGAAGGGGATTATGTCCTGGAACTACGAAATTCTTGACGAGCAGGATAATGTTTTGGTCAGAATGAAATCGGAATGGAGCTGGCGTAAATTTTCCAATGACCTTATTTTGGAGGAGTGGGATGAAACTATTGAGCCGGGATTATTGACGGAATTAGTGACCTATACAGCCTTTGTCGCTCATCACCAGTACCGGCAAGCTGCCGCGGCTAGTTAGGTTACCAAAATTTGTAAGCGGAAATTCGCATCACCGGTACCGATAGCCTGGAATTACGGACGGTATTGAACTCTTAGGGTATTTGGAGCGACCGCTTCGTAGTCGTTAGTTCCACGGGCCGGGAAATGGTGAAGCTGGAAATTGACCGACGGAGTAAACTGAACTTCCAAAACGCGGATAACGGATCGCTCACCGCTACCTACCTTCTATATCGCACAACGGTCTTCGGCTGGCATTATGGATTGCTGACGGAGCAGCTAGTCTCGTCAGATAAATTTGAATCAAGCCGGGGTTGGTGAAATTGGGACCATTTAACTAGCGTATTTTTACAAGTTGAAATAAGTCGGAAAGTGTTCGCCGGATCAATGGTGAACGTAGTCTTTACACCCCGGACGCAGAAGAGAAATACGGGAAATCTGTAATCACCAATTTGTTTGATTGCACCTTGGTGCCACCATTCGATTGCCTGCTGCAGTTCAATAGCGGCGATAATCAGAGGGTGGCTGACAAAGTAGCAATGTTTGCTTAAGCAGCGAGGAAAACACTGCTACTTTGCTAGCCAAAATATTGACCACTAAATTAATTTCTCTATTTTGGCAAGCATGAAATACCACCGCTATCTAGGAAGCTTGCTCACATTTATCTTGTTCAGTTCGGTTACTATCGCTCAGGAGAGTGAATGGACTAATTTATTTAATGGCCAGAACCTGAACAATTGGGAAAAATACGGCGGTGATGCCCCATTCGAAATTGAGGGGGAAACCATCATAGGTACCTGCGTACCCGAGCGTAATAATACCTTTTTGTGTACCGACCGTCCCTACGGAGACTTCGTATTAGAATTGGAATTTTTTCTGGAAGCACTGTTGAACTCCGGGGTGATGGTACGTGCCCAGCACCGGAAACAAGGAGACATTCGCCGTATTTACGGTTACCAGATGGAAATCGACCCCGGCCCCAGGGCCTACACGGGTGGAATTTACGACGAAGCCCGCCGTGGCTGGATCTACCCCCTGCATCCTTTCCCTGAGGCCAGAACCGCTTTTCAACAAGGAATGTGGAACAAGGTACGGATCGAGGCGATTGGCCAACAGCTCAGGACCTATATCAATGGTCAGCCGGTTAGTAACCTGATCGATGCAATGGACAGCGAAGGCTTGATCTGTCTGCAAGTTCATGCTCCCTGGGGAGACAATATGGAAGGTAAATCGGTCAGCTTTCGCAAGATCAGGATCAAGGAAAACGCCACCGTAGCGGATCGCTGGAAGAGCAAAGCACTCGGCCCGGTGGTCAACCTGATCCCTAACACAATCAGTGAAGAAGAAGCCCGACTCGGTTGGAAGCTGTTATGGGACGGAAAAAGCAGCGCTGGCTGGCGGGGCGCAAAAATGGATGACTTCCCAAAGAAGGGATGGACAATTAACGAGGGTGTTTTAAGTGTAACGGCCAGTGACGGCGGTGAATCGACTAACGGTGGTGACATCGTGACAATTGACCACTACTCCAATTTTGATCTTCAATTTGAATTCAAACCAAGCCTGGGGGCTAATAGTGGTGTCAAATACTTTGTTGATCCCAGTTTGAATAAAGGAGCGGGCTCCGCCATTGGCCTGGAATTTCAGATCCTGGACGACCAGCAGCACCCGGATGCCAAAAAAGGCGTAGCGGGTAACCGTACTGCCGGCTCGCTCTATGATCTCATTACTGCCAAAGTACTGGACGTTCCCGGCCGGGGTAAGGAGATCAAGATTGGCGAATGGAATCGGGGGCGTATCCTCGTACGAGGGGGGCAGGTAGAGCATTGGCTCAACGGATACAAGGTGGTAGAGTACGATCGGTTCAGTCAGGTATTTAGCGCCTTGGTCAATTACAGCAAGTACCGTGATTGGGAAGGGTTCGGAACCTGGCCCGCCGGGCCGATCCTGCTACAGGACCATGGTGACGCTGTCGATTTTCGCTCTATCAAGATCAGAGAACTTTAAAACCCATAGCATGCCAAATCGTAGAACATTCATTCGTAACGGAGCGCTGGTGGTTGCCGGCCTGAGTATTCCCGGTTCCGCTTATAGTTACAACCGTATTCTGGGCGCTAATGACCGGATCAACGCAGCGGTCTTAGGCACAAATAGCCGTGGAGTATCGCTGAGCGGGACTTTTGCCGGCACTGATCGATGCCAGGTGACCCACATTGGTGATACAGATACCCGAGCTATTGCCAAAGGCCAGGATGCCGTTGAAAAAGCCGGAAAAACCAGACCGAAAGGAGAGCAGGACTTTCGCAAATTACTGGAGGATAAATCCATTGATGCCATCGTCATTGCTACTCCCGATCATTGGCATGCACCCATGACCATTATGGGTTTGCAAGCGGGGAAGCACGTTTACGTTGAAAAGCCATGTAGCCACAACCCCGCTGAGGGAGAAATGCTGCTCAAGGCCCTGAATAATCACCCTGGTATGATCGTTCAGATGGGGAATCAACAACGTTCCGCCCACAGTAGTCGGGGAATTATCGGTGAAATACACGACGGACTGATCGGAAAAGCCTACTATGCCAAAGCCTGGTATGCCAATACCCGAGGCTCTATCGGGAATGGCAAACCGGCCCCGGTTCCCGAGTGGCTGGATTACGAACTCTGGCAGGGCCCGGCCCTACGTCAGCCGTTCAGAGATAACCTGGTCCATTACAACTGGCATTGGTTCTGGAATTACGGTACCGGAGAAGTACTGAATAACGGTACACACGAAGTCGATGTCTGCCGCTGGGCGTTACAGGTCGGTTATCCGACGAAGGTCAGTAGTAACGGTGGCCGTCTGCACTTTAATGACGACTGGGAGTTCTACGATACTCAGAACGTTAATTGGGATTACGCCGACGGGAAAACGATCAACTGGGAAGGTCGCAGCTGTAACGGTTCCGCCTTCCGGGGCAAAGGCCGGGGTGCAATGATCTACGGGACCGAAGGTACTGTGATGCTGGACCGTGAAGGCTACGTCGTCTATGATCTGCGTGGAAATGTAATCCGTACCGGGGCCGAAGGGGGCAGCAGCGTCACCATGGGTACCCAAGGTGGTGGCACGCTGGATGGAAAACACGCTCACAACTTCTGCCAGGCCATTCGTGGTAAAGAGGAATTACGTAGTCCCATTGAAGAGGCGAACGTAAGCGTGACCACTTGCCATTTGGCCAACATTGCCCAAAAGGTCGGTCATTCCCTGGAACTTAATCCTGAGAACGGAATGCCGGAGTCCAAAGCGGCCAGAGCACTTTGGCAACGGGACTACGCGCCAGGGTGGGCACCGAAAGTAGGGTAGAGTGGTAGCATTCGCCATGAAGCAGCGGGTTGAGAATCTCAGCCTGAATACCCTTAATCATAAGAGTTATACCTTATTGCCGCTTCTCTTTGCCTGCCTTCTACTTAGCTGGTTACTGCCAGCTCAGGTAACTTTCCTCCCGGCCGGCGGCCTGTACGGTGAAGAAGGCGTGCGGGTGGAAATTCAAGTTCAGGATGAAGTAAGCTTGTTCTATACTCTTGACGGCTCAGCGCCGGATCGTCAGAGCCTGACTTACCGGACCGGAGATCGACTCCATTTTTACCAAACAACGGTGTTACGGGTTGCAGCCTACTCCACTGACGGAGAAGAACTCTTTCAGACCGGAACAAGCTACCTGGTTGACGAGCCGACAAGTGAGTTGCCCACGATTTCGGTCGGCATCGATAGTCGGCGACTTTTTGATCCGGTACACGGCTGGTTCGTCGCCGGTCCGCGGGCGGATAAAAGCCACTGGAAAATGCCAGGGGCCAATTTCTGGACCCACAAAGAATTTGCCGGCCACCTGGATATGTATGAGCCAAACGGCAGTCCCATCTTTCACGGTCGGGTAGGCTATCGATTGTTTGGTGGGATGAGCCGCTTACATCCGCAGAAATCACTGTCCGTTTCCTGGCGTAAACGCTACGGTGCCGACCGACTGCATTATCCCGTCTTCGGTGAAGAAGAACTGGACAGTTTCAAATACCTCGTCTTTCGTAACGGAGGTTCGGACTGGTCGCGCAGCCACATACGTGACGTGGTGATGAGTGACTTATTGCGCAATAACAGCTGGGAAATGGATCACCAGGCTAATCGCCCCGCCAGACTATACATTAACGGGGAGTACTGGGGACTGTACCACATCCGGGAAAAGATCAACCGTACTTTCGTAGCTGATCACAACGGTTATCACCGTGACAGCCTCGATTTGCTGGAACACGAATCTACCGTAAAGGCGGGTACTGATCGCCGCTGGCTGGAGATGCTCCGGCTTCTTCGTCAGCATCGCTACATTGATAGCCAAAAAATGCAGCAAATCGGGGAATTGATGGACGTGGATAATTTCATGCGCCTCCAGATTGCCCAAACTTATTTCGACAACCGCGACGCCGGCGGAAATATTCGTTATTACCGCCCCTGGCAGCCCGATCGTAACGGCCGCCAACGCTGGCGCTGGATCTTATACGACCTGGACTATGGCTTTGGGCTTCACGATCCGGAGGCCTACGCCGCCAACACCCTGGCCCTGCTGACGGAACCCAACGGCCCGGCCTGGCCCAACCCGCCCTGGAGTACGCTGTTGCAGCGCCGGCTATTGACCAACCCGGAATACCGCGCCAATTTCGTGAACCGTAGCCTGGATTACCTGCAAACGGATTTTACGACTGAAGCCGTGCAGACTTCTATCCTGGCCCACGCAAATGCTATTGAGAAGGAGATGCCCCGAGCGTTGGCACGCTGGAACCTCAAAGAAAGTTACTGGCGTTTGCACCTGGATCGTCTATTGGAATTCGCGGAAAAGCGGCCGGCCCATTTACGTGAGCATCTGCGTGAATTTGCTTTAGCCGGGGAGGACCGGGAGCTGAATATTTACCAGAACGAAGGGGGCAAAGTGATGCTCAATAGTAATGTTCATTTGCAGCAAGCACACTGGCGCGGATGGTATTTTTCTGGTCTGCCAGTAGAACTGCGTGCTTTAGCTGACCCAGGCTTTCATTTTGTAGGATGGGAAGGAGAAGATGGGCGCCGATCACGGATCATCGTTGATTTAACGGAGGATAAAACCTATCGGTACATCGCCCGCTTCGAAAAAGTCGAACATGATATGGCCGGTGCGGTGATCATCAATGAAATCGCCACGAGCAGCACGTCCGGTGGTGCCTGGGTCGAGTTGCGTAATCTGAGTAACGAACGGATCGATCTGCGGGATTGGCTGCTATACTGGGGAGAGGAAGATGGTGAAAGTCTGCGCCTGCCCAATGTAAGTATTGAGGCCGGTGAGCAACTGGTGTTGGTCGGGGATCAAAAGCGCTTTGCCGGGGAATTTATTTTGGCTAACAAGGTAGCAGTGTTAGTGGGCCAGCTGAATGTTTTGAAGCGGCTGCCGGGAGAAATGGGCCTATACGGTCCGCGGGGTAGCACGGTGGATGTCGCCCGTTTCCCGGAGCATGGAAATCGTCTGGAACTGGCGGCAGCACACCTGGATAACGCTGATCCGGAAAACTGGTGGGCAGGGGAGGAAAATCGAGCAAGCCCGGGTGAGTCCAACGCAGTGAATACGATGGCTTTTCACTGGCGCTACAATAATTTATGGCAGCGGTTGGCGATCGCTTTGTGTATTATCGGGGTGGGATATTACTGGTTGCGCCGTCGCTCGGCTGACCATCCCTTGGACGAGTGACGGGAACCCGCCCGACAACCTGATTGACCTTGGCGTCGCTAAAATCCTGTTTGGCTTCGAGCCCGTAGCCGTAGATGATGAAATCTGGTTGAGTGATGACTACGAAGCGATCGGTATGGATACGTTCTTCATCATCTTGCCAGGTTAGTTCATCGGTTTCCAGTTTCTGGCCTTCCGTGGATTGCCAAACCACACTATCACGGACAACTACCTGGTTCTGCCTTTCCCGGTAAACGCCGTCCTTGGCGGTCAGCACACTGGTGGTGTCGCCAAATTCATCGATAAAAGTAACGCGTAAGCCATCGGGAAAGAGCTTGCGAGGATCTTTGGGATCCAACAGGTTTTCCATGGTCGGGGCCTTGAGCACTACCCGAACGAGCGCGGAATCGCTGTAATAAGTCGTAATGCCGTGGGCAATCTCAATCTGATCGTTCAGCCGAGCCTCCAGACGAGCAGCCTCTTCTACATCGGGGATACAGGAATGAAGGCCGAGGCAGATCAGCAAAGTGAAAAAAGCGGGAAATTGACGAAGGAGAAGCAAAGGCTCTAACGCACTACTACCGGGACGCCTACCATATTGGCTTTATAAATGCCAACTACGAGAATGACGAAAAGAAGGAGTGCCGTGAAGCCAGCTAACAGGATGTAACCTTTATTACCGGCGTTTTGAATTTCATCAGACATTGATGGGTAAAGTTTATTTGTAGCGCAAAGGTAGGACTTTGGCGCTGGAGTTTTGTGGAATGAACGTCTATTATTCTAACGGTCTTCAAATTACCATAAACCGCTAAAAGTAGAATTCTGTTCTAAAGACCGTTTAATTAAAACATGTTGAAATTTGCTTGCCAACCAGTGCTTGCTAATTTTGCTGACCACTCACAGGCTCTAAAACCAGAACCATGGTATCCATCATTATGGGGTCCGACTCGGACCTGCCCGTCATGCGCGCTGCCGCAGAAATATTGACCGAACTCGGTATCGAAATTGAAGTAACCGTCGTCTCCGCCCATCGTACGGCCGAGCGGATGTTCACCTTCGCCCGGGAAGCCCACGGCCGGGGCGTGAAAGTCATCATCGCCGGCGCGGGCGGAGCTGCTCACCTGCCGGGTATGGTTGCCAGTTTATCGCCACTTCCGGTGATCGGCGTGCCCATCAAGAGCCGTAACAGCATCGATGGTTGGGACAGTGTACTTTCTATCCTGCAAATGCCCGGTGGAATCCCCGTGGCAACCGTTGCTTTGGACGGTGCGAAGAACGCCGGCTTGTTGGCCGCACGCATTCTGGGTGCACAGGACGAAACGATCCGCCAAAAAATGATCGATTATCAGGAAAATCTACGGGCTGCGGTGGAAGTTAAAATTGAACGTTTGGAGAAAGAAGGGTGGAAGTAGACGGGCTACGCCCTTTTGGGAAGTAGACGGGCTACGCTCTTTTGGACGCTTCGCTTTTGGACGTCGCTGCGCGACTTTTGGACGCCCGTCCTTCGCTTTTGGAGGCTTATAATTAAACAGAGAGTTTTTAAGCCTTGGATTATAAGTCCTCCAAAAGACCGCTTCAGCGATCGTCTAAAAGGCCGAAGGCCGTCCACAAGCAGAGCGTCCACAAGCGCGAAGCGCGTCTATAATCCTTCCAGCGCCACTTCCGGATCATAATCAAACGAATTCTCTGGTACGAGGCCCTTCACCCCGTCGAAATGGCGGTAGATGAAATCCATGTCCTCCCTGACGTTGCCGGTGAGGTAGTAGGGCTTGCTGAATTCGATGACCTTGTTTCCAAAATCGAATTTGCAGAATACCATGGGGACGTCGGCGGTACGGGCGATGTAGTAAAAACCGGTCTTGAATTTATCCACCTTGCTACGGGTCCCTTCCATGGCAATACAGAGTTTGAATTCTTCCCGCTCCTTAAATACGTTAGCCACGGCCTGGACGAAATTGGTCCGTTTGGTTCGTTCTACCGGTACGCCACCCATCCATTTCATGGCAGCGCCCATGGGGCCTTTAAAAAGTGTGGATTTACCAACGAAACGAATGTACTGACTTACGGCCGCGCGGATGTAGAGCCCGTAGGGGAAGTCGCGATTACTGGTATGGGGGCCGGTCGGGACCACGCATTTTTTTGGCCAGTCGCCATTGTTGTGATCGACGATCTTCATGCCGTTGAGGCGAAGCATAAAATGGCCGAGCCAAGCGGGCATCATAGACGAATTATTTAGGTTAGATGCGGAAAGTACGGATTTTGGTAATATTCTGCTCATTTTAGCGACTAACCAGCTATTTCGGACTTCCGAATGTAGAGTTTTGGCAATGCCGATAATCTTTATGCTGTCGACTACCCACACTTCTTTATCATCCTGTTTTGCCTGAATTTGCGTCACCATACTTTATCGTCAACCCGGCCGCGGCCAACGGAAGGGGAGCGCGTAACTGGAAAGAATATCGGAAGCGGCTATTGGTAGCTTTCCCCGGCATGGGCGAGTGTATGACCGAGTACCCCGGCCACGCCAGCCAATTGGCTAGTGAATTGGTGAAACAGGGGGTAAGAAAGATCATTGCCGTGGGAGGAGACGGCACCCATCAGGAAGTGATTAATGGCTTTTATGAGGCACTCGGCGCGGCGCGGCTGCACGAGGTTTTATATGCCCTCCTTCCTCTTGGTAGCGGCAACGACTGGATTCGTACGCACGGTATCCCCCGAAAGCTGGCGGCCTGGATCGATTACTATAAAAATGGTAGCCCGCAACGGCAAAACCTCGGGCTAATTCATTACCAAAACTCAAAAGGACAGGCTGAGCAACGCATCTTCACCAATGTGGCCGGTATGGCCTACGATGCCTACGTGGTGGAGCAGTCCGCAAATAGTAAATTGAAAAACCGTTGGTTATACCCACTGCTTACTGTAGCATATTTGCGGCAATACCGGCCGCCGAAGTTAGAACTGCGCTTCGATGATGCTGCTCCGGTCAGGAGCCGATTTCACACCATTAATATCGGCATCTGCCGCTATAATGGCGGTGGGATGCGCCTGGTTCCCCAAGCTGATCCTAACGGTAAAACATTTGCCCTTACCTATGCCCCGGCGCTCTCTATTCCGACCATCCTGGCCAACGGCTGGCGCTTTTACACGGATACTATCGGACGGGTGCCGGGGGTGGTGTGTACTTCCGCGAAGTTGATTGAGGTAACTGCCATCGGGGCTAAAACTGACTTAGTTGTGGAAGCCGACGGAGAGTGGCTGGGCTACGGGCCTTTACGGTTTGAGTTATTGGAGGGGGTATTGCGGTTTTTGGGGATATAACTACAAACCGCTTGTACTTCTTAATGCCCTCGTTGTCCTGTTGCCTCATATACTCATCCACCAGGCCACCAACAAAATGAAGGCGATCAGCCCCAACGCAAACTGTAATCGCTGGCGTTCGTGTTTGGCCTCAAGTTCAGCGGCTCGCTTACGTTCGGCGCGTTTAGCGGCCATTTTTTCCTCGTCGAGCTGGCAGTCGTAGCTGAAACTACCATCTGGTTCTTTAGTGATGGTGACCTTGCAGAGTTCATTGTCCAGCAACGTGCTGTAGGTACGGTCGTCGCGGACGGAAAAATCGACTTGCGTAATCACGTTGTTGATGTAGACCATTACGTGGCCGGTCTCATCGCCATGATAAAGACCGATGGTCCACCTGCGCCCACCCTCGGGCTTAACATTCCATGCGTGTTGTGACATCTTGTTTCTACAATGCAGTTAGCCTCGAAAAGATACAATTATCGACTAAAAAATTAAAAATCAGATTGTTAAAGTCAGTGCTTACGTCCACTCCACCTCACTTTTATGCCTAGCAAAGTAGCAATGCCGACGGTCAATAGATAAAATGGTTGAAACACAGTGGCGAACGGATAAAATTTCAACAAGCTTTTCTGATGGTAATAATTGGCCAGTTGCCGTAGGATGAGGTATTCAAAGCTTCCTTTCAACAACCAGAATACAATTATGGGTAATCTAAGCAGGGGCAGAAAAAAAGCGACCAAAGTTCCCGCTACCAGCATTGCGGCCACCAGAAAGCTGACCCCCTGAGCGAAAGTCAGGTCCGGTGAATCGTAATGCCCGCTTTTGCCCGCCCAGCGAAAACGTTGTCGCCAGAAATCCGACCAAGTGGTCATCGCTTCGGTGTATACGACCGCACGGGATGAGGCGAGATAGCTGACCTTGGAGGCGGGCGATTCGCGGCGGACTTTTTGTAAAAGCAACACATCATCGCCAGATGGAATATGATCAATACCAGCATAACCCCCGATACGCTCGAATAACTCTTTCCGAAAACTCAGGTGAGCCCCATTGGCCAGGATGGGCCGTTTTGCGTGGGTGTAGGCGGCGGTCAGAAAAATATAGGCCAGGAGGTCCAATCCCTGAAAACCAGTGAGCGGATTGTCGGCACCATTAACCAATACGGGTCCACAGATTAGGTCGACTCCCGAATTACCCGCTTGATTTTTGATCGTAGTTAATACCTCCGGCGGCCAGTGGCAGTCGGCGTCGGTCATAACGATCCACTCGTTACGGGCTAAGGTGACCCCCGTAGTGATTGCTGCCTTTTTATGGGCAACAAGCTGGGTCTCATCGATGAAATCTGCCAGGTCAATTGTCTGTATTCTGGGGTCATCGAAGGAAGCAGCAATCTGACTGGTAGCGTCGGAAGAGTGGTCATTGATGACGATGATCTCGTCTTGCTCACCCAAACAAGTCTGAATCAGCAAATCGCTGAGCAAATTGCCGATCACCCCTTCTTCATTACGGGCCGGAATCAATATAGTTACTCCGACTCGGTCAAGCGAAATTTCAGATTCAGGAAGCCCTTCAAGTGTTCCTCGCCGCCACCAGTAATAACTACGCCATTGCCAGCCCAAATAGAGCAGCAAAAGCGCGGCAGTGGCAATTGTGAAAAGCCAGCTTAGAATAGATCATCATATTTGCTTCCCTTCGGTGGGTCGCGGCGTAGTGGTTCTGCGGGAGGCGGCGGCGGCGGCAGGTCCATGTCGATGATCTCGGAATCGATCTCTTCGTAGTCGATCAGTTCACCGTCGCGTCGGGTTACCATTTCTTCACGGGCCTTGTTCATTTTACGCTTGAAGAGTGCCTTGCCTAACAAATAGACAGAAACGAGGGGAAACAGTACTATGCTAAATACTCCTGCTCCCACGCCGAGCATCCAGTTGCGCTTGAACAGGTCGTAAATGCTGTTGGCGTAATTGGTGAAGACTTTGTGGTCGATGATCAACGAAGCGAGGAAGATCAGGGGAGCCAGTGACCAGAGAATCGAAAAGACGAAACTCGCCAACTTGAACAATAGGTAAAAGACTACCACGGCAAACAAAATGCCGATGATGCCACTGAAGGGAGATCCGTTGGATTGACGTTGTTGAAACATAATGGTCGTTTATACAAACGTTACTATAACCAACTTAACGGGTTCCAGGTTGGTTGCTTTCGACGAAGTTAACGGGAAAGCTGATGAATGACCCACAAGTAGCAATAAAAACGCCCCGAATAATCGTCAGATCATCCGGGGCGCATTTGCTGGTTGGTATTACGATCTACTTGATCGTCACTTTCTCGGTGTACGTACGGTCGGCAGCAACTACTTGTACCAGGTAAACCCCGGCAGCCAGGTTACTGGTATTAAAAACGGTAGAATTCGTTCCGTTAACCAGGCTCAGGCTTTTGCGTGCAATCACCCGGCCTTCTACGCTCATAAGTTGAACGCTGGCAGCTTCACTAAACTGACTGCTCATGCTGACGTTTATGAAATCACCGGCAGGGTTGGGGTAAACACTCATCTGGCTAATTCCGGAAACTGTTTCATTGAGGTCGGAGGAAATGTCGGTGTCGACCAATACTCCACCTTCCTGGCCAAAGCCTTCGTTGAAGTCACCTTCGGCGGTGGTTACAGTCGCTTTCCCGTTATAGCGGAAAACATCCATCAATTCAATATTGTCGATGTACCAGCCCGGAGTGGGGAAGCCAGGGTCGGCAGCTCCACCGTTATCGGAACCGAAGCGCCAGCGCATCAGGACATCCAGTCCGGCAAATTCAGAGAGGTCAACGAGCACCTCCCGCCATTGTGCGGTGCGCCCCCAGTATGCATCGCGGTCGAATACACCACTACTGAAGGCAGAAGCCTGCACTTCTCCCCGGTACTTGCCGCGGATCAGACGCTCGTTTCCTACGTTTGCCCAGCTTTGGCCGTTATTGATCGAAATCTCCATGATACCACCGTCAAAAACGGCTTCGGAATTATACAGGGTGTAGAAACGAACACCGGGAGCCTCGCCTTCCAGCGAAAGTGGTTCGGTCAGGTAAAGTACCTGGTCGTTGGCCGCTTCTACGTTGGGTACGAACCAGGCAAAATTACCCTCGAAATCAGTTCCCTGGGATAGTTCCCATTGAGCATTGCCCTGGTTGTTTAAGGTTTCCGTAGTCCAGGCATCATCGCCGTTTTCGCCACCGTCGAATAGGAGTCTAACGCTGTGATCAATGGAAGTCTCGGCCGAGTAAGTGACCTGAAGCAGTTCCTCTTCGCCCGGCAGCAGTTCAGGTATGGTAAAACTCAGTTCGCTGTCCGTGAGGGTGAAGTCTGAGACACCTTCTACGCTACTTTCTAAAACAATTAGGGAGGCGGGAATCTCATCGGTGACCACAACATCGGTTACGGCCTCATCCTTGTCATTGCGGACGGTAAGCCGGACGTTGAATGACTCACCAAGTTCTACCGTAGTTACGCTGGTTTCTTTAATAACTTTTACGGTCGGGATACAGGAAGGTGGCAGGTCGAAAGCTTCTTCGCCATCGTTCTTGTCTAATCCGCTACCCTGGTCGGCGCTGAAGCCGAGGCCACGACGGGCGAAAGCTTCCCAGATAGTACACTGGTTGGCACCGCCGTAAATGAGCATGTCGGCAGCCAGGATACCGTCGCGCCCGTCTACCATGCCGGGGTTGCATTTGGTTTGCTTCAGACCTTCGATAACCAGGCGTACGGCAATGTTATTGCCCAACTCGCCATTGATCAGGTCTTCGTCAAAACCGTGGACGTCCACCAGTGCCCAGTACATATCCCAGAGAGTAGTAGCCCAGATTTCTCCCAGGGGGTGAGGAGTGCCGGAGGTGATTACGTCATCGTAGGTAAAGTCATTGACGAACATATTGTTAGAGTAAGGCTGGCGGCGGATTCCGCTACCGTTTGGTCCCTGACCAAGGGCAAAAGTACCGATGCCCCGGGGCTCTCCGCCGGTAGGAATACCCGTAGCCCCGTTGAGGGGACTGGAGGCCAGCGCGAAGAAATCGGACCAACCTTCACCCATTTGCTCCTGGTTGGTAAGACAGCTGGTATTGCCAGGGCCACCGACCAGTCGGTTGCTGATACCGTGTCCGAGTTCGTGGGCTACGATACCATTATCGAAATCGCCGTCGATGCCTTGCAGTTCGGGAAAACGAATGATCACCTTCTCGCCATCAGCCAGGGCAGCGCGTATTTCAATACAATCAGACTCCCGCAGCATGATGGCCGGAATGTCGGGGTCTTGCCCGTCGACACCAGCACCCATGGTGATCAGTTGATTCTCGGGGTTGCAAATGATGGCGCCAATGGCTCCGGCTGCTTCGGCGTTTAACGTCTTTTGTTCAAATGTACAGCCACCGCGCAGGATCAGCGCAATATGCCCGTTCACTTCATCGGGGTTAGCAACTGCCTCACAGGTCAGCAAAGAATCGTTGGTCCCATCGTAGGCCAGGGCGATTTCTCCGGTCAGGTCACTAAAGCCGGCCGCCGGACCAAAGGCCGCAGTTCCTACTGGGTAGCTGCCCGCAAGATCGCTGGGTTCCGTGATAACTGCACCCCCCGTGCCACCATTGGTCCAGATAAACATCTGCATTCGACCGGAGCTGCCGTCGGGTGGAGTTCCGAAGTTGGCATTGTTGGTGCCGGAGCCGTCCTGGGCCTCGGCGTTAACGGGGTCACCACCCAGGCCGCCCATATCGTAGTTGTTTTGCTGGAAATTGCCGGAAGCGGCGTCGAAGCCGTGGTGCCAGGTAAAATCGTGCAGCATATTGTTCATGTAGAAAAGCTGGGTGACTGCCGCGGGCAATAGCTGGGAAAGGCTTCCATTGTCTTCGTAGAAGAAATCGAATTCCAATTCTTCGCCTCCATCCACGTCCAGCCCCGTGTCTGGAGCGTTGTCAGCGTTACGGTCGGCGTAGGCAGAGACGTTATTGCCGCGGGTGATGGTAAAATCAGCTCCCTCTTCGCCGTCGACGTCGTGCCAGCCGAAAGGAGAAGCCTCCAGGTCGGCGGGCTCACTGATGAGTTCGCGTCCGGCAGCATTGGGGGCATCGATGCCGAAAGGAAACACATTATAGACTGATCCGTCGGTGATCACAGTTTCCAGCAAGGACTCGTGGACCGGCAGATTCGGGTTCAGTGCCGGCAATTCACCAAAACAGTCGCGACCATGACGGTGAGCAACTTTCTCCGCTCCCGCTTCCGGTACATCGAAGCTACAGTAGACGGTCTGGTTGAAGCGTTGTACCGGCAGTCCGGTTGCGGCATCTACCTGTACCAGCCAAAGGTCGGCGGTATTGCGCTGCTCCACGAAAATTTGCCAGACGAGGCGCAACTCACGGTCGGCGTTCAGCCGGCCAATCAGGAGCTGGGCGGTCAGGTGATTGGCTGAAGCGCTGGCCCAACTAAAGACGAGCTTGTTGCCCTGTTGGGTCAGTCGCACCGGTTGTCCGGCAGCATTGATGTTCAGTGAGGCCACGGCGGCCATTACGGCATCTTGGGCACTAACGGAGGGGCTAACCGCTCCGGGCAGGCGATTTTCCAGGTCGGCAACGAAATTGTTAGTCTGAAAACGCAGTTCACCAGTTCGGTCGAAGTGCAAGCCGGCCAGGGCATTCTGCACGGCTACGCCTTCAAAGAATTGCTGGACGTAAACGTGGGTGACCT
This sequence comes from Lewinellaceae bacterium SD302, assembly GCA_002591745.1. GTDB lineage: Bacteria > Bacteroidota > Bacteroidia > Chitinophagales > Saprospiraceae > Neolewinella. The sequence goes on from PDLQ01000007.1 coordinate 61,625, forward strand.
CACCGGAGACGTAACTGTTATCCACCCGTAGTTCGGCTACATCGGTGGAACTAAGGCCGTGTTCGGCGAAATTAACTTTGAGTTCCCGCAATGCGGACTCCTCGGCGGCGGTGGTGGATTGTGCCACCAGCGATTGGGCTCCGGCAAGTAACAGGAGCAATAAAAAAATAGTTAGCTTCTTGATCATCGTAGAATGGTTGTTCGTCGCCCGAAGGGTGGGCGAAAAGTAAGTGCCAAGCTTCTATTAAAGCTGGCGATAAATAGTTGTAGGAAGGAGTATATAAGCTCAAAAAGAATTCGAATGCTGGATATATAGGGCTGAATGCTGGATAAAGAGTTATCTATTGTTCATTTATATCCCCAAACTTAATAAACGTGGGGCATCCAACCATGCTCTTCTTAACTTTGCGACGGGATATTGACAAATATTCGTCTTTTTCTGACAATCTTAGCCACATGAAATACCTGAAATTCCTTGTATTTGCCATCATTCCACTAGTAGCAGCTTTTGTGTTTTCCACTCCCATTGCTACTTTGTTAGCCAAAATAGGGGGGACTGACAAAGTAGCAGTGGCTCTGGCCCCGGCCCGGGAAATGCGGGGCGTATGGATGTCTACGGTACTGAATATTGATTATCCCCAGCGGCCGACGGTCGATCCGGCCACCCTCCGGTCCGAATTTAAGTCTCAGTTGACACGGCTTAGAAAAATCGGTATCAACGCAATTTTTGTGCAGGTGAGGCCGACGGGAGATGCGATATATCCCTCCAAGCTTGTACCCTGGTCGAAGTGGCTGACCGGCCGCCAGGGTATTGCTCCGGGCTCGGACTTCGATCCTCTGGCCTATATGATCAAGGAAGCCCACGCTCAGGGAATGGAGTTTCATGCCTGGATCAATCCTTACCGGGTTAGTATGGACCTGGAAACTTACAATCTGTCGTCCAAACATATTTATAATCAGCACCCGGAGTGGGTGAAGCAGTACGGCCAGAAACTCTACCTCGATCCCGGTATCCCGATGGTGCAGGATCACCTGATGGAAGTGGTAGAGGAAATTTTGGTCAATTACCCGTTAAATGGTATCCACTTCGACGATTATTTCTATCCTTACCCCGAACCCGGGCAGTTTTTTCTTGACCAGGAATCCTTTGATCTCTACGGTACTCGTTTCGAAACTAAAGAAGACTGGCGGCGGGACAATGTAAATACTTTCGTAAAACGGGTTTCCGATCTGATCGAACGGAAAAAGCCCTGGGTGAAATTCGGAATCAGTCCGTTCGGTGTCTGGCGCAACAAGAATCGTGACCCCAATGGCTCCGATACCAGGGCCTGGGCCACGAGCTATGACGACCTTTACGGAGATGCGCTCGGGTGGGCGGCCAATGGTACGGTAGACTACCTGGTGCCCCAGCTTTACTGGAACATCGGCTTTGAAGTGGCCGACTACGCCCACCTGGTAGAGTGGTGGACCAGCAACGTCAACTACCGTACCAAACTCTACGTAGGGCACGCAGCCTATAAAGTAGGTAACAACCGCGAACTGGCCTGGAATGACCTGGAGGAAATCCCCCGCCAGATCGACTTGAATCGCCGTAACAAACGCATTTCCGGAAGTATGTTTTTCAGTGCCAAATCATTACTGACCAGCCCCATTGGGCTTGATGCGCGCCTGAAGGATATTTACGTGGATCGTCGCCTGGTACCAGAACAACCAGATGCCCCCGGAGCCCGCCCGCTGAGCCCGAGACTGGGCAAGGTGAAAGCGACTGAGCGCGGTCAACTATTGGTATGGGATGTGGAAAAGGCCGTGCCCCAGGATGATCTACCTTACTACTTTGCTATCTACCGTAAGATGGAGGAAAGCGAACCCTTTGAGTTGATTCACGTCACGCCTTTCGGTCAAAATTGCCGCCGATTACACTTTTACGACGAAGAAAGTACTGGCGGTACACCGATCTACGAGGTGAGAGCAGTGGATCGTTTTCACCGGGAGAGTCGTACTGATGAGCTTTTACCTTAACGGGGCAATATCAGTTGAGGGGCAACCAAAAATTATTAACTTACAAAAAGTGACGGCGTAATATTTCAACGTCTAAAGCACGTACTAAACCTACAATCATGCAAAACTTTAAAGCCTACGTTTTCAGTTTTCTTTTCCTGGCGATGATCGCTTTAGCCGGTACTCAGGTACACGCTCAGGTAACCACCACTCAGATGAGTATGAGCCAGGGTAATCACCCGGCCATGACGCTCGAACTACCCGGCGCGGATGCCAAAATGGTGGAAAAGATGTGGGTCGACTACACCAAGGACGAAATCCGCAAAAGCAAGACCAAGAAAGACCGCAAAAGCAAGGAATACCAAACCCTCAACGTTGAAATCCCCGGCGTCAGCAAGGGATCGGCAGTAGATATGTACGCCAAGGTGAACGAGCGGGGTAACGGTAGTGAACTGATGGTATGGATCGGCTCCAACGACGGCTGGATCAGCCCCGACGAACTACCCGGCCGCTACGTGGAAGCCGAAAAAATGCTGATGCGTTTTGGCCTGGAAGTCAGCCGTGCCCAGATCGAAATCATGGTCGAAGCCGAAGAAGACAAGCTCGAAGACCTTGAGAAAGAATTGGAAGACCTGCGTCGTGACAAAGAAAAATTCCTGAAGAACATTGAAAAGGCCAAGCAGGAAATCGCCGATAACGAAGCGGCCATTGAAACCAATGCTCAGCAGCAGAAGGACCAGGAAGAAGCCATTGAGGAGCAGCGCAAAACCGTGAATCAAACCCGGAAAAAAGGCGATTTTTAGTATGAGCAGATGAATCAGTGATTTAATCATTTGATGATTTGATGTTTGGAATGGTGCGATGATCGGGTGATCGTCGCACCATTTCATTTTAACATTACCTTATTTTATTATTCAATCATTGTTACTTTTGTGCCGATTCATTGGGGTGCCTACGGCCGTAACCGGCCTGCAGCTGAGATCATACCCTTGATTATTCATCAGGAACCTGCCCGGATAATGCCGGGAAGGGAAAAACCATTCGCTATGCTACGCTTTAGCCGGATCATTGCCTTGATCCTATTATCCACTACTACCTTATTCGCCCAGAAAATTGTGGGCACCATTTCCGGAACCGATGCGCCCGACGGGTTGGAAGGGGCCGCCGTGCTACTGGTCGGTACCCTAAACGGAACGGTCACCGACGCAGACGGTCGTTTCACCATCGGTCAACAAGTCGAATACGGGAAACAACAATTGCGCATCAGCCTGCTTGGCTACCGGACGCGGACGATCACCGTATCGCTTTCACCAAACCAACCGATTGCTGCTGTAGACGTGATCCTGGAGCCCGGATCCTTCGACCTCGACGAACTGACCGTTTCTGCCACCCGTGCCGCCGCTAATACGCCGGTTACCTACGTGAATGTGGGCAAAGACGAAATTGCCGCCAATAACCTGGGGCAAGACTTGCCCTTTGTGCTAAAGTGGACGCCCAGCGTGGTGGTTACCAGCGACGCCGGGGCCGGAGTCGGCTACACCGGTATCTGGATCCGGGGTTCCGACCCGGCGAGGACCAACGTGACCATCAACGGTATTCCTTTCAATGATTCGGAGAGTCAGGGAACCTTCTGGGTGAACCTGCCGGATTTCGCCAGTAGCGCGGAGGAAATTCAGATTCAACGGGGTGTGGGTACCAGTACTAACGGTGCCGGCGCTTTCGGGGCCACGATCAATATTGCCACCAATGATTTTAAGGACGAGTCTTACGGAAGTATTGATGCGGGAATCGGCTCTTTCGGAACCCGTAGAGCCAATTTGCGCTTCGGCACGGGAATGTTGAAGGACGGATTCAGCGTAGATGGCCGGGTTTCCAAAATCAATTCCGACGGTTACATCGACCGCGCCAGTTCCGACCTGACCGGCTATTACCTCAGTGCAGGCCGAAAAGGCAAAAAATCCGTGCTCCGCTTCAACCTCTTCGGTGGCCACGAAGTCACCTACCAGGCGTGGAACGGGGTAGACGCTTCGCTGATCGACGATCGTGACCTGCGTACTACCAATACCGCCGGCACTGAAAAAGAGGGTGAGCCCTACGATAACGAAGTCGACAACTACCAGCAAACCCACGGTCAATTGCATTACAGCCTTGATTTGGGTTCCGGCCTGGGCCTCAACCTCAGCGGGCACTATACTAAGGGCATGGGTTACTTCGAGCAGTATAAAGCCGACGAAGACCTCGCCGATTACGGTATCGAACCGTTAGGTTCCGGCATTCTGGATGGCACATCAGACCTGATTCGCCGCCGCTGGCTGGACAACGACTTCTACGGTCTGGTCTATAGTCTTAAGTACGCCTCCCGCAATGAATATACTACGGCTACTCTGGGAGGCGGCTACCATCGCTACGAAGGCGATCACTTTGGAGAAGTGATCTGGGCGCGTAACGCCGGGGACAGCGAAATCCGCGACCTGTATTATGACAATGACGCCACGAAGAACGATTTTAATGTCTTCGGTAAAGTCAATCACCGTATCGCTGCCGGGCTCTCGGCTTATGTGGATTTACAGTTGCGTCTGGTCGACTATCAATTCCTTGGTCTGGACAATAATCTAGAACGAGTCGACCAGGACGTAAATCACACTTTCTTTAATCCTAAAGCCGGTCTATTTTACCGTCTCAGCCCCAGGACCGAGGCTTACGCCAGCTTCGGCGTCGCCCAGCGGGAACCTAACCGGAATGATTTCGTAGATAACCCCGTCAGCACTCGTCCGACGCCAGAAAAATTGTACAACACCGAAGTCGGCTACCGTACTACCGGCAACCGGGCTAATTTCGGGGCCAATTTCTACCACATGCTCTATCGCGACCAACTGGTGCTGAACGGTAGACTTAATGATGTAGGTGAATATATCCGCGTCAACGTGCCCAACAGTTATCGTCTTGGGCTGGAATTACAGGGTGGTTACGCCATCACACCCCGCTTTACCGCGGCGGCTAACCTGACGCTGAGCCGTAACCGGGTGAAGAACTACGTAGAATTTTTGGATGATTTCGACGAGGAATTCAACTACCTTGGGCAAGTAGAAGTAGAGCGGGAAGACACCCCGCTGGCTTTTAGTCCCGACTTTTTGGCCGGTGGCCAACTGAGCTATGATATTCTGGCCAGCGACTTGCAAAAACTAACTGCTACGCTACTCGGTAAATACGTTGGCCAGCGCTATCTAGACAACAGCGGCGACGAAGACAACACCATTCCGGCCTACTTCTACGCCGATGCTCGCCTGCAATACAGTATCGACGCGCCACGACTGCCTAAGTTCAGGATCAATTTTCAGGTCAACAACCTTTTCGACCAGCTTTACTCCGCCAACGGTTGGAGTTACCGTTATCAATTTGATGGAAACCCGACTTTACTACAAGGGTTTTACCCCCAGGCTACGCGAAACTTTTTGCTGGGCGTGGGTATCGACTTTTAATGACTTGGTGAGCGAATGATACAATGATTTAATGGGGGCGGTTAAATAACTCAATGATTCATCAAACTCATTATCTTCATTGTGTAAATTGATTGGTCGCACCATTTTATCAATTGATCATTAAATCATTGTATCATTACTCCTTATGGATACGGAAAAGCTCACCGAATACTACGAACTGGCGGCAGACAGTATCATCACCTATCTTCCCAAAGTTGCCCTTGCCATCATCGTTTTATTGATTGGCATTCGACTGATCAACAAGTTGGTTAACCTGGCAACCAACACGATGGAAAAGCGAGGAATCGGGAGTGACATCCTTCCATTCCTGAGTTCAGTAGTGGGTATTTTGCTGAAGATCGCTCTCTTTTTTGTGGTAGCGACTACGCTGGGCTTCGATACGGCCGGGTTGGTGACCGTTATTGCTGCTGCGAGTTTTGCGGTGGGACTTGCTTTGCAGGGTTCCCTGGGAAATTTTGCTGCCGGTATCCTGATTCTGATTTTCAAACCTTATCGACGGGGTGATTGGATACAGGTGGATGATTTCTTCGGACGGGTTGAAGAAGTGCAAATCTTCAACACCATCCTGGAAACACCCGGTTCAAAAACGCTGATCGTACCTAACGGCCAGGTCGTGGAAAACGTAGTGACCAATTACAGTGAAAAAGGAAAGGTGAGACTGGAGCTGCAATTGCTGATGGCTTACGAGGAGAGTTTCCCCCGTATTCGCGAGGTGATCATGGAGGCCGTTCGTCGTTCGCAGTATGTTTTGACGGAGCCGGCCACCATAGTGGGTATCGAAAGCTACGATACCCATAATATCGTGGTAGCGGTACGACCCTTCGTAAAGCCCGATGATTATTGGGAGGCTACCTTTGAAGTGCACGAATTGATCAAAAATGCCCTGAGTACGGCTGGTATCAAAATGGCTTACAGCGAAGGTGTGGAACTGGGTAAAATTGGTGCGTAGCAATCGGTAGCGTATTCTCCCGGCCGCTACGGGGGGATTTAGAAGACTTGAGGTCACTAAACAATAGGATTTGACCAAATAGAAGCTAGTACGATACCTGCGGCAATCAATAATGTTACGATTCCTGAAATCGTAAACCATTGCTTGATCTCCGGTTCCGTAGCCAAGCGATATGCTTTGCCGTTGTCATCCAGTCGGCGGACTGCGCGTATGGCAGGTTTGTTAAAGTTTACCATTCGCTCCCGGTCAAAAAGAAGGCTCTCCCTCTTTTGCAGGGCGCGGTTGGCTTTTACGGACTGAATGGCGGCGTGTTCAAAGGACATGGTGAATGATTTCAGGGTGAGGTGTATACTGCCAGGGGCTTCTCAAACCGGGTAAACGGTCATACAGGAAGACCTTTTTGGCTCAGGCCGCCAGGAGAACAAACAGCGCGGAAATTGCCGTTAGCGTACCAATAATGCCCAGTACGGTTTTCCGCAGACGTTCGCCACGTAAAGGCGGATACTGAGAACGTAGGTAACAGCGGATGGATGCGTAACGACCAGCGTTAAGTTCATTACCGGAAGTTGATGCGGAATAGCGGCCTTTGATATAATCACGGCAACTGCGTAAGGTGGTGGGGGCGATTGTGTTTTTCATGGCTACTGTTTTGTAAAAGGTTGATTGCCTTTTGTTTATGGCTTCAAAGTAGCAGTGTTTGAAAACGCTTCGCAATTTCTGACGACGAAGCCTAGGGGAGATTCGACGAGCGGATTTTAGCCTGTAGCAGTGAGAGTATGAAATTCGAGCTATTTAGCTAGAAACGAAAGACGCCCTTTCACTTACTAGCAAAAGGGCGTTATAAATAGGAGTATTACCGTTCATGGGAAATTCTTTCCCTTGATCTCAGTCTTTTTATAGTACGCTGATCAGTACGAGGCCGAGGAGGAATAAAATACCGGCGCCAACGGCTTTGATCGTCAGTTCACGACGGTCGTTCGCAGCAGCAAATTTTGATTCCTGGCGGGCGGCACCTTTTAGTCCGTTCTCACCGACCAAACTGCCGTTTACCGAAGCCTTGAGGTCCAGTACGATCCGGCGGTTGCGCAGGATGGAACGGGTGGGGCGCGGGGTCATTAATACATTGTTCATGGGATGAAAATTTAGCTTGTTAATATAAGACCGCAAAGGTCGGGTTAATTACCAATACTTACAATAGACAAGCAAATATTAGTTGGCTTGAAGTGGTGAATTTGATATTGATCAGTTTTAAATTTTTGAGCAGAGTTGGACGCCGGATTTTATTCGGAAAGCGGTGAAGAAGACAGGAGATAAAAATCATCTTTTTTGTCTTGAAATTATTTTGCCGCAGTCCTTTCGTATACCATCAGCCTATTTGCTCATCGTTCCTTACCTTCGTGGTCCCTCACCAGCGGGTTCATCCCGTTCAAAATAACTACCAAATGGCTAACAATAGCGTCTATATCGTTGCCGCACAACGCACCCCCATCGGGTCTTTCGGCGGTATGTTCAAATCTTTATCCGCAACCCAACTGGGGTCAGCCGCCATTGCAGGTGCGCTGGAGAAAGCTGGTGTTCCGGCCGACCGGGTGCAGGAAGTCTTGATGGGTAATGTCGTCTCCGCTAACCTTGGCCAGGCCCCGGCTCGCCAGGCTGCGCTGGGCGCCGGTATCCCGAATACGGTTCCCTGTACTACGGTAAACAAAGTCTGCTCCAGCGGCATGAAAACCGTAATGTTTGCCGCCCAAAGTATTATGCTGGGCCACAATGATGTCATGGTTGCCGGTGGCATGGAGAGTATGAGTAATATCCCCTACTACGTTCCCGATGCTCGTTGGGGTGCCAAGTTCGGCGACCGTAAACTGATCGACGGACTTACCAAAGACGGACTGACCGACGTCTACGACCAAAAAGCTATGGGCACCTGCGCCGACGCTACGGCCACCAAATACAACATTAGCCGGGAAGCACAGGATGAATACGCCATCGGTAGCTACAAGAAAGCGGCCAGTGCCACCGAAAATGGTGCTTTTGCTGATGAGGTCACCGCAGTCAAGGTCCCTCAACGGCGCGGCGATGACCTGGTGATTACCGAAGACGAGGAATACAAGAAAGTCAAATTCGACAAGATTCCAAGCCTGCGCCCCGCCTTCAATAAAGATGGTACCGTGACGGCCGCCAACGCCTCAACGATCAACGACGGTGCCGCCGCTCTGGTCCTGGTCAGCGAAAAGGTTCTCAAGGAAATGAATCTTACGCCCCTGGCCCGTATTGTCTCCTTCGCAGACGCTGCCCACGAGCCGCAATGGTTTACTACTGCCCCCACCGTGGCCGCTCCCCGCGCTCTGAAAAGGGCCGGACTAAACTGGAATGACGTAGACTACATGGAAGTTAACGAAGCTTTCGCCGTAGTGCCAATGGCCTTCGGTCAGGAACTCGATCTGGATATGAACAAAATTAACGTCAACGGTGGTGGAGTTTCTCTGGGGCATCCCCTGGGTACCTCCGGCGCGCGAATCCTGGTGACGCTGAATAATATCCTGCACCGTCAGAACGGCCGCTACGGTCTGGCTACCCTTTGTAATGGTGGTGGTGGCGCCAGTGCCGTAGTAATTGAAAAGGTTTAAGGTTTTTTGATTAGCCCGCTACCTCCAGATCCTCAAAAAAGGTATCCAACTCATCGAAGTCTTTGAAGCCGACTTTTTCCTCACTGCCGCCGCGAACGGAGAAGCCCGCAAGTTCCGGGTAGTCTGCCTTGATCGCGGTCGGCAACCGGCCTTCAATTTCCAGATATACGGATCGGGATTCTGATATGGATTTTAGATCTTCCAGGGAGAAGGGGTGGCCCTCCGCCAGGTCTTGCCAGGTGATGCCGCCCTTGGTAAAGTTGAGGACAAAGTGGGTGGCAATGGATTCGTATGACTGCAAAGTAGCAATGTGATCATCGAGGCTGGAGTACCCCTCTACCGGCAACTCGACAAAAATCGGAATGCCCAGCGGGCCCAGGATGGAGGTTGCCTGGTCAGGACCGAAAACACTATCTACCTGCACGGCATCCAGTTGCAGGCTTTCGAGAGTCTGGGGGCTGAGGCTACCAGCCTCGATTCTGGCGGGTAAACCGGCATCGAGTTCTCCGACGATCCCGGGACCGGTGATCCACTCACGGAAAGCATTTAGTTCATGCACGGAGATGCCGGAACCGGGGCTCAGGTCGAAGCCGAGCCAATCGACTTCCCAGGCGGCAAAATAACGGGCATCGGTCAGGTGGGTAACGGCCGATGCTTTGACGGTAGCTTTCAACATAGGGGCGAATTTACTACAAGCACTGCTACTTTGATAGCCAAAACAATAGAAGCTCGCTGATCATAATTTTTTCCTGACCAAAGCGGCACAAGCTGCTGGAAGTCTTTCTGGGGTGGGGTGGCGATAATGATAGATATGTGCTATTGTTGCCCCGGCAACGATTGTAAATTGCGGATGTATTATTTGGAGGAGATATACTTAATTACAGTGATATGTTTGTAAGACCCGGCCTTTGGCTGGGTCTTTTTTATTATTCTTCGCCTATCTTGGGAGACTTTTGATGACCAAATATTTATTGAATTTTTATTTACTGGTCCTGTTGGCAGGATACGGTAACGCGCTATCCGGCCAGGATTGGGTGTATGACTTCCGTACGTTTAACGTAAGGAGCGGATTGCCGCATCGTAATGTAAAAACTGTTTTTTGCGACCGCGACGGATTAATCTGGGCAGCTACAACTTTTGAACTCAGCCGATTGAGCGGCGGTGATGTTCGGGTATTCAGAAGGCAAGAACTGGAGGATGCGGTCAACAACATTAAGGTGATCACTCAAGACGGTAGCGGTCATTTATGGTTATGGGGAGAAAGGGGATTATATGTTTTCGATATTGACCAGGAGAAGGCAACCTTGATCGATTCTACGATGCGGCCACCGATGGGCCTGAACGGAGGCTTGTACAAATACGCACTGCAGTTGAATGACGGCAGCGTAGCTTTTAACTACGGAGATGAACCCCAGTTACTGATTGGTCGGAACGGGGTGGCTGAAAAGAAGGTGACTTTGCCCTACGCCAAACCCTTTCATCTGCTGGCTACCAGTCTGAACGGTGAAAATATCTGGGCCCGATCGGCGACTAACCTGATCCTCATGGACCGGTCCGGAAAAGAGGTCGAGCGTCATCAATTTCCACGATTGGGTAAAATCAAAATGGTCAGTCCATTAAATGGAAATCAACTTTTAGTCTTTAGTGAGGACGTAAGGGAGGGGCGGCCTCCAATGCTGTTACTCTTTGATGGTGAAGGTGGTGTGGAAAATCTCAGTCGGAGCCGGGAAATGGGTGCCCTTACCAATGTGTTCTTTGAAAAAGACAAGAACGTATTCTGGCTCGAATACCAAGACCATTGGGAACTTCAGTCCCTGGGAGGAGAATTCCTGCTCCGTATTGAAAACAGTGGCCGGGGGGGAAACTTCATGTCGGATACCAATTCTTCCTGGACCTGGGTCACCGGGAAGAATGGCAGTATCTGGCTGGCCACCGAGAGGGGGGTGGTTCGTTTTTCCTCCGACCGGTCTCGTTTTCCTGTTTACTTCAACAGTGGCGACCGGGGTAATCCCTCCGAAGGTTATTCTATTCGCGGAATCTGGAGTGATGGAAATAAGATCGTTGCTTCCGCCGAACTCGGTGGCGTTGTCTCCTACGATTTAGACAAGGATGAGGAAGGTTTGTTTGGGCTTAGCCGCCGACGTTATATCGCCGGCAGGGGGCTACAAGAGCGTATGGACTACTCCTTGCTTTCGGATTACCGGGGGTTACTGCTAGACCAAGATGGGCGCCATCTATGGTTGGGGCACCAACGGGTAGTACTTAAATATGACCCACTCAGCGAACAGTACGAAGCTTATCCGCCAGCTTTTAGCTACGATGTTGAATTTGGCATCAATCCCTGGTGTTTTTATCAATTGGTAAACGGAGATGTGTTGGTAGGAGCCCAGCCGGGTTTGCACCAGATCCTGGCGGGTGAAGATTCTCTAAGGCGCCGGATTGTACCTCCACCCTTTGAAGCAATGAATGAGGCGGCGATCTATCAGATAGAAAGCCTGGAAGACGGGCGAATCATCTACGCAACTTCACGGGGCTTATTCCTGAGCGACCGGGCTGGTGTCATTACCGATTGGTACCATAGCCATAGCGACTATAGTCATTTCCTGGCCCACGATCACATCTACGGTCTATACCAGACCCCCGGTGGACAGCTGTGGCTGGCTACCAACGGAAGCGGGTTGCTGCTGTTCGATCTGGAGAAAGGAGAAGTCGAGCAATTCACCCAGCGCGAAGGACTGGTCGATGACGTTATTTATGCTGTTTACGAAGATCAGTTCAATGCTCTCTGGTTGCCCAGTGACAACGGACTGATGCGAATGGACACGGCTTCCGGCGAAGTAAGAACGTACAATTTTGGTGATGGTCTGCCCTCCAATGAATTTAACCGCACGGCTCATTTTTTTCTGGAGAAAAAACAGTTGCTTTATTTTGGAACGGTAGATGGTTTGGTAGTCGTCGATCCGGCTCGCTTTGTAGCCGATCAGTCAGGATATTCGCCTACCGTACAGTTATTGGAAGCTCGCAAAAAAGAAGCTGAAGCGGCCTCTTCGAAATTGATTACCGCCCAGGTACGTCAGGATTCCCTGATCACGATCACGCCACAGGACGAATACTTTCAAATCATCGTCGCTTTACCCGATTTTCGGCGATCCCATAGAATTTTTGAATATCGAGTTGACAATAAACACTGGCAGCGAATGATTGGAGATGAACTTCAGTTAAGTCGCTTCGATTACGGAATGCATTCGCTGGAGGTCAGGGGGAAACTGGCGGGCGGTATATACTCCGAACGACCGTTGCGGTTACAGTTTTTCGTTGAAAAGCCGATCTGGTACCGTTGGTATTTCATGTTGGGAATACTGTTTTCTGCGGGAGGGTTTACAATGGCCGGTGTCTGGGGCTATACGCAAGCGTTGCGGCGCTATCAACGAGAGCTGGAAACCCGTATCAGTACTGCGACGGCTCAACTAGAAAAGGATCGCAACCTGATCCAGGCGCAGGCCGAAGAATTGGCGGAAGTGGACCGAATGAAAACCCGCCTCTTTGCCAATATCTCCCACGAGTTACGAACCCCTTTGACACTTATAATGGGCCCAATCCGCAAATTGCGCGGCCGAAGTTATCTAACGGCCGAGGATGATGATTTTCTGCGTTTGGCTGAAGACAATTCCTCAGAATTGCTGGATACCATTAACGCCATTCTCGAACTGGCCAAATTAGACGTAAAGGGTATTCCTCACCAACCCGTGCCAACCGATCTGAGGGAGCTGGGGCGGGCCTGTGTGGAAAAGTTTCGGGAGAAAGCTAGCCAATCGGGTGTTTCACTTGAGTTTGATTATTCCCCTCCACCCACCAAGGCGGATCTGCTCCTACTCGATGGTAGAAAGGTTACGACCGTCATCAACAACCTTTTGGCCAACGCCTTGCGCTTTACCCCCAAGGACGGACAGGTACAATTGAAAATCAGGGTAAATGAACGGGTTCTCATAACGGTCAGTGATACGGGGGCGGGCATCCCGGAAGACGAACTACCACACCTGTTCGATCGGTTTTATCAGGCTAATGATTCGGCCGTAAAATCTGAGGGAAGTGGGATCGGGCTAGCCCTGTGCCACGAACTTGCGGAACTCATGAAGGGCAGTATCGGAGTAGACAGTGAACCGGGAAAAGGGAGTGTTTTTACCCTTGAACTCCCCCTGGAATTCTCGAAAGATGTCGTCATCTCCGCCTCGGAAGGGACCACTGGAATTGTCAAAAAGGTTAGCAGTGGTAATCACACTTCTGAGAAGCCCCGAATTTTGATCGTTGAGGACAATTTGGGGATGCAGCAACTGCTGCGCCTGCTCCTGAAGAACAAATATGAACTGGAGGTAGCAAATCAAGGCATAGAAGCGCTGCATAAGTTGAATGAGCCGGCAACCGCACTTCCTGATTTGATCATCACCGACCTTATGATGCCACTAATGGATGGTTTCAGCCTGGTGGAAAAACTTAAGAATAAAAGTCACTTCCGCAAAATTCCGATCATCGTACTTACGGCCCGTAACTCCCTGGATGATCGTCTGAGCGTGCTGCGCTACGGTATTGATGATTATTTGATCAAACCTTTCGACGAGCTGGAATTACTCACCAGAATCCAACGCCTGATAACCAATGCCAAGGAAAGGAGAGAACCGGTAAAAGGCGAACAGGAATTGACTAAGCCACAAACTGCCGCAGAACCTGAGTGGCTGCTGGAAATGGAAAATTTCGTCGTCGAGCATTTAGCGGACAGTCGCCTCAGCGCTGCTTTTTTAGCAGAAAATTTTTACGTCAGTCCCCGTCAATTACAGCGACGATTAAAAAAGGAAACCGGGCTTTCCACCGGAGCCTATATCCGGGAGGTCAGACTGAATCGAGCGCTTGCGTTTTTAGCCAGCGGGGAGTACGCGACCGTCAAAGAAGTTTCCGCCGGAGTAGGATTTCGTGATCCTGAATATTTCTCTACCGTTTTCCAAAATCGCTTTGGTCGTCTACCCTCGGATTATAAACTTGTTTAATCTGCCGGGGCCAAAGTCCTGATTTCAGGCCGCAATGTCCGGTTTTTAGGGGGTTAGTGTCCAAATTGTATCGGTATGTCTGGCTGATCTTTGCGTCAGACAGACAAGCGAATCATAATGGTGCATCAGCAACAGTTCAAAGACAAGCTACTTAATATTATCAACCAAAATATTCATTGTGAAGCCCTGGACAATGTTTTCCTCGCTCGCCAGCTTTGTATGAGTGAAGCCAGTTTTTACCGTGCCGTAAAAAAGACTTTTAACCTTTCGCCCAACCAACTCATAAGAAGGCAGCGACTTTGCCGGGCGGAGAGTATTCTGACAACTTCTACGGCCACTTCGGTGCGGGAGGCCGCCTATTCGGTAGGGTTCTCACACGTAGGTTACTTTATTCGCCGCTACGAAGAGTTTTTCGGCCATCGCCCCGGAGAAAGAGTGAGCACTGGATTGTGTTAGGCATTGTCTATACAACTAAAGCCTGACCTAGTTCCTGACCGCCTTGTAGCGGGTCCAGACCCGATAGATAACCCGAAAGGGGAGGATGACCCCGGCGATGACCGCCCAAATGCTGAAAAAGAAAAATTCGCTATTCAGGTAAGACCTCATGCGCCGACCATCTTCCAGTTCAAGGTGGCGGATCAGTACATCCGGCCCATTATTGTCGAGGTAGGTAATGTACTCGTTTAGTCCCTGGCCGATCAGAAACACCGTCGGAATCATCAGGAAGCATAACACGCCTTGTAGAATGAAGCGATCCCGTAGCCAGTTCAGGTGGAGGGTAAAGATGTAGCGGGTGATCGTAATGGCTACGACTACGGCGGCAGCATTATATACGTAAAATGGGAAATCGATCCCTGCTGAGTAGATCGGCAGCAACACGAGCGTCGCCAGGATCAGCGCAAAGGCCCACCAGGCCAGTTCCAGAATGATTTGCCGGGAGGATTGGGGATTCAAATGAATAGTTTTTTGGCTCAACTTCTAAGCGTGACAAAATTAATGCGGATGTCGACTAACAAAGTAGCAATGCAAATATCAACGAAGCGCTAATTCTTTACTGCCTTGAAATAGCGACGATCATTCTCGACCTCAACCGACAAGATATAAACCCCTTGACCCAACTCACTCAGCTGTCTGACTTTAGCCGCCCCCTCGATCACGTTTACCTGACGTTGCAGTAAAGTCCTGCCGGATAGATCGTGGATACTGATCAGGGCCGGTCCGTTGAAGCGAGTTCCGAGATCCAGATTAAGTTCATTAGAAAACGGATTTGGATAAGCCGGCTCAAAATCAATAGATGACCGATCCTGTACGGATGACGGGCTCTCCTGGTAGATTCTTACGTAATCTACCTCCAGCTCACTTTCCGTAAAGCTGGCGGAGATGTTCGGTAATACGGCTACGTTGAAAAGCAAGTATTGGTCCAGGTCAAATGGCCAGGTATCGTTGTTCTGTACGGCGGGTTCGTAGCGGTAGTGCACGATTCCATCCACACTGAATTCTATGTACTCCGGGGTCCAGGTTGCTGCGTATAGGTGGAAGTTGTCGGAAACACCCGGAATGACCCGTCCGCCATTATTCACCGTGCCACCGAAGCTGGACGGTGTATGCAACGCACTGGAAATGTAATTCTGATTGTCTCCCCAGTGTTCCATGATATCAATTTCTCCACAAGCGGGCCAGCCGGTGGTTCCAAAGCCCTGGGTTTGCCAGTATCCACCGTTTTCGGTAATGTTCTTTCCCAGGGTCCAGAGTGCCGGCCAGGTGCCGACACCAAAGGGAAGTTTGGCCCGAATCTCCACCCGCCCGTAGGTGAATGCAAACTTGGAGTTCAAACGGGCGGAAGTAAATTGCTTGGTCACACCCTGATCGGTATAGGTCTCCCGTTTGGCCACGATCTTTAGGGTGCCATTGTCCACGAACGAGTTGTCTATTCGGTCGGTATAGTGCTGTACTTCACCGTTAAACCAGCTGTTGCCATCGGGAATAATGGTCTGGTGATACCATTTTGTAGGATCCAGTGCCCCTTCCCCCTCAAATTCATCGGACCAGACGAGTTGGTCGTAAACGTAATCATCAATAGTAACGGTCGACGACAATTCCAGGTTATCGAGGTAAGCCAGAACCTGGTCATTGTTGTTCTCTCCGTTTATCTGAATGACGACACGGTTGAAATCATCACGTAGTGTGGGCGCCGGAGAAGCGGGGTCTAGATTGATGAAATTGTCGCTTTCAAAGTTGAAGGTGACCATTTGCCATTCGTTCGGAATGATCGGTTTAATGATCTCGCTCTGGGTTGTCCAGGGCTCCGGTAAAGTGCCGTTCTGGAGTTTCAGCGATATCTGGCTATTCTGGTTGCCCGTCGTACCGCTGGCATCCAGGTAAACCAGCAACGAGAAAGTCTGATTGGTGGAGAGGTCAAAGTTTTCCGCTAACTGAAAACGTGCATTAGCGTATTGTCCACCTATGTCCTGGTAGCGTAGAACCGTCGCGGAAGGATTGTCTTCTCCCGGGAAAGGATTTGCAAAAGCGGGGTTGAGCAGGCAGTCGTCTCCGATCCATTCCGGAACATTCGAGTTGCCTTCGAAGTCATCAAAAACCAGGGTCGTTTGGCCAGAGAGAATCGGCATTGTCGCTAAAATCAAACAGAGCGAAAGGTAATATTGGGTCATAGAATCTGAGATAGTTACTGGTCTTTCAACAGTAGTGTCAATGCCGAATGTTGCAAAACACGGCTACTTTGTTAGTCATAATCTGAACTTACGGGGGTTTCAACGGCTCAGCAAGCGGTGAGCCGCCTCGTGAAATCACCCAACCCCGGAGCGATCAGATCAAGCCTTTTACGAGCCCGACAAGTTTCTCCGCTTCCTTCCGGCTTCCGGCTTCGGCGTAAACCCGCAGGATCGGCTCGGTATTGGATTTGCGCAGGTGAACCCAACCTTCGGGAAAATCAAGCTTCAGTCCATCCGTACGATTTGCTTTGGCCCGGGAAAGATTTTTACTGATGTAGTCATACAGTTGGTTGAGGTCGCGTTTGGGGTCACGGGGCAGTTTATCCTTGATCATCTCGAATTGAGGGTAGGCATCCCGCAGTTCATTGATACTTTTGCCACTGCGTGCCAAATGAGAGAGAACCAGGGCTAAACCGATCAGACTGTCTCGCCCGTAGTGTAACCTGGGGTCGATGATTCCGCCGTTACCTTCTCCACCGATGGTGGCACCCACTTCTTTCATTTTTGCGACCACGTTGACCTCACCGACGGCTGAGGCGTGGTACTCCTGACCGTAGCGAGCCGTTAATTCCGCCAGCGCCCGGCTACTGCTAAGGTTGCTGACGGTAGGACCGGGTTCGCGACTCAGTACGTAGTCTGCCACGGTCACCAGCGTGTACTCTTCACCGATCCAGCGACCTCCGGGACCGACCAGCGCAAGGCGATCGACGTCCGGGTCAACCGCGATACCAAGATCGGCCTTTTGGTCTTCAACCGCTTCGGTCAGTCCGGTCAGGTTGGCGGGCAGGGGCTCGGGGTTATGTGCAAACTGGCCATTCATTTCTCCGTTCAAGGTCGTACATCTTACACCCAGGGCTTCACATAGCGGGGGAATGGAAAGCGCGCCGACGCTATTCACGGCGTCTAATACCACCGAGTATCCAGCGGCCTTGATGGCGGCTACATCAACCAGGGGATGATCGAGTACGGCCTGAATATGCTCATCCAGGGCCGAGTCGTTGGAAATTACCGCTCCGAGCTGGTCGACGGTTGCATATTCCACGGAGCCCCCATCTACCAGTTCAAGTAATCTCGCTCCGGCGGCGGCGGAGATGAACTCACCTTTGTCGTTGAGGAGTTTCAGGGCATTGTACTCCTTGGGGTTATGGCTGGCTGAGAGAATGATGCCGCCGCCTGCTTTGTGGCGGGTAACGGCCATTTCCACGGTGGGTGTAGTGGCCAGACCGCAGTCGATCACCTCGATACCCAGACATTGGAGAGTGGCTACGGTGAGGGCGCTGACCTGGGGGCCGCTGGGTCTGGCATCACGACCAATCACGACTTTTGAAGCAGCGCCGGTTTCCAGTAACCAGGCACCGTAGCCGGCAACGCTGCTTACGATATCCTGGGGGGTAAGGTTGTCACCGGCTTTGCCGCCAATGGTGCCGCGAAATCCGGAAATTGATTTGATTAGGGCCATGGTCTCTCTGGTTATATCTTTGGGGCGCAAAGATAGTCATTGTGAATCTCGACCAGGAACTCTTTTACCTCATACATCACGAACTGGCCAATCCTTTTCTGGATACCGTGCTGCCGCATTACCGCGATAAATTAACTTGGGTACCGCTCTACCTCGTAGCTGCCTATCTTTTATGGAAACAACACGGGGCGAACGGGCTACGCCTGCTATTGCTGATTGCCCTGGCGATCACCGTCGCGGATCAACTGACCAGTAGCGTGATCAAACCCCTGGTCGGCCGCGCCCGGCCCTGCTACGCGGCGATATTCGAGGGGCAAATCCGGGAACTGGTCGGTTGTGGTGGTCACGATAGTTTCCCCAGCAGCCACGCGGCCAATCATTTCGCTTTAGCTACCTTACTCGCGCTCACTTGGTTGCAAAATCGCCGGGGATGGATCTGGGCCTTTATGCTTTGGGCGGCCTCGATCTCCTTGGCCCAGGTTTACGTGGCGAAGCATTATCCGCTGGATATCTTGGCTGGAGGAGTGCTGGGGGCCTTGGTCGGGGTCGCAGTAGTTCTATTAGCGGAGCGACTCGGATTCTTGGAGCGGGCGGTTTTTTTGGCTAAATAGAATGCATCATTTCATGCAGAGTGCGCGGAAGGGCAGAGGTTTGTTTATCTCTACGTTATGCCGCGCCGAAGGGCGCTACTTATGGGCTATTTGTAACTCCGCAGGTTGGCATACGGAGCGAATTCGAAACCACTGGTCGGTCAAATTCGCGTCCCTGTATCTACCTAGTTTACGTCCCAGTCAATCGTACCTAAACCGTGCTCGGCCAGGTATTCATTGGCTTGCTTGAAGTGATTATTGCCGAAAAAACCTTTGTCCGCACTGAATGGTGAGGGGTGGGCGCTTTCCAGAATCAGGTGCTTATTCCCGTCAATCAGGTCCTTTTTCTTGCGGGCAAAGGCACCCCAGAGCATAAATACTACGTTTTCCCGCTGATCGCTGATGGCCCTAATGGCTGCGTCGGTGAAGTCTTGCCAACCGGATTTTTTATGGGCACCGGGTTTGTTGCGTTCCACGGTGAGCATGGCATTGAGCAGGAAAACACCTTGTTGAGCCCACTTGGTCAAGTCGCCATGATTAGCTTTGGGGATGCCCAGGGAATCGTCGAGTTCCTTGTAAATGTTACGCAAGCTGGGAGGAATACGTTGATCCCGTGGTACGCTGAAACTCAGGCCCATCGCCTGCCCCGGATTGTGATAAGGGTCCTGGCCCAGAATGACCACCTTTACATCTCCAATGGGGGTGGTATTGAAGGCGTTGAAGATGAGGGAGCCGGCAGGGTAAATGGTTTTGCCCGCTTGTTTTTCTTCGCGGAGAAAAGCGGATAGCTCCTTAAAATAAGCTTTGTCGAATTCCGGCGCGAGAGCGTTCTTCCAGCTCTCTTCGATTTTTACGTTGGTCTGGGCCATGAGATTGGTCTTTTAAGATGGTAACTATAACTACTGCGGGTAAGTTGAGTTTTGCAAAGAATAGTCAGGTTGCCAGTCGGCTGTCAAGGCCGGAAGTTGACTCAAAAATCCAATCCGCTTTTGCGTAATCCCTGACTTCGACTGGTCAGTGTCCGGTACTTCTCCGGATTAAAGCGGTACAGAATGGCCGGCCGGTGAGCCACGCCCGTTTGTTTGCCCACCTCTTCCAGAATGTCCATGTCTTTGATACGGGTACGAAAATTACGCTTGTTCAATTCATCTACTTCCAGGATGGTTTCGTAGAGAGTTTGTAGCTCAGCTAAGGTGAATTCTTCGGGCAACAACTCGAAGCCGATGGGCTGGTAACGGACCTTGTTATTTAGGCGTTGCCGGGCAGTATCTACGATGTCGGCGTGGTCGAAAGCTAATTTGGGCAATTCGGAAAGATCGAACCATTCTGCCTTGTCGGCATCGCTGGCCGGGGTGGGGGGGTGGTCCTGTAAATTCACCAGGGCGTAGTACGCCACGCTGATGACCCGGCCCCTGGGGTCCCGGTCCGGTGTGCCAAAGGTGTAGAGTTGCTCCACAAAAAGATCACGTACACCGGTTTCTTCTTCCAGTTCGCGCAGGGCGCTGGTTTCCAGATCCTCGTCAATTTCCACGAAACCACCGGGCAGGGCCCAATGCCCCTTATACGGTTCACCGCCCCGCTGGATCAACAGCAGTTTCAGGTTGCCGCGGCCAGAGTAGCCGAATACGACAATGTCGACGGTGACGGAAGGGCGGGGATATTCGTAAGTGTGCATGTTTTCAGTTTAGACGCTAGGTTTTGGTGGTTGCTTCGTTCGGGAGTGGGTAGGTTGTGGGTTTATTTTTAGCGCTGCTACTTTGTTAGTCAAGAAAAGACGCTAGATACTGCACACGGGACATCAGTTGCTGGATTTTCCATGAGTATACCTGGTATTTAGGTTCTAGTGTCTTTGGACTTCAAAGTAGCAATACTTAATTCCCCGCCCCGTCCACCAAAGTTGCTTTCTCCGTCCAAAGCTCCGCAGAAAGGCCGGTTTTACCAGCTACGGACCAGTCGAGGGCACTGTACGAAGCGTACTGGGCAAGGGCGAATTTACGGCTTTCAGCCAGTTGTGGCGGGTTGTAAACCTGTTCGCCATTCTGAAAGACGGGAACGAGCAGGTTTTGGTAGGCAGTTACGGCTTCCGGCAAAGGGTATTCTCCGGTGGGCGTAACGATGGTGTTGCCATTCGAAGCGTGCAATTCACTGACGATCTGACTGGCCAGCACCTTACCTTCCAGGTCGTGATAACGGCGGACCTGCAAACGGCCAGGATTACTGACTTTAATGGCCGTGTCGCTCAGCTTTACGCGGGTTTCCAGTTCCCCATTTTCGTTCTCAATAGCTGCCAGTTTATAGACGCCGCCCAGGGCAGGTTGGTCGTAGGCCGTAGCCAGGCGGGTACCGACGCCCCATACAGTAATGGGCGCACCGGACTCTTTCAGGGCTTGAATACGGTATTCGTCAAGGCTGTCACTGGCTACGATGACTGTGTCCTGTAAACCAGCTTCGTCCAGAAGCTGTCGGCTACCTTTGGCCAGTTCACTGAGATCTCCGCTATCCAGCCGAATCCCGAGGAGGCGATGGCCTTTCTCTTGGAGTTTTTTGCCGATTTCAATGGCGCGCTTAGTGCCTTCCAGGGTGTCATACGTGTCTACGAGCAGGGTAACGTTGTTGGGCAAAGCGCTGGCGTATTCCTCGAAGGCAGTCTGCTCATCGGGAAAGACCATGACCCAACTGTGGGCGTGGGTGCCACGGACGGGGATGTTGTAGTAACGACCGGCCCAGACGTTGGAGGTGCCATCGCAGCCACCCAAATAGGCGGAGCGGCTGGCGGTGAGGCCTCCGTCAATGCCTTGGGCGCGGCGCAGACCGAATTCCAGTACGGTGTTGTCCATGCCGGCGGCCGTCTTGATCCGGGCGGCTTTGGTGGTGATCAGGGTGCTGAAGTTAATGATGGTCAGAAGAGCCGTTTCCAGAAGCTGGGCCTCCAGAAGATTGGCTTCGATGCGCAGGATGGGTTCGTGAGGAAAGACGGCGCTGCCTTCGGGGGCGGCCCAGACGTCTCCAGAGAAACGTAACCGTTGAAGGTAATTGAGAAATTGCTCGTTGAAGAGCGGCTTTCCGTCAGCCCCGGTCTGACGGCCCAGGTATTGTACGTCGTCGGCACTGAAACGCAAGCCTTTGATCAGGTCAATGGCCAATGGCAATCCCGCTGCCAGGGCAAATTGACCGCCAAAGGGCGGCTTACGATAAAAAAGGTGAAATATACTCTTACGGCGATGCAGTCCTTTACGGAAATAGCCATAGGCCATAGTGAGCTGGTAAAGATCGGTCAGTAAGCCGAAGTCAGGACGGTAAACGGAAGGGAGGTGGGAGTTGGGCATCAGAGATATTCGTCAGTTAGTGACTCAAAGATAGTTTAGATTTTAAACTAAGTCAAATTTTACTGAATTTAATTCGCTAGAGCGAGAAAGCCACGTACTGGTTTCCTTTTTTCGTTCCCAATTTAGTGCCCCCACAGGCGATGACTATGTACTGTTTTCCATTTACCTGATAAGTTGACGGAGTGGCGAAAGCCGGAGCGGGCAATTCCACTTCCCACAGCAGCCTGCCGGTCCTTTTATCGAAGGCCCGGAACATGCCGTCTTTGGTGGCTCCGATGAAAAGTAATCCGCTGGCGGTGACGATGGGGCCGCCGTAGTTTTCGGTACCGCTACCTGGTTCATGCCAGCCCGGCTCGTTGCCCAAGGGAATTTGCCAGCGGTAATTTCCGCTATTCAGGTCAATAGCGCTGAGGGTTCCCCAGGGTGGGGTGATCGCCGGATGGCCGTCAGCATCCAGAAACT
The DNA here is from genome assembly GCA_002591745.1 of Lewinellaceae bacterium SD302. Classification (GTDB taxonomy): domain Bacteria; phylum Bacteroidota; class Bacteroidia; order Chitinophagales; family Saprospiraceae; genus Neolewinella. The sequence continues at coordinate 84,304 of PDLQ01000007.1, forward strand.
TATGATAGCCCGTACTTTTGAAGGGTAAGCTCGGAGCCTCGCTGGTAGTGGTCACTTCAGCGGCCTCAATTTTTTCCAGCCCGAGAATGAAATCGATAACTGAATTCCTCTCTTCTTTGGATAGTTGGGCCATGCCGGGCATCATCCCCTTTCCATTGGAGATAATGTGGGCGATCGTGGAGCGATCCAGTTGGTCGCCGATAGTCAGTAATTCGGGGAAGTTGCCCTGCTGACTACCTTTGAGATCGGCTCCGTGGCAGCTGCTGCAGTGAATGCGGTAAATTCTTTCTCCCGGCGAATATTCTGCTAAGGCTACGTCGGATTGGGTGGGCACCATCGTCAGTATCCAGGGCATATCGTTGCTGTTGATGTAGATCACGCCGTCGTCGGGATCCGCAGCGGCCCCGCCCCATTCCGCCCCGCCATCAAAACCCGGGAGCATGAGTGTGCCACCAAAACCCGGGGGTGCGAATGGTCGACGATCGGTACTCGCCAGCCTTTCCAGGAGTTCTGCTCTGTCCGGGGCGGCATGGTTGATGCCATCTTCTTGAATGGTGTAATCCTGGCGGGCAAACGGAGCTGGTTGGCGGGGGACGGGCTGAGTCGGCCAAGTCATTTCACCGGGCACTTCGGAGGCGGGAACCTCAACTTCATCAATCGGGAAAAGAGGGGTGCCAGTCTCTCGGTCAAAGACAAAAACGTAGCCCTGCTTGGTAATTTGAGCGACGGCATCGATTGATTTTCCTTCCTGCTGTACGGTAATTAAATTGGGTGGGGCGGGCAGGTCCCGGTCCCAAACGTCGTGGTGGGTGGTTTGGTAATGCCAGATTCGTTCGCCCGTCCTGGCATCCAGGGCAAGGAGGCAGTTGGCAAATAGGTTTTCTCCCGGTCGGTTACCGCCGTAAAAGTCGTAGGCTGCCGAACCCGTCGGGACGAATAACATGCCTCGCTCCACGTCCACTGACATGCCGGCCCAGTTATTGGCACCACCGACTTCATCGTTAAGGTAAGCGTCGGAGGGGAAGCTCTCGTAACCAAATTCTCCGGGGTGGGGGATGGTGTGAAAGGTCCAAGCCAGTTCTCCCGTCTCGACGTTGAAAGCTCGAATATCTCCCGGCGCGGCACCGGCGTCTTCGGATACCCGCACGGGCATGATGATCAAATCTTCGAAAATGGTGCCGGGCGTATTGGAGATGATAAATTTGTCACGGGCCACTTCTGGCAGACCGGCATGGAGGTCGATTTTTCCGCCATCACCGAACGATTCGATCGCTTGGCCGGTGGCCGCGTCCAGACAGTATAAATGCGGACCGATACTGTGGAAAATCCGTGCTTCCCCGCCATCGCTCCAGTAAGCAAGACCTCTGCTCGTGCTGTGCCAGGCCGTGAGCGGATCACCAAAAGTCCATAGTTCTTTTCCGGTCTCGGCATCGAGAGCGAAAGCTTGAACGGTGGGGGAGACGCCGTATAGAATGCCGTCGATGATCAGCGGATTGGCTTGAATTTGCCCGGAATCCTTAGTTGCGTAAGTCCAGGCGATCTCCAGCGACTGGACGTTCGTTGAATCAATTTGGGTCAGTGCTGAAAAGTGATTGCGATCTGGTCCGCCGAGGTAATCCGGCCAGTTTATCGTTTGATCTTTCTCGTCATTACAGCCCCAAAAGCAAAGTAGGGCAACAATTAAGAGGAGCGATTTAGGTGACTTCATGGAAGTGATTAGGTAAGCTTTCCTAAACTTAATAGTTTTTTGACTTCAACTCTGAGGACGAAGGATGATCAGCGAACTTTCATGTTTTTGGCTAACAAAGTAGCAAAGCTTATTGTGAGCTAAAGCGGCAATGTTGGTGGATTTGAGGGTGCGGTTTTCTACGAAGATCGTGAAGATTAGTATAGTTTCTACTGCAACTTATACCGTAGACTACAACCCAGCGATCTTTCCCCGTAAGTCAAACTCGGACCATTCTTATAGCTGTGCTTGCCGAAGGTGAAATGGGCCTCGGGTACTAAATCCAATCTATTGGAAATAACTAAGGGAAGTTCAATGCCTGCGATGAATCCCGTTCGCCACGAGTTGGGTCTGCTGTTATCTATTATAGTATAAGCTTCGAATCTATCTTCAAAGGGTGGGACAACGTCAATTTGGCATCCGAAGCCATAAATACAAAAATCTAAATACCCTTCTCCTCCAGTAATACGGCTTCGGTAAGTTCTGGCCATCGAAGCACCTAGATAGAAGGTGAGCCATTTCCGATCTTTTCCAAAGTTGAAGTGTAGAGTTGGATTTACATACAGGAAATTGTCAGTAACCCTGATGGAAGCGAAGGAAGAGTCATTACGGACCGAAAGACCGAGTTGATACTGGCCGGAAAAAATGCCCGCTTCGAAACCAAAATCGATATGGTCTTGCTTGTCCAATGACCAGTGAGTATTAATCCCGACTCTAAAGAACTCTTTTGCGCCAATGCGTGACTGGGTTAACCTCGATACATCATCAATGGTGTACTCATCGAAGAATGGTTGGCCGGCGAGAACCGGAAGAAGAATATTTTCGATTTCTTCAGCGGATGCATCGTCGTGCAGATAAGATTCATTTCCACCGAAGGTTAGACCGATTGATTTTAGTCGGATGGTATTGGTTGAATTTTGCCCAAACAGCCCGCTAAGGATGAAGAGGCAAACTATGGTGAGTGTGGTATGTCTTTTCACGTTGGATATACAATTATCAAAAATAATTTCTCTGCCACTGTAACTTTTTACAAAAGCCGCAGTATCTCATTATGAACTCAGCTGAACATTTGGTTCCAGGCCGAAATCTAGCAGATAGTTGTTTAGACGGGCGCCAAGGTTGGGAGTTGACTTCACCGATGGGGCCCTACCCATCGGTTCGTGAAGCCAAGTGACCGTTCTTGACGTGAAGTATAAGCGGCTAGTTGCGGATTGTTAGGTCGATAGCAAATATTCAATTGAGTTCAACTTACAAAGTTTTTAGCTGACCCTTTTCAATAACCCCAGCCTTGTTAGACGACGAAACACTGATGCGAGCCGTGCAAGCCGGCCAGGCCGATCGGCTCGCGGAGTTGTTTCGTCGCTACCGGCAACCGGTCTTCACTTTTTTAGTCCGGCGGCTGCACGGCAATCGGGCTACGGCCGAGGATATTCTGCAAGATACTTTCGAACGGGTGCTGCGCTACCGGGCTTCTTTTAAGCCAGAGCAAAGTTTTAAGGTCTGGGTTTTTACCATTGCCCGAAATTCGCTGAACGATCATTGTAAGCGAGCCGGTAAGCTGCCGATTTCGGAGGAAGTAGTTATCAATGATTTACCGTTGATAACCAGCTCGGCGCAAAAGGATTGGGAAAAACGGGAAGAACTCGAACAGGGACAAGCCGCCCTGGCCACGCTGAACCCTGCCTACCGCGAGGTGCTGGACCTGGCCTGGAAAAGAAAACTGAAGTACCGCGAGATCGCCACCATCCTGGGCACCACCGAGGGTAACGTGAAGGTGAAGATGCACCGCGCCTGCCAACAACTGCAAAAGAACTATCAAAAAATCGCCCGATGAAAACGAAGATCACCGACGAACAGCTGATCGATTTTATCAGTAACGAATCCGACGCTAAAACTTCGGCGCAGATTGAGGCGAAGCTGGCCGTAGACCCTGAACTGAAAGACCGCCTGGAAATATTCAGTGCTTTACAGACCGTGGTAATAGCCAGCGAAGACGAAGTCGTTTCCGGGCAAGCTACGGCCCGCTTCGAAGCCTTCCTGGCGGCGGAGAATAAGCGGGAAACACCAATTCGCCAACTACCATTAACACGAAGAAGAAAATGGTTTGGTTTCGCCGCAGTGGCCGCTGGTATCTTACTGGTCTTCAGTCTGGGCCGTCAGTTTGGTCTGAGTGAAAACGGTGCCGGACGAGAACTGGCCGCCACCCGTAGCCTGATGCTGGAACTGATGAAGGCCGACAAGACCAGCGACCGGATCGCCGCGACCACCATTGCCCTGGAAGCCGAAACCGCCGATCCGGAATTGATCGATAACCTTGGCTACCTGCTGCTGCACGACGAAAATACTAATGTTCAACTGGCTGCTCTGGCTGCCCTTCGCCGCTTCGGAAACGAAAAGCAGGTGCGGGACAAATTACTGGAAGCCATCGGAGAACCGGATGATCGGCCCGAAATCGTAAGACTACAACTCATCGAAGTGTTGGTTGGCCTCAAAGAAGAAAGGGTACTGCCTTACCTCGAAGAACTCATCAATAACCAGACCCTGCCGCGCCATCTTAAGGACGCCGCGCAAATGGGAAAATTCAAACTAATCTAGATCTATTCATCGCTCTTCGCCCCACTATCTACCCGAAGGGGAGGACCAAAGCGATCAAATCAATAACCACCCAAAAAAATCAATAATGAAATATTTGATTGTATTAACCCTAATTCTATTCGCTTCCGGACTGGTTGCCCAAGACGACTACTCCATCGCTGCTTCCGGCAAAACCATCGAATTTCGAAACGTTGGTAAACTGAACATCACCGGTACCAGCGACAGCAAGATGACCGTAAGCCGGGAAGGAGAACGTAAAGTCGATGAAAAAGCCAAGGGCTTACGTAAGATCAGTGCTACCGGCCGGAAGGACAACACCGGTTTCGGCCTATCCGTCTCCGAAGAGAACGGGGTGATCATTGTAGAGCAAGTCGGCAAAGAGTGTGAACGGCTGAGCGTTAGCGTACCCAACAGTGCTTCCGTCAGCTACGAGGCCGTGGGTACCAACGGAGGTAAACTGACGGTCAGTGACTTCAGCGGAGAACTGGACGTAAGCATTCAGTATCATAGCGTGAAACTCACTAATGTGACCGGGCCAATGGCAGTCAATAGCATTTACGGTGGTATCACGGCCACGTTTGAGAGCGCACCCACCGAAAATGTACAACTACTTTCCTCCTACAGCGATGTGGATGTAACCATGCCAGCCGCAGCCAAGGCTGATGTGCAATTGTCGACCAGCTACGGCTCTATGTACACGGATTTTGAACTGACCGTGGGTGGCACTGAAGAATCAAATATGCACGGTGGTGGTGGCCTGAATGGCAAACTGAACGGTGGTGGCCCCGTAATCTCCCTAACGGCTACCTACGATGACATCTACCTGCGGAAAGGGAAATAATACCGGCTAGCGACCTCCCGGTCGCTCTATTCTATATCCTATTTAGAGCGACCGGGAGGTCGCTGACCATTAACGGCGCGACTACCGGTCGCGAACCAAACCCAACCTTTATGTCTACCAGAATCTATCTATTCCTCCTGCTGCTTTTCTTCGTAGCTTGTTTACACGCACAGACCGAACCGGCCGAACGGGAAGTTTCTATAGAAGGAATCGAGCACGTTTCCATTCGAGTCAATTATTCGTCGGTCTATCTCAAATCCGGCAACACTGCTACTTTGAAGTCAGAACATATCGTCAAAATCGATGGAAAAGACCAGCCCGACCTTAGAGAACTGGACATCCGGCGGGAAGGAAAAACCCTCTACGTGGAAGAGCTGAAGCCCACCGTTGACTTACTGGAAAAGCGCTACCCGGAAGGCTTTCAGTCAGAACGGGGAAACGTCGTATTTGGCAAAAGTGTGGTGGAGATTGAGAAAGGCGACGTTCCACGAAGTACGCTGGAAACCAATCTAATCATCACCCTGCCAGAGAGTGTAACGGTGGAAGTAAAAACCGTTTACGGTAGCATTACGGCCCGTGACATTGGCGGACTCACCCGCGCTTACGCCGAGTATGGTTCGCTGGATGTGCATATTAGCAAAATGGTGAGGCGAAAAATGAAACTAGAGAGCCAATACGGTAAAGTCGACCTGAGTCTGCCCGTTCAGTTCAATGCCGATCTGCTGCTCAGGACAGAGTACGGCTCACTTTATACAGATCTGGATATAGCCGTTGACGCTGACGCCAGCCGGCAGGGAGATTTTCTGGAAGAACTGGTCGGCCAACTGGGGAGTGGCGGTGAGCTGATCAGTTGTAGTGCGCCTTACGGAAATGTTTACCTCAGGAAGTTGTAGCCTGCTTTTTTGGGAAGAAATACCAGAATCCCAAGGCTACTAAACAACCGGAAATCGCGGGGTAGAGGAAGATCGTAGACCAATCGTGCGAGCCACCGGCCGTTGCGTAACGAGCCACAATATCGCCGGCCAAAATACTGCCTGCGAAAGCGCCGATACCATAATTTGCGAAAGTGACCACACCCTGGGCCGTGGCCCGCAGGTATACCGGCACCCGACTATCCACGTAGAGCTGAGCGGCCAGTTGTACCCAGGTAAATGCAAAACCCTGGACGGCGACACCGAGGTAGATCAGCCCCATTGTCCAGTCACCGGGGCGGCCAAATGTAAAGGCAAAATAGCGGAGCCCCCAAGTGGCGAGACCCCAGAACAAGATGGTGCGTAAGGAGAGCTTCCGGAAGAACCAGGGCATGGCCAGCACGACCACGATCTCAAAAACCTGACCGACGGACATCTTAGCTGCCGCATTTGCTACACCAATCTCGTTGAGGAAAGGATTGATGAAACTGTAGTAGAAAGTTGAGGAAAAGCAAATGAGCATCGTCGCGACAATCAATACGAGCAGACTACGGTCGCGGAGTAATGCCTTGAATTCCGGGCCGCGTAATGTTTGTAAGTTCAGGCCCGGTTGCGGTGGCGTGTGGGGGAGACTCAGGTTGTAAATGGCCATAATGAAGCTACCGACGCCACCGATGAGTAGTGGCGTAGCCTGGTCTTCCATAGCAAAGTAAGACAGCATAATGCTCGTTACGATCCAGGCAATGGTTCCCCAGACCCGGATGGCCGGGAAACTCTGTTTGGGGTCGTCCAGATGATGAAAACTCAGGGCCGTACATAGGTTGAAAGTGGGTAGGTAAGTCAGGTTGAAAGCCAGCATGAACCCGTAGAACCAGGCAAAATCAGTACTGTAAAAAGCCCCGATCAGCCACAATCCACCCAAGGCATGGAGCACGACCATGAGCCGGTTGGCGGGAAAGAGTTTGTCCGCAAGCAGGCCAGTCGCCACCGGTGCCACCGTAGCCGCAATAGCATTGGTGGCGTAGACCATCCCGACTTGGCGGCCGCTAAAATCCAGCGTTTGTAACATGTAAGTACCCAACGTAATGACCCAGGTTCCCCAAATGAAGAACTGAAGGAAGAACATGGTGCTGAGACGGGCTTTTAGGGACACTGGAGAAGGATTGGAGGATTGGATTTTGGGATGACTGGATCGGCCGCTTCAGCGGCCAGCGTCACTTGAGCCCCATCCAATTACCGATTCCTTCAGTCTTTGATCTAGTCATTGGAAAACAACCACTTCCCCAGATCTTTAAATGTTCCCTTCTTCCCGTAATTCAGGATTCCGATCCGGTAGATTCGGCCGGACATCCAAACCAGGAAAATGGCGAATACGATTACGATGACCAGGCTAACGACCACCTGCCACCAGGGTGGGTCGAAGGGCAACCGGGCGGGCATCACGATGGGAGAGAAGAGCGGGATCATACTGGACCAAACCGCCAGACTCGAATTGGGTGCGCGCAGGGCAGCGATCATGATATAAAAAGCCAGGATGACGGGAATGGTGATCGGAATGGTCAGGGCCTGGCCCTCGCCGAGGTCATCGCCCATGGCGGAGCCAACGGCAGCAAAGAGGGCGGCGTACATGAAATAGCCACCCAGGAAATAAATGAAAAAGGCGGGGACGATCACCCACCAATTCAGCGTAGCGAGACTACTGATGATACGTTCGGTCATGGCCTGAATCTCATCGGGGTCAACGTCCGGAGCATTGGGTACTTCCTGAGCCGCAGCAGGGTCGAAACCGAAAACCAGTGCCACTATAAACAGCAGGCCGGGGATCAGAATAGCCCAGGCGATCACCTGGGTGAGCCCGACGGCCCCTACACCAATAATTTTGCCCAGCATCAGGGTGAAGGGCTTGACGCTGCTGATGACCACTTCCACAATGCGGTTGGTCTTTTCCTCCATTACGGAGCGCATCACCATCATGCCATACACGAAAACGGTGATGTACATAATGAAGCCCATGGCCGTGCCGATCACCGCGCCGATCTCTCCGGCAAAACTGGTGTCTTGCTCTTCGGCTCCGGCGGCCATGGTGCTGCTGCGGATCTCCACCTCGGTGTCCAGGGCTTTAAGTTGCCGCTCATCAATCTCCAGAGCGGTTATCTTATATTTTCGGAGGGCCTTTTCCAATTTGCGACTGATGGCCGTTTCCAGGTCCAGCGTCAGTTTGGCGGGACTGAAATAGCTGGCTTTAAATTGCTTTTTGAGCGGGTCTTCTACGGGCGGCACCACCAGAATACCCGAGTAATCGCCACTCTCCTCATTTTCTGCCCGTAGTTCTTCCAGGGGCCGGTCGGTCAGTTTGAAGTAAAGCCCGGCTTCGTCGGCCAGGGCACCGTTGAAGAGATCGCCTTCATCAATAACGGCAATGCGTTGTTTCTCATCATTTTCGTAAGAGAAGATGGCGTTGACGATTACTACAAAGAGCGCAAAGCCCAGCGGCGTCAGTAAAGTGGCCAGAATGAAGGCGCGGCGGCGTACCCTGGTAACGTACTCCCGCTTGATGACGAGCCAAAGATTACGCATAATTGGTAGGATTTAGGACCGCTACATCATCGATATTCTCCGGCCCGACTTGCTGAATGAAGATGTCGTTCAGGGAAGGCAGAATTTCCTGAAAAGTCTGAATTTTTGCATTGGTAGCGAGTAAATCGCGCAGCATGTCATTACTGTCTTGCCCTGTTCCCATGGCTACTTTGGCAGTCCAACTATTTATTTCCCCTCGGTTTTTGGCTAACAAAGTAGCAGCGTATTTTTCGAGCAGTGCGCTCGGTGGCTCCCCCTCTACGGTCACCAGGAATTCGTTGGTCCGGAACTGGCGGCGGATATCGGACAGACGCCCTTCCAGCACGTTCTCGCCCTGGTTGATGAGTACGATATACTCACAAAGTTCTTCCACCTGCTCCATGCGGTGAGTGCTGAAAATGATGCCGGTGCCTTTATCGCGGAGTTTCAGGATCTCTTCCCGCATCCGGGTGGCGTTCACCGGGTCCAGGCCGCTAAAGGGTTCGTCCAGAATGAGTAGCCTCGGTTCGTGGATGACGGTGGCGATGAACTGCACTTGCTGCTGCATCCCTTTGGAGAGTTCTTCGACCTTCTTATCCCATTGGTCTTCCAGTTCGAAGATGGTGAGCCATTCGCGGGCGCGATCGGTGGCCTTGCGCTTGCTCAAGCCTTTGAGTTGAGCGAGGTAGAGCAGCTGTTCACCGACGTACATTTTCTTGTAAAGCCCCCTTTCTTCGGGCAGGTAACCGATCTGGGTGGGATGATAACTACTTAGCGGTTCGCCTTCGAAAAAAACGGTGCCGGCATCCGGGTGGGTAATGGTGGTGATCATCCGGATGATGCTGGTCTTGCCCGCTCCGTTTGGGCCCAACAGACCGAGGATGGCATCCGGCGGCATGGTGAAGCTAACGTTGTTTACGGCCACTTTATCACCGTAGTTCTTCACGAGTCGGTCGAGGCGTAATATTGGCGAGTTATTTGAGTCAGAGGCGTACATTCAGGCAAATATAACCCGCTAAACTTACTTCTCTTCGAAGTAGCCGGTTTTGCGGTTCTTTTCTACTTCATCCCAGTTGAAGTAGCGGCCGTTCATCACGATATAAATACCGTGAGGGAGAGATTGGACGAAGGAAAGTGCGCTACCCAGGTTGAAAAACCCATCCGAAGAATGACCGAATGCATAGGGAATCATGGCACCGGTGATAACGATGGTTTTGTCTTTCACGCCTTTTTTAGCCAGGTAGGCAGCGGTGATTTCCATAGTGTCGGTACCGTGGGTAATGACAATTTTTTCGTTGTCGGAGCGGCGGCAGTTGTGCAGAATGATCTCGCGGTCGGCTTCGTTCATTTCCAGGCTGTCGATCATCATTAGCGTTTTAAGGTCGTAATCGACGGTAAAGCGCGCCCGTTCCAGCATATCCGGAATGGAAGAATCCTTAAAGTAAAGTTTTCCGGTAACGAAGTCATAGTCCTTGTCGAAGGTACCACCGGTGGCGAAGATTTGGATCATGGTTGTGGCTCTTACCGCGAAGGTAAGTCTTTGAGTTGTTCGGCCATAGCCAGGGAAGCTAAATGCTTTGCCTCGGTTCGCCAGGGGAGGCGGTTACCATTTTCTCGCCAGCTAAAGTAGAGTTCTTGTAGCCAATCCGCCAGTTCATGCTCCTGCCCCCGGCAGAAGACCCGGCCGGCCCCGCTGCCTTCGATGATACGGCGGAGTTCAGGATCATCCGGCCCGTTGACTATTGCCATAATCGGTCTTCCAGCGGCTAGGTAGTCGAAAAGTTTGGCAGTCAGGACGCCGTGGTAGTTGGGGGCGGACCAGGTGAGGAGTAGGTTTAGGGTGTGGGTGGATTGGAGGTGGTGGGTTTTCTGTAAATTCATGTATTTATAAATACATAAATACGTGTATTTGCATTTATACAAAAAACCAAAATCTCCTCCCACCCAATCTTTCAAAACAGCCCCTTCCTTCCCTATGTATTGCAGGGAAATTTCAGGTGTATTCGTTCCTTCTTCGAAATTAGAGACTAGCTGTTCTAGCGCTCCGCCCAACATCTCCACCGACTGTAAGCCCGGATACAAACTTCCCGTATAGCCAATCGTAAAAGTCTTGCCCGGTTCCGGTTCGGAAGGCTTCGGCAAACTGAAAAGTCCGTTATAAACCACTCGCGGATTAGGGTGTAACGTACCGAACTGCTTACGCTGCCCCTCGGAAACCAGCCAGACTTCATCGGCCCGTTGGATGATCCGTTTGACCCACCACTTCTGTAGAGTAGGCAGGGCCACATCTCTGCGTACCCGATCCACCGGCAAATCACGAAAATCGGCGATCCAGATAAGATGAGGATAGCGTTTTTTTAGAGCACGGGCGATGCGGTGATCGACCCAGGGCCGGTAACTGCTGAAGAGGTGAGTGATGCCTCTGGACTCGATGATCCGACTGGCTTTGCGAACGGCGTTGCGGTAATAAGCTGGCCCACCTTCATCGGTCAAGAGCAAGACGGGAAATGATTGCCGCCAGCGGTTAAGTAGTCGAAAACCCCGTGAAGCTTTTTGCTGACTATTGACACTTGCTTCCCGAGTACCAAAGAGTTTTTCCCGTAGGCCTTCACCTTCCACAAAATGGAGCGGAAATTCATGGGAGTAGGCTTCCTCTAAATTACGATGCCGGTGATTGTTCGAAGTGATGATATCAATAGAATCAGCCCGTATAGCCAGTTCACGGTAGATGCCTGACAGCCGCCGGGAAGAGACGACGGCAACCGGGGGAGCGAAGTAATGCAAGCCTAGAATACGCACGGGACGAAGTTACGATCTTGCTGCTCTTGAGTCGAGTATATGCCGCGGATTTGCCGATAACGACTTTGCCGTGCATAGAATTCAGCATGCTAAATTTCGGGTTTTAAAAATTAGGGCCCTTCGGCCCGGCTTTGCGAAGAATAGTTACCACCTCTGCCCTTCGGCACTCTCTGCATGAAACCCTGTTGTGCGATTACCGTCTAGTAATAAGTAGAATGAAATCCCCTCGCCAGCGATTGTCAGTATCTCGTTTGGTCAAGAAAGTTTTGAAGCCCGTTGGCAACAGACTGAACCCCGGAAATACCGGTGACAACCATTCCACCTTTTGAATCGATAACTGCTCCGGTAAAATATCGGCTATCTGCTCTGGGGTGGTAGCTAAAACAGAAAAATCACGTCCCAGGGAAGAATCGGCAGGGAACCAACTACCAAGCCGCCGATTTAACCAGTCACGGAATTGAAAATCATAGCTCATCTTGTGGGTATAGCTGATAACAGCTTGTCCTCCGGGAGCAATTCTTGCTGACAATATTGCGTGAAAAGCATCTAACTCCTTTGTGGAGAGATAGGTCGTCAGGCCCAGGGCAAAGATGAGGTCAAAGCGTATTGAGGCTTCCGTCTTCGCGTGATAATTGGCGACGGAAATTTCTTTTTGTTGGCTCGTGGGAATATTGCTCTTGGCCAGCATGCCAGGGCTCAGGTCGATACCCAGGTAATTTTTTGGGGCTTCAAACCTGCCCGGCCCGACATCAAGTCGGACGGGGTCGCAAAGCTGATGATAAAGCAACCCGGTGCCACAGCCTACGTCCAGGATACGGTCATTACGGCCGGGGGAAGCCAGGTCGATGGCTAAATACAATCGCTCCGAAAAGTAGCGATTGGTGGCCGAATCTGGATCATTCCGGTAGCGACTCGCAGCCCGGTCAAAAAAATCTCGAATCCGGTCACCGTGATTACTCATCGGGGTAAGGTAGGGAGTACGGCGGCCTCCACAATCTTCAGAAAGGCAGCACTGGTAATGTCAGCCGAAAAACGCTGGCGCGCTAATTCGTAGCTGGCCCGGCCCATATTAGCACGTTCTTCGGCGGAGCTATCGATAATGGCTTGCATGGCATTCGCCAGCGATCGGACGGAGCGTGACTCGATCAGGTAGCCATTTGAGTGAGGCCCGGTGCGGATCAATTCACGGCAACCAGGAACATCGGTGACGATCATCGGGCGACCGGTAGCCAATGCTTCTGCTCCGGCAATGGAGAGTCCTTCACGGTAACTGGGTAATACAAAGGCGTGGCAGTTGGCCAGTAGCGGTCTGACGTCAGATACCGTCGGTTGGTAGGTAACGGTCGTCGCGCAGCCAAGTAGTTGCTGACCGTGTTGGTTCACTGCTTCTATGTTAGCCATAAACTCTGCCTCCCGGATCACTTCGGGGTTCATAGCTTGTAAACTTCCGGCGATGACGAGCTTTAATCTCTGCCCCTGACCAATCAACAGTTTCGTAGCGTTGAGTAATTCGATGAGGCCCTTATCCCGTAAAATCCGACCCAGAAAGAGAAAGGTCGGCCCTTCATCAGTTACCGCTGGAACCGGGCTGTGCTGAAAATAACCCAAGTCTACCCCGGAACCGTTGATACGCGCTGAATTCGACTGGTCTACGATATTACGTTCCAGGAAGATGCGGCGGTCTTCGTCGTTATAGAATATGGCTTTATGTACGCCGGCCAATCCCTTGCGGTAGAGCCACGGCACCAAAGTTTGGTTGCGCCAGCCACCGTGCAGAAAAGTGTAGCCTAATCCGGTAATGACGGCGAGATAGGAAATTCCGCTTCGCCGCGCTACAACCCCGCCGAAGATGTTGGGCTTGATGGTGAAATGAACCACCAGGTCCGGCGATAGCTTACGGTAAACACGGCGCATTTCCCGCATACAGGCCAAGTCGTTAAAACCGTTTCTACTGCGTGGCGCCAGGCGGATCAGTGGATGGTGGTCGCTACCGGTCAGGGCTTCCAAATCCTTTAAGTGCTTATCAGTTGGTGCAGCGGTGCGTACCACATATCCAGCTGCCAACAGCCCTTCGATCCAGGGGCGGCGGTAATGGACCAAATTCCAGGTGGAATTGGCGACGAGAAGGATGGACCTGTCTTTAACGATAAGGGACGAAGTTGGATAGCAATTGAAAGCGCAATAATAAGCCTATTGGTTTTAGATTCCAGATTTTAGATTCCAGATTTTAGATTTTGCCGTTCCGGCGTACATGCCGAAGCGGCAAAATCTAAAACCAAGAACCACGTATCTAAAATCAGAAATTAGAGAAACTTACTCCCGAATTTATCTTTTACCACCCCCCTGAGTTGTTTTATCTCCTGTTCCCGGTTCCGTGGGTAAACCATTAGTACATCTCCTTCATCGATGACCAGCAGATCATCTACACCACCGACCAGCACGAGTTTACCTTCCGGAGCACGGACGAAGCTGTTGTGGGTATCTTGAAGCACGATTTGCTCGCCACGCAGCACGTTGCCGTGTTCATCTTTGGGGCTTTCGTGATAGAGGGCACCCCAGGCACCGAGGTCACTCCAACCGAATTGGGCGGGGATAACGTGGATGTTCTTGGCATTTTCCATGATGGCGTAATCGACGGAAATACTGGGGGTCTGGGGGTAGAATTCGTTGATGAAATCTTGTTCTTTCTCAGTGTTGTAGCAACCGGCGCCTTGTTGTAAGAGTGCGTGTATCTCCGGCGCGTAGGCCTCGTAGGCGGCCAGGATGGTACTGGCGCGCCAGACGAAGATACCGGCGTTCCACAGGTAGCGTCCGTCGTTCAGGAATTCCCTGGCGGTTTCCAGGTCGGGCTTTTCGGTGAAACGCTCCACGGGGTAAACGCCGCCGTCGCTTTCGTTGCGAAACTGAATGTAGCCGTAACCGGTGTGCGGAGAGTCCGGCGCGATACCCAGGGTAACCATGGCCTCATTTGCGGCGGTATAGGCCAGCGCCTGCTCCAGGTTGGTCACGAAGAGCGCCTCGTTAAGGATAAGGGCATCGCTGGGGGCAATCACGAAATTGGCCTCCGGGTCCAGGTCCAGTAACTTAAAAGCGGTGTAAGCCACGCAGGGGGCAGTGTTGTTGCGGCTTGGCTCCCGTAGGATCTGGTTGTCGGAAATTTCCGGCAGGTGCTCCTTAACCTGAGCTGCGTACTTGTCATTGGTGACGATGAAGATCTTGTCGGCTTCGGTTAGCCCCAAAAATCGCTCAAAGGTCAGCCGCAACAGGCTTTTCCCAGTGCCGGTGATGTCCAGAAACTGCTTTGGCTTATTCTCCCGGCTGGCGGGCCAGAAACGGGAGCCGACACCGCCGGCCATGATCGCTACGTAAGTACTCATGTTTACTTGTTAAGTGGAATTCCCGCGAAGTTAGGGAAGTTGGGTGGCTTTGTGGCTTCAAAGTAGCAAGGTGTAATGAACGGATAAAAGCACTCAGTTATCTTACCAAATGCATATTTCCAGCGTACTCTCTCTTGCTGCCATCAACAAAGGAAACCGTGATCTGGTAGACGTAGACGCCAGGCATCATGGGGCGGTTAGTACCGCGGATGAAATTTCCGAGCCACCCCAAAGCGGGCCGATTAACCGGAAGATCCGTCTCCTGAAAAAGTAATTCTCCCCAACGACTGAAAATTTCCATTCTGGCTATTCTGGTCGCATCGTTTTTGGCGAAGACGGTGAAACCATCATTAACCCCATCAAAGTTGGGCGAAAAGGAGTTGGGAATGTAGATATCATAACTCGGGATGAGATCGATAGCTACGGAATCCAGCCTTGTACAGCCGTATTCCGCCGAAGTGGTTTCTAAAAATACCGTTCCGCTGGAATCGGGAAAAAACTGAATGGAAGGACAACCCGCACAATTGACCTGGAAGCTACCGTCGTCCGTCCAGGAGAAGAAAAGTTGCTCCTCCCCCGGATTCATTGCTTCTATGAAGACCTGCTGACACTCCGCCACGATGATTGAACTGTCTAACTCGATCCGTGGAACCTCTACTAAAGTCACGTAGGTGGAATCACTGAGGGTACAGCCGTTTTCAGTCGTTACTGTCAGACCGTAGTTGCCCGAAAACGCAGCGATGGCAGAGTTCGTATTACTACCATTGCTCCAAGAATAAGAGTTAGCCAGGATCGGTGAGTTGATGATGGCTAAATTGTTGCAAACGAAAAGGCTATCATCCAAATCCAGACTACTGGTATCAATGGTAAGTTCAAAAGGTTCGGAAGTACTGCCGCAGCCCGAACTGGCGGCGGATACGGTATAGCTGCCCGCGCTTGCAGTGGTCAGACTACTAATTATGAGGTTAGGTCCGGAACTTTCACTGCCATCCGGCAGCAACCATAAGTAGTCGATGCCGGATTGTGCGATCGTTGTCAGGGCAAATGAACTATCTACGCAACCGGAACCGCTACTGTTGATCACTGGTGGTGGTAATTGTGCTTCGCCCGCCACAGTGAAACTCAGCAGGATCATACAGTCATTAGCGTCGGTAATACTCACTGTGTGTTCGCCTTCACTCAGGTTTGCGGCCGTTTGAGTCGTTTCTCCGTTGCTCCACTGAAAAACAAATGGCGGTGCTCCGCTTTCGATTGTAACTTCCGCAATACCGTTGTCCAGTTCGCAAGTAGCGGGAGCCAGAATGTCAAGCGTAGCTTCGGGTAAAGGCGTGCCCGCTACCTCGGTGGTCAGTACGACGACGCAGCCGGTGGCATCGGTCAGCGTTACGCTGTGATCTCCTTCGCTCAGGGCAGTAGCCGTTTGCGTAGTTTCCCCATTGTCCCACTGATAGTTGAATGGCGGAGTACCACTGCTGGGCTCTACAATGGCACTGCCATCATTTGTAACACAGCCAGCGGGCAACAGCGCGTTAGCGGTAGCTGAAAGTGGGGAATCTCCTTCAATAATAATTGTCAGAATGGTTGTACATCCATTGGCCTCGGTTACGGTTACGGAGTGTTCGCCCTCGTTCAGTGCCGTGGCAGTTTGCGTAGTTTCTCCGTTGTCCCATTCAAAGGTAAAGGGTGGGGTTCCGCTGCCGGTAATGACTTCGGCACTACCATTTGCAGCGTCACAATCTGCCGGCGAAAGGGCATCTGCGACCGTGGGCCTGGGGAAAGCACCAAAAGTTGGAAGCGCACCGAAGCGATTGGGGTTCGGGTTTCCCTGAATATCGTAATCATCGAAAACCAGATTGCAAGCCAGCCCGGCCTCATTTGGATTGCGAATGATTGACATAGCTTCGATCTGATCGCTACCACTGGTATTGTTAAATCGGCTGGACCAGAAGATTTCTCCGTTTGGAGCCAGCAAAAGCCCGCCGGATCTTCCCTGGTGAGCCGAGGTGCCGATCAAAGTCAGCGTAGACGAATTAAAGTCATACTGATGGAGCGTTTTCTTGAAGTAGTCAGAGTAGTACAGCTTTGAGCGATCCGGGGATAGCTCCAATCCATAGGTCCATTCCGTGTCGGTAGCGATTACAGTCATCGAAGCGGGCTGAATTTCTCCGCTACTACGATCAAATTCCACATAGCCGATGGGCAATTCACTCCCGCCGATCGCCCTGGCCGGAGCAATGATCAACCGACCGATTTCGCTATCACCACCAGCGTAAATGAGCCGCATCCCGAAAATGTTATCGAAATCCGGGAAAGCAGGAAAAAGTGCATCCAGTGAATAGGTCTGATGCAGGGAGATGCCACTTGCACTGATGTTATAAATACGCAAGGAATTGTCACCCCTCATCCCCACAAAAAGCCAGGATTCTTTGCTGATGGATGATTTGGTTAAAGCGAAAAGGCCCTCGCCTACATCATCTTGGCTATTGCTGAAAAGTGGAATGTTTTTCTGGCCGCTCACTACGTCACCTAGTGGGTTTTGGGTGGTGCCGTTTCCCGCCAAATCCAGATCGATCAGGCTGTAGTAAACCTGGCGGGGAGCCGAAACATTTTCATCGTCTTGATAAAATAGAAGGTAGCCGGAACAACTAGCGGGGTCCAGTACCGCAGAAGTCCCATACATGGCCGATGGAGTACCTGCCAGTCCATTGCCATTCGGGGTAATGTTGTGTGAGGCATCCGCTAATCGCTGACCATCGGAGTAAAACTGTATTGCCCCCGTACTTTGGTTGGCTACAATAATGTTGTTCTCCTGCAAAGCCAATGGGAAGCGTACGCCATTGTAAGGTATCGGATCGTAATCCGGGCTGGAAAATTGTAGACCGGTGGTGATGCCGTTCAAACCGCCGAAAAACCAGGTAACTTCCTCCGGCTGGGCGTGTATAGTAGAGGCACAGAGCAATAAGAGTGATAGAAGTTTAGAGAGACGAGACATAGTAAGATGACTTCAAAGTAGCAATGTATAAGGTAAGCCCAAAAGATGAGAAGCGGATATTTATGAGATCAAACCTTTGAAATACCCGGCGGCCTTGGCGATCCGATAACGTGGCCCGATAGAATTGTTGCCCAATAATATTTGTAACCAACTGAATTGTAGTTTGACCAAAAGCCCCAATGATTTCATAAAACTGGATTTCTCTTTGCCCAGGTGCATGGACGATAGGAATATGCGTTCCACCAGCCAGTCTTCGCTAATATATTTGGCGGGGACAAAATGGTCCACTTTGGCATCACCTATGGCTACTGCTTTTACCCCGTTCTCATACAATCGATATTGAGCGTCAGTTTCCTGGCCACGGGCACCAGATGCGGAGCCAGGGCCAAAGTCTGGAGAAAAGCCTCCGATATTAATTAAGTCCCGATGATAACAAGCCCAATTAAATCCCAAGAACTCCTGAAAAGCCGGAAAGAGTTTAAGTTCCGCTTCCCCGGCCAAATCACTGAAACGGTTGGAACGCGGGAAATAAGGCACTAATCTTGGATCGGGGGTTATCTCGTAGTTTGGCCGGTGGCCGCCGCCAAAATAATGTCCGGGCCCAAAGCGTGGGCAAACTTCAGCGTAGCTACGGAAAAGGTTTTTATCTACCAGAATATCATCATCGAAAAATAACAGCAGAGCTTCTGCCGGTATATTTTCTAGGGCGGCATTGAGTGCTTTACTTTTATTGCCTTCCGCTCGATGAAGGTACTGGATCGGTAGGCGGTCGCTGAACGAATTCGCTATCCTTTCCGCTGAAGAGCTCCCATTTTCGATTATGTAAATGCGTTTGATTACCTCAAGACTCTCTGCATTTAGAATACTATTGAGAAGAGCACGAAGTTTTTTTGGTCGCTTATGAGTAGGAATGAGAAGGTGCATATTCAGATCGTGACGGAAGATTCTGCGTAGATAAGATCTTTGCCAAAAGATGCAAAAAAAAGTGGATATAGCGTAAAGAAATTAGCTAAGTGCTGCCGTAGTTCGGAAATGCGCCCTTTAAACAAACAGCGTAACACTAAGCGCATCAAACGATAATTCAATTGTATAAAAACGTATAAACGTGATTTAAGCGGATTGAAGATCAAAACCCTACAGCTAATCATCATGCGGTAGGGAGTATCGTCTAGCCAATGCATCTTTGTCGGTTGAGGACGGTAGTGATAGCCTACTGTATCCGGCACGATTCCGGTTAACCAACCTTTTGCGGTAAGTCGATGCACTAAATTTAAATCTTCACCATAATGCGGGAATATCGGGTGGAACCCGTTTATTTCAAGTAAGACGGGGGCCTTAATCAGCCAGATAGCAGCATTAACAAACGGTACTTCTCTAATACCACTTATTTTTTCATCCGGTTTGGAAGCAGCTAGGTATTTCGAAAAATTTTTGTCTAAATCTTTTTCGCTGAAGTAATGAAGTGGGCTTAATATGGCGTAGTCGCTTGCTTTTTCACCTAACGATAGTAGTCTCTCAAAATTTACTGCGTCGATGGCTGCATCTTGGTTTAGGAGGAAAAAGTAATCGTATTCATTTGCGAATTTCTTGCCAAAGACCAGATTGTGTGCTTTGCCAAAGCCTAAGTTTTCGTCTAGATAAAATGAATATTTGATTAAATCGGAATAATTCTGTTCCAGAATTTCTTTGGTAGCGTCCTGAGAGTTATTGTCCACCACGGCTAAATCAACAAGGTGGCTAATTTTTTGTAGCGCCCCCATTGAGATTGGGAGCCAAGACTCGGCATTATAGGTTATCAGAATGGCCAATACTTTAGGCATTTTTCGACCTTTTTAAATGAACGAGAATCATCTTATAATTATTCATGATCAGCTCCTTAATATTGGGGTGGTAAGGGGAATATAGAACAAACAGCAAAAAAGCAAGAGAAACTAAACTGGCCCGCAAAAAAACGTTTAGAATTATGTTGCCGGTATCGGGAATCTCCGAGATGAGAACAACCATGATTGCACCCAAAAGTATGGTTGCCATCAGTCCCCTAGATAACGGGTGGATTCTGAAGAAAATATAGACCAGAATTGAACGAACGATATTTACTGTAGAGAGGGAGAGGGTAGTGGCCAGCGCCGCTCCGATTAGACCCATCCTTAAGTAAGCGATGAGATACCAATTTAAAAAAACATTACTTAATGCCAATAGGGCGGCGATATAATAGTTGTACTTGAAATACCTAGAATAGCTAAGTATTTGAGCATTCGTCGAGCCCATCATGTTAGAGAATATTCCAAAGGCTAATAAAATGAATATAGTATTGGCCGAAGTAAAATATTGTTTGTTCTCTAGCAAGGAAAAGACATCGGTCAAGGAAAAGGCAATGACAGAAAATGCAAAAAAGCCCCATGCCAAAGAAGTTTTTGCTACGTTCTTGTAGTTCTCTTCTACATCAGCTATCAGGTTTTTTTGTGTCTGTCTAGCAACGATCGGAGAAGTTACCTTCATTATCTGATCGTAACCAATTGTAATAACGGTAGCCGCAAACAGTAAAATTTGATAAGCACCGACTTCTTCTTTGCTAACGTAAGCTCCCAAGCTAACGGTGTCTATTTGGAATATCAACTTGGTACTGATCGCGCCAAGTATGCCGTAGGCTCCATAAGTAGCTATTTCTTTAATTTTGCTAGAATAAATGATTTTTTTGATGGAGAACTTAAGGCCGATTACATCTTGGCTAATTAAATAATATACTAAACCTGCGAACGCAATGAATTGCATGACTAAAACTCCAATGGCAGTCTGCGTTAATTCCCAGTCTTGAAAATATCCGATTACAATTATAGCGGGAAGAAGAATTTTGGGGGTGAATCTTGTTATTATTGTCGGGTAGGTGATTCTTCCAAAATTCGTTAGGTAGGTGTCTAATAAGCTAGTACCTAATTGAATGACAAAAAGAATATATACAAAGGTGGAAAATTTTCTATACAACTCTATATTATTTCCACTGTTAGAAAGTGCTGATAAAACATCGTCCAAACTGGTCCACAGTAAAATGCCAAATAGCCCTGCCCCGATAAGACCTAGCGTAAGTAAGAAGAAAAATAAAGAAGATCTGTCGTATTTGTTATCATTAAATTGGGAGAAGTACCTTATTGCAATGGTTGGCGCGCCCATAGAAAATATATTACTCAATAATATAGAACTGGAGAGGAGTATTTGAGATAATCCGTATGCTTCCAAATCATAGTCGTAAGCAAAAAGAATAGAAAAAGCCCCGATGAAAACCGTAGAGAGCCGAACAATTGTCGTCTTAACACTTTGACGTCCGATAATACCCATGATCAGGTTGAAATTTATGTGTGGTGGTAATCGAAATGATAAAACCGGGAATTAACGAAATGACTGGGTAGTTATATAGTTGATGGGTCTCAATTAGGACTAGAAATAGATCTAAGGGCGTTCAGTTTCATTTCAGTCTCTAGTAGTTTTGGAAATTCTTCTTTGAGTTTTCTTGATTTTTCGATCAGATATTCGTCCTTGTTTATTTTTCTGAATATTTGGTTGATATCAGTAGATGTAATATTGCCTTTACCCACTAAAGATTCAATATTTGACAAAACGTCTCCCGGGCTCTTGACAATGTCTTGCATCGAGAAAAGCCTGAACTGATCCTTAGTGAGCTTTTCACAAGTTTCAATAATAGAAGAATTATACTCGTCCCATACTTTTAGATACATTTTTACTTTATCCGTCTCGTTCAATTTTTGGAGGGCGAGATCCTTTAGCATAGCAATTTTGTTAAGGCGACGCTTTATTTTTTTTCTTTCCCTAGATATCAGAGAGGCCACAACCTCCTCTGCAGGCCTGTAAATTATCACTACTTTTGCGCTCGGAATGAATTTCAAGTAACTATCAAGAAACAAACTGGTTCGGGGTTCTTTCCATCCCCACAATTCGTTTTTGTTTTTCGTGATTTTTTTGTTCACTAATCTTTTTATCTCATCTTCTCTTTGTGGAGATATAGTGATTTCTTTTCGATCCTGTACTTTGTAATCAAGTCCATTGTCCAGTAATATAGCTTTATGGAGGCGCAAAAAATCATTATCTTCAAAGTGCCCCGTAGGATTTGTATAATTTGCACCTAATAAGTCCTCTCCAAGTCTTACTCCACAGCGGTGTAGCCACCCCGCGAACAATGAAGTGCCAGATCTGTGCATGCCGATGATTATGAGGCAATTTGTTTGAGTCATCTTGGGGAGCTATCATTTTTTAAGAACGCTTTTCATTAGCGTTCATTTGCTTTTATATATCCGTCTAGAATTTGGATAAGAACAAAGTTAAGAATTTAGCGCATTACTGTTCATCTCCTTCTCGTAGATTACGGTAAGTGCTTGATCTTCATCAACGCCCAGACTTGCTTGGTACAAGGGTATCGAAAGATCGAAGCATTAGGGGAGTATTGCACAAAGAATGTCGATAATTTTTTGGAAAAGAGAGAAACAAAAGAGTAGTGGATGCAAACAAGTTCCGAGTAGTGGAAAGTGACTCACTCAAATTAGCAAATATGCGATTTGTCGAGTGTCCAATGCGAGACAAGGCGAAAGCGATCTCGTAAGCGGTGACCCACCCACCCAACAAGCTTTCACCAATTTTTAGCTTAGCATTCGAATAGACTCGAAAGCTTAAAACATCTAGTCTAGAATTGCTTGTTGTAAATCCCCTAAGACAAGTAAATCAGACCTGCCCCCGGCAACCGAATATCACTACTCTTTTTACGGTAATCAGTCCCTCCTGGGTCAAAATCCGTAAAAAATAGACCCCGGCCTCGAGGTTTGGCAATCGGCCTTGACGGACCTCGCCCATCAGACGTCCAGAAGCATCGAATATTACCGTTTTAGCAGCTTCTTGTCCGCGAACACTTACCTGTAACTGGCATCCGCTAACCGGATTCGGAAAGACCTTAATGGTTGAATTTGCCAGCGTATGACTGCTTGATGAGATGACTTTTCCGTAAAGAGCGTCAATCTCTTCCTGATTAAGGGAAAGATCGTAAAACCTGATCTCGTCCAAGCCCCCGGTGTAAGGACGTAGATTCTGGGCGACGGAGGAGCGCACGCCGAAAACAACCGTCTCGGAATTGGTCGTTGGGCAAGTCGTTACATCGGGAGCCGTGCTCTCCAGTAAGCCGTTTACGTATAGCTCCAGTTCATCGGCGGACGTACGTTGAAACACAACGTGATTCCATTTGGTATTATTGAATAAGGTCGTACTTACGACGCTCGCCCTATTGTCGCAACTACCATCGAATCTGGAACCGACGATTTTACCGGCATTGCTACTGTTTTGGTTGTACAACCTGATCGTAAAAGGGTAGGGTACACTTAGTGAAGCGCTTGGCCATTTGCCAATGATGTCTGCTACCGTACCAATTTCACTAGCCTGCGTCGGCGGAACTTGCACCCAGGCAGATATCGCAAATTCATCATCCGTACCGAAGTTAAAAGCCTCATTGTTAGGAATGATGATCACGTCGTCGTCGCCGTCAAAGCCGTAAGCCATGTCGTCCTCCAGTTTGCAATCCTGAATGGGGGCCGGAGCGTCGTTGATGGTTGCGTGATAAGCATTCCCGCTTGCATCCAGTGCATTGCCATTAAGCGGATAGTAAGCGATCAAACCCTCCTCAAGGTTGACCTGAGTTTTCAGACCATAAAAATTGATGAGGAGCCAAAGGCAAAAAATAATATGTTTCATTCGTTTAGAATATATCAGATGAAAAGGATGATAAGTGATGAAATCTTACTTCCGAAAAGGATGCTTCCCCTCTTCAATTTTCGCCAATGAATGCACCTGGGGGCCTACTGGCTGTACCAGTTCGCCTTTCCGCACCTGACCTACCAGGTCAACTGCTGCTCGTACCTGGTCCAGCCCAAAGCCCCGGCCGTTTATGATCTCCGCATAACTCCGGTCGTGTAGCTCCGTAAAGCCACCGCTGAACTCAAACTCCTCGCCTTCAATATTCAGACTGCGGTGGGTACGTAGTCCTTCTTTTACCCCTGCGGCTTTCAATAAATCCGGGTTAATACTCAGGAACCATTTTACCCTGGCCCGTTCCAGTTCCAGGTAGCCGGCGGCCCGGTCGTGACTCCGGCGATGCACCGTACTGCTCTTCAGGCTCCCGAAAATCCACAGCAGCATATCAAAGAAATGGATGCCGATGTTGGCCGCGACGCCACCGCTTTTGGACGCGTCGCCTTTCCAGCTGGCGTAGTACCAGTTGCCCCGGGCGGTGAGGTAGGTCAGGTCGATGTCGTAGACCTTGTCCTTGGGCCCATTTTGCACTTTTTCTCTCAGGGCAATCACGCTGGGGTGCAGCCGTAGTTGCAGGATGTTGTAGATCCGCTTATCCGTTTCCGCTTCGATCTCCGCCAGTGCATCTACGTTCCAGGAGTTAAGGACCAAGGGTTTCTCACAGATTACGTCCGCTCCGTAGCGCAGACCGAAGCGACAGTGGGCATCGTGGAGGTAATTCGGAGAACAGACGCTCAGGTAATCGATGCGCTGTCCCTTGCGTTTCAATTTTTCCAGGTGGCGGTCGAAGCGCTCGAATTCGGTGAAAAAGGCAGTCTCCGGAAAGTAACTGTCCAGGATGCCGACGGAATCGTTGGGGTCCAGGGCGGCCAAAAGCTCTCCTCCATTGGCTTTGATGGCCTGTAGGTGGCGGGGGGCGATGTAGCCGGCGGCTCCGATGAGGGCGAATTTTTTTGGCATGGTGTATGGTTTCTCCCGGAAATAAGCTCAAGCGATTTCCGGCACGGCGCATTTTAACCGAAGCCGAAGTTACTACTTCGAAATAAACAGTAGGGATCAAATAACAGAGCTTGTCAGGATTCCTGACAAGCTCTGTTATTTGACCTGATTATGGTTTCGCTAATCGTTCTTTGTCATCAGCATTGCTACTTTGTTAGCCAAAAAAATTACCTACCCTTCCACCATTCGCCGGTACTCCATAAGTTCCGGGTGCTTGGATTCAGTAGCGGCTGCTTTAGTGAGGTACTTCCGTGCCCGATCTGCTTCTCCGCGCTCAATAAGCAAGCCGGCCAACAAACGGTTGACGTCGATGTTATCGGGGCGTTTGGCATATTCTTTTTCGGCATATTTTAGTGCACGATCCTCATCTTCCAAAATTTCTTTGTAGTAGGAAGCATACTCCATATCCATGTTATGACCACTGTCTACGTCATCTTGTAGCATAGCCATAATTTCCTTGTTGATCGCTTCCAACTCTTCCTGACGGCCACCCTTTTTATAGATTTCGGCCAGTTGAACGTAAAAGCCAACCTCTGGGATAATGGCTGCAGCACTATCCAATAATCTTTCCGCTTTGTCGTACTCCCCATTGTCCATCCGCAAATCGGCTAAGCCCGCCAGCGCGAATGGGTAGTTCGGGCGCTCGACCAAAATACGTTGGAATTGATCTTTGGCTTTATCCGCCATCCCGTAGCGTTGATATAATTCCCCCAGGGTCAGCCTGGCCCATGCCGTGGACTCGTAGCCGGGGTAGCCGGCCTTGATGGCCGCCTGTAAAGCTTCTATGGATCCGTCCACGTCTCCGTGAATCTCCCGCAAATAGGCAACGCGGCTGTAGGAGCGGAGGTCTGGTCGGATGGAGGTCATCTTATCCGCCATGGCAACAGCTTCCTCGTACCTTCCGAGTTCAACATTAGCATCTACCAAAGCACCGTAAACCTGGGCATTACGTGGGTTGATCGCAATGGCTGCTTTAGCGGTTTTTCGGGCATCTTCAAATTCGTGTTGAGAGAGTTGCACACTGGCTTTGGTCGCCAGAGCGTCGAACTCCAAATTCTTGTCGAGGCTGGCGTTTAGTTCCAATGCCTCGTTCAATAATTTCAGGGCGGCGGGGTAATAGTGACCGTGTTCGCCGGTTACCCGTGCTTCATTAATGAATATTTTGGCGATGGTGATACGGGGCTCTACCGCGTTCGGGTCTTCGGTCCGCAATTTTGAAGAAAGTTGCATGTAACCGCTCTGGGCCTTATCCCACTCTAAGGCAGATTGTAATGCCTCCGGCCTCGGAAGTAGTTCGGGAATATCCACCACTGCGTTTTGGGTATTAGAGGTGCTCGCCGAATCTGAGTCATTACAGGCGCAAAGTGAGAATAAGAGGGAAAAAAGAATGAGATACTTAGTCATTACTGGAAATTTGGGTTGGGTAGTTCTTAGAAAAAACCGGCCCACCGGCGTTAATGTCGGTGGGCCGGAAATTGAGTAAGTCAATTTTCGGCTTAGTTGGCCTTAATCATTCTCACTGTCTGTAGCACCTGACCGGAACCATCGGTTACAACACCGAAATAGATTCCGTCGGGCAGGTTGTTCACATCTACGTTGATGTTGTGTTCACCTTCGGGGTAAACCTCTTGGGCCAACTGACGTAGTCTGCGACCGGTTTGGTCAAAGAGGTCGACCGTAACGGCCATTCTTTGGCTGGTACGCAGCTTAATGGTTGTGTTGGTCTGAAAAGGGTTAGGGTAATTAACGGCCACAACGGGAGGTGCCTGTAGACCTACTCCACCAAAGTAATCGCTGGAACTGTTCACAATTCCACCACTACAGTCTCCGTCTCCGGCGTAAGGCTCGTTGACGTAAGGGAAGCTTCCGGAAAAAGGAAGGTCGTTCTCTTCCACCCCGGTAGAATAGCCAAGTACGCCCAGCAGGTCGTCAGTTACCGGATTAGCGTCTCCGGCAGTATAGTCGTCGTACCATAGGCCGATGGCGGCCAATACAACGCCACCTACAGCTTGAAGCTCGATTCTGGTAACGTCATCTTCCAGACGGCGACCGTTAGGGAAACCATCCATGTTGGGGATGAACTCGATATCGGTGTTTGCGTAAGTCGGATCGGTCAGGCCGAGTACGGCTGCCTGGATCAGCCCCAGGCTACTGAAAGCGTCGCTATCGCGATCGGTCGTTGGTACTGCCATATTCAGGCGCAACATATCACCACCGTTGGGCAGGAAGTTGTTGATAAAGGGCTTGCCAGCGGCCAGGGGATCACCCATTTTACCGGTTGCCAGTTGATAGGGGCGTACGTTAGGAACTCCGGTGTGGAAAATGGGCCAAAGGTCCACCGAACGTGGAACGCCCGCACCGGGTAGCAAGAGCGTACCGAATACGTCGTCATCCAGGGCGGTACCTTCTACAGCAGGGGTACCTTTGAGGGCGAAAAGGCCATCAGCACCATTCGTGAAGTCAAAGGCCTGCAAGGAGTTTTCCTGTACGCGCAAGGGGGCAAAAGCCGGTACGGCACCACCGAATTGATCATCATCCATGTATAGAGCCAGTTCCGGGTTGTAGAAAGAATTGTCCAGACTCAAGTCATCCAGTTCTTCGTAAGGAGTAATGGAGTTCCAGTAATCTTTCAAACCGACCGGAATGACCGCCTCGTTGGTCAGGGGCATTCCCAGACGGGACACCTGTACGAATTCTCCCTGCACTGAAGGAGCTGAACCGTCCGTATTCAGCACGGTAAGGGCTGGGCGACTGGCTGAAGCCCATACACCGATAACGTAATCAGAGTCTAGGATATTCGTTGGCTCACTAGGTGCGCCCTCCTTAAGTAGAGTAGAGATCGGTACTTGGATTGCCAGGGCGCTGGTATTAAAGCACTCTAAACCGTCAATAGGCGCTCCATCCTGACGGGGGGCGTCACCTAAGTCAAAAATACCACCCAGGTCAACAAAGAAAGGATCTTCCACGGGGCCCGCAAAAATCCGTTCACCACCATTACCACTGGCGTTAGTGATGCCCTGCTGGAATAGTTCGGTATAGCTGTCCGCACCCAGACCGGCGTCACCGGTAATTGAGCGCTCGCCGATATTGTAAGGAGGTACGTAACCATTCGACACGATTACGTCGAAGTTTTCACCTCCGTCGGTAGACCGCGTCAGCGTATAAGTTGTCTTCAGGTTTTCCTGCCCCAAACGAACGTTGAAAAACGTGGTCGGGTCCTCATTCTCACGCTCGAAAGTGAAACGATAAATGATTTCATCACCTGCTACGCTGGCGTCGTTATCCACGTGAATTTCGTAGCGGATATTCTCACCAAAATGGTAGTAGTTCGGGCCACCGTGAGGAAGCTGCATGGGGATGTAAGTAGCGATCAATGTGATCGTGTTGGGGGCGTCCGGGCTGCGGAATGCGTAAACGTCTACGTTGTCAGCCAGCGGATCGTCCGCAATGAGTGGGGCTTCGCGGTGGCTGGATGCCAATAGCGCGTTGCCTAAGAACAGGGCTACCATTAGGGTAGGGAGCCACTTGAGCTTAATGTGAAAATTCATAATATTTTATTTTTTTCGTGTAGAGCATACTCAGTTAGTACGCTCCGTACGGATTGGTTATTTAGTTGTCTTCTCCGGATAAGTCTACTTCGGTACCACGCCATGGCATGGCCACGTACGGGAAGGAAGTGGAGAAAGCTACGTCGTTGGTCTCTACGTCAGTGGAGTAGGAGAGTACGCCCAACAGGTCGTCTGTTACCGGAGATTCTCCACTCTCAATGTCGAAATCATCGTAGAAAAGACCGATGGCGGCCAGCACGACCCCACTAACGGCTTGCAGCTCGATGCGGGTAACGTCGTCCTCCAGACGACGCCCGTTGGGGAAACCATCCATGTTCGGGATGAATTGGATGTCGGTATTGGCGTAAGTAGCGTCGGTCAGACCCAGCACGGCAGCCTGTATGAGCCCCAGTGAACTGAAGTTGGAACTGTTGCGTGGCGTTACGGGTACAGCCATGTTGAGCCTCAACATATCTCCGCCGTTAGGCAAAAAATTATTGATGAACGGCTTACCTGCAGCCAGTGGATTGCCCACGGGTTTACCGGTGAATAGCTGATAAGGCGGCAGATTAGGCACGCCCGTGTGGAAAATGGGCCACAAGTCCACGGAGCGTGGTTGCTCGGGGCCAGGTAGCAGCAGCGGCTGGAAGCCAGAGTTGGGTCCCAGAGCGGTACCCTCCAAAGCGGGATTGCCCACCAAGACGTGCAGGCCGTCGGCTCCATTGGTAAAGTCTACGTTGCCTAGCACAGTTTGGCTCGCCTCCTGTATTCGGAGTGGACTAAAAGCGGGTACGGCGCTGCCGAACTGATCGTCGTCCATGTAAAGAGCCAACTCGGGGTTGTAAAAGTAAGGGTCCAATTGGGTGTCGGTGATCTCGTCGTAAGGCGTGATCGCGTTCCAGTAGTCCTTGTCTCCCACGGGAATTACGGCCTCATTGGTCAGCGGCATACCGATGCGGGACACCTGCACCCAGTCGCCAGAGTACACGACGTCATCACCTACAAGAGTCTTCATGGCCGGGCGGCTGGCCGATGCCCACACGCCAATTACGTAGTTCGGGTCCAGGATGTTGGCGGGTTCAGCCGGAGCACCAGCTTTCAACAAGGTACTGATTGGAATCTTGAGGGCAAGGGTGTGTACGTTCATCATGGCCAATCCATCGCGGGATTCTTCGCCCTGACGGGGAGAATTACCGAGATCGAAAATTCCACCAAGGTCAACGAAGAAGGGATCATCCACGGGGCCGGCGAAAACCGTTTCACCGCTGGACGCAGAAGTGATGGCATCGTTAAAGAGAGTTTCGTAATCTGTATTCAGACCAGCCATTCCCTCAATGGAACGGTCACCGATGTTGTAAGGCGGTACGAAACCGTCAGTCACGATCTCTGTAAAAGTTTCCCCACCATCAGTAGAACGTTCCAGCGTGTAAGTGGCTTTGATGTTTTCTTGAGCCAGCCGAATGTTGAAGAAGGTGGATGGGTCTTCGTTGGTGCGCTCGAAGGTGAAGCGATAAGTCAACTCGTCGCCGGGTATGGCTGCGTCATTATCTATGTGGATTTCATAGCGTACGTTTTCTCCAAAGGTATAGTAGTTAGGACCGCCGTAAGGCAGCTGCATAGGAATGTAATTAGCCAGAATGGTGATGGTGTTGGGGTCATCCGGGCTACGGAAAGCGTAAAGGTCGGTGTTGTCGGCAAGGGGGTCATCGGCGATGAGCGGAGCTTCCCGGTGGCTGGATGCCAACAAAAATGAGACGCTGCCGAGCACCATAAGGGCGATGGCCGCAAATCTGGGTCTGCGTAAATGCATAATGGATTTGTTGTTTACTAATGAATAGGTTAACGACAGATCAAGAAAATGACCTGCTTACTTATTACCTACGAGAAAGACGGGGTGCTTGGATTGCGCCAAAAAGAATTCCCGACCAATTTTTTTGGCCGGGAATAGTGGAATTCGATAGAAAGTTAGGTTTATGACTAGCTTTTTGCGTGAAATCTCTCCAATAAAATTTTCGTAATCCGCTCTGCCGCCTTCCCATCCCACAAGGGAGGAATGGTCCCTTTTTTCTCAAAGCCTTCCAGGATCATCCCCACCTCCGCCATCACCCGGTCCGGATCCAGGTTCTGCATCAGGATATTGGTGCCCAATTCTACGGTGATCGGTCGCTCGGTGCTGCTGCGGAAAGTCAGGCAAGGGACCTGCAGGTAAGTCGTTTCTTCCTGAATACCACCGCTGTCGGTAATGATTAGCCGGGCGTTATCCATGAGGTGCAGGAA
The DNA here is from genome assembly GCA_002591745.1 of Lewinellaceae bacterium SD302. GTDB lineage: Bacteria > Bacteroidota > Bacteroidia > Chitinophagales > Saprospiraceae > Neolewinella. Next base: position 114,727 of record PDLQ01000007.1, read on the forward strand.
TTGCAGGTAACCCTGGGGTTCCAGAATGTGCAAATTCTCGGTGGATTCCAGTTCGTCGTACAGACCAAATTTCTTGAGGTTGTTTTTCGTACGGGGGTGCATGGGGAAGACTACTGGCAAGTGCGCACAACTCCGCCGGATGATGTCCATGATGCTAAGTAATCCGGCTTCATTGTCCACGTTCTGCGGCCGGTGCATGGTCATCAGTATATACGTCTTGGCAATGAGACTCAGCTCCGTCAGCACACTCTCTTCGGTGGCTTGGTGACGGAAGTGGATCAGTGAGTCGATCATCACGTTACCCACCAAATGAATGCCCTTGCTCAGGGTATTTTCACGTGCCAGATTAACCAGCCCGCTGTGCTCGGTCACGAAGTGGTACTGGCAAATACTGTCGGTCACCACCCGGTTGATTTCCTCCGGCATTTTTCGGTCGCCGCTACGGAGTCCGGCTTCTACGTGGGCCACAGGTATACCCATTTTTGTGGCTACCAAAGTAGCAGCGCTGGTGGCGTTCACATCGCCGACAACCAGTACTAAATCAGGCTTTTCTTCTTCCAGAACGGCTTCGAATCTGAGCATTACGTTGGCCTTCTGGTAGGTATGACTGCCACCCCCGATACCCAGGTAATGATGTGGTTCCGGCAGCCCCAATTGGTTGAAAAAGATATCGCTCATCCGGGCATCGTAGTGCTGGCCGGTATGTACGATCCGGCTGTCGATCTTACCCGAGGCCACAAAGGCCCGATGTAGTGGAGCCACTTTCATGAAGTTAGGTCTTGCGCCTACAACGGAAATAATCTTGATCATAAAATACTGCTATTGTGCTTGGCCATTCGTCGCCGGGAAAATGCTTCTCGCTCGGAATCGACACAGCTACTTTGCTAGTCAAAAAAAAAGTCCTCGCAAGGTACAGGTCTTAGCTCAATTAGCCCGGTCGGCGAAGGTAGCCCTGATCCAGCGATTGACCGGCCGCTCGAAAAACCGATAAACTAGGTAGCTGGTCACCAGCGTGATGCAAAAGATGATCAACATGTCCAGGTAAGCGTTCTGGTAGCTAAAAAACAGATCCCGAAATTTGTTGAAATAACGGATGCATGGTTGGTGCAGAAGGTAAAATGCAAAACTGATCTTACCCAAAATGATGAAGATCCGGCCGGACAGCAGGACGGAAATCCAACCCCTTTGAAAGGAAAATACGTAAATGACCGCCGCCATTGGCAACCAGTAGTAAGCGGAATAACGATACACCGCACCGACCTCCCCGGAGCAAGCAATGAAGAGGTAAAGCAACGATAGGCCGGCTATCTCCAGGACGGTGGCCAACCAGCGGGAAATTGCCTCGGGCTTGCCGGCCAGGAAAGCGAATAACAAGAATATACCAATCAGAAAATCGAACAAGCGGGTGAGCGGGCTCACGTAAAAAAGCGAATGATACCAGTCTTCGGGAGTAAGTAGCATTCCTAGCGGCACCAAGCCGAGGCAAAGGATAAGGAGCAGATAACTTAGCTGCCCCAGGCGTTTGTATATCCGGGTGGAGGCAATGATCAGAGCCGGGAAGGCCAGGTAAAAGACCGCCTCGGTGGAAATACTCCATGCCGGACTGTTGAAAGTACTGTAATACTCCTCGCTGAAGGTAAGGCTTTGGGTGAGTGTAAATTGGGTGAATAACCGCAGGGGCACCACGTAGGCCGAATCTGCTACCAGATCATGAAGACTCACCGGTATCATGATCATAAAAGTGAGTAGGTGCAATGGGTATATCCGCGCGAAGCGGGCAATGTAGAATCGCAGGGTCTTGCCCTTCGCCTCAAAATAATCGTTCCCGTAATTATAAGCCAGGATGAATCCGCTCAGCAAAAAAAAGAAACTGACCCCGATGTAGCCTTCTGAAAAAAAGCGATCGTATAACCGGACCAATTCCACTTCGCCCCGTTTTGTAATGAAATAACAGTGGTGAAAAAAGACCGCCAAGGCAAAGAAAAAACGCAGAGAAGTGAGCGGATAGATATGGTGTTTTGCCGTCCTCATAGGCGCGTCCACTCTTTCGGCACCAAGTCGCTCGTGTCAATGCTCGGGTCAGTAAACCAATTCTTCGGGGCCACCACCATTTTACCGGGGCTGATATTCATCCAGGCTGCCCACCAGGCAAAAGAACTGTTGGGAATGACGAAGTGGTCACAACGAGACATCAGTTGCAGGTAATTACCAAATTTGAAACCTTTGTGCTCGTGACCGACGACCTCGGTAGGATAGGGAAGTTGCAGATTCTCCCGGCACCAGTCCACATCGTCGGAGAAGATGAAAAAACGGGGGTTTTCCAATTGCTCACCGATAAATTTCGCTCCCCGCAGGAAATAATCGAGATTCGTGGCATTCAGGGTATCTACCTTCAGGAAATCCGTACGTCGCACGTTGAGGCAAACCGCCGGATGGGCGGGGTCTTCGATACGACCTAGCAAATCCTGACTGCCGGGGATGATACGGTGGCGAAAACGGAAGGCCGCCCGAATATCGTCTTCTACGTCCGCAAAGTACTTCGGGCTTTGAAACCATCCGTAGAACAACTGATTGTCCCTGGCTTCTTCCAGGAGCTGCGGAGCAAAATGAAAATGAGGCTCCCGGACGTACTGCTTACCACCCCGCAGGGCCAAATTGTTGGCGAACTTGGAAATTCGATTGTGCTTGATCCGGAAAAGTCCTCTTAGCATCGCCGGTGGAAACAGAAAATTTGGTTCCACCTGAAAAACGTCCAGGTCGTAATCCCGGTAGACGAAACCCGGCTCTTTGTGGCGGTTCAGCAGGCTGGTGAGGTCCAGCGAAAGTTCGGTGCCCAGCTGTTGGGCCACCTGGCGACCAAAGGCGTACTGGAACATCTGGTTGCCCATACCGCCGGAGAGTTTCACGTAGATCATTCGTTCGGGAATTCTAATTTGACGCGCTTCAGTTTTTGATCCGCCTCGGCCAGCAGTTGCTCGTCCAGCTTCAGACTGAAAGCCAGGTAGTCGATCCCCAACCGATAAATTCGGTAGTGATTAGCCAGGAAGCCTTTGGCGGCCATCAGCTCCTCGTCCGAGAGGTGGTGGAATTCAAAAAGGATTAGGCCGGGCCGGTATTTTTTCAGGTCTAGTTGCGACAGTACTTTCCAATCATAACCCTCACAGTCGATGTGCAGAATATCGATGCTTGTCACCGTTGTTTGGTGCAGTAGCCCGGGCAGCGTTATTCCTTCCACCTCCATGGTTTCTACGAAGGGGGTCAGCTTTCCGTCCAGGTGGGTAGTCAGGTGATCACGGTTGAAGGAGCCGAGTTGATCGTACCAGTAAGGAAGCTCGGGGTAGGCTTCTTTGGCGGCCCCGGTCACGTAATAGAAGGGCATCCGGCTACCGTCGTTGATCGCCACATTGGCGAAGCGAAAGCGGCTTTCTTGCGGGTAATTTGCCTTTAGCTTTGCAAAGATATAGGGGATGGGTTCTACGAAAAGGGCTTCCCATTTTGGCTGGCAAAGTAGCAGTGCGTGCAGGGGATCACCAGTTTTACCGTCATTAGAACCTATTTGCACTACCGAAGCATCCCCGCCCGCGTAACAGCGGTTGAACCAGTAATCCGGGTTGGTGGCCAGTTTGTGGCGGGGCGGGGTCGTCATCCTACGGTATTCCCGCCGGATCTTATTGATGATCCTCTTAAGCATCGTCGCTGATTTTCGACCCTGTTTTAGCCGGCCTGGATTGATCCAGTTTTTTCGAAATAATATTTTCCAGCACCTTGTTTTTCCGGTAAAGATCGGTTTTTCGTTTGGTGTCGATCACCTTTTGTTGAAAAGCATCCTCGGTCAGCAACATCTCAATTTTTTGCGCTATTTCGGCGCTGGTGTCTACATCTTTATCCGCCATCATGCCCAGTCCGTGGTAGTGTACCCTGGCGGCGCAGCCGGGCTGGTCGCTGCGCTTACCCGAATAGACCAGCATTGGCACCCCGAACTCGATGCACTCGTGAATGGTGTGGATTCCACCGTGGTTGATGGACAGATCGGCTACCTGCAAATACTTCAGCTGTGGCAGAAAATCGAAGGGGAAAACATTTTTTGCGACCGGTAATTGATCAATTGCTACCTTCCCACCGGTAGCCACCACGAGCATCCAGTCCGGCCGGTCGGCCACAGCCCGGCAGAGTTTGATCAAAAAATGCTCCGCCCCGGCTGAGAGCGTGCTGACCGTACAAATAATCAGCTTTGCTGCGTTTCGATTCTTTACTTCCAGAATATTCGCATAGGTATATTTATTGAGACTGGAAGCAGCCTGTTCTGGCCGGTCCGTTCTCACCATCGGTCCCACGTAGGTCAGCCACGGTGGCGGTTCGTGGGGAAATTCCAGCTCAAGCGGTGCCATAGCTAGTACCCTTGGTCCGGTATAAGTAAATGGCCCCGGCCAGAAATTTTTGGCGATCCAACTTCGGGGGAAGCCGTATTCATCCGCCAAAGCTAATAGTGTACTACGGCGGTCCGTTCTCAGACTGAGTAGTCGCTGGCGGGTGAAAATAAGTTTGCGTTTAGCTTTTACTTTCAACCAGTTCAGTCGCATCCCGAAAATGGAACCCCCAAAACCATCTCCCGGCATCGCGGCATCCAGTTGGTAGGGAAGCCCGGGCCGGTCCCAGAGTGAATACCACTGACTGAGCAGGAGGTAGGGCTGATGACGACCGTGGGCGGCGAAGGTGTATTCGTGTAATTCTACGTCGATCAGGCAGAGGTCAGGCCTCAGCTGGTCCATTAAATCTATAAACGCCGTCGGTCGCGTGCTTTCCAAAGCGAACTGACGACGTTGTCCGGCCTTCACGATGCGTTCTTGCCATTGGGTCCATTTTCCGCCCTTTACTTTTACCGGCGGTGTAGGCGTAGTGTTGATTTCTGGTAAGCAATGAAATTGATAGCCCGCCTTTTCTACGATCGCCTTTCGGTCCCGTGGTGCGGCCATCTGTACATCATGGCCGTCTGCTTCCAGTCGCCGCGCCACTTCCAGGCTGGCGTTTAGAATGCCGAAGAGGCCGGTCGTGCAGATAAGGATAGTCGCCATCTATACTTCGTCCTCCATTTCGGCCAATAGGCGGCGGATAGTGGATTCGAGGTGAGCGGCCAGGGTTTGAGGGGTGGGATGACGAAATACGACCGCCGGAGACAATTCCAGTTCGAAAGCTTCCTGCAATCGGTTGGTCAGCTTAATCGCCATCAAAGAGTCTCCCCCCAGAGAGAAGAAATTATCTTCCACTCCCAATTTCTCGGTTTGGAAGAGCTTTGCATATTCCGCGATCACCATTTCTTCGAAAACACTATCTGCTTTACCACCCTTCCCTACTTCCTGGCCGACGTCGCTGGCCAATAATTCATTACGGTCTATTTTACCGTTGGGCGTCAGGGGAAACGAATCGAGTAAAACGTATTGAACCGGAAGCATGTAATTTGGTAAACTCTGCTGCAGCGAAGAACGCACCTCGCTTTCGTCGTACTGTGCATTGACGCGTAAAAAAGCAACCAGTTTCTTGACTTGCTCGGTCTCCAGAACCAGCACAACCGCCTGTAAAACGGAATCGACGGCGAGCAACTGATATTCAATCTCTCCCAGTTCAATTCGAAAACCCCGTAATTTTATCTGATTATCCACTCGGCCCAGATATTCCAGCTCTCCGTTTGGAAGCCAGCGGGCCGCGTCACCGGTATCGTAAAGACGAACCTTGGCTGAGTAGCCGGGGATGGTGACCATTTTAAATTTTTCGGCGGTCAGTTCAGGTCGGGCGTGGTAACCCTTGGCCAGTTGAACACCTCCTATGTGCAATAATCCTCTGGCCCCCTGCGTAACCGGGCGATCATGCTCGTCCAATACGTACAGTTGATTATTCGCAGTCGGTCTGCCAATGGGAATACTAGCGGGTATTATACCCTGTGTCGGCATCTGCCAGTGCGTCACCTCAATACCAGCTTCCGTGGGGCCATAGAGATTATGCAGTTCCACCCCGGGCATTAATTGCCGGAACCGGGAAACAGTCGATGAGCGTAAAGCTTCTCCACTGCAAAAAACTTTTGTCAGATGAGCTGATTTAGGATTGCCGTCCAGAAAAGTATCCAGCATGGGAGGGACAAAATGGATGACGCTGACTTTTCCGCGCCCGATAACCTCTTCCAGGTAACGGTTGTCTTTATGGCCTCCTGGCCTAGCAAACAATAACTTCGCGCCGCTCAAGAGAGGCCAGAATAGTTCCCAGACAGAAACGTCAAAGCAATAATTGGTCTTTTGTAGCACGACGTCCTGCCCCGCTTTGAGTTGAAAGGTATCTTGCCCCCAAAGCAGTCGGTTAAGCACACCACGGTGCTGATTCATTACCCCCTTGGGGCGCCCCGTTGAGCCAGAGGTGTAAATGGTATAGATGAGGTCGCCGGCTTTGGGTAAGGTATTAACCGGTCGTGGATCCGCACTAAGAATGTTTCTTTGCTCCCGGTCCAGCCAACAATGCTGTATTTGCGGGAAATTCGCAAAATGACTGGCGTGATCGGACGTACCCACGACCAGCTTTATCTCGGCTTCGGATACAATGGCCTCGATGCGGCCGGCCGGATATTCGGGGTCGATGGGTACGTAAGCCCCGCCCGCTTTTAAAATACCCAACAGGGCTACGCTCATATCCAGGCTACGTTCGAGGCAGACAGCCACCAGTGTTTCCCGCCTGACCCCGAGCCGATATAAGTGATCGGCCAGTTGGTCACTACGTTCATCAAGTTCGGCGTAACTCATTTTCCCGCCTCCGTCCAACTCAATGGCCGGATAGTCGGCGTATTGCTTCGCCGCTTTATTGAACAGGTCGACTAACGATTGGTCATCGGGGTAATTCACCCGCTCAGGTTCCTGGCCGGCTAACCGCCCAAGATCCATTGGGGTAGGAGCAAAAACTGAATCTTCCGGGACTGCCAGAAAGTTATCCAGTAATTCCAGAAACTGGTCAACCGCCAATTGCCGGAACTGGGCCGGGAAGACGCTTTCGTTGAGATCAAAGGCTAGTGTAAACCGGCCAGCACGATTAAAATCGAAAATTTGGAGCCTCAGGTGATGCGCCGGCTCGCTATGTCCGTTGTGTAACCACTCCGCACTGTGGCCGGAAGCGTCAGCGGGGACCAGCGGCTGACTGATGAAATTCAACAGCACATTAAAACCCTTCCCCAGTTCAATAACACTGGAACCAGGTTTGGCCTGGCGTAGAAACGACATACATTCCGCACTGACCTTTTGATAAAGACTGCTGAATGTTTCCGCCGATTCTAGATCGATGACCAGAGGAAAAAGTTCAATGAATAAACCCGGCGTCCGGCGGTGACCCGGACTAAGACGATTGTGAGCCGGAGTACCAATGGATAAATGGCGGTGGCCACTGCTTCGGCTCAACCAGGCGAATAGCGTAGTGGCAAAAACATTGAAACAACTCAGTTCTCTGGACCAAGATCGAAACTCCGGTCGCTCGATCAGTTCAGCAAGCGCTTTGGTTTGGCTGGTACTCAGACTGACTTTTATGCGAACCGACTGACTGGCGAGCGTTGGGTTGAGATGACCGTAAATAGGAGCGGGAGTAGGTAGGGCCTCGAGCTTTTGCCGCCAATGTTTTTGGGCTTCCAGTCTGGCCTGTGGCTCCGCTATTTTCGCTTCGGCTCGCTCTTTGGCGTAATCACTAAATTTGGCCAGTGGTTCAGGAAGCGGCCCCGAACCCATAGCAGCCCGGTAGGTGGCGTACAGGTAGTCGAATTGTATAGCCTTACCCCAACCGTCGGTAATGAGGTGATGTTGGTTGAGGTAAACGATAAAATGTTCGGGAGTAACTTCCAGCAAACTGGCCGTACACAAGGGACCGTCCAGCGCAAAAGGCTGCCGGCAGTCGTCTAATACGTAAGCATCGGCCGCCGCGCTGGGGTCGGTTTCCTGGGTGAATATTAGCCGGTTGACGGTAATTTCAGTTTCGGAAATACGGAAGCCGTCTTCGGTTATGCGCAGTCGGCTACTTTCACTTGCAGCCAGGGTTTTCCGCAGGCTGCGGTATAGCAGATCACCGTTGACCTCTCCCCGCCAGTGGTAGGCGAATGCCATATTGTTCACGGGGCTGTCCGGAAAAATCTGCTGACCGGTCAGGACCAGTTGCTGACTGTGGGTGAGTTGCATCAGCAAGCTTATTTTTTGGCGTTTACCAGGCTTTCCATTGCCTCCACCGTAATGAAATTATCGATTGTCATCTCCTGAGGAGCGACTTTGATCTCAAACGTTCGTTCGATGAACTCGATCACACGTACCATGTCCATACTACCCAGTAAGCCGCTACTCAGCAAATCTTCGTCGGCCTCGATTTGCAGGTCGCTCCGGCCAGCGTGGATGTCAGTTTTGATGAAGGATATAATCTGTTCTTGCAAGAGGTAAAGTGTTTATTAATTGTTGGGGTTACAGTGTCGGTTGTCCAAGTCTCTGCATCAGCGGTTTCACTTGTCAACTCAAATGTCTGTTAACTTAACTACTACACGGAGCAATCAGCTTTTAGTTGTGTTTTTGACTAACAAAGTAGCAAAGCTGATGAAAATACGAAATTTCAGGGGGCTGAACGGTCAGTAGTCAGCAATGCCGCCAGAGCTTTTCGATCAACTTTATCCGAACCAGTTCGCGGCAGCTGATCTTTGAAGTGGACAGTTTCCGGCACGGCGTACCAGGGTAATTGCTCACCCGCAAAGTTAAGCAATTCAGCCGCCTCAGGTCGATTGCCCTGCGGGGCAATGACAACTACTTCCAGCCGCAGGGTCGCTTCCTCACTCATGACCGGAATGACCACGGCCTCCAGAACAGCGGGGTGGGCCAATAATCGATTTTCAACGGCGTTTATTTCCACCCGGTAGCCCCGGATTTTGAATTGTGTATCCTTGCGGCCCAGGAAGTGCAAAAGGCCTTTTTCGTCCAACCTGACCAAATCACCGGTTCGGTAAAACTTTTGCTTTTCGTCAGAAGTACCGGCACCTTGATCCTGACCGACCTGGGGATCAGAAGAGCGGGGTCGAAACCAAAATGATCTTTTGTTCAACTCCGGTCGTTCAAAGTAGCCTTCCATCATTGTAATACTGCTAATCAGCAATTCTCCTTCACCGGTGCCGCTCAGTGCTTCGCCCTGGTCATTGAGAATCACCATGTCCGTATGGTTCCAGGTTCGGCCGATGGGAACAGGGGCGTCGGTTTTCGGTCGGCTGGGGATGGTATAGTAAGTACAGACGTTGGTTTCCGCCGGGCCGTAGAGATTGGTCACCTTGGTTGCCGGACAATGGTCCATCAGGCGCCGAATGTATTTCGGGGCCCAGGGTTCACCGGCGTAGAAGACGTGACGCAGGGATGACCAGTCCTTGTTTTCGGCTTCCCCTTTTTCTAACGCTTGGGTCAGGGCCAGAGGAACGGAGTACCACATCGTTAGCTTTTCCTGAGCGACCAACTCACTCAGGCTGGCCGGGAAGATGGTCTGGGCATCCGTGAGAATGATACTGGTGGCACCTACCATCGGCACGCTGAAGTAAGCCGGAGTAGAAATATCAAAGTAGATCGGCGCGTGATTGCCGAAACGATCATTTTCGCTGATACCGAAAGTGTCCACCATTAACCTTGCGAAGCCCAGACCGCTGCGGTGGGTATGCAACATTCCTTTGGGCTTGCCGGTACTGCCGGAGGTGTACATCAGATAAGCCGGGTCGGTTGCCCGTTGATCATCCAATCCGCTAAAGTTGGTGGGAGCCTGCCAGACGTCCGGCCAATCGAAGGTTTCCACCGTGGGCAGGCCCAGCCTTTCCGGTCCGATCCCGATGACCGTGCGAATTGATGTCGCCTTATCTTGTCCCAGAACATGCTTTAAAGTTCGGGCCTGGCTTTTGTTAGACACTGCTACTTTGGCAGCCACCTCGCTGATCTGAAAACGGGTAAAGTTGATCGGGGCTCTTGGGTTCAAAGGCACGTAAATGGCTCCGGCCAGCATAATGCCGTGGAGAGCAATGACCGTTTCGATACTGCGGTTGAGGTAGACGCAGACGAAGTCACCTCTCTTAACACCGCACGAACGCAGAGTGAAGGCCAACTGGCGAATTTTGGTAGCCAGTTCTCCGTAGTTAAGCGCTTCGTGACCGCACTTGAAAGCTGCTTTGTCGGGAAGCCGCTCGGCGCTTTGCAGGATCGCCTGGGGAAGAAGCTTGGTCACAGGCCCATGAGTTTAGCCACAATGTTGCGTTGAATATCCGAGGTGCCGGCGTAAAGTATTCCTCCCAGGGCATCGCGGAGATCGCGTTCCGGACCATCTTCGTCCGTGAGGTAGCTTCCACCCCCAAAGGTGCGCATGGCGTCCAGGCTGGATGCAACGAAAGATTCACTGAGGTGCAGTTTGAGCAGGGCGGCTTCCATGAGCGCCGGTTTGCCCTGCTGTTTCAGCCAGGCCGTTTTGTAGAGTAGCAGCCGGGCCGTTTCCAGCCGTAATTTCATATCGACTAAGCGATTAGAGACGGACTGAAACTGCCCGATGGGCCGACCGAACTGTTCCCTTTTTTTAGCAAATTCCAGACTCTGTTCCAATTGCCTTTTCATGGCTCCCAGCTGGCTGGCCAGGATGGAGCAGCGGTCGTACTCCAGGCTGTGATTGACGATAGCAAAACCGGAACCTTCGCTACCGAGTATGGCGTTGGCCGGAATTTCACAGTTCTCGAAGATCAATTCGCCAATGGGAACGCTGCGCATCCCGAGTTTGCCCATGCGGGGCGTTTGGGTAAAACCGGGCGTACCGCGCTCCACCAGAAAAGCACTAACCCCCCATTTGCCCATTTCCGGGCGGGCATTGGCGAAGACAAGGACTACGTCAGCGGCCGGGCCAAGTGTGATCAGGCGTTTTTTACCATTCAATACGTAATTGCCCGCTTCGTTTTTAGCGGCGCTTAATTGCATGCTCATTACGTCGCTGCCGGCGTTCGGCTCGGTCAGGGCGTGGGCGCCGATCATTTTCCCGCTCACCATGGGGCGCAGGTATTTTTCTTTTTGTTCCTCACTGCCAAAATGAAGGATGGGCATCTGTACCGTCCACATCTGAGCGTTAAGGGCAAAGGGCAGGCCATTGTCGTTACAGGCGTAGCCAAAACCCTCCATGGCGAGTAAAGCGCGCGGAAAATCAACTTCTTCCAGTTCTCCCCCGTACGCCCTGGGTGCGGCCAGGCCCTGCACGCCGAACTCGGCACATTTGGTCCACAGTTCCCGGGGGAAAGTAGCTTTTACCTCATACTCACGGGCGTAGGGTGTGATCTCTTCCCGAACGAATTCGGTAAGGCGGTCACGGTAGTCGTGGTATTCCGGTGGAAAGCTGAAGTTCATAGATGGGGTGGTTGGGCCTCTCCCTAACCCTCTCCGGAGGAGAGGGGACGCTCCGCGCCGTGGTATGGGCGAACCCGCGGGTTCGCTTACGTGTCGGCTCGGAGCGGCTCTCTTTCCGAAGGAGGGGGGCTAAAAGTTATACCGCACAATGCCTTTCAGGAAGAAGGGTACACCGGGGGTGAAGTGAATCTCCTCTACGGGCTCGTCTTCGAAACGTAAACGACTTTCGGTGGCGAATTGAGTTTCATTCCACTCAACGTCAAAGAGATTTTCGATGGCGAAACCGAGGGTGAGCCGCTTAAGGTCATAACTGCCATTCAGGTCGAAAATAGTATAGCCGGGAGCATTGATGCTATCATCTTCGTTGGCCGGGCGATCACCGAGATGACGGACACGTAAACTTGCGCGGTAGTTGGGGCGCACCAGGTTAAGTCCACCGCTAGCAGTGATGATGGGTGCTAGAGGAATGAGATTTTCGCCTTCGGGCTCTTCTACGCTACGGGCGTGGGTATAAGTGAAATCACCATTGGCGAAGAGGAAGTCGTTGATCTGGTAACGGGCGGTCAGGTCGATGCCTTGGCGGCGGGTCTGGCCACTGGGTTCTACGATACCGGCGTCACCGACGTAGACGAATTCCTGTTCCAGAAACAAGTACCAAAGTGCAGCGCTTACGATCAGACGGTCGGCGGGTTTGAAGTCGGCACCCAGGTCAGCTCCGTAAGCGAGGGGGAGGATGTCCTGATCTTCGTCGCGGTCCAGCACTACGCGGGTATCGTTACTGTGGAAGCCGATACCGCTCTTGGCGTAGAGTTGGAAGTTGGGGCTGAACTCGTAAGTCAGGTTCAGCTTGGGCAGCAGCGCACCTTTTACGTTGCGTTGGTTATCGTACTGGGTCAGTAGACGATCTACGTAATTAAACTGGAAGTAGTCGTAGCGCAATACCGGTTGTACGATCAAGTCGCCCAACTCGATGCTGGCACTGGCGAAGGCGAACATGTTCTTTTCGTCTACGTCACCAAACTGGATTTGTTCCAGGGTTTCCTTACGGTTGGCAGTGCGGGAGAGTTCATTGTCTTCTATCCGATCAGCGCGAAAGCCGATGCCACCACGGTAGTTGATTCGCTTTCCGCCCAGGGTAGAGCTGCGGTTCCAGGTAGAGTTAAGGCCGTATATATTACGGTTCTCGAATTGGCGAATCTGGTCGCCATTCACCGGGTCTTCGAGGAAAAAGGTGAAGTTGCTGAATAGCTCGAAGTCGTAGTGACTCCAGTAAGCATTGGTGCGCACGTAGGTGTTGTCATCGATCACATTTGTAACCGTCACATTCACGTTGGTACGGCTGGTCTGACCGCCCTCCGTATCGTCGATGGCGCCAAAACGGGAGATACGCCCGGCTTCCACTTCGCGGACGGGAATCTGGCCGCTGGCGTCCCACTGGCTGGTAAAGTGACTGGCCATTACGCTCAGTTGGCTACCGCCGCGCAGACTCCGGTTGTATTTACCCATGAAGTTGTTGCGCACGAAGTTCTGGGGGCTCTCAAAGGGACCGTCATTGATGAGGAATTCGGTGGCGATGTAAGCGGACTGGTTCGTAGTGTCGATCAATTTGAACATACCCACGGCCCGCTGGAAGCCGAAGTCGCCGATCTCGATGCCGATCTGACTGTTGCGAATGCGATTCTTGGTCTGGAAACCTACGTAACCGGCGGTGTTGAAGTTGCCCTGGTCGGCGTAGTAGGGGCCTTTGCCAAAGTCGATACGTTCCACCGTTTCGGGGATGACGAAGTGAAGATCAGCGTAACCCTGTCCGTGGGCGTGACTGACCATGTTTACGGGCATGCCGTCTACGCTCAGCGCCACGTCCGTACCGTGGTCAATATCGAAGCCACGTAAAAAGAGTTGTTCGGCTTTACCACCACCGGCATGCTGGCCGATGAAGAGCCCGGGAACACTGCGCAGGATTTCCTGGCTGTTTTGCACCGGAGTTAATTTAATGTCGATAGCAGAGACAACGTTGAATTGCTGGCTGCTTTGGTTAACGGTCACCTGACCGAGGTCGTAGCTGGCTGCTTCCAGCGTCACCGCGTACATTTTTTCGATGTCGTCGATGATCAGGTAGGTATTTTCGTAGCCCAGTAGGCTGATCAGCAGCGTATCGCCACTTTCCAGTCCTTCGATGGCAAACTTGCCGAATTCGTCGGTGTGAGCGTGGATGCGGGAATTGGTCTTGCTCACGTAGGCACCGATGACCGGATCACCGAAACGGTCTTCAACGACGCCGTGTACGTGGTGGGCCTGGAGGGAGAAAAATGTAAAAATTAGGGAGAGTAAGGTAAAAGTTGCTTTCATCTGGTATGCCTTTAGCTTGTTTTATGTTGACTTCCGGTTTCGGGGATGACCCGAGAAATTGGACAAACGTCTAAAATGTTCAGTAAATGTCTGAAATAGTTACGGTTTGTAGTCAGTGGTGGATTGTTTAAGCAGCCGTTTTGTTCAAATTAAGCGGGAACTGGTGCCAAATACTGAACTTAATCGTCAACTGCTTATTAAATCTCCGTTCCTTACATTTACCGTTCCCAAACAAGTTCTTATAGATTTTTCGCCCATGACCCGACTAATACGTTCACTCTTTCTAGCCATTTTTAGCCTGGCTTGCGTTGGCAGTCCCGTTGACCTCAGCGCTCACGCCCCCGATCAAAGCTACATCTATCTGCGGGTCTACCAGAATTCTCTGGGTGGTCGTTTCGAATTGGCGCCATCCTACCTCAACGCAGCCCTTGGGCTCGGGGTGCCGGAAGAGATTGAAATGGACGATCTGCGGCCCCATTTACCACGCATCTACGACTACTTGCGCCAGCGCACGGGCTTGGGCACCGAAGGTGGAAATTATTACGAACTGGAATTCCTGGAACCGGAGATACTGGACCTCGATGCCGAAGAATCCGAGGACTTCATCAAGTTCAATTTCCGGACCAAAGACCAAAACCTGGACCTCCCGCAAATTCTGGAGATCAAGTACAACGTAATGTTCGATATCGAGCCCAAGCACCGCGGATTACTCATCATCGAGCATAATTGGGAACTGGGGATCAACGAAACCTCATCCCGCTTCGCCAATATCTTCGAGCCGGACTATACGGTTCAGACCTATGATATGTCCGATGGCTCCGTCTGGAACGGTTTTTGGGCCCTCATCAAACTCGGCGTCTGGCATATCTGGATCGGACTGGATCATATTCTTTTCATCATCGCCCTCATTCTGCCCGCCGTGGTTCGCCGCAACCGCAATAAACCTTTTGGTACCCTGGGCATAAACCAGTGGGAACCGGTCAATGATTTTAAATCGGCCTTCCTCTACCTCATCAAGGTGATCACCTACTTTACCATTGCCCACTCCATTACTCTGGCGCTGGCGTCGTTGGAAATATTCACCCCGCCCTCCTATCTCGTGGAGGCTATTATCGCTTTCTCTATCGGCTTGGCCGCATTTCATAATATCTATCCGATCTTTCGCCAGAAAGAGTGGCTTATTGCCTTCGTTTTTGGTCTTTTCCATGGCTTTGGCTTCGCCAGCGTACTCGGTGAAAAAGGCTTGGGCGGCGACTATTTGATCTACTCGCTGCTGGGCTTCAACATCGGTGTGGAAGTCGGCCAGCTACTCATCATTTGCGCGGCTTTCCCGCTTATCTACCTGATTCGTGGCACCAAATTTTACCGCTATTTTATCCTCATCGGTTCCTTCCTCCTGATCTGGATTGCCCTGCACTGGACCATTGAACGTGGCTTCGACGTAGACATCCGCTTAGTGAGTACTGTACGTAACTTGTTAGGTATTTAAAGCTTTTTTGACTTCAACTCCAGGGAGCGATTTAATCCTTGGTTGTCTTCTGACTAACAAAGTAGCAATGTTGGTAGCCTGATGGTCTTACAATCTAGCGGACCACCAGATTATAGAACCACCAGATTGTAAAACCACAAGACTGTAAGACCAATGAACCAATCGGATCTCCTTAAAAACTGGAAAAAGAAAGCCGGGAAGGCGGTTCCGGAGAGGACTGTCATTGGGCGGCGGCCAGCGGGAGCATTCGTAGCGGCTACCGCGGGGCAGCGGCGATTATGGTTACTGCAAAAGCTTTATCCGGAAAGTAATTTTTATCAGTACGTACATCACTACCTTATTGAAGGGGCATTAGACGTAATACTATTTGAGAAGGCCTATCGACTTTTAGTTGCCCGCCGGGAAATTTTGCGGGCCAACTTTCAGGAAGCTGAACAAGGACTTGAAATAACAATCGGAAACGAAGATCATTATCGCTTCGTCCGGGAGTCTATCGGCCCGGGTTTTCTGACAGGCACTGCTACTTTGTTAGCAAAAAAGGAAATTTTCGAACTGGCCAGTGATCCATTGATTGCCGCTAAATTATATACGGGAGAAAATCGTCATCACCTTATTCTTTCGATTCACCACATTATTGGTGACCGAACTTCTTTGCAGTTTCTGGAGAAAGAATTGTTCACCATTTACGCTGCACTGCTAGCCGGAAAAGAACCGGAGTTGCCGGAATTGTCGATCCAGTTTCCGGATTATGCCTACTGGAAAAGGGAGCAGCCGGCCCCCGAAAAGGAACTGGAAAGCTGGCTGGGTTATCTCGCGGGACCCATCCCTGAACACAACCTTAGTGCGGACTTTTCTCGTCCGGAACAACCTACTTTTCGGGGGGCGACGATTGAACGACGGATAGGCAGAGAGCTGTCCGGAAAAATCGATCAACTGGCGCGAGAGCAGCATACAACCACCAATGTAGTATTACTTGCGGCCTTTCAGCTGCTGCAGCATCGTTATTCAGGGGAAGACGATATCTGGGTGGGCAGCCCGGTGAGTCTGCGCGATCGCCCGGAGTTGGAACCTATGATCGGCTTTATGAACGAAACGCTGATCTTTCGTAGTCAGTTAAAGGAAGACGACAGCTTTTTAAAGCTGTTGGAAAAACTTCGGCCCACCCAGGAAAAAGCATTAAAGGAGCATAACGTTTCCTTTGATGACCTGGTGAAAAAGCTGAACCCAGAGCGTACCGGTGGCTGGAATCCCCTGTTCCAGACCATGTTCGTTTACAACGCCGCTGGTGGAAATAATTATGCGCCAGAAGGTCTGCGGATAAGTGGAGAAAGTGTTGATCTGGAAACAGCGAAATTCGACCTGACCCTTTTTGCAACCGCTGGAAACGACGGAGATTATCTACTGAGCCTAGAATATGCTGCCGATCTATACCGGTCTAATACTGTTGGTTCGCTGCTGGATAATTTGGTCACCTTACTGAAAAGTATCGTAGCAGAGCCGGAAGCGCCGGTAGAGACCCTGGACTTACTCGGTGAAGCCAGTCGCAAAACCATGCTGATCGACTGGAATGCCACCGGGACGCTTAACCCAAAGAAAGTACTGGAAAGCATCCTCCTCCAAGCCAGGGATAAACCGGATGAAATTGCCGTACAGTCGGATATTAGTAGTCTGACTTACGGAGAACTGCATGAAGTCTCCCATCAGATTGCCCATCAATTACGGGGAAAGGGGATAGAGTTCAACGACATTGTAGGGCTCTACGGTCGGAGAGAGCCGGAAACCGTGGCGGGTATTCTGGGCATCTGGCTGGCCGGAGCGGCCTACCTGCCCCTGGACCCTGAGTACCCAGCCGAGCGGATCAATTTCATGCTCGCGGATGCTAAAGCTAAAGCTATTGTCGACCAGACGGGGGAGTTCGAAATTGTTGGTCTTTCGGCAGAGGTGCCTACCGTGAAAATTCCGCGCAAGCGTGTTCCGGTTGAGGCAGAAATAGCCACTGGTGAATGGCCGGAAGATCGGTTGGCCTACGTAATTTATACTTCGGGGAGTACGGGGCGGCCGAAGGGAGTAGCGGTGAATCACGCCAACCTCAACTGGTCCAATGCGGCCCGGCGAACTTTCTACGGTGAAGACCCCATCTGCTTCTTACTGCTGTCCTCTTTTTCATTCGATAGCTCCGTTGCCGGTCTGTTCTGGACATTAGCCGGTGGTGGCTGTTTACGATTGTCGTCTAATCGGGCGGAGCAGGACCCCGCAAAAATGGCGGAGCTGATCCGCCGGGATAGTGTAACCCATACCCTGCTATTACCTTCTTTGTACGATCTTTTGCTGGAGTACGGTGGAACTGCGTCTTTGTCTGGCCTTCAGACGGTAATGGTGGCAGGTGAAAGCTGTTCGCCAGCGCTGGCCAAACGACACTTTAAATTGTTAACGACTACGGTACTGGTCAACGAATACGGGCCCACCGAAGCTACGGTCTGGTCAACGGCTCACCGCATCAAACCGGAGGATACTGCTACGACAGTACCGATTGGCAAACCGGTTCCCGGACTGAAGAACTACGTACTGGATCGCAATCGTCAGCCTTTGCCATCCGGAGTAGAGGGGGAACTATACATCAGCGGGCCGAGTCTGGTCAACGGATATTTGTACCGCCCCGAGTTGACCGAAGAACGATTTTTTACCAATTCTTTTTCCAACGAGGATGGTTACGAACGACTATACCGTACTGGTGACCGGGTCAGCTATCGTCGAGAAACGGATGGTCTGATCGACTTTCATGGCCGTATGGACCAGCAGGTCAAGATTCGGGGATATCGGGTGGAGGTGGAAGAGATCGGGTACCGGCTGGAAGCCTTGGCCGGAATAGATGCTGCCCGTGTATTGGCGCTGGACGACGAAGGAGGAAACAAGTATTTAGCGGCTTATTACGTAACCGAGGAGGACGCACCACGAATAAATAGTCAGCAGTTGGCCGAATCTTTGGGCGCTGAACTGCCGGCTTATATGGTACCCGCCGTGTTCCAGTTGTTGGATGCTTTTCCACGACTGCCCAACGGGAAATTTGACTTGAAAGCACTTCCGGCATTATTAACTAAAGAACACTCCAGACCAGGCCAGTCCGAAGAAAAACCAAGCGGAGAACTGGAAGAATTGTTGGCGGGAATCTGGAAAAAAGTGCTGGTGCAGGATAGTATTGGCCGCCATCAGAATTTTTTCACTTCCGGTGGAGATTCTCTGAAGAGTATTCGGGTAATCGGGGAGGCCAGAAAGCAAGGAATTAAGATTCGCCCCCAGGATATATTTTCTCACCAGACCATTGCTGAATTGGCTGTGGCTCTGGACCCCGTTAATAAAGAACACCGGGAAAACAACCATTCTGAATACGATGCTGTCGTACCTCTTAAGACTTCGGGTTTTCAGCCGCCTTTATTCTGTTTGCATTCCGGTGGGGGACACGTCTATTTTTATCAGCCACTTTCCAGATACTTGACCGAATCACGGCCACTTTACGCCATTCAACCCCTGGGGCTGGATGGAAGTCGTGAAAGAAGATTCGAAAGTATCGGTGAAATGGGGGCTTACTACCTGGGAGAGATGCGTAAAGTACAGCCCCGAGGACCTTATAACTTACTGGGGACCTGTTTCAGTAACGCCGTAGCACTGGAGATTGCCCACTTACTCCTGGCTGCCGGAGAAGAAATAGAATCCTTCATCATTGTCGATTCCGCGCCGGCTCACTTGACCAGCCCGCGTAACGAAGCGACGCAAGGTCAGCCCATCCGCAATTTTCTGCGCAAAGTGGCGGCGGGTGAATGGGATTACCTGCTCGGCCGGATCAAGAAGAAGATGACCATTGCCAGTTGGATACTGGGCAGTGTCAATGACCAGGAAAAGCGTGCCACCTACGATACCATTCTCAGGCTCAACAAACTCTACGCTGATTACGAATGGAAACCCGTGGAAGTAAAGGTGGATTTTATCCGTAGCAGTGAATTTGCGGCCATTCCTGAAAAGGCGGAGCAGTTAAAGCAATGGAGTAAACTGGCGAAACGAGGCGTCGAACTCCACCTGACTGAAGGTCGCCACGTCGAATTATTCAAGGATAACAATGTAGTGGGGCTATCCGAGGTGATCAATAAAATTTTGGCGAAGAAATGAAGCGCTTCCATCGCTCTCTGGAAGAAACGCCCTGGCGGCAGCCAGCTTCTTTTCCCGATAAGCCGACCCGGGATCAGCTTCATGTCTGGCGGTTAAAGGTAACCGATGACGAAAATGAGTTGACAAAAGCCAGGCGGGTGCTGAGTAAGGATGAAATAGCCAAAGCGGATCGCTATCACTTTGCCAGAGACCGCAACTGTTGCGTAATGGCCAGAGCCGCCCTACGGACGCTGGCGGGGAACTACCTGAAAAAAAATCCGGAGTTCATTAATATCGGACTGGAGGCCAATGGCAAACCACAATTGTTGGAAGCGGATAATGAGTTATCTTGTAACCTCAGTCATTCAGCGGGCTGGATCGTTCTTGCTTTTGGTGACAAAACTGCTCTTGGCGTCGATATCGAGGGTGTCAACCCTGAAGTTGAAGTGGAAAATATCGTCGGAAACTTTTTTTCTCGATTGGAGGTGCCGCTTATCATGAGCCAACCGCCTGAACGCAGAGCCGACGCATTTTTCTTCGCCTGGACGCGAAAAGAAGCCTTGATCAAAGCAACCGGGGAGGGACTGTCGCTGCCGTTAAATGAATTCGGTGTAAGTATTCTTCCGCAGCAGGAGCTAAAAGTTTTACACACGGACTGGGAACCTCAGGAGGCTGACGAATGGGCGTTAGTTTCTTTTATGGTGGCCCCGGATTTACCCGGAGCGGTGGCAAGAAAGGGAGTGATCGGAGAGGTAAGATTTTTTGATTTGGAAATGTAACTCCCGAATCCGTTTAATTAAAGGTTGTTGAGCACTATCAACATATTATCCGCCAGCCGCCGGCGATCAAAATCCTTAGCTAATTCCGCACAGCCGCTCTGACAGTTCTCGTAAAGTATCCGGTCTTTTCTCAGCCGGTCCAGTTGTTGGAGAAAACTTTCCTCGTTCTCCGGTTCAAAGCATAAGCCGGCCCCGTAGCGCTCGACAATCTGTTGACTTTCTCCTTCTACGCCCAGTAAGATCGGGCGCTCCATAGCAGCATTTTCAAAAATTTTGGAAGGAATAACGGTCTTGAAGGTATCCGACTTGCGCAGGTTGACGAGGGCCAGATCGGTAATACTCAAATAATCGGCAACCTTATCCTTTAATACTGGGGGCAGCATGGTGACATTCGGGTAATGACCACTTTCTACCCGTTGTAGTAGTTTTTCTTTCTCCGCTCCACCACCAATGAAGAGGAAATGTACGTCGGGGTGGACTTTGGGGGCGCAATCCAGAATAAAATCCAGTTTGTGGGCCATACCATGAGTCCCCAGATAGCCAACTACGAATTTATTTTCCAAACCCAGCTCCATTAAGAGCCGGGCACATTTAGGGCGGGGCGGAAATTTTTCGGGCAACACACCGTTGGTTACGACCGCAACCTTGCTGGCTTCAATGCCCCGTTCCGTAAGATTTCGCTTAAAAGCATCAGTGACCACAACTACATTACTTGCCTTGCGGTAGAGGAAAAGCTCCAGCCGCTCCATGCGGTCCAACCATTTTTCTCTCCCCCGGGCGGCTCCGACTGCGCGGATACTTTCCGGCCAAAGGTCACGGACCTCCATCACCCAGGGCTTGCGTTTGAACAGGCTGGAAAAATACCCACCAACGGCCGTGAAAAACTGAGGAGAAGTAGCTACGATCAAATCTGTTTTAACGAACAAACTGGCTAAAAATCCGGTACAGCCGAAGCTGATGAAATCCAGAATTCGCCGCCGGAATCCACGATTGGCGGTTATGTAGCTCCAGACTCGGATGACCCGAATTCCGTCCATATTTTCTACCTGCCACCAACGGTTACGATAACCGGCATAAACTTTGCCCTGTGGGAAATTCGGGGCGCAGGTGATTACTGTAACTTCAACACCGGCCTTTACCCATTCCCGGCAATGCTCGTAAGTACGCGAGGCCGGTGCGTTGACCTCCGGGGGGAAGTTGTCGGTGAGGAAAAGGAGTTTCATCTGCGGCAAATGTAGCTATCTAATCACCAATGGCCGGTTGAATCGCCGTCCGTTTCCGACTACTGTCAAAACATAGGTGCCACCCGGTAGATTGGCAAGAGAAAAACGACGCAGATAGGCTGACGTAAATCGCTCCTGGCTGATCAGCCGGCCGGTGACATCACTCAGTATAAGTTGCTGAAAGGCTCGGTCGGAACTGACAATGACGTACTGGTGGGCGGGGTTAGGGAAATATTCGAAATCGGCCACTACCGGATCGTCTACGGAACTGAGGGGAAAGACTTGCTGACTGGTATCCGCCGAACACACATTATGGGCGATGAGGGTAATTAGATTGTCACCATCCTGTAATTGAATACCCAGTTCACTCGCTGTACTCGTGGAGCCGTCTGGAAGCAACCAGCTGATACTGTCGGCAAAGGTGGAAGTATTTAACAAATACAACGAGTCAGCAACCTGATTGGCTACGAAAGAAGCTGTGGCGGAGAAATCGCCGGAAATCAGGATCGTGGCGGTGGACCCTGCACTGAGATTATAAAATGAACCCGATGGAGTGGTTTCGAGACGGGAAGCGCGTAACAGATACTGGAAATTAGCGTCCGGTTCCGGGCAATGATCCCTCCATTCCGTGATCCCGGCATCCACGGAGTCCAACAAGCTGAAGTACTGACTACCCGGCTCCTTAAGGTACAAGTAATACTGGTCGATCTCACTTTCAGTAGGCTGCCAGTTCAATTGCACAAAGCCTGGTTGTTCACTCGCCACTAAGCCGCTTGGGCCAGGGTAGTTGTAGGCATTCAGTGTCGGGTCACCCAGCAGGTTGATATGGATTCCCCGTGGAAAATGGCCGGCGGTATAAATGGTATCGTTGTTCTGAGTAGCCATAGTTGCCTCGGCCAGCGAAAAGCCCATGCCCATGCTGTGAAAATGCCAGTGCGGCGCCCCAGCCCATACCGCTGAGAGTACCCGTCCTGAACCCAGGACCGAGCGCATATAGGCATCTTGATAGTCATAGTCTCCAAAGTAGGAACCAAACCAGCCCGTGAAGGTCGCCTGAAATTCATCGTTGGCGTAAGTTTCGCTGGTACCCTGCATAAAACAAATGGTGTAGTTACCCGAAGAGGCTCCGTAATACCATTCTACTGGCTGACTGAAAACCGTCACCCATTGATCATAGTTAATATTCTCCGGCGCGACCAAAGGGCTGAAATTGCGAATGCCGTTCTGTCCCAGTGCCCCGTCCCAGGGATTGTTATTTTGCATCATGGCCCGCTGGTAAGTCGCCGTCAGACCCGTACGATAAGCAATATCCTTAGCCAGGTAGCGCCGCAGTAACTCGTATTCATCGTGGTCAAAGACCGGTAGCTCGGAAAAATCGACCCGGCCTACGGCCACTTCCACGTCGCTGGGTAGGTAGGACTGATCCCAGTTTCCATCACCCGGCACGTTGTGATTTCTGGGGTTGGCAGAGCTTACATTATTCACTAGAGTATCGGTCCAGTTGCCATCCAGATCACCGTAGTAGATGTCCGCTGGCCACCCACCCCGATGGTTGTTGTGGGCGTCGGGGTTGATCTCTCCAGAGTGAGGAATGGGAATATCACCCAGTAATAAAATTGCAGTAAAGGCACCACTTGCGTAGGCATCTGCAATTCCTGACTTCACCACGGAGGCGGCGTCCTCCTGATCAACGATCAAACGGCGGGATGGCCAACCGTCGCTCGCCAGTACGGTCTCGAATTCGGAAAGTTCGTCATCTACCTCGTTGAGGGTAGTTTGAGTGATTACCAACAAGACTTCTCCGCTAAGGTGGTTCGGGGCAAGATTTACACCGGATAATACGTAGCCAAAGCCTGGCCTGCCGTTTTCATTTTGTTTCAAAACCTTATACTCGTAAAGTCGCCCGCTTTCTACGTCCTGGTCAATAAACTGAACTTCATCGGGCGCATAGCTGCCGATCGCGGCCCCCCACGGGTTCCCGCTGGCGTACTCTCGCCGGAAAAGCTCGTAGCTCAGAGCACTGGAGTCCTGCAACCAATTCACCGTAATGGCGGGCCCGCCGGGATCCACTTCAGCCGTCATTTTAACCGACTGGTTTACGTCAAAGAAGAATTGTTGGGCCAATAGATTGCCCAGACAGGCAAACAACAGAAACAATGGGGTGATGAAGCGTAGCAATTTGGATAGTTTAAGGAGCACTTAATAAATTTATCCCCCCGTCAGGAGGAGCGTATGTGTAAAACACTCAGTTCGAAACGTTTCGGACCAGGGTATTGTGTGTTCCCGGTTGGCCGGTCAGTGTCACCTCCGTATATAACGCGTTTAGTCACACTTTAGAGCTTGTTTTGATTTCTATTTCCTGAAAAACAAGCATTTATGAACCTGTCGTCACCAAAAATAGATTGCTTGACCCGCCAAGCTCACAATTTTATGGTGTATTCAGAACCATAAATCATTGTTTTTCAGTTCGTAGCAATTCCCAAACAAGCTCTTACTCTCTGGCAAATTTAGCCGGTTTCTTCAGGTTCGCCGGGTGAACAGGTATTAAGGGTTTACTGAATATTTATTTTGATTTTCGTCGTCAATTCACTTTGAAATTGCACAACAATCACCACACAATTCACTAATTGATTAAACCCCGTGGCCAATTCATAGCAGTCCAGACGGATAGACGACTCTGCGTTTCCAAAGCTGAAGACCAGTAGATTCTCTGCTGATGCCGAAGTAGTTTGTTCTGTAACGACAACAACAGAACCATTCTCCACCCGGGCCTTTAATCCGGATGCCAGGTGAAAATGAGCGACGCCCGGGGCATTGCCCGTCTTGTCTATGATCCGTAATTCATTATCCGTCAGTTCGAAGTACCTGCGGTGAATATCCCGGTAACCATGATGACTGGCGGTGAGTTGGCTTACCTCCTCGCTTTCTATCCTGGTTTTAGCCCTGGCTCCCACTCGGAAACCACCCCAAACCTCGCTGGAGTTTTGACCGCCAATGACGACCGTGTTGTGCGCAATGGTAGAACGCTCAAAGTGGCGGCGTTGATTTTTTTCGTAGGTGCTGATGGAGGTATCTACGATCAGTGGCTGCCCTGCGTAACTCAGGCAAAAGGTCAGGCTGTCGGCGTGAGCGTGGCCGGGAATGTGATCTGGACCGATGGGCGCAGCGTCGATCCACAAATCAAGCTCGCCGGATTGCAAATGGCGGTAACCGGAATCTGATAGCGGGAGGTCGGATGGAACGAGCCCAAGGGCGTTGGCGTAGTTGAAAAGCTGGGCGGGCATCGGCGCTATGCCGTCTGTGCTATCATTGAAGTGGGGATAATGACCATTTTCGTCCACCATATTATTTAACCAACTCAATTGGAGGGAAAGCTGAATTTTTATGGCTTCAACTCCGAGGAGCTTGCGAGGATCACCGCAGGTATTGTAGCAAAGCTTCCGGGTAGCGGGAGCGGCGGTGATCAGCCAGCTCCAAAGGTCTAATTGCCGCCAGAGCAGGATACAGTGATACATCGGGCTGCGCTCGTAGTGGCCGCCGTCCGCCAGGTATTGGCTCTTTTGCTGGGCGACGAACAAATTGGCCGCCCTTTGAATACCCGCGCGGTCGTCGAAGTAAAGTGCCGCCATTAGTAGCGCAATGGCGTTTTCCAGCAGGTGATTGCCATCCAGGTGATACTCCAGTTTGGTCCAAAGATCCAGGTATTGTCGGCGCAGTGCAAGGTCAAATAAAGGGCGGATTTCCCGACCGTGCTCACGATGAAACTGCAACCAGTTGACAATCCTCAGGCTCATCGGATAGGGCTCCCAACCATCACGGTGACCTTCGGCTTTCTCAATCCAACTCAGAATCAGGTCGCTGCCCTGGTTGAAACTGATCTCCGGCGAACGAAGGAACTCGAAGTAGTTGAGATTATAGGTCCACAATTTTCCGTGTTCCGCGTAGTTCCAGTCGATGCGGTGCAATTGTTCAAAATCTACGGTCAGATTCAGGAAGGTGAATCGGGCGGGCGGGAAGAATTGTTGGTTGGGTGATAATTGACTCAGGCTTGGGGTGAAATCCTTAGTTAGTGGGACCAAATGGCCACGCTCCGCTTTTTTTACAAGCTTTGCTACTTTGTCAGTCCGAAATAAAAAGCGGTAATAACACTGGAAAACGATTTGTCGCAACCGCAAATGCCTGATCGTAAACCAAAGGCGGATAAGCTTTTTCATTGAAAATTCTTATTAATCGTCCCAAGGTGCGAAATCAACCTCAGCGATCCTAACGGCTTCTAAACTGCCGTATGTGACCCGGCGAACCATTTTTCTTTCGGCTAAAGTCTTGCTCAGCTTGCGTAAGTTGCCTGCGTGGCTGGCTTTGATTACGGTCTGGTGAAGTACGTTGCCGTTAGGTTGTTCCAAGAGGTCTATTTCTAATTGATGATTGTCGCGATAAAAATAGAGGAGTCGTTGGTTGACACGGTAATAGCGCTCTTTAAGTTAGTTAGCCACCACCATGTTTTCAAATAGCGAGCGGTATAATTGGCTGTTCAGGATATCTTCCGGGGTAGTTAGGTCAAGTAGTTAACGGAGTAAAGCTGTGTTTACGAAGTAAGAACTTGTTTGGATTTCTACTTCCTGAAAAACAAGCATTTATGAACCTGGCGTCACCAAAAATAGATCGCTTGACCCGCCAAGCTCACAATTTTATGGTATAGTCAGAGCCATAAATCATTGTTTTTCAGTTCATAGCAATTCCCAAACAAGCTCTAAAGCTTATTGTTTTTACCACGCGGTTTCCAAAATTGTCGAAATAGGGGGTAAGGGAGAAGATAATGTAACTGCTCTCCGAATATTGCAGCCAGATTTTTACGGTGGGAACTGATACGCCGATACCCTTAGCTAAAAAAGAGTGATTAACTGTTTGTCCAATGATCGTTGCTCACAAATTCTTGAGGTTCCGAAAGTCGCCCATGTTTCCCGACCGGACCAGTTGGGTGACGTTGCGTTCCAGATAGGTGCTCAAATAGTCAGGGTAGAAAAAACGGGATGGAAGCTCCGTCTGGAAAAGTTCCGGAGAACACTAAGATGGCGCGGAATAAATGTTTGCATTCAACTGAAATGCAATTATTTTACATTTTGGTACGTGCTTAACATTCAAAAATGTACAAGTTTACAGGTTGTGCAGCAACTCCCGCCAGTTCAGGTCGGGCATGAAATTATAGGGAGGGAATGCCTTGCCGTGGCGGGAATACAGGCCATAGACCACGGTGGCTCGACCGGAAACGGTCCAGGCCAGTTCAGGGCTGATGGGGGTGAGCCAGCGACTGGAGTCAGCCTCTGAGAGACCAGTGTAAGAAAGAGGGAGGCCGTCACTATTCAAACCGATAAAAGACTCATTAGAATCCACGATCATCCAGCCCCTCTGGGTCCTGACTTCGATGGCGGCGTGGCTGCGGGTACCCCTGGTCAGTAGTTCGCCAAAATCGTTACGTGCCGGGTCGTCATAGTATAAAGCTACGTGCCGGGTTTGCATACCCAATTGCCGGTAAAGCATGGCGAGCGTGAAGGCGCGGTCGAAACAGTGACCTCCGCCGGCGAATTTGTAAAGGTCTTCGGGGCGGCGCGATTGGCCCTGGGGAATGGGCGATCCGGGCGGATTGCGGGCCAGTAGCGTTTGCTGTACGTCCCGAATCAATTGAATATTCTCGGAAAAGGAAGCAGTGTCTAAGGCTGGACTTGCTTCGAGTGGAAGGGCAGCGGACTTGAGGAAAAGTTTTAAATAACGACGATCCGGCTCGGTGATGGTCTTGGAGACCTGATGAAAATAAAAGAAGGCAACCAGCAGGCAACTGGTCATCAGCACCCACTTTCCTCGTCCGCTAAACTTCAGCCCAACCACCGTTTTTCAGGCTTTCCACGGCGGCAATACTGGCCCGGCTGGTATTCATACTTCGCAATTATTATGGGGCATTAGGACCATCGAGAACTGATTGGAAGGCTTCAACGGCTATCGCCAACTCATTACGAGAACTCACTATTCGACGGGCATTAGTGACGATTTGGCTTCGCCTTTTCGGGTGTTCACTCAAGTCAATTAATGCCTGCCGCAGCTGGTCCACATTTCCAGGGTCCACCAAGGTACCAGATTTACCATCTTGCAGTATTTCGGGAATTGCTCCGACCCGTGTTGCCACTACGGCTACTCCGGATGCCATTGCCTCGAGGATGACATTGGGATAACCTTCTCGGTATGACGGCAACACCAATACGTGGGCATCTTTAAGCAAGCGTAGCTTCGTTTTGTGATCTGCCCATCCCACCAAAGTAAAATTATCGGCCTTGGGGTCGTTCAGCAGATGTTTTTGGAGGTTTTCTTTTTCCGGTCCTTCTCCGGCTAGAGTAAAAGCGATGCTTTGCTCGCCAAGACTTTGGTGAGTGGCTAGTAAATCATAAACTCCCTTATTGCGATCTAATTTGCCGAGAAAAAGAACACGCAGGGTTTCTCCGGGAGTATGTGTAATTGGGGCGTAAGGATATTGATTAACGTCTATCCAGTTGTGG
The DNA here is from genome assembly GCA_002591745.1 of Lewinellaceae bacterium SD302. GTDB lineage: Bacteria > Bacteroidota > Bacteroidia > Chitinophagales > Saprospiraceae > Neolewinella. The sequence continues at coordinate 142,651 of PDLQ01000007.1, forward strand.
ACGACGCTCAAATGAACATCAGTGGAATCCGGCAAAAAGGAACGGTAAAATTTCCGCCAGCTTTCACTCTGGCAGATGAGTACATCAGTCTGGGAGAGCGTAGCAGAAAGGTACCGGCGGAAAAAGCTGCTATCGGCTACATCGTTTTTGATCAATCCGGAGCGAGGGGCCAGTAATACCCGACAACCATAAAATCTAGCCAGGCGACACATCAAGCCCTTTTCATAAAAACTCCAACCTGCGGACGTAAAGATAAGTACGGCTGACGGACTCCTTTGACGCAAAAAGCGCAAAAAGACCATCAGTCGTTTCCAGGCGGGTAATATGCGATCAAGTACTCTCCTTTCTGTGACTGTAGTGGCGGCGGTAGAGTCTACGGGGAGCCACTCGTACCGACAGCCCAATGGACTATTCAAAAGTGAAGTACAGGCATACATCACGCCCCCCAATACTCCTTGGGCATTTGGTTGCTGGAAAGAACCAACAAAAACAATCCGTTCGGGCTCATTTGCCATCGCGCAGCTTATAGTATTGGTCTAAAAGGACGTAGGCATTACGTTGCTGTAAATGCTCGATTAGTCGCTTTTGATTATTTTGTAGATCACTTACTCGATGGTATACTTGAGGTGACCTCCCGTAAAATCGGTAGTAAAGGTGAAAAAAAAATGCAGCCAGTAAAGGAAAGGGACGAATTAATAAGAGAAGAAATTTAGCCAGGAAAAAGAAAAATCCGTGCTTGGCTTTTTTGCCATCTGGTGCGGAAGTATTGCGCGAATAATTTATTTCAGCTGCCGAAAATGCGTTGTCAAATTGTCCCAGACAGGCGACCAATTTTGCCATTATAACTTGGTCGTTTTGGATGAATTGGGTAAAACTCATAAAAAACGTATTTGGAAATACTTCCCTCAACTTGGGTAGCCATAAGTCGTAAAAGCTACTATAACGGCAGGCTTCCAGTACCGTGGCTGCAATTTTCGGGAGCCATTTTTTTCGTGTATTTGAGCGTGCTCCCTCCATATTGAGGTAAGAAAGTAGCGTTGGCACCGGCTCTCTTTGAATGGCAATGAATTTTGGCCGTTCATAGCGAAAACTTAGTTCCTGTACTAGGAGGCTAAATTGAGCGGGATGTATTGAAAAAAGAGAATCGATCTTTGTAACCCAGTAGCTGGCTCTATTCTCTTTCGCGGCGTCATCCATCAGTTGAAAATAGAAATCGTAGACATTACGGAAAGGCCTACCTGAATATTTTTTTGGATGCTGTCCGGTGAGTAGAAAATAGTCGCCCTCAATGAATTCTGCTAAAAAGGTTTGACAGTCGAACGACCCATCTTTACTATACTTGAGATTGAAGCCGCACAAATTACTTTCAAGTTGTCCATAATGCAACCAGTGAGCTACTCCGTAGATTTCCGATGAAGTAGCCAGGTAATTACTTAATGAGGTAGTTCCGTTTCTGGCACTACCGACAACGAAAATAGGATTCACGTTCAGGTACTTTCTTTAATTTGAACATCGAATCGTTTTATCCAGCCGGCTAATAATAACAATTGCCAGTGTTTATGACTTGCCCGGGCGGCTGTAGTACGTCCGTGATTGAACTGTCCCTGAAATACGACTGCGGTGGCCCGGTCCAGTGCAGCCTGTTCTAAGAGACCTGATAATGGACCTCCGGGACCGAGTAATTCCCGAGTCAGTCTCCGGTAGGTCTTGTTCTGATATTTATGCAGTGGAATACTAAAGCCTTGTTTAGGATGATCGAATACCTCGGCGGGTAAGCGGTCTTTCATCATTCGACGGAGCATGATCTTGCCTTTGCCTACACCTTGAAAAAGCAGATTGTCCGCTAACCGCAGACTGGCGTCAAAAACATCCGGATCCAGAAGGGGAGCCCTCACTTCCAGCGAATTGGCCATACTCATTCGATCTACTTTAATAAGCATATCGGTCGGTAGCTTATGGATCAGCCGATAATACATGGCTTGGCGGAGGGGAGACCAGGTAGAAAAATTTGCTGGCGACTGAGTCTGCAAGGGGTAAGTTCGTTTAAAATCGGAGCCAATCAGTTCGGACACTTCCTCTTCGAACTGCATGCGGTGAATGCCGAAACTCAGCCCACTCCGGCCCCAGGTCGCGGCTCTGAGGCCCCGGATCAGTTGCCGGCTGCGTGGCGCGGGTAGTGGCATTGCTACTTTGTTAGCCACATTATAAGCCACCTTGCGTAGTAGAGCCGGTAATTTCGTGAAAGGAGCTAATTTACGAAACCAGTCGAAGTCATTATAGCCGCCGAAAACCTCATCACCACCGTCTCCGGAGAGGGCTACCTTAACGTGTTTGCGGGTTTCTTTACTGATCAAATAAACGGGAATAGCAGATGAATCGGGAAATGGAAGCCCCACGTGGTCGAGAATCTCATAGAACATCTCCTCTGTGAATTCGGCGTTCGGAACGGTAATTTCATGGTGATCGCTGCCCAGGTGAGCGGCAACTTTAGCCGCAATGGTACTCTCGTCGTAGCCGGCCTCCTCAAAACGGACAGTAAAGGTCTTTAACTTTCCGCTCAATTCCTCGCTAGCTAGGGCACAAATACTGCTTGAGTCGATGCCGCCGGACAAAAAAGCACCCACCGGTACGTCACTGATCAGTTGCCGGCGCACGGCTTTGCGCAACAAGGGTTCTAGGAGTTCTTCGGCTTCCCGTGGATCGGTGATTAATCGGCCAGCACCGGAACAAGCGTAATCGACGCTGAAGTAAGGAGCGATATTGATCTCGTCACCCGATATACTCAGTAAGTGTCCTGGGGGTAATGTCTTTACGTTCTGAATTAGCGTTAATGGCTCGGGAACATACCCCACGGCCAGGTAGTATTCCAGGGCTTCATGATCCAGTACCCGCTCTGGAACAGCTTCCAGTAATGAGCCCATCTCACTCGAAAAAATGAATTGTTTCGTATTGGCCCGGTAGTAAAGTGGTTTTTCACCAAAGCGATCACGACCCAGCAAAAAGCGTTCTCGCCGGAGGTCGTAGAGGCAGAAAGCGAACATGCCTCGTAATTGATCCAAAAAACTATCGCCGTACTGTTCGTAGAGATGCACCAGTACTTCTGTGTCTGAATCGGTAGAAAAGTGATGGCCGGATTCCTCTAGCTTGGCACGTAAAGTGCGGTAATTGTATATCTCTCCATTCATTACGACGCCAACGCTACGGTCTTCGTTCCAGATCGGCTGGCCGCCACCCGCCAGGTCGATGATCGCCAGCCGGCGCATGGCCAGGGTAGCTTTGCCTTCGTGCAGTTCACCCGCCCCGTCTGGCCCCCTGTGAATGAGGGCGTCGTTCATTCGGCGAACGGCGGCCCGACGCTTATCTGGTCCGGTTTGATCGCCAAATTCGATTATGCCACAGATTCCACACATTTTACTGGTCGTTTAGATCCGCTGTTCTGCGTTCGACGTTAAGGACCTCTGCGTATTGCTGTACGATTTTCCGAGGTGCAAATAGATTTTTGGCACTAGCCAGTGCTTGCTCGCGCATGCTTAGATAATCGCTATTAGATATGGAGCGGTAATTACGGATGGCTGTAACCAGTTGTTCCGCGCTCTTTGGGTCAAAAAGCCAGCCGTTTTTTCCTTCCCGAATCAGTTGTGGATGGTCCAGAATATTACTCAGCATGACCGGAACGCCACAGCTTAATGCTTCGCAGACAACGTTGGGCAATCCTTCCAGCAGGCTGGGATGGATCAGCGCGGTGTAATTCGGTAGAATTTCGTTAATCCGTGGGGTAGGGGAGAACCAGCGGAAATATTCTGTAAGCCCGGTTTTACTCAGTTTTTCGTTCAATCGGTCATATTCATTATTTAGCCGCACGTTCTTCTCACCTTGATCTCCGTACCAATCCACCATTGGTATCTTTTCCCCATTCTTTTTCAAGATGTGCATGGCCTCGACCAACAGAGCGGCGTTCTTTAGCGGGCGGACGGCCCCAACGCAGATGAAGCGTTCGGGAAATTCTTTCTTGGTAGGAAGCGGCCGGAAACGTTGCTGGTCTACGGCGTTGTAGATCGTCGACCACTTAGCCGCTTGGTCAGAGTAGGTTTCTTGCCAGCGTTCTCGCTCGTGATGAGAATTAGCGACGATCTGGTCTGCCCAACTATTGGCCCAGCGTTGATTGAGAAGGGTAAACCAGTTCATCTGGTTGAAATTAGTCTTGCTGCGATAGGAGATTACCGTATACGGTCGGTGACTAGATAACCGACCAGCCAGGCCGGCGTAAAAATTGGGCGTATTCAGAAATGATAAAACAGCATCATATTTTTCCTGGTTGTAGAGTTTAGCCAAGGCCTTGATTACTGAGAATCCAACTTTGTCTTGCTTGGGGACATAGTGGATCCTTACTCCGAACTGCCGCAACCGATCCAGAAAAAAGTCCTGACTAAAATAGTAGAATAAACTCACCTCGTGGCCGCAGTCCACAAACTTTCCGGCCAGTAACGCCAACTGATTCTGCGCCCCTCCGGAGCCCAGGCTATCGATCACCAGCAGTAAACGCATTGGTTTAACGGACATCCGGGACGCTGATTTCCAGTGGCTGCGGTGCCGTCAACGGCTGGATAATAAATCTTAGCTTTCGGTTATTCAGGCGCTCCACCACCCGGTCGCCAGGAGCGTCTTCGCCACCAAACCGCTCGGACGGCGGTTGTACCCAGACGTTGCTGCGACTAGTACCTGTGTGGTTGCCAGACCATTTTCCGGCCAACTGCAAACCTGCCAACACATTATTGTACAGATTATAATTCGCCCGATAGCCGGCATTGATCAGTTCGCGCGCATCCATTACGGTATTATTGTTCACTTCCATACCAAGGCTGCCTGAAATAACGGTGCCGCCCGAAGCATCACGCCCCCCTGCCGAATAAAAATCATTAAATAAATTATTGACCACGCGAATGTTCGCCCGCCTCGATTGGGCTAATGCGGCGTCTACGGTTCCATTTAGAATACCGATTCTGTTATCGTGAATAAGGTTGTTCTCGATGCGGATATGATTGGCAAAAAGGTGAAGATTAAGGGCTACACCCAACCCGCCGCTGCCTCCGCTGCCCGTATCGGTTTGCCGCATGCCCCGGATCAGATTATTGGTAATTAGTACTGGCTCGGCAGCCGTACCTCCGGTCTTTAAGTCAAAACCATCTTCCGCCGCTGCCAGGGTCTGTCCATCGCGTTGTACGTAGTATTCTTCGGTTAGGTAACAGTCGTTGTTATGGATGACTGTTCCCGGGGCGAGACCCAGGTACTGAGGGTCCTTAACGGAATGGATTTGTACGCAGTCCGTGCAATTGTACAGCTCGCAGTTCTCCACCCGATTGTTGGCTGCCCAGTAATTTTTGTTGGGGTAGATGACGATGGCGATATTGTCAGAACCGGGAATCCGGAAGCAGTTACGGATCACGCAGTTGCTGATCACATTGCGGTTGCCCCGGATGCGAATGGCGTTCAGCTCCCTGACATTCTCCACCAGACAATTGTTCAGTTGGACGTCGTTCGTGAAATTGAGCACATTGGAAGCGCCGCCTTTTTTACCCCGATCGGGACTGTTCGGTCGTACGTGAGGGTCGAGCGTCTCGGCATTGCCGGAAAAACTCAGCCCATTGAACCGGATGTGTTCCGTTTCCACGATGCTGCGATCGGGGTGCCCTTTGGGATGACTGTGGCCGCCGGTCACGTAGACGTTTTCAATAAGCACCTGACGATTTTTCGGCAGTCGGGCGGGGTTGGTTCGCTCCAGGTAGGGGTCCTGTGCTTTGGCGTCGTAGTAACTCAGCGTCAACGGGGCCGCAGCGGTACCGCCCCGGCTCATCTTTAATTCTCCCCAACTACGGTAGTCACCCGGCTCGATCAGGTAGGTGGAAGTGGAGTTGTTGCCGCTCAGGATACCGGTAGCTTTCCAACTGTCAAACTTGCGCGGGTTGATGATCACGGCGTCTCGGGATACCTGGGCTTTTGGAACTACGGTTGTCTCCGACGCAAACTGTCGTAATTGAAAACCCGCGACCTCATTGCCCAAACTACCTTCAACATTAGCAGATCCTTGCTTTTTACTGCTGCAGGACGCCATGAAAAGTAGCAAACCGAAGATCCAGTAGATGTTTTTCAAGTGATTCTATTTTAGTAGCCGCCAGTTCTCCCAGAAGAACGGATACAAATAAGTCGTTGCGTGGGTTTCGGCTAGTCGGTCCTGAATGTTCTTCATTCTCACCTCGGCATTTGGAACGAAGTTGTGGAACTGAATTTGCAGGTTGTTTATCCGCCGGACCAGCCCCTGATCCAGTAGGTGCTCCAGTAGTTCGTACTCTCCGCCTTCAATATTTATTTTCAACAGATCGATGACGTCGATGTGTTGCCCGGCTAAAAAGGCGTCAATGTTTTTGATGTCCACTGCTACTTTGTTAGTCCCCTCCCCAAAAACCGAAGTAGAATCTCCCGCTACCGCAAACTCCAGCTGCTCGTCCCGCGCGCCCAGCCCGTAGGCGTAAACTTTTACCGCTTCATTGTTACGAAAGCGCCGCTCGATGGCGGCCGCGTAGTCCGGCAAGGGTTCAAAAACGTGGATTTCACATAGGTGCTCGGCGTAGATATCGCTGGCCCACTGCCCTTCGTAACCGCCCAGGTCCAGCACGATCGATCGAGGGGTCAATTCGGGGTAGTTGGTGCGAAAGCGCGTGTTTTTATCCTGAGCATACCAATCAGCTACCCGTCGGGCATAAGCTTTTTTCTCCGGCTCATCCAGTTGACGAGCCGCTTTTCTGGCGATCGCAGAGAGTTGGCGAAGTCCTTTTTGTACGATTTTTTTCAAGTCAGTAATTTCTACGAGAGATGTTTGATGTGTACGTCAGCACGGCAAACATTTGACATGATACATCTAACATCCGTTGGACTAACAAAGTAGCAATGTCTTATTGAGCATTATTGCTTTTGCTCCGAAAAATGGCATCCACCTGCCTAAGCTGACCGTGGCGGTCCTTGTTCAAATTATAGAGACCGTAGAGTTCGAAGCCGTTATCTTCCATTAGCTTCAACATTTGGTTGAACGGCAACTGTCCCTCGTAAGTCGGCAGGATGATGATCTCGGTATATACGTAGCGGACCAAGCCGGCGGCGAAACTTCGCTTACCGCCCTGCATAACCAGGTACTCAGCACCCTGCACATCCATTTTCAGCAAATCGATCCGCTTAATACCCTGGCGTTCCACGATGCCGTCCAGAGTGGCGACCTCGATCTCTAATTGTTCCAGGGTTTCGAGGAGCCCACTTCCCCAGTTGTCTTTTGCCGCCGCATCGGTTTTGAGCAGCGAATTGGTGCCGGCGTGAGCATTGGACTGAATCGTTTGCCGACCCTCTTGGTCACTAAGTCCAATGGGGTAACAACTGATTTTTGGGTCTTGTCCGACTTGGTTTTCCAGAACAGAAAAAGTTTCCGGGAATGGTTCGAAGCAGTGAATATCGGCGGCGGGAAACATGGAACGGTACTGCAGTGCTACCTGGCCGGTATAAGCACCTACATCGAAAATTACCGGGGCCTCACCCACCGTGTTCCGCAACAGTCGCTCCTGGTCCACAAAGGCCTGGTCAATCCCGCTTTTTGACAGCTGATAACCAAAGCGACTGATCAGTTGGCGGAGTATTTTTTTCATTTTTGAAGTCGTGGTTTGGGCGTGCGATTGACTTCCTTTGAAATTTGTTCCCGGTAATCGAATCCGGCGGGCCGATCCGTTTCTCTGGGGAATTCGGCCAAGGCCCTTTTTTTGTAGTCTGCGTAACTCCCGATGATCTTTGCAGGATTACCGCCTACGATACTACCGGAGGGCACGGACTTGGTAACCACGGCCCCGGCGGCCACGATCACTTCATCACCGATGACCACACCCGGCATAATGATGGCCTGGGTGCCGATAAACACGTCGTTGCCGATGCTGACCGGTCGGTAATCGTAACGCCGCCCGCCCGCCTCGTCTCGAATTAACCAGGTAGAGCCGTTGTGGGTCAACAGTTTGACGCCGGCGGTGATGGTAGCCCGGTCGCCGATGGAAATCAGGAAGGGTTCCGAGCCCCAGGTATCAATATAGATACGGCAGTCTTCACCGATCTTTACACCCAGGTGCCTGGCGTAAGCCACTCGCCCTCCGTTTACCAGGAAATAACGAAGTGTGAGCCAGTGGCTGACTGCACTAATGATTTTACGAATCAAAGCCACTTTGCGCACCACATTTGGAAGGTGAGTAGTAACCAGAGCTGGGGCTCGTCGCGCTTACTATTCGTTAATCGGTTCACGGTTTCTTTGGTCCGTTGTGGATGTAGTAAACCGTAGCGGGCGATGGCTTGCTCGTTGAGGTGTTCTTCGACCAGACCGCGCAGATCGGTTTTTAGCCAGCGGCCAATGGGAATTCCGAAGCCCTGTTTGGGCCGGTCCATAATGGCGGCGGGTAAGTAACGGTGAGTGATTTTTTTCAGCAGGTATTTCAACTGGCCGTTCTTCATTTTTTGCGCCGAAGGCACACTGAGCAGATATTCGTAAAGCTCGTGGTCCAGCATTGGTTCCCGCCCTTCGATACTGGCAGCCATGGTGGCCCGGTCTACTTTAACGAGCATATCGTTGGTGAGCGTAGACTGGTAATCATAGGCTAATAGACCGTTAAATCGATCTTCGATATTTCGCAGCTTATCACGGAGTTTATCCTGAGGGTTAATTATTTCACTAGGGTAAGCCAGCATCAAATATTCCAGACTGTTGACCGAGGTGAAACTGGGGTAAGCGTCAATGATACTCAGCAGGCTATTGTCCCGGAGAACTTTGGCGAATTTTTCCCACCAGACGCTGCGGGGAAGGTCGTTTGCATATCGCCCGGCGTTCCAACCGGCAAAACCAGCCAGTATTCCTGCCACCGGAGCGGGTAAGTTGTTGAGCTGGCGGTAGATTTTTTGAAAGCGCAAATTGCGGCTGTAGCCGGAAAACAACTCATCGCCACCATCGGAAGACAGGGCTACTTTAACGGACCCGGCGGCCAGACGGCTCACCAAAAAAGTGGGAATAGCGGAACTATCGGCAAAGGGCTCGTCGTAGTAATTCGGTAAGTCGGCAACGATGGCCTGGGCGTCCTGCTCGGTACAAACCAGAGCGGTATGCTCGGTACTCAGGTATTCGGCTACGGCCCGGGCGTGGTGGGCTTCGTTGTAGCGTTCACTCTCGAAGCCGATGGTGAAGGTCTTTAGTTTTTCCGTACGGTCTTTTTGTAGCATGGCGGTTACCAGGCTGCTGTCGTAGCCACCACTCAGGAAGATACCCACTGGCACGTCGGCCACCATACGGTAGTCGAAGGCAGTTTGGAGGCGACTGTCAATCTCTTCCAACAACTCCGTTTCGGGGCGGTGGATCGTTTTCGTTGTTCGGGCCAGCGCGGAGGCATCCCAATAGGTGGTGGCTCGTTGCTCCCCATTACTAAGATCGAGGCTGAGGTAGCTACCCGGAGGCAGCTTACGTACGTTGCTGAAAATGCACTCTGGCTCGGGCACGAAACCGTAGCGAAAGTATAGGGACAGCGCAGAACGGTCGATCTTTTTTTCAAAGCCAGGGTGTTGATGAAAGGCTTTGAGTTCGGAGGCAAACAAAAGCAGACCATCCCACTGGTAAATAAAAAGCGGCTTTACACCGAGACGGTCCCGAAAAAAATGCACGATACCGCGCCGGTGGTCATAGATGACAACGGCGAACATTCCCCGTAACCTACTGATGCAATCCGGCCCCCAGCGTTCAAAAGCGGCCAGAATGACCTCGGTATCTGAATCGGTCTCGAAACCGACATTGCTACTTTGCAAGCCATCCTTAATCTCCCGGTAATTATAAATTTCGCCGTTCAGGACAATGGAATAATCACCCCGACGCATGGGTTGGGCTGCCTGTGTACTCAAGTCGATAATGGAAAGCCGGCGGTGTCCCAATCCGATACTGACCTTGCCGTGGCTGTAATAATCGTATCCGGCTCCATCCGGGCCGCGGTGGGCCAGTGAATCCGTCATGGCAACTAAGGTCTTACGCTCAGTAGTTCCGTTAAAATCCAGGAAACCGGCAATTCCGCACACGGTCAGTTAAAGCTTTTGGGGCGGTACTGGGCCAGCGCGCAGGCTACTCCGATCAGTACGTTAGAAGTACGGTTGTTCAGGGCGTTGTGGCCGGCTCCGGCGACGTTAATAAAAAAGATAGCGACCACGCCGAGGATTAGAAACCCGATAGCTTGGTGGGGATGTACCCAGCCTTTCCAGGCCAGGATAGCGAAACTGGCGAAAAATAATAGGTACACAAAGACGCCCGCCTCGCCCAGGATCAGCAGGTGGGTATTGTGTACACCGATGTCGTTATAAGTACCCCGGAAATTGATGCGGTGGTAGGTGCCCAGTCCGTAACCGGTCAGTGGTCGTTGCCCGATTTTTTCGAAGGCGTAAGTATAAAGGACGCTGCGTTCGGAAGTGGTTTTTTCGTTCACCTCTCCGCTGGCAAGTTTCGCAACCTGTAAAAGTCGCGTCCGTTGGGCGTAGCTGAGTTGATTGACGTAGCTGAAAAAATTACTGACCACGAAAATAGTGGCAGCGACCAGCGCCAGGGAAGAGAGGGCCGCACGAAATGGATGTACGGATTTGAAGGCAAAAAAAATTTTGACGTGATAAAGAACGTAAAGCAGGATTATGAAGACCGTGAAAATGATGGAAGCGCGGGAAAAACTGATGAAGGTGGAATAAACCGCCACCGGAATAAAAATCAGACAAACCCATGCTTTGCGTTTGAAATAGCCCCATCCCGCTAGCAGGAGTACTAGTAAATAGACACCAAAAGCCCCGGCTTCGTTGGGATTGGCGAATAATCCGCTTTGTCGTTCGGATTTTAATGAAGACGCCCTGGCGTAGGTGTAGTATTCCGTAAGCCCCAGTTCGGGCGCTAAGATGGTGAAGCCGGCCGTGAAAATACAAAGACCGATCAGCAGCCGTAGTAGCCGCCTCGATTCACCCGCCCGCAAATACACTCGTGTAGCAAAATAGGAAGCAGCCAGGATCAGTAAAGAAGGAATATAGTAACGAATGGTGCTATAGATCGAGGTAGTTGGATGTAATTCACTGGCATCAAAGCTCAGTACCAGTAGCCCGAATACAATGTAAACCACGATGAACAGCAAAAACAAATTCATCGACAGCGAAGAAATCTCGATCTTCAGTCGAAACAGGGAGACCGCGATGATCAGTCCCGCTAAAAACAGGATGATCGGCGAGAGCGGTGCGGTAACCCCCAAGATTAAAAATACAACTCCATTGAGGTTGCACAGGAGCATGGCAGCCAATAGAGCAAAGGCTACTTTCACTACCGTTTCCGACGTGATTACGTACCGCAATGCTCCCAAACTTTTTTAGTCACTACGGGCAGGCTAAACTGATTGGCCGCCGGAACTGCACTTTTAACCAGGCGTTCTCTTAAAGCCGCGTCGGTCATCAATTGATTCAGAGTGGTGGCAAGGGCCGCCTCACTTTTTTCCGTAACCAGGGCAGCACAGTCGTAGCGGCGCAGAAACTGGGTCAGAAAGCTATTTTCCGGGCTGTGGGCGAAGATCGGCTTACCGGAAAAGAGTAGGGGGATGGTACGTGTTGGAAAAATGGTCCGGTACTCAAAATCAGAGCGAAGACCGTCGATACCGTGGGGCAGCAGCATGATGTCGTAGTCTTTTAAGCCGGCTACGAAATCGGCCAATGGTCGGAAGCCATGAAAGTGAACCCGATCTCCCTTGATCCCACGGCGTTCAAAGGGCTCCGAACTGCCCGAAAAGATGTGGATCTCCGTATCCTCCCGCTCCAAAATCACCCGTAGTTGACGAATAGAAGCATCCTCGCAGGAATGGTTCAAATTTCCAGAGTACACGAATGAGGTGCGGGGCCCGTTGATCGCTACATCCACCTGTGGATTCTGGTCGATTTCAAAACCGTGGACCAGCGTTGTGAAAGCCTGGTCGGGGTAGCGGCGACTCAATTCATCACTCAGCCCGTCACTCATCGTAAATACCGTTTTGGCCGAGTCGAAAAAACGAGGTTGTAGTACCCTGGCCAATCGCAACATCAATCCTTCCCGATTCTCCAGATAAGAATTGTGAAGCCAGATGCTAAAACCCACTCCTTCAAGACGCGCGGCTTTCAGCGCAGCGTAACAGTAAAATTCATCGGGGAAAATGGCTAGTACGTGGGTGATACCATGCTCATGGATGATCTCACGCAATCGCGCCGTCACCCGAGCCAATCCCAACCATTTACTGAAGCGTCGTCCCCGCTGCATGGGGAGGATGAAAGGATCCAGATAAATCAGTGGTACATCGGATTCGGCGGCCCAGGGCCGCTTCGGACTGCTTTCTGGTCGCTCTCCTGCCACCACTACACGATCCTTGCCCAGCCCCTTGGCAAGGTTGCTGACGATAACCGATGAGCCGGAGGTTTGGGGGTAAACTGTCCAACTGACAAGGAGGATTTTTTTGTTCATTTTTGTTGTATCAAAGCAACAACCACGTAACCGTGCCGCTCCTATTCTACTTTTTTCTATTGATGGACTCCGAGGAGCTTGCGACGATCAGTGCAGCTAAAAAATAAAGTCACCGAAGGCACGCCGAAACGGTGCACGTAAGCGCAGCGGCGAAGCCGCTTAACTCCCCAACCTCTGCTCCCAACTTTCCACAATCTCCTCAAAGACAGTTTGTAGTGGCTTAGTAATCCCCCAATTCGGGTAATGCGCCTTCATTTTGCTCAGGTCGCTGATGTAGCAAATGTGATCGCCAGCCCGGTTTTGCTCGCTGTATTGGTAATTCATGGGCTTACCGGTAATGCCAGCTACCCGGTCGAAAGCTTCTAGGATAGAAGTAGAGTTATCACGCCCGCCTCCGATGTTGTATACCTCTCCGCAGCGTGGGTTTTTAAAGAATTCCTCGATGAAACGGGCTACGTCGTAGCTGTGGATATTGTCGCGCACCTGCTTACCCTGGTAGCCGAAAACGGTGTATTCACCGCCGGTGACGTTTACTTTTATAAGGTAGCTCAGGAAGCCATGCAGCTCCACACCGCTATGGTTCGGGCCGGTCAGGCAACCACCCCGCAGGGCACAGGTGGGCAGGCCGAAATAACGGCCATATTCTTGCACCATCACGTCGGCGGCCACTTTACTGGCTCCGAAAAGGCTGTGCTTACTTTGATCGATCGTGAAGCTTTCCTTGATACCATCGTAGTACTCGACGTCTCCATACTCCCAGCGGGTATCCAGTTCTTTCAGGTTCAGGCTATTGGGGGCGTCGCCGTAAACCTTATTGGTGCTCATGTGGGCGAAAGGACTCTCCGGCGTGAATTGGCGAGCAGCCTCCAGGAGGTTCAGTGTACCCACCGCGTTTACGTCAAAATCATCAAAGGGGCGGCTGGCGGCGAGATCATGACTCGGCTGGGCAGCGGTATGGGCTACGTGGGTGGGGCGTAAGGTCTCGAATAATTCCAACACACCTTTACGATCGCGGATGTCCAGTTCAACGTGCTCAAAGTTATCGCACTGGGCCAGCAGTTGCCCCTGATTCCAACGGGTATCGCCTTTTGGGCCGAAGAAATCGGCACGCATATTATTGTCGACGCCATAAACCTTCCAGCCCAGGGCGTTGAAATGACGAACGACTTCGGAGCCGATGAGACCGGAAGAACCGGTAACGAGTAACTTATTCATTTTGGGTATTTGTGGGCATTGCTACTTTGCTAGTCAGAAGACTGCTCCGCTGATAGAGGTTATACACTAGATCGATATGCTTTTAGACTGCCGGTTTTACGTGTGAAGAATGAATACACGTCAGGGCTGCGTCTGACAGCGAAGCGGTCTGTCAGCTATGTTCTAATAACGACGTAGGAGCGGTCTTTGGGCTAACAAAGTAGCAAAGCTGATTAATCAGATGATGCGCAAAGTAAATCTACGATCGCGTCACTGGCCAGTTGTTCTTCGTTGTTGATGAAGTAATCTTCGTAGATGTCACGGTAGTCGGACGTGCTTTTTGACAGCGTCGACCGGATGATCTCGATCATTTCTTCGGGAGTTCTAACCTGCTGATAGTACGTTTTTTTCAGTAACTCCTTAGTGTGGTGGTAGTCGAGGTGGCGGCTAGCGGAAGTTACGCTACCGTCTTGGTTAGGGGAGGAGATAAGTACCGGTTTTTTACCGTAGATCAAGGCTTCCAGCGTTAGTGTACCGAAGCTTGTACAGACCAGGAAGGCACTTTGCAGGGCCTGGCGCAATCGTTCTTTTTCCCCTCCATCCACTTTCCAGTTTCTGAGATCGCCGCTGTTGGGGGCATCAAGGGTCAGGTTGTCGAATAATTTCAGCCGGTCGAATCTTTCGCCACTTTCCTTCGGGTGGGTGCGAACGTACCAGTTTACGGCGGGGAATTCCTTGCGGGCGGCTTCCACGCAGGCTTCCAGAAAGACGGGTTCGTCCTGAAATTGAATTTCCGTTACGCAGGCGTAGAAAATAAAAGGTGTACCAACGTTAAAAGTCTGATTGTTTTCCTCTTCCTCTTCGGCAAAATGCCAGTCCATTTGGAGGGCCCCGACCTGGTGCAATTGATCCTCGCTCAGGTAATCCTGGCCCACTATCCAGACGTCGGTATGCATTTGCTCACCCCACACCATGATTTCATTCAAAGGCGGTATCCAGAAAGGTTTCGAGGAGGGATTGTCCCAGGAGAGCACGTAGCCCAGGCTCCGGTCGCAGCGGGTACAGACCAGATTGGTGGCGAGGAATTCCTCGGAAATAACGTTGACGCAGAGCGAAAGCCCCAGGTCGAATCTCAGTTGCGCTAATTCCGGGAAATAGCGTTGGTTTTTTTCGGCGTACCTTTTTCGGAGCCAGGGAAAAATGGCCTTGGCCAGACCGGGCAAAAGGGTAACCAGCAATTTCAAAATGAAACCGGTACTGCCGGGGTAGCCCTCCTTAGCTCCGTAAGTGGATGTGCGGCTCAAAAAAAGATGGATGTGAATGGCTTTCGCCATCCGGAAGGCCCAATACTCGCTCATCCGGTGAATCCGCCGGTTGAGTTCTTTGGAGCTGATCACAACGAGTTCGGCGTCGGACAATAGATTGTTTACCTGATCGGCCAGCTGATCGGTGGTCAGAACGGTCAGGTCGAACGTACCGGAATTAAGAAAATCCAGCAGGCGACTGTTTTCAAGGTTACGAATGGTCCAGCCGGTCATTATGGGTAGCAGTAGTTGCTTTCGGTTCATGCTAAAATTTGTGTTCTTCGCTTTGAACGACTGATTGTTGCGATAGCATCTCACGGAATAAAGCGGATTGCATTTTTACCTCGGCGAAAGTACCTCTGGCTACCATTTTTCCCTTGTCCAGCAGCAAGATTCGGTCCGCATTTTCCACGCTGTTCAGTTTGTGGGAAATGAGGATACGGATGCAATCGGGGTTGGCTTCTTTCAGGCTACGACGGACTTGATTGGCCGAGATGGCGTCAAGGCTGGCGGTGGCTTCGTCCATGATTAGAAGATCGAAGGACTTAAATAACTCCCGGGCGATGGAGATACGCTGGCGTTGGCCACCGGATACCTTCATGCCGTTATCGCCCAACAAGGTTTCTTCGCCCGTGCTTCTTTCCCGGAAAATCGTAGCTAGGTTGACCGCTTCCATCACTGACCAGAATCTTGCGAGATTTGCCGGGTTTTTGTCAGACCAGCTGCTGACGTTGTTGTAAACCGTATCGTTGAAAACCACCGTATTCTGATCGATGAAACCGATCTTGGAACGGAAAGTAGCCAGGTTGTATTCGGTAATCGGGTGTCCGTTGAGCATGATCTTGCCTTCGGCCGGGCTGTAAAGGCCGAGTAGCAGGGAAAGCAGGGTGGTCTTGCCACTACCGCTTTCGCCAACGATGGCCAGAGTTTCCCCCCGCTTTACGTCGAACTCGTATTCGAACCATTCCTCTTCCTGGTAGGTGAAGGTGACCTTTTCAAAGCGGATGCTTTCGATCGTTTCCAGCGAGCGCTCGCCCGGTTCAGGCTCCGGTTCGGCAGATAGCTCTTCGTCCAGTTCGATCACCGAATCTATGGAGCCCGTAATCCCGTAATAGGATTGCTTGGAAGCTTCGGCGGCCTGCAGGAAATTCATGGCCCGGTACATCAGCAGGATCACTACGGTGATGGCCGAAATACTATTACCCAGATAAATAACGAAGAACAACAGGGCCAGCGCGATGATGATGATCACGAAAGGTTCGCGTAAACTGGCGGTCAGTGAAGAATACCATCCGATCCGCATCTGCTTTTCTTCGATCCTGTCGATCTTTTTGTCTAGGTCTGCCTGCAGGGGCTCGATCCCGTTGGTGGCCTTGAGGTAGTTGAAGTTCTTGATCAACTGGAGAACGATGGATTGGTAACGGTGCCCCATCTCGGTGTAGCCGGCGGATTGTTTGGCCGTCTGCCGGTTAAAATAGCGGTATAGAAGATTGGTGAAACTGACCCCGATCCCACAAAATAACACGAAAAAGGGATTGAGCAAAAGGGCCAGGCCGATGTAGACACTCAACATGATGTATTGCTTCACCATCCGGAAAAAAGCCATGAAACCGGCGATGCAGCGCTGGCTTTCCATCGTCAGTTGGTTCTGTAACTTACCGGCGTCCAGACTAGCAAAGTACTGATACTTCACCCCGGCCAGGCGATCAACCAGATGGTGGCGAATGCCGGAAGTAAAAAGAAATTTCAGATGAACGGTATAATAGACCTGAGCGAACTGAAAAAGCCCCTTGAACAGGAAGATGGCAACCATAATCAGCAGGATCAGGGCCGAATTTTCGGCAACCACCGAGCCCTGGAGGTACTCATTAACGAAATTACTGAAAGTATCGTCGCCCACTGGCGGAGAGTTCCCCAAAAGCGTCAGGGTCTGGATTAAAACGCCCAGCCCGATACTATCCAATAGCGATACCAGAAACGACAAGACAAGTAACAGGTAGACCCGATACCCCAGATAAGACTTGAAGAAGTTGAAATGTCTTAGCAAATCAATTTTTTGATGTGATATTATTACTTAGTAAGGCGGTTAAGGCCTCGCAAGTTTTTTCGGTGGCATTACCAGCCTCATAATTGGCGCAATAGCTGCGGATCAAACGACGGCGGGCTGCTAACTCGTGGTCGGGATTTGCCAGGAAGTTGTTCGTGCTTTCCGTAAAGCTGGCAAATGATTCAACGACTTGTAGGCCTTTTTTGGCGAATATTTTCTTCAGATGAGCATAATCTCTCAGGCGTCGAGCACTTTTCCAGTAGCTGACCTCGAAGCCGGCGTCGAATGAAGTGATGATTACCGGCCGGTCGCACATCAGCGCGTCG
Organism: Lewinellaceae bacterium SD302; assembly: GCA_002591745.1. Classification (GTDB taxonomy): domain Bacteria; phylum Bacteroidota; class Bacteroidia; order Chitinophagales; family Saprospiraceae; genus Neolewinella. The sequence continues at coordinate 160,078 of PDLQ01000007.1, forward strand.
ATGGTGATGGTGCTGCCCGAATTGTAGACGATCCGGCTGCCGGCGATGAGGGCCACCAGCTTCGTCATGTCGTTCTTTTTCATGCTCCAGGCCATTTGGGAGTCGACCATCTTTGGAAAGTCTATCCCCACTTTATCTCCGGCCAGGGCCTGCAAACGAGGCAGCCAATCGGGGTCCGCCCAATGACCACTGACGTTCTGAGGGTGAGGCCGCACGACCAACTGCATGTCTTTGCCAAATTCGCCCGCCCGTATCTTTTGGGCCAACCACTCCACGATGTCGATCTCGTGGGGCGCGAAGTGAGACGAACTCATCCCGAAAAACAGATAAGGGTGCTCGGGATTTAACCCAAGCTCCCGTAAATAAGGCTGGTGGTTGGGCGATTTCCGCTGGGCCACGTGAACGTCGAAGTGGGGGACACCCATTAGCTGGACGGTCGCAAGGTCCACCTTGTACATCTCATGAATTTCCGCTTGCATTTCTTCCCCCCACAGGAAATAGGAATCGGCTAGTTGACTGATCGTTCCCTTACTCGTAATGTTATCCCAGCTTAATAATTGAATGATGCTATGGCTACCCACCTTGGTGGCTGCAATCTGCAACATCGATTCCGCGTAATTGACCGGGTAGGTCGACACGAAGATCCGGGGGGCGATCTCACGTAGCAGATTCAGAGCTTCTTTATTATTTAGCAAATCCCGCTCACGCCGGAAAAACCAGTCTTTAATTCCTGGAAATGCCCTACGGAGCCGGTACGCCTGGTAGTAGATACGGGGGCGGATTTGCCGCCAGAAACGACGGGCCGGTACCATACGGGTCGCCTTCACGTGTTTTTCCCACAGCGCGGGATTGGCTCTGATGTCGTCCAGCAAATACTTGCGGGCGCGGAAATACTCACCCATCCGCGGATCTTTCCTTGGATGAAAATCATAGAGTTTGATGCCGCGCTCGTTACAATAAGCTACTAGGTTCTCATCACTTTTATCCGGGCCGATTAGGGCTACGGAAAAGCCACGCTCCACCAGCTTGCCCAGTAAGTCAGTCTGGGTGACCATCCGGGCGGCAAAGCCGTGGTTGACCACGTAGGCGATGTCTGTCTTGAATTTGTGTTCCGTCGGCATGTTTATCCTAACCGTGGTGGTTGCTACTAATCCTGAGCGGAAGAAGTTCCGGTTTTATTTTTAGTCTCTTTCCGGCCCATTAAGAATTCCGCGAAAGCAAAATCGATTGGGTCGTTGATGTCCAGTGAGCGTTCGCGAGGCATGAGGTAGCCGGTACAATCGGTACTCACGATCTCTCCGGCCTCGATACTCTTTATCGTAGAGCAATAGACCGAACCGTTCCTCACGTAAATAGTGGGCAATTGGCTGGCCGCCATTCTTCCCTTTTCTTCTTCCAGGTAAGGGCGTAATCGGTGGCCGTCCAGTAATTTCATTTTTGCGGGATGGGTCGCAAAATCCAGTTTTTCAATGCTCACTGCACTATTGACTTGGCTTTTCAGCAGTAGGGCCAGTGTTCCGTCAATATCCTCCGCTAGGGTAAACGGAGACGTAACCTGAGTAATCACGGTATGACTATATTTTTTCGAACTGCTTTTAAGGGCGTGCTGGACGTAGGTAATGGCCATCGCCTCATCGGTACATAGTTCATCTGGTCGGCGGATCAGCCTCAGGCCGTCATACTCCTGGCCGATCCGTAAGATGTCTTCGTCATCCGTTGTCAGCACCCAATCAGTGACGAGCTGGCTATTCAGGGCCGCTTCTATTGCGTAACGAACCAGTTCTTTGCCCGCCAGGGGGCGCTTGTTCTTTCCGGGGAGTCGTTTAGAGCCCGCCCGGGCCGGTATGATGCCGAGGATATTCATTTAAAAAAAGTCGCTACCCAGTTTGTTGTACTTGCCTAAGCGCTCCTCGTTGAGTTCAAAGGTGCTCACGTCGGCCTGGCGGTGCCAGTTGAAGTCAAAATCCCGGCGAAAGTTGTTTTTTAGAAAGCGGGCATTGTTCGTTCGCCCGTCCACCAGAATCATCGTGCCGGGTAATAGCGTTGGCTCCATTAATAGCAGGTCGGCGGCCATGACCGTTCGCTCGTTGCATTGGAAACTCAAACCATTCACTTTCCCCTGTACCGCCTTGGGGTCCGGACCGTCCAGATAGACGAAATCCGGCACTACGTCGGGCAATTCATCATAAAAATGGCAGATCTGCCCTTGGTGAGTGCCCATGCTCACGCCACTATGACTGATGGTAACGAAAGAACGCAACTCTTCGGGCATTCGATTCCGACTAATCTCGATCCACTCTTCTGAAGTGTCTACCGTAAAGCAGTGAAACATGAACCGATTTCTAATGACGGGTTCCGGTTGGAGTTGCTCCCAGTCGCGGCGGTTCTTGGCCAGTGCGTCAGCGATGACAATGGTAGAGTAACCAACGCCAAATTCAAGGACCGTAAAGGATTTACGACCACGAATGAGTTGATGGATCCGGGCCAGGTCGGCGGGGTCCGGAGCAATGGAAGCATCAGTTGGCTCCAAGTCGATGTGTCGATCTATACCTTCGGCGCGGCAGTATTTCAGGGCTTCGGTCCGGGAAAGAATAGTCGGGAAAGTGGTGGTTTCAGACAAGCTTTTAATAAGTTATTTTTTTGGAAAAAGTGAGTGGCATGCGTTGCAATTCAGTCGCGATCAGCTGGCCGGCATTGCCCCCGCCGTAAACGTCGCTGGTGGGGTAGCGGCCGTTAGACCATTGCTTATCCAGTGCATCGGTGATGGCTCCGACCGAGTAATCGGTATCGATCACGTTAAGCCCGCGTTGACGGCCATTTTGCCGCGAGCCAATGTTGATAACGGGCACCCCCAGGTAAGCACACTCCCGGATACCCACGCTGGAATTACCGATCAGGCAACGGCCATTGTAAAGGACGCGCAGAAAATCCCTTCCTTCCATATTCTTGAAAAAGTGGATGTGGCTCAGGTCGTATTTCTCTCGTGCCGAGCGAATACCCTTACTGGTACCATCGCTACCCGCATCCACGTTTGGCCAGAACCAAAGCGTCGGTTTGTTGAATGAGCGAATGGCCTCCAGGGTAATCTCGATGTGTTGGCGGGCATCCTGGTATTCGGTAGTTACCGGGTGCTGCATCACGACCTGATAACCGTCGCTGAGGTCGATTCTGGCTCCTACGCCGCCGTAACGTTCAAAAATGTCAAAATCCAGTTCCGGCCGCTGTCTCACCTCTGCGGCGAGATCAATGGAAGGGCAACCGGTATTGACGACCGTTTCCTCCCGCTCGCCCAACCGGATAACCCTCCGTTTGGCATCTTCACTGGCGACCAGGTGAAGGTCGGCCAGTTTGGTGATGGCGTGGCGGACTTTCTCGTCGATGTTGCCCGTCACCTCCCCGCCCTGAATGTGTACCAGCGGAATGTTCATGTAACTGGCCGCGATGGCAGTAGCCATGGTTTCGAAGCGGTCGGCCACGGTCACCACGGCGGCCGGGGCTAGATTGTCAAAAACGTTGGCGAGTTCCATAATTCCCAGACCGGTTGTTTTGGCCTGGGCAGCCAGGTTTTCGCCTTCCAGTACATTGTACACCCGGGCAGCTACGGAGAATCCATCCTTTTCAATGTATTTGATAGCCGATCCATAACGATCCAGGAGGGCCGAGGCCGCTACGATCAACTGAAGTTCCAGCTCCGGATGCTCGTCTATGGCCCGCAATGCCGTCTTTATCCGGCTGTAACTGGGGCGGGCGGTCACCACTACGGCTATTTTTCTGGGAGAGAAGGTTGTCAATTCAATTGGTTTAGACGGATTCATTCAGGAACGTTCAGGAAAACGTTGTTGTGGGCGCTTAGAATCATCAGTTGTAAATTCTGGCCGGAAAATCGTGCTGTCCGGATTACTCGCCATGCTGAAAGGAAGCAGGAAAATCAGCCAGGTTGGCGTTCGCCGCCGGCCGGTCAGCATCCTGGATAACCAACTGACATTGCTACTTTGAAGCCAGTAAAAACTACCCAAGATTTTCTTCGGTTAAAAAGTCATATTGACTCAGTGGCTGGCTTAATTTTCGTCCGATCACGGACCTGAACTCACTTGCGGAAATACCGTGATTAGCGGGTTTTTTAGCTTCCAGGTCATTAAAAGTCAGCGTGTGTCCTTTCGGAAGATCGCGGCTTACGGCCAGGGATTTTTCGAATATGGACTTCAAAGTAGCAAAGCTGGAATTGTCATTTTTATCGATCGTGTTTCCAACCATCGTCTCTACGTAACGTACATCTTTGACCAGTTGAGTAATCTCGTCGATAGTCAGTGAACTTTTCGCGTCCGGGCCGAATATTCGGCGGTCAAAGACGGCGTGAAACTCCAGGATTTCGGCCCCCAGAGTAACCGCTGCAATGCTGGTGGCCGTTCGGGCGGTATGCTCGCTTAAGCCTACGCGTAAGTCTGGATAACGGGCTTTCAATTCCCCGATGACATTTAACCCAACCTGATCCGGTGGGGTAGGGTAGGCGGTAGTACACTGTAATACGCTCAGTTCGTTTCCGAATGGCCGCAGGAAATTAATTGACCCGTCCAGCTCAGCGAAGGAACTCATGCCCGAGCTGAGGATGATGGGTTTGCCGGTTCGGGCCAGTTTTTCCAGCAGTAGAAAATTGCTGACTTCGCCACTGCCGACCTTATGTCTTTTTACTCCAACCTCTTCCAGTAAATCCACGGCCGCCTGGCTGAAGGGGCTGGACATAAATTCCAGGCCGACCTCGTCGCAGTGGGTTTTGATTTCCTTCCACTGCGGCAGGGTGAAGCCCATACGGTCCCAGTAGTCGTAGCGGGTCTTGTCCTCATAGCTGAAGTTGACCCTGAAAGGTTCGTGGATACTACTTTCCGCCGCTGCAATGTGGGTCTGAAATTTGATGGCGTCCACGCCAGTAGTGGCCAGGGCATCAATGTAGGAATGTAAAATCCCCAGGCTGCCATCGTGGGCCTGGCCGATTTCGGCAATGATGAAGGTTTTATTCATTTCACATGTAGCATTCAGAGCTCAGAAGGAATTCGGGGGTCGAGGACTTCCGGCCCGAGTGTCGCTTTTGTCGCTTTAACAAATACCTCGGGCCAAAGGTCCTCGGTCTCGGAAAACGACTAAAGCGTATTAGTAGTCGCCGCAATTTCATTAGTAAATAATTCCCGGTACCACCCAAATGCCTTTCTTATTCCTTCCGTCACGCTCACCTCCGGAACGTAGCCGAGCCGTTCGCGGATCTTGCTGATGTCGGCGTGGCTGTGGGGGATGTCGCCAGGTCTTTCCGGTCCCAGTATCGGGCTCATTTCTACCCCGGCTTCTTTTTTGAGGGCGTCGAAAAGTTCGAGGAGTGTTGTTCTTCCGCCGCAAGCGACGTTGTATATCTGGTTTAGCGCGGCCCCGTTTTCGGTGAACAATGCTTTGACGTTGGCTTGCACGACATTGTCGATGTAGGTGAAGTCCCGGCTAAAACTGCCGTCGCCATTGATAGTGGGTCGCTCACCGTTAAGAATGGCTTTGGCGAATAGTGGTATTACCGCCGCGTAGGCACCGTAGGGGTCTTGCTTCGGTCCAAAAACATTAAAATAACGCAGGCCGATGTAATTGAAGTCATAGAGGTTGGCGTAGACATCGGCGTACAATTCGTTCACCAGTTTGGTCACTGCGTAAGGGGATAGCGGTTTGCCGATGATTTCTTCTTGTTTGGGCAGAGCCTGTGAGTCTCCGTAGGTAGAAGAAGAGGCGGCAAAGATGACCCTCTTTATCCCGGCTTCTTTGGCGGCGGTAAAAATGTTGAGGGTTCCGCTGATGTTGACGGTATTGGTCCGCAGCGGATTTTTAATACTTCGAGGTACTGATCCAAGGGCCGCCTGATGGGCAATTGAGTCGATTCCCAGACAGGCCCGTTCACAAAAACTATAGTCCTCTACACTTCCCTCCAGGAACTCAAAACGGGGGTGGCCCAAAAAGGCTTCGATGTTGCGCCGAAACCCGTTACTGAGATCATCTACGACCCGCACCAGGCCAACGCGCTCGTCGGTCAGTAAAGCCTCGGCCAGGTTGGAGCCGATGAAGCCGGCACCACCGGTGATGAGGATGTTCTTAGCCTGCATGCTTATTGAATTACGATTCGGTCGACTGCGTCTGAATGGACGACGTCGCGGTATATTTTGATTAAAACGAGTAAGAGGACACCGAAAAAGCCGCCGAAAATGGCTCCGACAATGCCGTTGAGCAGATTGCTGCTGCCAGTTTTGAAAAGCGGCAGGATCGGACGGTCTACAACGACGAAAACGGGCTGGGCATTATTCAGCATAAAGCGGGTCGTCTCGATATTTTTAAGCACCTCGGTATAGATGCCCGAGATCAGGCTGGCCTCTCGTTGGATACGGGACATCCTTACTCTTGCCTGGCTACCGATCAAACCCAGGGTGCGATCTTCCATGCTGGATAATTGATACTCTCGTTGCCTTAATTCCTGACCCAGGCTATCGGCTCTGGCTTGTAAAACTTTAATGCTCCTGGCTTGGGGAGTATTGCTTTTAGCGGTATAGAAATCCTCAATGACCTCATATAGCTTATTCACGAGGTGGTAGGTAAACATCTCATTGACGCTACTGGCCTGGATGGTGACGATGCCGATTTCCCCGTTATAGGTTATCTGAAATGGCGGATCATCCTGGGTGAGCCGGTAGTGAAGTTGCAAGAACATGCGGTTTTCCAACTCACTGAAGCCGGCAATGGAATCGTGGGTAAAGTAAAAGTCCTGAAGCAAGGTAGAGCCAGCTTCACGGTAATATTCATGGTACTCGTATACGTCAATCATGTGGTTGGCCAGCAAATCGTCCCTGCCGTTTACGAAAGCGCTGTCGAAAAGCACACGCTGGGCGATGAGCCGACTATTACTCAACTCCACCAACTGAGCAAAATTGACACCACCCTGTTTGGCTCCTCCACCGAAACCGAATTGACTGAGCAAATTACCCATGCCAGCCATAGCCCCGGCATCGGATTCGTTGACCATGAAACTGGTCTGGGTGGCATACACTGCTGGTGTAAGATTAGCTTTTACTACGAAATAGGCTACTCCGATAAGTACGAAGAGTAGCAGCCAGAAGACCTTGCGCCACAAATAAATGACGTACGAACGAATGACCAAGATGATCTCCCGCAAACTGACTTCGCGCCGAATGTTGGCGTCTTCAGCCTCGCTACTTTGGTAATTGTCCATCATTAATTACGGGTTGCCAGTAGTATTGCCGTTAGAATAGTTCCCGCCCCACCCAGAATAGCCGAAGTCATTGCGATCCAGTCAAATCGCTCTTCCCGCCGTTCGCGTTGGATTTTCTCGGGCTTCAATTCCATGCGGATGGTACTGCCTGGCCGAATTTCGGGATAATTGTTTATCCACAGGAATTTTTTGGTGCGGCCCAGTTCGCCGTTGGGGTACTGTACGGTCAAACTACGGCGAAGTGCATCATCGGAAAAACCTCCGGCAAAATTATTGACGTACCACTTAGCGGAATGGTCACCGTCGAAGGCAACGTCCAGTGAGCCATCATTCAGTAGGCTATCTACGTAAATCATTTCTGCACGGGTTCCGAGCGGGCGAATAGCTACCAGGTCTTTGACTTTGGGTATGAATACGATGTCGCCGTTACGCAACTTCAAATTGGCTACGCTGCCTGGTGATTTAATGGCGTCATCCAATCTGATCACTACTGCCCCCGCATTCTCCTCTTTCCGTTCCAGGACAGCGCCAGCCGGGAAGGCTTCGGCGGTCAGGCCACCGGACTTGGTTAACAGATCGGTTAGTTTCAGGTTGTCGCTGTCCATTGCATATATCCCCGGAAAGCGAACTTCACCTTGTATATCCACCGTTTGTACCAATTCGAATTCTGGTACGCTACGTACCACGACCACATCGTACGGCCTTAATAGAAAACCACCGGTCGGGCCGCCGATAACGTTGTATTCTTCGTCGATCTCAAGGGGGATGCTGATCGTTTTGGTCGTTTCATTTTCTCCGAATTGCAGCCGGACCACGTCTATCCGGTTGCGGGCTGCGCCAAGTTTCAATCCTCCGGCCAGGGTAAACAGGTCTTTTAAACCCAAGCTTACATCGTATACATATTGGCCGGGTGCCCGGACCGCCCCGGTTACCTGTAAGGGAAAGCGTTCCGAGAATCTTTCGTTGGTGTAGACGACCAGACTATCCAGTGGGCGTAGTAATTGATCCATACCGCTTGATTGGCCAAGGTTTAAGCGGACGTATTGCCGCTCTAGTTCATTGGCCGGGTTTCTTCGGATCAGAAAAGCTTCCTCGCTAGCGTTGGGTTTGAGCCCCCCGGCCAGGATCAATGCATCCCGCACCGTTAATGATCCATCATCGCTGTAGGGATATAGTGGAAGTGGCGTATTCACCGCACCCGTGACGGTAATTGAATAGCGTGGTGTGTAGGTCGATTGACTGAATACAATAAGCTGATCTTCGGATTGGAGTTCGATGTTTTCCTTTGGAGCGTTGTTCAGTGCGGCCTGGTAGTCGATTGGGATAAGGGTAGCAGTACTGTCGGCGTTCAGGCGACGCAGAAACCCCGCATCCAGCCGGCTACCTGGTTGTAGCTTGCCCTTTTGTAAAAGATCCGCAACGCGCATTCCCGGGGTGAAAGCATATGTGCCCGGAATTATTACCGCTCCGTTGATGGAAACCTGTTGTCGTTGTGGTGCGGTACTGACGGGTACCAACACGATGTCTCCATCATCCAGCGCGAAGTCGGTAGTTGTTTCTACGTTGAGCACTGAGGTCTTATTCCCGCTAGAACGGGTAACGGTGATTCCTTCGTTGAGTGACTCGGGTAGAAGACCACCGGCGTAAGCCAGTACAGTTTTCAAATCTTCCCCGTCACGAAGCTCGTAGTTTAAAGGTCGGCGTACTCCACCTTGTACTTCCACGATCTTGCTGGCGAGTGGGACAAAGATGACGTCGTTGTCTTCCAGAAAAAGGTTGGGTTGTTGGGTTGGATTAAGGAGGAATTCGTAAATGTCCACTACGGTCTCCTCACCACCGCTAATGAGTTTGATATTTCTGACGGAGCCTTCATCCTTAGGGCCGCCAGCCGCCACCAGAGCATTGAAAACAGTATTGACAGCAGAGAGGGTAAAGCTGCCGTTTGTTTCGGTTTCTCCGTAAATATTGACGGTAATGATGCGCGTGGCGTCCACATTAAAACTGAACTGACCATTATTGAAGACGTAGTAACGGGCAAAGCGGGTCTGGGCCAACTCTCTTGCCCGGTCTAACCGGAGGCCCCGCAACTGTATTCGAGGCATTGCCGGAGGATTGATGAAGCCGTCCTCGTCGATGGTCAGCTTGAGATCGGCTTGGCTTGCTCCAAATATGTTCACGGCTATTACGTCTCCCGTGCCCAGGCGATAACTGGGCGGCGCGCTTACATTGTCATTGGGTTGATAAACCTGTAGACTTTTATTGCGGAATACCTGGTGGCCCCAGATGGTACTCTCTTCAAGGTTCGAAGGTGGAGTGCTCAATGGAGGAGCTTCAACTACCGCTGGTGGCGGCTCAGCTGGCTCTGGAGTAGTAACCGGGGCACTCGTCTCTGCGGGTCGGACCCTGGCTTCGGCCTCCATTTCTGCTACCACGGCCTCGATCTGACTTTGGGCAGCGGCCAGCTCAGCGGGATTCATATTGTCTACGTCGATACCACGCTCCAAAAGTCTGGCTTTCAGTTCGGTCTCGTCAATATTACGACGCTTTAGTTCCTGGCGAGCCTGGGCTTGTTGGCTGGGCGTAATTTGAGCCGGTAAATAAACAGCCATTCCCAAACAAAGCAAGAGCAGCTTTATTATCCGGAAATTTATACTAGGGGTGAAGAATTTATTCATAGTAAAGAAATAGGGACGGCGAAAGTTATTAAGAGCCTGTTTGGATTTCTATTTCCTGAAAAACAAGCATTTATGAACCTGGCGTCACCAAAAATGGATCGCTTGACCCGCCAAGCTCACAATTTTATGGCATAGTCAGAACCATAAATTATTGTTTTTCAGTTCATAGCAATTCCCAAACAAGCTCTAAGCGAAAGCTCTGATGTTTGGAGCGGCTGGTAAATGCCGTTGCCAATTCTCGAAATAGGCCAGGAAACAAAGTCCCTGATAAGCTTTATATGTTGACGCTAAGATTTAGGAAAATAGCCGAAGTGCAGGAGCATTTTCTTAGCTTCTCTTTCAATGATGCTTATGTCATTAGGAGTTAATCGTTCAAAGGAACGTTCATTCATGTTTTTTATCGTTGATTGTTGCTCATGAACGCTAATGGCTTTTGTCTCAAAATCATTCACAGGCATCTCTACGCCGATAAAAGCGTATATATCACGGACGATTGATCTTGGATTTTCAGTGAGGTCTTCATATCGGATCAGTAGTACGTTATCTAGATGTTTGATATGCTCCAGCATGATCTCGTTGGAAACATTCCACTGAGTAGCCGTTTTTACCAGACTGTGCCCGACTTTCCGGTGAATACCCTCTGCCACAGCATAGCCATTTCTAACAATACAGATGAAGTGGGCATTTTTGAAGTGGCGTTGAAACCACCTCATCCTTCCGGCCGTTGGTGGCGACTTTTCAACCAGGATTTCAGCATCAGGATTATTGAACCAGGGAGCCCAATCTTTTTTTATGGATTCAGCACTTATGGGATACTCTCCCTCCTCATTCATTTCGAATAAGTCCGGGGCTAAAGCCCAAAGGCGGCGATATCCTAAATGCTGAGGGCGGGGAAGTTGGTTTGTGTAGAAAATGCCTTCGTTCGGGAGGGTGCCGAATCGCTCGTCCGCTTTGAGGATTTTATGTAGTAGGGTAGTCCCTGAGTTGTAGCAACCGGTGATGAAAACCCATTTCTTGGGCGTTGGTGGGGTTGCGTACCTTTGTTGAATAGGACGGTACAATTGTTTAAGCGTTTCGTCCAAACGCCGGCTTGCCACCTGAAGGTAGTGAGAAACGCTTTTAATTTGCTTCATCATCGGTTATCCATTGGGTGTTACCGTGCCATTTTTCAGGATATACTCTGCTTCACTTTCCGGGCAGACGGCAAATCCAGCTTCATTAAATTCCAACCGGTGGCCGTAGGCACTCATCCAGCCGACTTGTCGGGCCGGGTTGCCTACCAAAAGGGCATAAGCCGGTACATTCCTGGTCACTACTGCCCCGGCTCCGATAAAGGCGTATTCGCCAATATCGTGGCCGCAGACAATCGTGGCATTGGCCCCGATAGTAGCTCCCCGACCTACGTGGGTTCTGGCATACTGCCCCCGGCGGTTTACTGCGCTGCGAGGATTAATTATGTTGGTGAAAACGCAACTTGGGCCAAGAAATACATCGTCATCACAGCTTACGCCAGTGTACAAAGAGACGTTGTTTTGCACCTTGACATTATTGCCCAAGATTACGCCCGGAGCAACCATCACGTTTTGCCCTAGGTTACAGTTGCTGCCGAGGGTACAACCCGACATCAGGTGACAAAAATGCCAGACCTTACTGCCCTCGCCGATAGTCACATCATCGTCGATGACAGCGGTAGGGTGGATGAAGTAGGAAGGAGGAGTGATGGTTGCGGGCTTGTTTAGTTCGTTGCGTAATCAGTTGCCGTTAGTCCACAGCGTAACTTTGCTACTTTGCTAGTCTGAATAATTTGCTAAAGCCGCCAGATAACTTCATTACTACGTACTGTTTCCCGACTGTAAATTGCTTTCAGGTCGAAAAGGATCAGGTCCTGGTCAGCTTTAATAAGATTGCGGAAGTAATTCATATCCAGCGAACGGTATTCTTCGTGGGCCACACCGACAATGACGGCATCATAATCCTTACCAGCTTCGTCCTGCATGCTGAATTTGTATTCCTGAGCTACTTCGTTGGGGCTGGCGTGAGGGTCGATTAGTTGAACATTGATGCCGAAGTCCATCAACTCCTGAATAACGTCGAAGATCTTAGAGTTGCGGATGTCGGCTACATTTTCTTTAAAAGTGGCACCCATCACGAGCACCTTACAGCTTTTCGGATTGAGGTTGCGTTGCAACAGCAGTTGAGTAAGTTCTTTTGCGATGAAGCCCGGCATACCGTCGTTGACCCGTCGGCCACTGGCGATTACCTGGGGGTCGTAACCGAGTTGCTTACTCTTGTGTAGCAGATAATAGGGGTCTACGCTGATGCAATGGCCCCCTACCAGGCCGGGACGGAATTTGAGGAAATTCCATTTGGTGCCAGCCGCCGCCAATACTTCTTGAGTATCGATGCCCATGCGATTGAAGATCATACTCAGCTCGTTGACAAAACTGATATTGATGTCACGCTGGGCGTTTTCGATAACTTTGGCTGCTTCGGCAACTTTAATCGTACTGGCCTCGTAAATGCCGGCCGTGATAACAGCACCGTAAATTCCGGAGACTATTTCGAGTGTTTCCGGGTCGCTGCCACTAACGATTTTAAGAATCTTATCTACCGTATGTTCCTTATCGCCCGGATTGATCCGTTCAGGGCTATAGCCGGCAAAGAAATCCTGACCGAAGGTCAATCCGCTTACTCGTTCCAGAATGGGGATGCAGTCTTCTTCCGTACAACCGGGATAAACGGTAGACTCATAGACGACAATATCTTCCTTTTTTAATGCCCGCCCCACAGTTTCCGAAGCACCAATTAACGGATTCAGATTTGGAACCCGGGCTTCGCTCACCGGAGTAGGTACGGCTACGATATGGAAGCTGGCGTCTTTCAGAAGACCCGGATCAGCGGTAAACGTAATGTCTTTCTCAAGGAAGGCGGTAGAATCCAGTTCTTCGCTGGGGTCTTCCCCTCTTTGCATCATGGCCACGCGCTCGGCGCTGATGTCGAATCCGATAACACGAAACTGCTTAGCTAATTCCAACGCCAGTGGCAGGCCAACATAACCGAGTCCGATGACGGAAATGGCCCGTTGCTTACTTCTAAATTCCGCCAGCATTTGAGCGGGCGCGGTGCGGGTGATTGTGGCAGTCATTATTTAAATTGTAATTTCATTAGAACCGCTTTCTAAAGCCGAAGACATTTTAATGCTTGTTTGCTTTTGCAACGGCGTCTCTAAAATAGGGCATGGTTTTTTTCAAACCATCGGCCCGATTATAACGAGGTGTCCAGTTCAGTACTTTTTGAGCCAAAGAAATATCGGGCTGCCTCACTTTTGGATCATCTACGGGTAAGGGGTGCTGATCCAGAAAAGCTTTAGGGTTCCCCACGAGTTCTAGTACTTCCCTGGCAAAGTCTAAAATGGAAATTTCGTCCGGATTTCCGATGTTAACCGGCTGAGCGGTATCACTGAAGAGGAGGCGGTAAATGCCTTCTACCAAGTCATCAACGTAGCAAAAACTACGGGTTTGGGAGCCGTCACCGAAGACTGTCAGCCCTTCTCCGCGAATAGCCTGGCTGAAAAAGGCTGGCAATACCCGCCCGTCGTTGATGCGCATCCGCGGACCATAAGTGTTGAAAATCCTGACGATCCGGGTTTCCAGCCCGTGGTAAGTATGGTAAGCCATCGTAATAGCCTCTTGGAAGCGCTTGGCCTCGTCGTAAACCCCTCGGGGGCCAACGGGGTTAACGTTGCCCCAGTAATCTTCTCTCTGTGGGTGGATGAGCGGATCGCCGTAAACTTCACTGGTGCTTGCAATTAGCATGCGTGCGCCTTTGGCCCGTGCCAAGCCCAGCAGGTTGTGGGTACCCAGAGAGCCCACCTTCAATGTCTGGATGGGCATTTTCAGATAGTCGATCGGGCTGGCCGGGCTGGCGAAGTGGAGAATGTAATCCAGTTGGCCGGGCACGTGGACGTACGTACTCACGTCGTGATGATAAAAAGTGAATCGCTCCAGTCCCATCAGGTGCTCGATGTTTGTCATATCTCCCGTAATCAGGTTATCCATGCCCACGACGCGAAAACCTTCTGCGATGAAGCGGTCGGAGAGGTGAGAGCCGAGAAAACCGGCGGCACCGGTGATGAGTACTGTTTTCATATTATATTTTGTAGTAATTCCGGTACCACTCTACAAAAGCTGCGATTCCCGTTGCCAGGTCGGTTCCGGGGCGGTAGCCATAATCTTTTTCGAGAGCGCTGGTATCGGCGTAGGTTTTCTCTACGTCTCCAGGCTGCATATCCATGAATTTTTTTTCAGCCGTTTTTCCGAGGGCACTTTCCATGGTTTTTACGAAGTCCAGCAGGTTGACGGGCTTGCCAGCGCCGATGTTGTAGACTCGGGCAGGTACACCTGATTGCGCCGGCCGAGGCTGCAAACAGACTTGTAACAATCCTTCCACGATATCGTCTACGTAAGTGAAATCGCGGCTCATTCGGCCGTGATTGAAGATTTTAATCGGCCGGTCGTTCAGTATGGCATCACTGAAAAGGCTGTAGGCCATATCCGGTCGTCCCCAGGGACCGTAGACTGTGAAAAACCGTAGTCCCGTAGTGGGCAGTCCGTAGAGGTGGCCGTAGACGTGGGCCAGTAGTTCATTACTACGCTTAGTAGCAGCGTACAGGGAAGCCGGTTGCTCTACTACATCAGTTTCGGCGAAAGGGACTTTATCGTTTAGCCCGTAAACACTGCTGCTGCTGGCGTAGACGAGGTGGCTGGTACCATGCTCGCGACAGCATTCCAGTACGTTTACAAAGCCGGTCACATTACTGTTAACGTAGGCTTGTGGATTGCTCAGGCTATAACGTACACCAGCTTGGGCGGCCAAGTTGATAACTACATCAAATTTGTAAACCCCAAACAGCGTATCTAGTCCTTTTTTATCTTCCAGAGCCAGCTTAACGAAGGATAATCCAGATAACTCCGAACTGGTAATGACCGAAGTATTATTCTCTGTTTCGTTGATCGCAATACCCGCAGCGAGCAAACGGTCGAGTTTAAGTTGTGGCTCGTAATAGTCGTTAAGGTTGTCGATGCCGATCACATGGTGTCCTTGCCTGACCAAACGAACGGCGAGGTGATGACCGATGAAACCGGCCGCTCCGGTAAGGAGTATGGTCTTTTTATCTTCCATAAGTCAGGTAAAAGTTCTCGGCCAAAATAGACTGTCGTGTTTCTCTATGCCCTAAGTCACGAAAATTTTCAGAGAACGTATAAAAACGGCTTCGCCGTCCATGCGTCGCGGACGCATGCCCCAAGCCGAGTGAGATGTTCCGTCGGCGAGTTCTGTCTGTTCGGTTGTTCAGGCTAGCTGTTACATCCGTTGTGTTGATTCTTTCCGACTAGCTCGCCACCTGAGGCAGGGGGCGAATCCATTCGGAAGGAACCGTAGCTCTCAACCCTTTTCCTAAGGGTAGTAGCCCCAGAGAAATGAGTAGATTTCCTTTGTTTTGGCTTTCCAGATAAGTGCCTTTAGTACCGGTAAGCGGCCCGCCTACCAGTTCCACGGCCTGTCCTTTCTGCCATTGCTGCTTATCTTCTATTTCCCATTCCAGATCGAAGGTCTTCAAGCCGATGATTCGGCGAAGTATTTCAATTTCCCGCTCGGCCACGTCAAGCCGGTCTGGACCCACTCTGACGAAATTTACGTAAGGGTTGCGGTAAACGGTTGCTTCTTCGGGCCGTTTGATCTTAACGAACAGGTAGGACGGGAGCAGGCAAAGCTCGCGATTCACGACTTTACGCTGATATTCCTTCCTTGTTTTTTTGAGGGGCAGAAAACATTCGATGCCATCCTTACGGAGCCGTGTAGCGGCCAGTTTTTCCCGCCGATGGGCCGTGCGCAAGACGAACCAACGGGCTTCGGTCTCGTCCAGTCGGTCGATGATATGTTTGCTGCTAACGCTCACGGGAAATGTTCGGTAAAAGCTGTTTGGGATGGAGATAGTTTAAAACAGGGCCGCAAGATAGCGAGTTATGTCCACTTGGCAGACCTTGCTACTTTGCTAGTCCAAATAAAACGAATCATCGAGTGTTCCCGGAATCTGTGCAGTTGCTCTAGAAATTGAAGTTGAATCCGGCCCTGATTACGTAAGGGGATTCGATAATGGCTTGTCCGTCGCGCCTCAAACGAAAAAGAAGTAATATCTCCGAACCGGGCCCGCCACCGAAGCCACTGGTATAACCTACCCCGAGATAAGGCATACTACGAACCTGTTTTAACGGCTCGTCACAGCTGATGATGAGGCGACGGCTTTCCAGGCTGTACTCGCCATGGACGAAGAATTGGTTGAAGACTTTCAAGCGGCCGAACATCCCGGCTTCCCAGGTAATGTAGTTGGATTTTACGTCGTTGAACTCACAACGAAAGGCATTGTAATTCAAGCTGAGGCGAGGACCAAAGCTAACATTCGGGGTAACCTTATAACCGACCATTGGCGAGATGCCGACGTTGAACAGGCTAACACCGTTACTAGCCGAGAAGCCCAGTTGTAAGCCACCGCCGAACCAAAGGTTATCGACGAAACGTTCCGGCCGGAGGTCTCCATCATTGTTCTCCTGGTCGTAATAGTCCAGGTCTTGACGAGCGCGGTCTTCCTCCGTCTGGGCAGCCAGGGTGGCAGAGACGAAAAGGAGAAGCAACAGGGTATATATAGATTTGTGCATACTGTAGAGCAGGATTGAAAACGCTAAGGTAGTGGTAATGCTAGTATGTTGGGTATTCGTAACACCGGTAGTAATAAGGTATTGGTATTTGCCCGTAACCTATACTATCATTTACAATTATACTACACTACTTGAAGTGTTTAAAAAGTACCTGGTTGAAAATATTTTAATAAAACAGTAACGCATTTAGGTGTCGCAACATGAAGTAATGTACGGAATGCCGTATGATGGATTCACCGAAAGGACCGATAACCAGCGGTTGTTTCTAAGGATCAATGACTATCTTTGAGGGGACAGACACTTACCGACGGATATTTTGGAAAAACAAGCAGATCTTTCCGCCGACCTTCAGTTGTTGCAAAACATCAGGGACGGACGGCACGAATTACTGGATACCTTGTACCGGGATCATCGTGATGCCTTCCTGAGCTACGCCCGACAGCATTTATACGCTAATGAGGAAGACGCCGCGGATTGTTTTCAGGATGCGGTCATCGTATTTTATAAAAATGCGGTTAGCGGTAAGTTGACGGAGCTGACCAGTACCATCCGTACCTATCTTTTTGCCATTGGTAAGCGGATGGTTTACCGGAAGAATCAGCAGCGCCGCCGCGAGGCACCCGTCGACCTCGATCTCGAACGCTCCCCGGCCGATGAGATCGACCTGAGTATATTTACCCGGATCGACGACGACCACCGCAAACAGTTTCTGGCTGCGGCCATGAACCGTATGGGCGACACCTGCCGCCAGATTCTGACCCTCTTCTACTATCATCGTTACCCCATCGAATCCATTCAGACTACCCTTAATCTAAGCTCTCCCGGGGCGGTGCGCGTAAAAAAATTGCGCTGCCTCGAATCATTGAAAAAAATGCTCAGCAAACCTCAGGGATGATATTATGGACAATAGTAACGAACGACAACAAAAAATAGACGATAAGCTCTTAGGCCGTCTCGAGGCCACCGCCGAAAGTGAACTGGACCGCCAACTGGCCGAAGACGCCAGTCTGCAGGCCATGCTTGATGATACCGAATTGGCTCGCCAGGCTATTGAAGTTGCCGAAGATCAGGTTCTGAAAGCACGCCTGCAAGAGCTGGAAGGCAGTTTGGCCGTTGGTTGGAAAAGCAGATCCACCTCTCCACTACGCGTAATTCGCGACGATGCGGACCAAACCGAAAGCAATGGCCAGGTTGTACCGTTTTATCGCCGGCATTTCTACGCCCTGGCTGCTTGTCTGTTGTTCCTGCTCGCAGCGGGAATCTACTTTATCCTGCCAAACAATGTAGCTTCACCACAGGAACTCTACGCCGCTAACTTCGAACCCTACCGCAACATCGCCGTAGACATTACCCGTGGGGAAGACAATCTTAGTGTAAAGGAACGTGCCTTTTTAGCCTACGAACAAGGCAACTACCGGGAAGCCCTCACTTACCTGGGGCAATTGGAAGCTACTCCGGTTAATGACTTTTATGCGGGGCAGGCCCAACTCGGGTTGAAAAAATTTCCCGCAGCCATTGATGACTTGTTCCCACTTGCGCAAATGGACGATTTTCCACTGCAACAACAAGCCAATTGGTACCTAGCCCTGGCTTACCTGGGCAATGAAGCCACCGCGGACGCCAAGCAAATTTTAAGTACTATTGCTGGTGAAGAAGGTCACCCTTTCCAAAAACAAGCCGAAGTGCTGCTGGAAGAGATCGAGTAGTTTTAAGATAGGAAATAGAAACGCAGCAACCAAAGGCAACCCTAGTTCCTGTCTCCCGGTACGCGAAAAGAGAGGCTAACGATTACCGCTAAATTCAGAAAGAAGATTGAGCCCATTTTATCCGTCTCGATCATATCATTGATCAACTGGAAAGCAAAGATCACGATCATGGACAGGATGGCGGCCATTACTGCCGAGCGGGCCGCCGGATCGGTCAGGGAGGCGTAGAGTTTTTCGCCGTAAATCAGGATGCCGAAGAAAAATACCAGGAGGATGGCCAAACCCGGAAAGCCTTGTTCTACCAGGGTCATCAGGTAATAGCTGTGGATGCCGGACCTCTCCGGATTGTCGCTTACGTAGGTGACGAAACTGGAAACGGTATACCCTTTATAGAATTCGACAAAATTTCCCGGGCCCCAACCCAACCAGGGATGGTAGGGGATCATATGACCGGCGGCGACCCAGCGATAGACCCTTTCCATGGTGGAGACATCTTCCAGTTGGGTGGTCGCTGCCAGCAATTCGTCAAATTGCTTGTGAGCCACGGTGGTCTCGTAATTCGGCGCGTATTCAAGATAAGAATTGTCCGTGACCAGGGAATAACTAAAACCAATCACCCCGACCAAAGCTACGGCCAATACCGGCCTGAGTAAGCCGTAGCGGATTACCAGATAAGCCCCACCCGCCAGGATCAGGGAAACCGTAGCGGCCCGGGTGTAAGAGAAATAGATGGCAACCAGCCAGAGCAAGCCCAGGCCGATGGCTACTAATTTACTTCCACTAAGTTTACTATTACCAAACTTCCTCCCGTACAAATGCACCAACCAGGGCGTCATCACGGCCAGAATACCTGCGTAAGAAACGTGGTTACGCATGAACGGTGCAATGGTCTTGAACTGATCCTGAAAATCGAAATCGATCATCGCATGACGGATCAGGGATTGTACCGCTACGAAGAGTAATGGCCAGAAGATCAGCGTGAAAATGCGGTCGATGTCCTTTACCGATCGAACAAAGCGCTCAGCCATTAAGAAGAAGGCGCCGATGTACCAGCATTTGGCCAGACTGAATTTGAGGCTTACCAAAAAGCCTTCGCTGGTGAGGGTAGTCAGGAAAATCCAGCCCAAATGGGCGTATAGTAACAGGGCCAGCGGGTGGGTGAAATAACGCCGATCATAAGTGCTCCCGTAGCGTAGAAAATGCAAAATGAAAATGACCGATAGCCCGATCATGAGGGGCTCGGTGGGCAGGTCGGTGCCTAATGATCCGAAGTACACCTCGGTAGAGAGGGGGATCATTAAAATCAGCCCGTAAAAAAGCCAGCGGTAATCGGTAACCGTAATGTACAGGCCAAACAGCAAAATCGGTGTCAGCCCCAGCCAATAAATACCAAGACCGATACCCGCCCACAAAAGCAGGAGACTCAGTACGGCAAAAGCGAGAAAAAGCTTTTCACGGACGTCCAGCCTTGCCAGCCGACTCAGCATCTAGCCCGTAATCTTTTTCCAGTCGAATTGCCGGCTGTGCTCAATGGCCAGTACCGCCAATATTGAGAAAAAGAAGGCGGCCATCGTGACCCCTATTACAATGAAACTCCGTCTGGGACGGGATTTGATCACCGGCGGGGTAGCTTCTTCCAGCGTGATGATGACGCCCTGCTCGGATTGGAGCGCACTTTCGTAAAGCTCCACTCTGAATTGGGTAGAAATTTTTTCAGTCGTCAGTCTTCTGCGTCCTTCACTGATGCTATATACGGGCTCCATACCCATACTCAATTGCCGCATCTGACTATCCACCCCGATTTTGACGTCCATCAGACTCTCCATCTCCAGGCTGAACTTGGCAATACTGTCGCGTTTGCCTTTGAAATTATCCGTGTTTTCCAAAATGCGGATCTTGGCTCTCAAACCGGCAATGTCCTGGTTGATCTCGGCACTTTTACCCGAAATTGCCTCCGACTGGGTTTCCAGATCGAGGATCTCGTATTTATTTCTCAACCAACGGAGGCTGTCCGCCATCTGGCTGATCTGAATTTCCTTGGTATTTTGGTCCTGCTTCAGTACGGCCATGTTTTGCCGCAGTGCGTTTTGGATAAAGCCTTTGCCAATTGCGTCAATCTGGTTGCGGGCGTCATTAGCCAGGTTGGCGGCCACGAAGGGGTCTTTATCCTCGACGTCGATGACGATGGCGTCCAGTGCGGTCTTGGTTACCTCATAGAGGCTGAAGAATTTTCTTCTCACGTACAGGTCAGCCTTGGGGCTGGTCGTATCGATTTCGTAGCGTTCGTACAGGTCGTATTTATCGATCAGGTAACTAACCAACTCATTACTTTCAGCAATGGCCATGATCCGATCAATATCGTTGCGGTTGCCGTAGAGTGGGGTTTTCGTGTTTCCGTAGCCACCCATTACGAACGGGTCCAGTCGGTCTGGGTTGATGGCCAGAAAGCTGGTCGTCGCCTGGTAATAGGTCGGGAGCATCAGGCTGATTACGATGGCTCCGACGGCGGCCGCCAGGGTAACGTAAATAACCGGTTTTCGCCACTGCCAGAGAGAGCGAATAACGCCCAATAGGCTGAAATCCGGCTCTCCGTCGCCGGCGGTTACTTGTTTATTCGGTGGTTCTTTCCTTTCCATAGGCTTCAATAAAGGCCGCAAAGGTAACGAACTGGGTAGTTATGGCGCAGGTTAATCTCCTTCTACCTGTCTACTCGCAATTAAATTTAACCATTGGGCGGGATCCAGCAGTTTGGTAAGGAACGCCAGTAGCAGTCCGGCACTTGTCATCAGGCCGATTTTAACAAGCCAGTTAAGGGTCAGATTTTGGCTGACAAAGTAGCAAAGTCCGCAAAAAAGAAGGCAGAATACGAGCAATCGACCCGGACGGATCAGCTCAGTTGGTAAACTCAGCTTTCGGTGTGCCATGATTGCCTGAGCCACGGCAATGAAAGATTGGGTGACGGTCGTAATCGCCGCGGCCCCTATGGCCCCATAATTTTCTAGCACCAGTAAGTTTCCCGCTACGTTCAGCAGGCAACCTACCGCGAATATTCGATTCATGCTCCCCAATTCATTAGCTGCACTCAACAAGGCACCGTAGGCGTAATTGACGCACATGGCGACGAAGGAAAAGATCAGCAAACGTAAAATGCCACCGGTTCGTGCATCCGCGAAGTCGTAGAGCAGATAGACGATCTCATCGGCGTAAATGGCCGTCGGCAGTACGAATACGATTGACCCGGCAACTACCGTAGGCAGACTCAGCCCCAGTAGGTCAGCCACCGGCTCCCGTTTGGCCAGCAGCCGCGCGTACATGGGCAGCAGTAAGGCCGAAAGCAGGTAGCCCAGCATATTGGCGGCATCCAGCAAGCGGTAAGCGGCGGCGTAGTGATCAACCTGTACGTCGCCATCCGGTAATAACCGCTCGATCATCACGGCATCGGTGCGGGTATAGGCGGTCATCAGGAAAATCACCAGTGCAAAGGGAGCGGATCTTTTGAGGAGGCTAAGGGCGACCGCCGGTTTGAATTTGGGCCAGAAAGTTTCCAGTCTGCTCCTCAATAAACTCGCTACCACTACCAGACTGATTGCCCAGCTCATGCTCTGGGCCAGTACGAAAGTGTAAATATTCATTTGTTCCCTGGCCACTAAAAGTAACCCGCCAACCAGTACCAGCATCAAGGCTTTATCCGCTACGGAGACCCAGCTGTCGGCCCGGTAACGACCCATGCCGGTGAGGTTCGACCGCAGGAAAAGTAACAAACTCATCATGATCTGATTACCGCCAACGATCAGCAACAGCAACAGAGCCGGGCCCCGGTAGCCAATTCCGAAACCGATCATCAGGATACTGCTGAGGAATGCCAGCGCCAGGACCAACTTGAGCCCCAGGTAATGAGGAAAGTATTTGGCCAAAATAGCCCGGTTGCCCGCCAGATTACGGCTGTTGTACAACTGGAGACCGAAATCAAGAACAAGCTGTAACAGCAAGGTGAAATTGAACAAGCTAAAATACAAACCGTAGTCGCCAACTGGCAGCGCGTTCTGTACGGCCCTTTCCACTACCAAAAGGTAGACACCCTTTACGAGCAGGTTCAGCCCGATCAGTAGAATGGCATTACGGAGAAAATGGTGTAACATCGGCGGCAAATATAACCTGCTTATCTTTGCCAAAATTTCCCAGCCCTTGCATCGATTATCATCCAACGCGACCCTCTTTTACAAAATTTTCCTCCCCGTTTTCTGGACGACGGTCGTACTACTGGCCACTTTGGCGCTCTGGTTGGCGCCCGAGCATTATTTCGGCGGGCTACCGCTAGAATCTCTTCGTTGGGCGATGCTGCTGTTGTTGGTAGCCGGGTCGGCTACTTTCTGGTTGCTCTTCTGGCCCCTCAAACGGGTAGAGGCCAACAACGAATACGTATACGTCAGCAACTACTTTAAAGCCGCCCGCTATCGCTGGGACACTGATGTGGAACGACTGAGTGAGCGAAACCTCTTGCTTTTCCGCTTCGGTATCCTGGAATTGAAAGGGAGTGGCTTATTCGGCTCTTCCGTCCGCTTTTTAGTGTCCAAAAAATTATTGGAGAGTTTCCGAAACGATTACCCGGGTTTGGTTTAAGCCGGATGCTTATCTTTATAGTGTATTTTACCCAAGCCTTTGCTTGTGGGTAAGTCTTTTAGCTACACCTTAACCTGACATGAAAAATTCAATCTGCTTCGGCCTGACCGTGCTGCTGTACTTTATTGGCGGCAACCTCACGGCCCAGGACCCCCTGTTTCAGCACTTTTACGGCAACGAATCCAGTTTCAACCCCGCTTACGTCGGGGGCAGCGGAGCATTGAGTGTTGCCGTCAAAAGGCGCTCGCAATGGGGAGCAAGTAGCGCCCGGGCTTACCGGACCCACCAGGTGGTCATTGAAGATAGCGCTCCCTGTTTTTTCCTGGACTGGGGGCTGGTTGGCTCGCACAACGTAGAAGGAGAGGGCTTGCTGCAAACCCGCGAAATTGGTGGCAGAGTTGCCCTTTTCATACCCGTCGGAAAAGGTGAAAGGCATAGCCCGACCCCACATCTGGGAAATTTTCGTTTAGGCTTTGGCTTGCATCGTGGCCAACGATCTATAGATTTTGATAAACTGACTTTCCTGGATCAGCTGGATCCCCTTTACGGTCTTTTCAACCGGGACGGCGTGGCGAACACAACGGGATTCGAGGAACCGGCCAACAGTAGTAGCCCCTGGTACACAACTACCAGCCTTGGCCTCCTCTATCGGGTAGTAATGGATACCGACCGGGCAGATAGCTGGGCTTTTGAGCTCGGCGCGGCCATTCATAACTGGAGCGGCCTGGCCTCCGTCGATGCCCGCCAGTCAGCTTCCCTGCTTGGTTTGAACAACGAATTGGGCGAACGCTACGTCTTTAGTGCCAGTGCGGATAAAGTGCTTACCAAAGACAAGGGCCGCTACTGGGCCATCCGCCCTCAGGCGGTCTACCAGCGGCAGGCCGGTCTTGCCTACCTGGAAACGGGCGCTACTCTATCCTGGAGCAGCAACCTCAATTTCGGAGCTTTTTACCACCTGGCCATGCCCAATGAGCTCGACGCGCCCAACACCAACTGGACCAGCATGCAGGTGGAATTTGGTGGTGTGCTGCCCGGTGCCAAATTCACCCGTTTTGATCTCGGCCTCAGTTATGCCATCCAAAACGGAGGACTCAATAATTTTGTCCGCGCTCCCTTTGAGCTTACCGCCATTTTTAGTTTCGGCCGCTCACTGACCTGTTCTGCTTTAGGCCGTAACGATGATGTTCCCTACGGTAAAAAGGGCGTGGAGTGCAAACGTTTCAACTACAGCGTCAGCCGCCGTAAGCTTTACGATGATATCTGGTACAATGGCAAAGCATCCGGTGGAAAAACCGTCGATTAATTCACGCCGCGCCCCTTAAAACGCATTTTTTACCGCTGTTTACACTACCCCACAACCCATTAATAATGATTTTACGCATTGCTACTTTGTTAGTCATAGTCCAGATAATCCAGCTTTCAAGTATATCAGCACAGGTACAACCCTGCCCAAGTACGGAGTGTGGTACTTTTTTTGCGAACATCGACGTAAGCGGAAATCTGATTTTTTGCGAAGGAGAAACAGTCACCCTGGATAATACCTCTGACGCTGGCTTCGAATTCTTTATCGTCGACTGGGACGATGGTACCGTTGATACAATCAACGACTATGGAAATTTAACCCACGTCTACGATGATATTTTTGACGAGCCCTGCAGTAGTAGCGATCAAGTATTTGAGATTCGTTTTCAGGGCTTACTTTACTGTGATGACGGCTATACCTGTTCCGGCCCGATTTATCCCGTAATTATCCAGCCACCCGTAATTGCGGAGGCCAACGTTCCACTTCAGGTTTGCGTCAATAGCAACTTCACTATACCTAATCAATCCTGTAACGCCGATAGCTATCTCTGGACTTTTGGTGACGGTAGTACCTCCACTGACGAGATTCCTGCTCACGTCTATAGCAATACCGGAAATTTCACAGTCACACTGGAAGCAACCGGTAGCTGCGGTACGGATGTTTTTACCGCCAACGTCGAAGTCGTTGACCAGCCTAATGCCGTTTTTACAGCCTCCGATGATGACGGCATCGCCTGCCTGAACGAAGCGATCACCTTCCAAAACCAGTCCAACAGTTTCACTAACATTACATGGAGTATTACGCCGGGAATGGGAGACACCAACGTTTGGTGTTTTACCGATACCCTGATGACACTCAATTCCGACCTGATCGAGGTGGTCTTCAAGCAGTTGAATACTTACACGATCACCATCAATGGCTCCAACGCCTGTGGAAATGTATCCGACGATATCGTGATCGAGATCATCGAAGCCCCGGAAGTGAACTTAAGTCCTCCAGCAGCCGCCTGTGACGAGACGACAATAACGGTAGCCGACCTGAACTACCAGTTGGATGGAGATGCTACGGTTTGTTGGACTTTTACCAACGCCGACATCTCCGGCCCGATCTGTAACGACAACTGGACGGCGACCTTTACGGAAAACGGTACCGTAACGGCTACGGCGAACGGTGAATGTGGGGAGGTGCTCGAAACCATTGATGTCACCGTTCAGAGCAGCGCCGAACCCGTCCTGACTGCCCAGGCGGAGTATTGCTCCGGCGATGCCCCGGACACGCTTACGGTAGATCAGCCGGGCGGGATACTGACCGGGCCGGGCGTGATCAGCAGCAATCCGCTGATTTTCGATCCCGGTGGTGCAGACATCGGTAATAACGTCCTGACGTATACCATCGACAACGGAGCCTGCTCTAACGAAACTTCGATCACTATTGTAGTGAACGAAAGCGCAACGCTCACGCTGGGTGCTCCTCCCGTCTGCGAAGATGGCGCTCCGATCCAACTAATGGCGGCCCCGGCGGGTGGTATTTGGTCCGGTGACGGGATAACTGATCCTGGCGGCACTTTCGATCCCAGTCAAGTAGGTGGCCCCGGTGTTTACCAGCCAGTTTATACTTTCCCCGACGCAGACTGTGAGGTAAGCCGAAGCCTCAGTGTATCTGTCAGTGCACTGCCCGTAGCAACGGTAAGCGACACGGGCCTGGTTTGCCTGGTCAATGAAGACCTCAACTTGACAACTTCTTCCGGATTTAGCGTCGATTCTACGGGTGGGAACATCGTCTGGACCCTGAACGGCACCGACCTGCCAGGTGAAACCTTCAATCCCCAAACCGACCTGGGTGGAGTGGGGGAGTACCTGGCTTCCTTTGAATACCAGAATGGCCCCTGTACGATCACCGGCGATTTGGTCATCAGCGTAATCGAGAACCCCGTGCTGAGCCTTTCTCCGGATGATACCCGCTGCATCAGCGAAGGAACTTTTCAGCTGACGGCCAACCTGGGCGATGGAAGCTGGTCCGGGCCGGGCGTAGACCCCGAAACGGGCTTGGTTGATCTGGTAGCGGCCGGTGGGGGCACGTTTAATTACACCTATGTGTTTGGAGAAAATACCTCCTGCGAGCAAACGGGCCAGACCCAACTGACCATTGAAGATCCCGGCAGCCAGGTGGGGGCCGGGGCGCAACAAACCATTTGCGAAGGGACGGCCAATACCCTTACGCTGACGGGCGGGACCCCTGCCAACGGTGAATGGACCGGGCCGGGCGTGATTGACGGAGCGGCCGGCACCGTGGACCTCACTCAACTCGACCCGGGGATGGATTACGAATATACCTACACGATCACCGGCAGCTCTTCCAGCGATTGCTCAGCTTCGGCAAACAAGGAACTTCGCTACTTTGCCAGTCCAAATACCGACTACACGGTCAGTGGTAGCCTATGTATCGACGAATCGTTTACCCTCAACCCGGTAAACGCCGCGGCGGGCACAACTTTTTGCTGGGACTTTGGCGACGGCAGCCCGATTGTCTGTGATCCCGCGCCAACCCACGTTTATACCTCCGGAGGAAATTTTACTATTTCTCTCGTAGCTACCTCCGCCGAAGACTGTGATGCCGCCGCTGACACGACTGTCTTCGTTACCACCCCGCCAACTCCGGATTTCACCCTTGCCCCCAGCAGCCCGAACAACTGCGCTCCCCTGACCCTTCAGATCGACGATCTGAGTAGCGGTATTGACTATACGACCCAGTGGTGTATCGGACAGGATACCTTCAACGGGCCACCCCCGGTGGATTATGTATTGGACGGCTTCTTGACGGATACCTTTATTAACGTCAGCCTGAAAACGACCAACTTTTGTGGACTGCGTGAGCTGGAAGACTCCATTTTGGTTCGCCCTTACCCGGTGGTGAATTTCGGACTGGATACCGACGATGGTTGCTCGCCCTTCAGCCCGGCCATCAGCAATGTTACCCGGGGAAATCCTCAAAGCTGGTTATGGGATATGGGCAACGGCATTATCGGCACCGACAGCGTAGCGCCCACCGTGGTCTACACTACCCCGGATGACTCGGTGAGTACCTACCTGATCACCCTCATCGCAACAAACGACTGTGGGGCGGATACACTGACCCGGGTCGTGACCGTGCACCCCCCCGATGTAACCGCCTTCATCAGCCTGGACACCATCGCCGGCTGCCAACCCTGGACTTTTGAACCTGAAAGCTTTTCCACCCCGGGTGCCAATCTCTTCTGGGAAGTATTCGGCCCCGACGGAGATTTGGTTGCCAGCGGAGACAGCGTAACGCCATCCTTCGTACTTTTTGACGCCGGTTTTCACACCGTGATTCTTTCAGCAGCCCGCTGCGGAGCCGACCAGGATACGGTGATCGTCGAGGTCTTACCCGCCCCGGAGGTGAGTTTCGAACAGTTGCCTCAGGTTTGCGTGGGTAACATCGTAGAATTCACGAACACTTCTCCAACGCTGTCCGGGGCCGACTGGGACTTTGGGGACGGCAATACAAGCACCGATCTGAACCCGAATCACGTTTATGATTCCGTGGGTGTCTTTACCGTCACCATGACCGGTTATTCCCCCCTGAACGGCTGCCCCAATACAACTACCGGGGTTGTGGAAATTACTGCTCTTCCGGAGGTCGCATTCGCCCCTCAGGACACTGCAGATTGCGGCCCGTTAACGGTTGAATTCCTAAATACGACGAGCGGCACGCCTGGGCTGTCCTATAGTTGGAACTTCGGGGATGGTAGCAACAACTCTACCGAAGAGGAGCCTGCTCATGCTTTCCAGGAAACGGGCGATTACGTAGTGACGTTGACGGCAACCGACGGACTGGGCTGCGTGAACGCTGCTACCTTCAGCAGTATCCGGGTTTTCCCCGATCCGGTAGCCAACTTTCTGGTGGAAGACGACCTGCTCTGCACCCGTTACGATAGCTTGCGACTTACGGATTTGTCCGAAGGAGCCACGGCCATTTTCTGGACAGTGGATGGGGTGGCTAGCGAAGTAGCAATGCCGGTGTTTGCCATCGAAAACCCTGGCACGGCGACGATTCAGCTGGTAGCGCGCAACGATTCTTTGTGTACCGACACCCTGCTGCAAAATTATACGGCCATTGAAAGCCCTGCGGCGATCATCGCAATCGAACCGGCTGAAATTTGTTTGGGGGAAACGGTCGATTTTACTTCCAACTCCACGGCCACTGACGCCCTGGTGTGGGAACTGGGCGACCAGACGGGGAGCAACGAAGCGGCTTTCGTACACACTTATCCCGCTGCGGATACTTACACGGTGACCCTCGTCGCTTCGGCCGCAAACGAATGTCCCGCAGATACGGCTACGGCTCAGGTAACCGTCAATCCATTGCCGGAGGTGGCCTTTACTACTATCTTGCCGGACTTTTGTGGGGCACCCGCCGCCGTTGGACTGGTCAATCTGAGTAACGGGGCTGTTAGCTACGAATGGATGGTCAGCGACGGTCAGACCTTCACCCAATTCGAACCGGTGCTAACAATTGAGGACCCCGGCTTTTACTCCATAGACCTGACTGCGGAGACGGACTTCGGTTGCCGCGCAACCAGTAGCCAACAGATAACTGTACGCGGAAACCCGGTAGCTGGCTTCGATCCGCCACAACCATTGGCCTGCGCGCCCTACGAACTGAATCTGATCGCCGATTCTACCCAGGCTTTACGCTACGAATGGTACCTCAACGGTGCGGTGCTGCCTTCCACCGGCCAGCGGTTGGATACCCTGCTGACGGAGATCAGGAGCTACGACCTGCTCCTGATTGCCATTTTCGACGAAGCCTGCCGTGACACACTGGACTTTAATGAGCTCATCGACCTGGAGCCACGGCCCGTGGCTGATTTTACCTACGTTGCGGATGATTCCATAAATGTATTGGGAGATGTCCGCTTCGTTAACCAAAGTCAATTTGGGACTGACTTTTACTGGGACCTCGGAGACGGTACCATCAGTAGATTATTCGAACCCTATCACGAATACGGGATCAATCGGGATATTGATGTGCTACTGGCGGTAACGACCAATTATGGCGGGGGACTGGTCTGTACGGATACGATCGTGAAACCCATTGCGCCAGAATGGTTGACGGAATTCTTTGTGCCAACGGCATTTTCGCCGGAGTCCAACGGCAGTGAATTTGGACAGTTCGGTGCTAAGGGTGTGGGCGTAGCTGAATACACATTGAGTGTTTATAGTCCTTACGGACAACTCGTCTACGTAACCGGGGAACTAACGGAAGGTCGCCCGACCGGTCGTTGGGACGGCAGCCGGCCTGACGGAGAGTTAATCTTACAGGGTGTTTATACCTGGAGGGCCGAAGTAACTTTCGTAGACGGCAATTATCGGAATATGGTAGGCACGGTTACCGTTATCCGGTAGAACTTGGTTGGAATTTACGACTTTGGAGGATGAGTGAATTCCCGAACAGATTCCAATAATAAACGCCCTTCGATCCTTAAAATCGAAGGGCGTTTTAGTTTCAACGGGTATTGAGAACATCCGTCAAATGGAGATGCCGTCTCTTACTGTACCATCAGGCGAACGGTACCGGCTTCGTTGCGGTCGTTGCGGAAAGTAACGAGGTAAAGACCGGCGGCCAGGTTGCCGCGGTCCAGTTCCAGGCTGTTGCCACGAACACCGTGGAACTGACGAACTACCTGGCCGTGGATGTTGCTGACGGCGATGTCGTGAGCTACGTTGGCGTTGTTCTCAAAACGGATCATGGC
This sequence comes from Lewinellaceae bacterium SD302, assembly GCA_002591745.1. GTDB lineage: Bacteria > Bacteroidota > Bacteroidia > Chitinophagales > Saprospiraceae > Neolewinella. The sequence continues at coordinate 190,114 of PDLQ01000007.1, forward strand.
GTTGCCCACCATCGGGTTGGGGAATACCTGCACGCCGCTGATGGTGCTGATCTCGTTAACGTTTACGGGCAGCTGAGACTCGTCACAACTGTCGTATTCGAAAACGACGGTCATCGGCTCGTCACCTACGGTAATGACGCGGTTGAAAGCACCGTTGTTGTCGTCGACGCCACAAGCTTCGCTGAGACCACCACCTTCGTTGTCGCCCCAGTCGTTGCCTTTGCCGAACTTGTACTGGTACTCTCCGGGAGCCAGTTCGTAGGTGCGGGCCCATACGCCGTTACCTTGGTCTACCAAGGCACCGTCACCGGGGGTCCAGTTCTGAAATGCGCCGGCAACGAATACGGCGTCGAATCCGCTTTGTCCGGTCATGTCAACCGCAACGGTAACTGAAGTTTGGGCCTGTACGGACAGGGCCACGAAAAGAAATGCAAGTAAAGTGTATACCTTCTTCATAATTAGTGAGTTGAATAAGTTTGCAAAATCGAGCATGATAAACTTATGGCAAAATAGCCGGGTCGCGCCCGAGTTAGAAAGAGTTTATATATCCGGGGATAAATGTAACAATAAATTAATTTTAGAGGTGGGGAAAGTGGCCGAATTTTCGTTAAATGACCGACAGGACAAGAGGGTGAAATCACTAGGAGCAGTAAGAAAAACAAGGTTGCGCCAATTTTAAAGACTACGGCAGTGTGCCGAGGGAGACAGGTATCAAACACTGCTACTTTGCAGCCTGAAAAACTATTGCAAGAAGGGGTTTTCTCTTTTCTCCTCTCCGATCGTTGTAGCGGGTCCGTGGCCGGGATAAACGACCGTCTGGTCCGGTAAGGCAAATAATTTGGTGCGGATGGAGCCCATCAGTGTATCGAAGTCGCCGCCGGGCAAATCCGTACGACCAATGGAACGATGGAAGAGGACGTCGCCGGCAATCACGTAATCCTCCGCCCGGTTGTAAAAGCAAATACTGCCGGGAGAATGACCGGGAGTGAGTAGTACCTCAAAACGTGCTTCACCCAGTTCTATCGTTTCCCCTTCTTCGATGAAATAGCCCGGGCTGGGAGAAGGAGTCATCGGCGGCAGGCCATAGGCTTCATTGATCCGGGGCACGGCGTCCAGTACGGGGACTTCCAGGGGATGAATGCCCAGTTCCAACCCGAATTTTTCGGCGACGGCGGCGTTTCCGTAAACGTGATCCAGGTGGCAGTGAGTGTTAATTAGTCGTACGGGGGTGAGGTTTGCTGACTTCAAAGTAGCAAAGAGTTTGGCTTCCTCAGCGGCTCCGAGACAACCCGGATCGATGATCAAAGCTTCTTTTGATTCCGTCTCGTAAACGACGTAAGTATTCTCCTGGAAGGGGTTGAAGGTGAGGGTTACAACTTTGGTCATAGATTCTCGTTTAGTAAATTGTTCCCCAAACATAGTTAATATGCGCATCCCGTTACTGCTGACGCTTTTTCTATTCACCGCTGGTTTGATAGCTCAGACCTCACAGGTGAAGTTTGGCAAAAACCGCGTGCAGTACCACGAGGATTTTGCTGACTGGCGGCAGTACGAGTCGGATAATTTCATCACTTACTGGTACGGGGAAGGCCGTAATATTGGCCAATTGGTGGTGATGTACGCCGAACAGGATTTTGCCGAGATCCAGAATATCCTGGAACACCGGATGAATGAAAAAGTGCAGTTGATTGTTTACGTAGACATTACGGACGTCAAGCAGAGCAACATCGGTGGAGAGGAGGTTTTTAGCTTGCCGGGCACCCAGAATGCCAACCGCAGCAGCGGCTACGTAAATGCTACCCAAACGAAATTTCTCGGTAACAAAGCCTTTGTTTACTTCAATGGCGATCATAACGACCTGCGCCGCCAGGTGCGGGAGGCCGTCTCTTCGGTATACCTGGAGCATATGCTTTTCGGTTCTTCGGTGCAGGAGGTCGTCCAGAATGCACTGTTGATGAATTTGCCGGATTGGTTCAAATCCGGCCTGGTTGCTTATCTCGGGGAGCAATGGAATGCTACGCTGGATAATCAATTACGGGGATTACTCAATTCCGGTAAGTACGAGGATTTTCAGGAACTGGCCGATGACTACCCCCGTCTGGCCGGCCATGCTTTCTGGTACTATATTTCTCAGAATTATGGAGAACCCACGGTAAGCAGCCTGCTTTATCTGACGCGCATCAACCGCTCCCTGGAAACCGGGTTCTTGTTTGTGCTGGGCAGTCCTTACCAGACGGTTCTTTTCAACTGGAAAGAATTTTTCAACAGCCGCTACGCCGATGACCAACGCGGACGCGCTCCGGTCAGCGGGCAGGAAGTAGCAATAAAAAATAAACGTGGCTACCCGATGACCCAGCTCAAAATGAGCCCGGATGGTCAGAAGATCGCTTACGTGCTGAATGACATCGGCCGCTATTGGGTTTATATCCAGGATATGACGACGGGGGAAAGAAAGAAGGTCTTTCGGGGCGGCCAGCGCAATCTCTTGCAGGCTACCGACTTCGGTTACCCGCTACTGGCCTGGAACGTAACCAACCAGGAACTGGCCGTAATGTATGAATTTCGCGATGTGCCCAAGCTTTTACGCTACGACCTGAATACCGAAAAATCAGTAACCGAAGACCTGGGCCCCCAGCTGCAGCGGGTACACAGCATGGAATACGCTAACCCCGGTACTATGGTGCTTTCCGCTACCCGGAGTGGCTTTTCGGACATCTATCTCTACTACCCGGCCACCCGCCAATCGGTGCCGATTACGAATGACTTTTTCGATGACCTGGACGCTATGCCGGTTCGCCTGGGTGGCAACGAAGGGGTAATCTTTGCGAGTAACCGCATCGATACCCTGCTGAGTAACCAGCGACTGGATACTATTTTGCCAGCTGCCCAGTTCGATCTCTACTACTACGACCTGACCAATAAGATCGGCGAGTTGGTCCGTCTGAGTAACACTCCTTTGGCCGATGAACGCTCTCCGGTGGCCATCAACGAAAAGTACTTCGCTTATCTCTCCGACGAAAGTGGTATCTACAACCGCTACCGGGGTTACCTGGAGGAATACATCCACCACCTCGACCAGATCATCACCCTGGAAGACGGTACGGAAATCCGGCTCCACCAAGATAGTAGCCTCGCCGAATTGGATACTTCCCTGATTGAGCGCATTGTCCTCGATACCATCATTCGCCAACGAGCCATTACCACGCCGACCACCAATTACGACCAGGGTATGACGGCCCAGAGTTTCGCCGCTCGTCGTGACCGCGGCATTGGCTACTTCCGGACCGAAGACGGAGCTAAATTATATCTGCTGAACGTAGATACGTTGAAAACCGCCCGACCCGAACTGACCGCCTATCAGCGCTACGCCTGGCGCAAGATGGGGATGGTGCCTCCGCAGTTGTCCGGTAGAGAAGTAGGCAGCAGCGAACGAACGCTGCCCGATACGGTGCGTCAAAATACCTCCATCGCTCCTACCGATCAAAGCCCGGAAACGGTAGAAGCAGATGCCTACCTATTCCAATCGCGTTTTGAAGAAGTTGCTCCACCACCGCCTCTGGACGGCAGCATTCAAACCGATGACCCCATCCCCACACCGGTGGATACTTCCCGCGGTGATCTTCCACGGACCATAGTGGCCCAGCCTCCGCCTAACCGACCGCGTCCCAGACCGGTAAATGGCAATCTGCGGGGCGAAATGAAGTGGCTGCCCCGCGAAAAAGTTTACCGTTTCCGTCCGGGTAAGATCATTCCTTATCGTACGACATTTCGGGTGAATTACCTGAAAACCACGGCGGATAACGATCCCTTATTCGACGGGTTGAATACCTTCTCCGGTAATCCGGATGGCTTCACCCAACAACCGCTGGGTATACTGGTGAAGGGCAACATTATGGACCTCTTCGAAGACCACGTAATCGAAGGTGGCGTTCGGGTGCCGACATCTTTCAACGGCACCGAATATTTCCTGATCTACCACAACCGCCGCAAGCGTTTAGATACTTACTACGCTGCCTACCGCCGTAATCGCCGACGGGAGGAAGGTGGACTGGTCTTTGGCCCACGCCGTATCGACGATAATACGCTGCTTGGGCAATTTGGTGTGCGTTATCCACTTGATGTATTCCGTTCCATCCGGGCAACGGCAACCATCCGGCGCGACCGGGTACAGGCTTTGCCCACGGAGCAAGCTGCCCTGCAGGAACCGGCCTTCCAGCAGCAACGTATCGGGGCCAGACTAGAGTACGTTTTTGATAATACTCTCGACCTGGCCGAGAACCTCCGCCAGGGCACCCGCTACAAGATCTATGCCGACGCTTACAAAAGCTTTAATATTAGCTTTGACGAAGATGGTGATAGCGGTTTTGAGCCAGGTATGCTGGGCGTGATCGGCGCGGATTTCCGACATTATCAGCGACTGGACAAGCTAAGTATCTTTGCTTTACGCTTCGCCGGAGCGACTAATTTTGGTGCTCAGAAAATCCTCTATTACCTGGGAGGTGCTGATAACAGCCTGAGCCTGAACTTTAATAATGCCATCCCGACACCAACGCCTGCCAATGGGAATTTCGTCTTCCAGGACCTGGCGAATCCGTTACGGGGGTTTGACATCAATAGCCGCAATGGTTCTTCTTACGTACTGGGGAACGCCGAACTAAGGGTGCCGGCCTTCCGCTACTTGTTCAAGCGCATCAATTCTTCCCTGATCCGCAATTTCCAGCTGGTCGGTTTCTTTGATATCGGTACTGCCTGGATCGGCGACAGTCCTTTCAGTTCCGACAACCCCGTTAATGTATCTAATTACCCTGATCTGGGAACTCCCAACCCTGGTCCGGTGACCGTCGAGGTGACTCGCTTTCGGGAGCCCATCATTTATGGTTACGGAGTCGGTGCCCGTACGTCATTGTTCGGCTACTTCATTCGCGTGGACTACGGCTGGGGTGTGGAAACGGAAACGGTGAACCCCGGGAAGTGGCATTTGAGCCTTGGCTACGATTTTTAGGTAGGCGCTCGGCTTCGCCTCGCTTATAAACGGGCTACGCCCTTGTGGACGTCGTTACACGATTTCTGGACGGGCTGCGCCCTTTTGGTAGACTGATATCGAAAAACAGAGCTTTGTCTTTCGAGGTCGGTCATCCACAAGCAAGGAACGAGCGTCCACTAGATCGCTTCAGCGAGCGTCCAAAAGGCCAAAGCCCGCCCAATAGCGCGAAGCGCGTCTAGGAGCGAGGAACGAGCGTCTGCCTGACTCGCCCGTTCATCGAAAAATCAAAATCAATCTTTTCTTTCCGATTACCTTAGCAGAGCTATGGGATTACTCGAAAATATAAAGGTGGCTTTCGGCAGTGTATGGGCCAACTGGTTGCGTGCCGTACTGACGATGGTCATAATCGCCTTCGGCATCATGGCCCTGGTGGGTATCCTGACGGCTATCGATGCGGCCATCTACTCACTTTCTTCCAATCTGTCCAGTGTCGGGGCCAATACCTTTAGCGTAGAGCAGGTACGGTTGGAGGTGCAGGGCAATCGCCGGGGACGCGGCAAACGCTCGGACCCTTTTTCCTACGACCAGGCGACGCTGTTCATGGATAACTATAAATTCCCCGCCGACGTGAGCGTCTCCTTCTTTGGCAAGGGAACGGCCGTGGCCAGCTACGAGAAAAGAGAGACCAACCCCAATACCATCGTAATGGGAGCTACGGCCAATTACTTGAAAGCCAAGGGATACGAGATGTCTGCCGGTCGAAATTTCACACCCCGTGAGGCGGCGGAAGGCGGGCTGATCGCGGTGATCGGCTCCGACTTGGTAGACGAACTTTTCAACGGTAAGACCGAGTTTGCTATCGGCAAAACCGTCAGTACCGGTGATTTACGATTAAAGGTAATCGGAGTTACCGCGGTCCGAGGTTCCAGTTTCAACCAGAGCCAGGACCGCCGCATCATTATGCCACTGCAAACGGCCAAACGGTTTTACGGTAGCAGCGGTACGAATTACACGATTTTAGTAGCGGTTAAAGACCCCACCCAAATTGAAGCGGCCATGGCAGAAGCCACGGTAACCATGCGTAATGTGAGGAAACTGAAAGCGGGGGAGGCCAACGATTTTGAATTGGAGTCCAGCGGAAATTTGGTCGATATCATTAAAGACAATACCGTCGCTCTGCGGTTGGCAGCCATCAGTATCGGTCTAATGACCCTGCTGGGTGCCGCTATCGGCCTGATGAACATCATGCTCGTCTCGGTTACCGAGCGCACCCGTGAGATCGGGGTGCGCAAAGCCCTGGGGGCCACCAGCCGGAATATTCTCACCCAATTTTTGGTGGAGGCGACTTTAATTTGCCAGATCGGAGGCATTTTGGGCATCTTGCTGGGGGTCCTGGCCGGAAACGTGGTCATTGTCTTTACCGGTGGTACTTTTCTGATTCCCTGGGCCTGGATCTTTCTGGCACTGGTAGTCTGTATGGCCGTAGGTTTACTTGCCGGTATCTATCCCGCGCTGCGTGCCGCTCAACTGGACCCCATCGAGAGTCTGCGCTACGAGTAAAGCATTGCTACTTTGGCAGCCCAGATAATTGTTGCAAATTGCAGGAACTCTCACATCAGTAATTTGCCGGCACTCTTCGTACCCATCATGATACGGGAAGAGCCGGTAAGGAACTAATTTTCCCCGCAACGATGATCGCCACTTCCACCACCACCAGTTTTCAGGATTTTGAATACGTAAGACCCGATCTGGAGTCCCTCGAAAAAGAATTTCGGGAGGTTTTGGGGGCTATCAAAGTAGCAAAGTCATTGGCTGACGCGAAACAAGGCATTTTGGCGATCGACCAGCTGCGAGGCCGGATCGCAACGATGTCCAACATCTGCCATATTCGCTATACCATCAATACCAAAGACGAGTTTTACGCCGCCGAAAAAGACTGGGGGGATCAGCATTATCCCGCTACCGAAGCCTGGAAAAAAGATTTCTACGAACTACTGCTCAACCATCCGTTACGGGCGGAACTGGAAGCGGAATTCGGCCAGCAGCTCTTTAAAATTGCGGAACTGAGCATGGTGACCTTCCGGCCCGAAATTCTACCCGATTTACAGCAGGAAAATAAGCTGAGCAGCGAATTCGTGCAGTTGAAGGCCAGTGCCGAAATAGAACTGGACGGAGAAACCTACAACCTGTCTCAGATTCATACAAAAGAGATTGACCCTGACCGTGCTATCCGTCGCCGCGCCGCTAAAGCAAAGTGGCGATGGTACGCCGAAAAGCAGGATGAGTTGGACGGAATTTTCGACGGACTGGTGAAGACCCGAACCGCCGCCGCCCGCTCTCTGGGCTTCGATAATTTTGTGGAACTGGGCTACGCCAGAATGTTGCGGACAGACTATAACGAGCAGATGGTCAAGCAGTTCCGTCGGCAAGTCGTGGAGCACATCGTACCCTTGGCCAACCAACTCTACGAGCGACAACGTGAACGCTTGGGCCTGGAAGAACTACACTATTATGACGAAAACTTTCGCTTTCCGGGCGGCAACCCCAAACCACAGGGGCCACCGGACTGGATACTGGATCAGGCCCGCGGTATGTACGACGAACTGGCCCCCGAAACCAGTCAGTTTTTCCGCCTCCTGGAAGATCGTAATTTGATGGATGTGGTGGCCAAAGACGGTAAGGCCACTGGCGGCTATTGTACCTACATCAGCGACCACGGCGCGCCCTTCATTTTTAGTAATTTCAACGGTACCAGCGGCGATATCGATGTTTTGACCCACGAATTTGGTCACGCCTTCCAGGTGTACAGCAGCCGCCATTTGAAACCGCTGGAATACAACTGGCCGACCTACGAAGCCTGTGAAATTCACAGCATGTCGATGGAGTTCTTTACCTACCCCTGGATGGATAAATTCTTTGGGCCAGACAGTGAAAAATACTACTTCAGTCATCTGGCGGGAGCGGTTCGTTTCATCCCCTACGGTGTAGCGGTCGATGAGTTTCAGCACCGTATCTATGCCGAACCGGACCTGAGCCCCGCCCAGCGCCACGCGGTTTGGAGAGAACTGGAAGAAAAATACCTGCCTCACCGAAATTATGCCGGTAACGAATTCCTGGAACAAGGAGCTTTCTGGATTCGCCAGAACCATATTTTTAGTGCTCCGTTTTACTACATCGACTACTGCCTCGCGCAAATTTGTGCCTTCCAGTTCTGGGCCCGGGATCGTCAGGATCATTCTTCGGCGTGGAACGACTACCTGCGTTTGTGTAAGGCCGGTGGCTCGAAAAGCTTCCTGGGTCTGGTGAAACTGGCTGGATTAAAGAGCCCATTTGCCGCAGGAACGGTAGAACAAACTTTGGGTGTAGTCAGGGAAGAGTTGAACGCGGTGAATGGCTTCTAAACGAGTTCGCCTCGAATACGTTTTGCTTTAGCCCGCCAAATGGCTAATGACCATCCAAGTTCAGTTCACGCCGTCCAAATATTTGCTACTTTGAAGCCACCAAAACCAAGCTGCCAACATCGATGAAGTATTTAATAACACTGCTAATACTGTCTTGCAATTGTCTGTCAAACAGTACGAACGCCCAAACGCTGAGTTTTTTCGAGACTTTTACGGACCACGCCGTACTACAGCGGAACGTCGATCACCCGATCTGGGGCTGGGCCGAACCGAAGGCCAAAGTGACCCTTACGTTCAAAGGGGAAGAATTCAAGACGAAAGCTGATGAAAATGGGAAGTGGATGTTGAAATTACCCGCTCAGCCAGTTGGTGGACCCCACGTGATGATTGCACGGACCAAAGAAGACCGGGCGGAAATCTCCGACCTGTATTTCGGAGACGTTTACCTGCTTTCCGGCCAGTCGAATATGGAGTGGCAATTGCGGCATAGTGACCTTGACGATAGCCGCTCCAAGAAGATCGCCGATCCAATGATTCGGGAAATAAAGGTAGCACGGAGCTACTCGGATTCTCCCGAAGATCATTTAGAACTGGACGCTCCCTGGAGGCCGGGAGCCGCTGAGCATATTCGCGAATTCAGTGCAGTAGGTAGTTACTTTGCCCATTATCTGCGGGAAGAAGTGAATGTACCCATCGGCCTGCTTCACAGCAGTTGGGGAGGCAGCAGGATCGAACCCTGGATGTCTGCCGAACTCTTCGGGGCCGAAGCAGTGGACCGGATGAATGAAAGGGACAAACGTCAAAAGATAGGCTTGTCCACCTATGCCCGCGATTTCAAAACGGATGCGAGCCCACCCAAGCAAGATCAAGGGGAGGAACTCGGCTACCTGGATGACAATACGGACTATACGAAATGGCCCACCATTCCCGTGCCGGGTCTCTGGGAAGTCAATGGCTACCCCTACGTGGACGGCCATTTTTACCTGGTCCGTTACTTCGAACTTACGCCCGAACAGGCCGCCAATCAGGCTACTCTGGAACTGGGTAAAATCGACGATAGCGACTGGACCTACCTCAACGGTGAAAAAGTCGGTGAAATGTACGCTTCTTACGCCGATGACCGGATTTATAAGATCAAAAAAGGGATGCTCAAAGCAGGGCGGAACACGCTGCTCGTGCGGGTGGAAGATACCGGTGGCGGTGGTGGACTTTATTCGGAGCCGGAGGTGCTTCGCTTGCGCACCGCAAAGGGGGAAATTCCGCTGGCCGGGAACTGGCATTACCAGATCGGCAGCTGGCGGGTAGACGAACAGCCAAATCAGGTGGCAAATATCCTTTACAATAAGATGATTGCACCCCTGAAAGGAATGCCTCTCAGCGGGGTGTTATGGTACCAGGGGGAATCGAATTCGGGGAAGAATGATGCTTTGGCCTACGCCGAGCTGTTCCAGCAATTGATCACTTCCTGGCGGGAGTACTTTGATCGTCCGGATCTGCCCTTTTATTGGGTGCAGTTGGCCAATTTCAAAGCCGCTCAGGAGACACCCGACGAAACGGGGTGGGGCCATATCCGCGCCAGCCAAACGGCTGCTCTGGAATTGCAGAACACGGGCGAGGCCGTAATTACCGACATTGGCGAAGCCGATGATATCCACCCCCGCAACAAATGGGAGGTGGGCCGTCGCCTGTCGCTCCATGCCTTGAAAAATATCTATGGGAAACCAATGGTGGCGGCTAGTCCGAAAGTAACCAGCGCCGTCCGCGAGGGAGATCGGGTGCGTCTGTACCTGGACACGGACGGAAGTGCGCTGGAAGTACGCAACGACCGCTACGGCTACCCCCGTGGTTTCGTTTATCGCAATCAGCGAGGTGACTGGAAATGGGCTCCGGCTGCTCTGGAAAATGGTCAGGTGATCGTGGTCACTCCACGCGACGGTGATCGCATTACCGCCGTTCGCTACGCTTTCGCCGACAACCCTACTGATGCTAATGTATTCAACAAAGAAGGGCTGCCACTTACTCCGTTCAGTCTTGAAATAGAATAAATATGAAAGCCATTCAATTCGATGCCCCCGGCGGGCCGGATGTTCTTTACATCGGTGAGTACGAGGCTCCGCAACCTGGCCCCGGTCAGGTATTGGTGCACATAGCTGCCACCGCCCTCAATCGGGCCGATTTAATCCAGCGACGGGGCAAATATCCCGTTCCGGCGGGCCAAAGTCCACTCCTGGGTCTGGAAATGGCTGGTACGGTGATTGAAACCGGTACCGACGTAACCGATTTTGAGATTGGCGACAACGTCTGCGCGCTGATGAACGGCGGCGGCTACGCCCAATTGGCGGTGGTCGATCAGGAAATGCTGCTGCGGCTACCCGGCAACCTGTCATTCACCAAGGCCGCGGCAATCCCGGAGGTCTTTCTCACGGCTTACCAGGCGTTACACTTCATTGCCGATCTGCAGAAAGGTGAGCAGGTGCTCATTCACGCCGGCGGAAGCGGGGTAGGTACAGCCGCTATTCAGCTTTGCCGGCTGGCGGGAGCTACGCCAATTGTCACGGCCAGCGGCGGTAAGCACGAGCGACTAAAAGAAATTGGCGCGGCTCACTGCATCGATTATAAAAAGGAAAATTTTGCGGAGAGGGTCAAGGAAATAACTGACGGACAGGGAGTTAACGTACTGTTGGACTTCGTGGGGGGCAGCTACTTCGCACAGAATCTGGACGCTCTTGCCCTGGAAGGGCGTATGGTCTGTCTCGGTTTTTTGGGTGGCTTCAATGTAGCAGCGCTTAATCTGGCGCCCATTCTACGCAAACGGCTGCGTATTGAAGGGACTACTCTCCGGGCCCGCTCCCAAGCTTATAAGTACGAATTGACGGCCGGCTTCCGCCGCGATTGCTGGCCTGCTTTCGTCGATCGAAAATTGCGGGCCGTAGTCGACACGATCTACGATTGGGAAGAAGTGGACGACGCTCATCGCTACATGGAAAGCAATGCCAATCTGGGTAAGATCGTCCTGACGATCGGGGAATAAACATGTCGTGAATCGGCTACGTTACAGCGATAAAACAATAAAACAACCGATCTATGTACAAGCTGATTTTTATCTCCCTCACTCTGATCCTGTTCTCTTGCAATTCCACGAAGAATATGGGAAATACCGATGTTGATTACCGCACTTACCTGGACGGCGAATGGACTTTAGTCCAATTGAATGACAGAGTTATGGATGCCTCTATGACCAGACCTACGATTACGGTCAGTCAGAGCGGAAACCGTGTAAGCGGTAACGGGGGGTGCAACAACTTTGCTTCCACCCTGGAAGCAATCGGGCCCAATACCATTGAGATGGGAGATATTGCCGCAACGAAAATGGCCTGCCCCAGTATGAGCGTTGAAACGGAATATTTCAAAACACTGGGCGACGTTGCCACCTACAAAGTAGAAGGCTCCACTCTGATGTTGATGAGCAAGGGGGGCAAGGAACTGCTGTCCTTTTCGCGTATCTAGTTGAATTCACTGGATTTTTTAAAAATTAATTATTAAGATGAGATTACTAATCCTGATTAGTTTAGCCACCTGTTTGCTATCCTGTGACACTACGAGAAAAACTTCTGTGGATTCCACCAACAATAATCAGATATGGTGGGTAAGTGGATTCAAAACCCAATGCTCCGGTGGAGCTGGAAAAATGGAATGCCTGAAAGTACACAAAGGCAGCGATCTCAATGATCCTGAGTGGGAATACTTTTATTCCAGTATCGAAGGATTTGAGTACGAAGAAGGTTTTCTGAAAAAAATCGAGCTTACCATTGAAGAACTTCCCACCGGCCAGGTTCCAGCCGATGCATCTTCGTTGAAATACACCTTGGTACGTGAATTAGAAAAAAACGTGGACTACCGTACTTTATTGAATGGAGAATGGACCTTGACTCGTCTTGAAAACAATCCAATTAACCGATCCGTCCCGCTGCCCGAACTGACCATCGACCTGAAAGAGATGCGCATAAATGGTACTGGTGGTTGCAATAATTATACCGGCCAGATTAAATCCCTTACTTTTAATAGTATTGAGTTGAGTAAGATTGCGGGCACCAGAAAAGCCTGTCCCGGGCCAACCATTGAGAACGAATACTTCAAGGCGTTAGGGGAAGTAGGTTCTTTTCGGATAAAAGGCAACAACCTGATGCTCTTCAACGATGGAAAAGAATTACTCGCATTCATGAAGCAGAACTGAGCTGCTATAAATAATCAAGTTCTAGAGCTTATTAGGATTCTCTGAATCTGACCAAAATTGATCTGTTTCTTGTTAAAATAAGCGCCGAGAACGGGAATTTTCGGGATAAGTGACTGTTTTGGGGGTGAAGTTTTGGCTAAAAGAGCCTGTTTTAGGCGATAAGTGAAGGTTTTAACAAGCCCTAATTTCGCTCATATTTTCCCGTAACGAAGGGCCGTTCATCACTTAACTCAGGTACTTCGTCCGGTACGCCCCGTTTCCAGCGCCGGTGGGTCCATAACCAAAAGGCCGGTGCGCGCTGAATTTCCTGCTCCAGCGTACGGGCGAAGAACTCGGTAATAAAACCAGGTTCCGTCTCACGTGGATGGTCGGTACAGTGTACCAATTCTGCTTCCAGATGTCCCCGTTTCACTTGCCGCAGCCGCATGTAAAATACGGGTATATCATTACGGACGGCAAAGCGCTCCGGACCCATTAAAAAGCCGGTAGTGCGATTAAGAAAGCGGGTCCAGTGTAGTTTTTCGTAGCTGGCGTTACTGGGTGATTGGTCGGCGACGAAGAAGTCGACGGTCATCTCATTATTTTCGGCGTAATATTCGTCTACGGCACGGCGGGAAGTCAAAATTGTGCCGGAACGAGCGCGATTTTCACTGATTAGCCGGTTCATAGCTTCGTTCTTGAGCGGGGAGTAGATGCCCATGACCCGATGCGGCCCAAGATAGTTTGGAAAAGAGAGGGCTGCGATCTCCCAATTGGCGTAATGACCGCCTACAGCAATTATCGATTTTCCGGCTTTGGCGTAAGGTTCCAGTACCGCGGGATTAATAACTTTACAGCGTCGGTTAAACTCGGTCTCCGGCATGCTGAATAGCCGGATGGATTCGAAGATCATATCACAGAAAAAACTGTAAAAACGGCGGGCAATTTTCTCATTTTCTTCTTCACTGTTTTCGGGAAATGAACCACTGATGTTATCCATTACCACTTCCTTACGATAGCCCGCCAGACTGTACATTAGCAGGTACATCAGGTCAGAAAAATAATAAGTGATACTTAGTGGCAACCAGCTTAATGGCTTGAGAATAAGGTAGTAAAATATTTTCGACATATTATATCTATAACTCGCTCAGGGTTTTTCTGATCCGGCGCAGACGGTCCAGGAGTTCCACTTTTTCCTTCAGCTCCTGCTTGCTGTTCGAGATCTCGCGGCGGGCCCCTTCCAGGGTAAATCCACGCTCTTTTACCAGGTGGTGGATCAGTGCCAATTGTTCCAGGTTTGCCTTGGTAAAGCGGCGATCACCTTTGGCATTTTTGTGGGGTTTTAGAAAGTCGAATTCACCTTCCCAAAAGCGGATCACGGAGGTCTTGATGCCAAAGCGTTCGGCTACTTCTCCAATGGAGTAGTAACGCTTGAGTTCATCGTCGGTTTTTTCAAGGGCCATGGGACAAAATTAGGGGATTTTACGCGGTTTCGAACGATAGAGCACCCGACTAACGTCTAAATAGTATCTTAGCCACCTCCCATTGAGGAAGTGTTTCATTAAAGTTTGTTCATGAAAGGTCTTTGGCGCCGTTTAAATACGGCCGTAATTTTTGTCATCATTATGTTGGTCGGCCTGTTCACCGGGCCCTACACCTTTACCGCCCTGTTTCTCCTTATTACCGTAGCTTGTTTGTGGGAGTTTTTTACCATGACCCTCGATCGTCATACCCGGAGAGATCGTGTTCGAAAAATCTTCGGGGTCATCCTCGGGATCATGCCTTTCGGTCTGGTTACCGTTTTGAATATGGGCGGATTGACCGACCAGGAAACTTTTGTGCAGGTGGCCAGCTTACTGTTCAGCCCATTCGTATTCACTATCTTCATTTACGAGCTATACAGTAAAAGTAAGGAGCCTTTTGTCAATATTGCCTTTATGATTCTGGGCCTCTTTTACATCGGCATCCCCTTTGCGCTGGTGGACTACGTAGCTTTCGAAGGCGACACCTTTTATTATAAGACTATTTTCGGCCTCCTCCTCCTGACCTGGGTCAATGACACGGGGGCGTATCTGGTGGGGTCACAGATTGGTAAGACACCGTTGTTTCCCAGTGTTTCCCCCAATAAAACCTGGGAAGGCACGGCAGGTGGCATCATCACGACCATGGTCTTTGGCGGCCTTTTGGGGCTGACCTTCACGGAAATTCCGCTTGAGCATTGGATCGTATTAGCCTTTATCATTGCAATTTTCGGCGGTCTTGGAGATTTGGTGGAAAGTATGCTCAAGCGCAGCGTCGGGGTCAAAGACAGTGGCAGTTTGCTGCCGGGCCACGGTGGAGTACTTGATCGTTTCGACGCTTTTATTTTCGCGGTTCCCTTCGCGGCGGCTTACATCCTATATATAAGGTAGGCTTTGGCTAACAAAGTAGCAGAGTTAACTCGTCGGCCGAGTCATTCGTGGTCTTGTTCGATCGCCGAGCGGCAAGAAGTCGTCAGTACACTCGACGACGCAGGAGGAGGTGGGCTGAAGACCGTTTTTTTAGATAAGATTTTTCAGTTCGACGATCTTTACTAATGAGTGATCGGGTAGACACTTTTCAGCCCCGATCATTCCTCGACGGTACTGACAAGGTCGCCGTACACCTTGCTACTTTGCTAGCCAAAACGACGCATATCCCACTCCCGAAGCAACCTAGCGCCCCGCTAATCTGTTAGAGCCACAATGATGCGAAATAAGCTTGGGGAGGAGAAAGAAAAAGTAGGCTGGCGCGACCAGTTCAGTTCCCTGAAAAACCTGGGGCCCTTCTTTACATTGATCTGGCGGACCAGCCCCAGCCTGACTATTTATGGATTGTTGTGCAGGCTACTGAAAGCGGCCATTCCGACGGCAGCCTTATACGTGGGAAAACTGATTATCGACGAGGTGATCCGGCTCAGCGAGGGCGGGGGAGAGTTGACCTACATCTGGAAATTGGTCGCTATCGAACTGATCCTGGCGCTGGCCGACGATTTGCTGAACCGGGGGCTGATTCTTACCGATTCTCTCCTGGGCGACCAAGTGGCCATCCAGAGTAGTGTGGAGATCATGGACCACGCCGCCAAATTAGATCTGTTCCATTTCGAACAGGCCGAATTCTACGACAAGCTGGAGCGGGCCCGCCAACAGACGAGGGGCAGAACGACTTTGCTCTCCCAGATTCTGGCCCAGATTGAGGCGGTGATCACCATTGCATTTTTGGCCGTGGGAATTGTGGCCTTTAGTCCTTGGCTGATCCTGCTGGTGGTGGTGGCCGTGATTCCCGGATTTTTTCAGGAGAATTATTTCAACCAACGTACTTATTCGCTGACCCGAAGCTGGACGCCGGAGCGCCGCGAACTGGACTACCTGCGCTATATCGGTGCCAGCGATACGACGGCTAAAGAGGTGAAAATCTTCGGCTTGGCGGATTTTATCGTCAAGCGTTTTCGCGAACTCTCTTTAAAATATTACGAGGTCAATAAAGCACTGAGCTTGCGGCGGGCGGGCTGGGGAGCACTTTTTGCCGCCCTGGCCTCACTTGCTTACTACGGGGCCTACGTTTTAATCATCTTACAAACGGTGAGGGGCTTGATCACAGTGGGAACGCTAACCTTTTTAGCCGGCTCTTTTCGGCGCATCCAATCTTCGCTGCGGCAGACGCTGAGTCGCTTCAGCAAAATTGCCGAAGGAGCGCTTTACCTCCAGGATTTTTATGATTTCCTGGCCTTGCAACCGAATATTGTGAGCGGAGAAAAAGGACTGAACTTCCCTGATCCGGTCACTATCGGCTGGGAGTTTCAAAACGTAACCTTTCGCTACCCCAATGCGGAGCAGGATGCCGTAACCGACCTGAGCTTTATTTTGCCGGCCGGCAAAAAATTGGCGTTAGTGGGGGAGAACGGAGCGGGAAAGACTACCCTGGTAAAACTTTTCTCCAGACTTTACGAACCGGACAGTGGACGTATCCTGCTGGATGGGATCGATCTGAAAGAATACGACTTAACGGATTTGCGCCGTAACGTAGGCGTGATCTTCCAGGACTTCTTCCGCTACCAGCTAACGGCGGGCGAGAATATTGCCATAGGGCGCATCGAGCAATCGAATAACGAGTACCTGATCCGGGCCAGTGCAGAAAAGTCGTTGGCGGCCGAAGTGATCGAAGAACTGCCGGGCGGCTACGACCAGCTGCTGGGCCGCCGCTTTAAAGGCGGGACGGATCTAAGTGGCGGTCAATGGCAAAAGATCGCCCTGGGCCGGGCCTATATGCGTAATGCACAACTACTGATTTTGGACGAGCCGACCAGTGCCCTGGATGCCAGGGCTGAATATGAGGTATTCCAGCGCTTTTCCGAGTTGATCCGCGAGCGTACGGCGATCTTGATCTCACACCGTTTCAGTACGGTACGGATGGCAGATATTATCCTGTTTATCGAAAACGGTAAGCGGCTGGAGATGGGAAGCCATGATGAGTTGATTGAGTTGAAGGGGCGCTACGCGGAACTGTTTTGGCTACAGGCGGAGGGCTATCAATAGAATTTGATATAGGTCAAAGGTGCTGATTTGAGAATAATTAGAACTTTCGAAACCCGCTGAACAAATAATCTCGTAGATAGTAGCGTAAGTAGTTTTGATAAACGAGAATAGATTGGCATTCAGCCTTTTACTATTATGACTTTGTTGGGCTATTTTAAACTTTTCTCTTAACGGAGGGAGAAAATAGCGATTGTTTTCAACGACTTTTATACTGAAAATTTTGCAGTTAGAGCACTTTTATACCATTACTATCGACATCTAATTCTGACTAGAAATTGGTATTTCGTAGTATGCTTATTACATTTGCTTTGCTTTTGAACACTGTAGATAGAGCTTTTATATCGCATGTTAAGGTTATAGATTTATACTTATTACATGATATCCTGCCGTCCTGGCAGAAGATTACACCAACGATCACTAGCTATAAAAAGTGATCTTTTCGATTTGCATCGCATGAAATACGTTTAGCCGATCTGGCAAACAATTACGTCCGAGCGTATGATCGATCGTAACCGCTGTATTTCCCTGGCACTACATACTGTATTTAGTCTTCTCCTTCTAAAGTAATCCTTCCTCACTCGGTTATTTACCGGCGTGGGGGAAATGTGGTTTATGCACATGTGAACCATGTCAGACTACACACCAGATTTTTCGGGGTAGCCCGAAGAAACACTTTACAACCTCAGGTAATGGATAATCAGACTTTTACTAACTTCTGTTCACGTTCTTCTTTCACTCTTTTCCTGCTACTGGCTTCCCTTGGCTTGTTGACGGGGCAATCAATCAGCCAATCCGCTGCGGTTCAGTTAAATGAACTTCGGGTGGTAGATTATGATGTGGAGTCGCCATCAATTTGTGGTGCTGAAGACGCGGCATTCTTGTTCCAGGTGAATCGCGAACTGACCGGTGCTGTACGCATGACCGCCAAGTTTAGGGAAGACGATCCCGTTACCTATACTATATCGTCGCTCGATGAATCCGAGCGATTACGTTTTGGCTCGCTACCGGCGGGTCAGTATAACGACTTGACGCTGATCGACGAATCGACCGGCGCTATCCTCTTCCGCCAGGAAGGGGCATTGTTCATTGATGGAGGCTGTTCGACCGGCGTGGGTCCAAGCAGTTTCGATGAACTGGGCATTGAGGTGCCGCTTGCTCCCGGAGATGACGGTCGGCCCGGTGAAGACCCGGGGACTTCCCGCTTTACCGGTTGCGTGGGTAACCACGTTCAAAATCCGAGCTTTGACGTAAACGGAGATCATTGGCAAGCCGGTGGTGGAACTGTATTTGTATCTTCCGCCCAGTATTATAGCTTCCCTTACTCCCTGGAACTCGATGCTCCGAACTCCAGTGCCAGCCAATCCATCACGACCAATATTGGACCTAATCAGTGTTTCGAATTTTCGGTATGGGGCAAGAATCACTCTACTGCTGGGTATACCTCCGTGGGTATCGATTTTTTGAATGCGAATGGCACGGAAATCAGTGACATGGATACTCCCATCGCCACCAATTCTGGCTTTAACCAATATTTCCTGAACGGAACGACGCCTGCTGGTACCCAACAAATTCGTATCTGGATTTTCCGTGACTCTGATACCAATAACGACTCTTGGTTCGATGATTTCTGTTTCACCACCAGCTGCCAGGCACCAATTGACGGTGGTACCCCTCCGGAGGATTTTGCCTATGGTTGTGACGATGGCGTTCAGGTAGACCTATATACCAGTTCCGTAGAATGTAGCAATACCCCCCAGACTTATATCGCTATCCCGAATAGCAATGAGGTGTTTCAGGTAGTTGTTGAAGTGGTTTTCAAGAACGGTGCACATCCGGGTAGTTCTATCGCGGTAGATGCCGGAAATGGCAACAGTTACCTTTTGAACGAAGTTGATATCGCGGGTAACAGCCCGAACGTACGCGTGTACCGTGGCCTGATCCCCCAGGGCGTTTCTTCGGTGAGCTATTCTAACAACGCGGCCTGTACGAATGGCAGTACCAGTAATAACGGTCTGCAATCGCTAGCTGCTTACGCTTTTCGGACAACCCCGATCAAACGATCTTCCACCGGAACCTTCACGACTCAGTCGGGCTACAACAATATCCGGACTTTCACGATTCCTGTTCCAACGGATAACTTCCAGCGGGACATGGAAATTCAGGTGCCGATTTCCGAACTGACCACTGACGGTCGTTACCTCACCCTGACCGCCAAGATCGGTGGTGTAGAGGTTGCCGAAGAAACCATTTTCGGCCCACCTTCGGGCACCTGTTGTATCGCCGTGGTGACCTTGCCACTGACCGACGTAGCGGGTAGCGTGAGTTCAATTACACTTGAGATCGATACCCGTAATGACCAGTGGCCGGGAAGCCCAACCCTGAATGGTCAGTCTTATGTATTGGCTGGCATCGTCTACGCTGATGTTATGTGCCCGGTTCTGGGTAGTGACTACGGCGATGCCCCGGCTTCTTACGGTGATATTTGCTATATCGTAGCCAACGGTGACGCCGGTATGCTGGAAACCAAACTCGGCCAGAACATTGACGCAGAAGATGGTCAACAAAATAGCGTAAATGCTAATGGTGACGACACCAATGGTAAAGCTGACGAAGACGGTGTGAATTTTATTGGTGGCACAGACTTTGAGGCTGGTACGACCAAGCAGATTGAAATTTCCTGGACTTCTAATGATTTCGAAGGCCACATTTTTGGCTGGATCGACTGGAATCTTGACGGAGACTTTGACAGTGACGAAGTAGTGGTTGATAACTTCATCGTCGGTTCTAATAATAATAAGATCACCGGCACGCATACCTTCAATGTAAACGTCCCTGATTTCGCTGCTTGTGGTACTAATAATACCTACGCGCGTTTTACCATCAATAGTGATGTGAACGAAGCCGGACCAACCGGTATTTTCTGCAACACAAATAACGCTGCAGAAGACGGTGAGGTAGAAGACTATTTGGTTAACCTGACGGTTACACCTCCGACGGTTACAGTCACGGGAGAGACAGGTCCGATTTGTGCTCCTGAGCAAGTAACAATTTCAGCACAGGGAGCTGGTGGAATGGCTCCATATACATACAGCTGGAATAATGGCTTGGGTAATGGTCAGAATAAAAATGTAACTCCGCTGGTAACCACTACTTATACAGTGACCGTCACCGATGCTAATGGTTGCACCTCTACTGGTAATATAACTGTTGAAGTCCTTCCTTACTTTGACAATGGAGGTGAAATTGCTGCCTCCCAAACGGGGTGCTCTCCTTACGATGCTCAGGTCCTGACTTCAGTCAGCTTGCCAAGCAGCACGAATGGCGCTACTGGAACACCTGAATTTTTGTGGTTAAAGTCCACGGGAGATTGTACGCCCCCCGTCGTCGGTAATATGGGAGACTGGGTAGCCATTCCCAATACCGATAGCCCGACTTACGACCCTGGAGTACTCACCGAAACAACCTGCTTTATTCGCTGTTCTCGGGTTTTGGAGGATAATTGTCCCGAATACCTGGGAGAATCTAATGTGATTACCATTACGGTTAATCCTGAAGTGAATGTGACAGTTACCGGAACCGACGCTAACTGTGACGAAAATGACGGTTCGTTAACCGCCAGCGTTTCCGGTGGAGCCGCACCCTTCAGCTACGATTGGAGCAACGGCGGCAGCACCCAAACCATCACCGGATTAGCCATCGGAAACTACTCCGTAACCGTAACGGATAGTAACGGCTGTACAGACACTGCCAACGGAACTGTTGGAGGCATTGAAAACCTGACCGATGGTGGAACCATCGAAGGGGAACAATCCAACTGTGGAGCTTTCAACCCCGCTCCGTTGACCAGCGTCACGCTGCCATCCGGAGGCACTGAAAGCCAGACCATTCAATACATCTGGTTGAGTACCACTGGAGACTGTACTCCCCCCACCACTGCAAATATGGGTGACTGGGTAGAGATTCCAGGAGCTACGGCTACCGAATACGATCCGGGCACGATCTCCCAAACAACCTGTTACATCCGCTGCGCCCGCCGTGATGGTTGTGAACTATACCTGGGGGAATCCAACGTTATCACCCTAAGCGTTTACCCACCGGTAAACGTTAGTGTCACCGGCACGAACTCAAGTTGTGATGATGACGATGCCACTGCTACCGCAACGGTATCCGGTGGTACGGCACCTTTTACCTTTGCCTGGAGTAACGGTGGAACTACCGCAACCATCAGCCAACTGTCCACGGGCACTTATACTGTAACCGTAACGGACGCTAACGATTGTACTGATGAGGCATCCGTCAATGTCTCAAATACCTCTTCACCGCTTGCGGTAATTACCTGTGAGGCTGACCCAATCGTTAATCGTACTGCCAGTAATACTCAAGGGGACTGTAACAGTAACAATTACGCTTTTTTCTTATCTGGATTAACCAGCAACTACTCTGGAGAATCTCGTTACAGCGTCGAAAACGGCATCTTTGCTGAAAACGCCAACGGTACTGCCCGCTACACCGGAAGTTTCGTTAATAATGCTGACGCCAATGTTTCTTTTGATTTCGACATTATATTCAAAGGTCGCACTTTTGACGCGCCGGCTGGCTCACCCAAAGAGAACTCACTCTGTATCGGAGATGTTGATAATAGCGATTGGTACTACTATCCTAATTATAGTGGTGTCCTGACGGGAACCAACGATTTGGCCGGTGGTGCGATTCGTGTATCACATCGTACTGGCGCCGAATCCTTCCAGGTCGGTACTGGAGCAAACCTAAATCAAGCCAATGAATTTGGTGCGAGTGGCTGGTTTGAATTGACCGTATCTTCTCAGCCCACAAGTGGCGGAGGCTTTACAAGTAACAATTTTGGCGATTTCAACTTCAACCTTTCCGGCGAATCCGTGACCGAAGGTGATAATGAGTGCCTCGTTATCTGTGCTGGTGAGTCTACAACCATCAGTGCAAACGGAAGTCAGGGAACAGCTCCTTACACTTACGCCTGGAGTACTGGTCAATCCGGACAAACCATTACGGTTTCCCCCGGCTCAACGACAACTTACACTGTTACCGTAACGGATGCCAACGGTTGTACCGCCACGGACAACGCTACGGTTACCGTTAATCCATTACCAAATGCCCACATCAACAGCGATGATCCGGTATGTTCCGGAGAAACCGTAACCTTTACGGCCGATGACGCAGGAGTTGGTGCTACCTACAACTGGACCTTTGGCGATAATGCCAGCCCGTCAGTTGCCACGGGAATCGGCCCTCACGTAGTAACCTATACACTGCCAATTGATCAAACTGGTAACGGCACGGCCACGGCTACGCTTAACGTTACTTCCGCTGACGGCTGTGCAGCATCCGATACGGAGCACGTTACTATTTACGACATCCTGGAAATTACTTCCATTGAAAGCACTAACCCGAATTGTGGCTTAGATAACGGAACGATTACCATTTCATTTGTTGACAACCCTGATCGTTCCGCCATTGACTTTAGTATCAATGGAGTGGATGGACCTTACGTTAGTGTGAATGACAATACTGGTTCTTACACCTTTGTAAATCTTGGTGCCGGAAGCTTTGACCTTTATGCCCGTTGGGGTAACGACGAATGTCCAATCGATCTGGAAGATGTCGTCCTCAATGACGAAGATGGTCCGGGTGTAGTAGCCTCCGACGATGAGTCCATCTGTGAAGGCGGTACGGTAACATTGAATGCTGACGCCAGCGGTGGCACGGGAACCATCACCTACGTTTGGATGCCCGGTAACCTAAGCGGTGCAAACGTAAATGTAAGCCCAGCCGCAACTACGACCTATACAGTCACTGCTGCCGATGAGAACGGCTGTGAGGCTACCGACCAGGTAACCATTACAGTAGCAGATGACCCCGAGGTAACCATCGTTGCCGACGGAAGCGACATCTGTGAAGGCGGCAACATCACTTTCACCAGTACCGTTACCGGCGGTCTGGATTGCCAGGAAGTTCGCTGGCAGTTCCGCCCCGGTACTTCCGGTACTTTTGTCAGTGCCGGCCCCGACGGTGCTACCCTGACGACCGGTTCCGAACTGGCCCCGGGTACTTACCAGTTCCGTGCCCGTTATATCTGTAACGGTACGGGTTGTGATAATGATAATTCCAATATTGTGACTATCAACGTAGCAGAGCTGCCTGAGGTCACGATTGTAATCTCCGACGATGTTCTCTGTCTCGGAGAAACTGCTACTTTGACCAGCACCGTCACTGGCGGACTGGACTGTGACCCCGTAGACTGGGTGATCCGTGAAGCCAACGGCGGACCGGTAGTAGCTACGGGTGAAGGAGCAACATTTGCCGTACCGACTAACCTGAGTGCCGGTGATTATGTAGCTATGGCTATGTACGACTGTAGCGGTGAAGCTTGTGGTACTGCCGACGCAACTCCGGTTAACTTCACGGTCAAGCCTGACCCGGTTGCCGACGTAGCCGACATCACGATCTGTGCCGGAGACGAAGGTACCTTGACGGTAACTACCAGTGTCGGTGATGCGCCATTCACTTATGCCTGGGAAGACAATTCTTCTACTGCTACCACGGCCACCTACGGCCCACTGAATACCACCACTGCTTACGAAGTGACGGTCACTGATGCTAATGGTTGTGTAACTATTGCTGAGGGTACGATTAATGTAACCCCTAATCCAGTTGCCGAGATTACCGCCCTTCCGGGTAACGAGTGTGAAGGAACTGAATATGAATTCGTAGCAACTAACGCCGGTGCTGGCGCTACTTATAGCTGGGACTTTGGTGATAATGCCACTCCAGCGACTGCTACGGGCATCGGCCCACACACGGTGGTGTACACTACGGACGGGCCTACGGTCCAGAACAACACCACTGCTACTTTGGTAGTCACGAAAGACAATTGTGAGGCCACGGATACCGAAAATGTGACCGTACGCCCGGAGCCGGAAGTAACGGTGACCGCCGAGAACGATCCAACCTTTTGCCTGGGCTCCAACGGCTCCATTGAGTTAAGCGTGGTTCTGCCTGCTGGCACTGGCTTCCAGATTAGCCTGGACGGTGGCGATACTTACGAAGACTGTGGCCAAACGATCTTCACTGGTCTTTCTTCCGGTACTTACAGCATTGTCGTACGTTACTGTAACGAGGATTGCCCTTATGATGTCACCACAGTCGTCCTGGAAGATCCACTAGCCCCAACGGCAGAGATCAACGGACCGGCTGAAGTTTGTCAGGAAGACTCTGAGATGAATGCAGAGGCTGTCTTCACGGCAACCAATGCTGGCTTGCTGGCTACCTATAGCTGGAACTTTGGAGCCGGCGCAACGCCGCAGACATCCAATCAGCAGAACCCGGGCCCCGTAACCTACGCTTCCTCCGGTAACAAAACCGTAACGCTGACGGTTACCCGTCTGGGATGTTCGGCAAGCGATGTATTTACCCTTACGGTAAACGAGCGTCCGGTTGCCGACGCTGGCGATGACGAAAGTATCTGTCTAGATGCCAGCGCTGTTCTGGAAGCAAGTGCAACTGGTGGTGAAGCTCCCTATACCTACGCCTGGAGTACCGGCGCAACTACCGCGGAAATCACTGTTACCCCAACTACTTTGGGTGTAACGACTTACACCGTGACGGTAACCGACGCCAACGGCTGTACGGATACCGACGAGGTAGACGTAACTGTTAATGGTCTGCCCGTACCGGATGTGAGCGACGATATCACAATCTGTCTGGGCGAAAGCCACACCTTTATCATCGAAGGTATTGAGGGTGGCCAAGCTCCCTTTACTTATGAGTGGAGTCTGACACTGGGCGGAGCGGTATTCTCTACCGACGACCAGATCACGGTAAGCCCTACTGATTTGGGGACCACCAATTACTACCTGAAAGTAACCGACGCCAATGGCTGTTTCGAGCGTGATATTGCGATGGTTGAAGTAGTACCAAATCCAGAAGTTAGTGTAGAAGCTGAAACGATCTGTATCGGCGAGACGGCTACCTTGGAAGCCATGGCTTCCGGAGGTAATGGCACCTTTACCTATGAGTGGAGTGCCAATGCCGGAAGCGTGACCACGGCTTCTGTAGACGTGAACCCCGTTGTCACAACTACCTACAGCGTGACGGTTACCAGTACCTACATCTCTATGGATGGCGGCGTAACCAACTGTACGGATGAAACCGACGTTACGGTGACGGTGAACCCACTGCCAGTTGCGGAGATCAACGAAGATGCTCCGGTTTGTTCCGGCGAAACCGTGACCTTCACGGCAACCGATGCCGGTGCAGGTGCCAGCTATATCTGGAACTTCGGTGCCAATGCGAGCCCGGCCACCGCTACCGGTGCCGGCCCACACGTAGTTACCTATACGTTGCCTGTTAGCCAAAACGGAAACGGTACGGCTACGGTAAGTCTGGATGTAGAGTCCGCTGCTGGTTGTGAAGCAAATGATGAGGTAACGATTACCATCTATGACACTCCTGAGGTTACTGACGTTAGCTCTACTAACCCGACTTGTGGAGAGGACAACGGAACGATCACTATCACTTTTGCA
This sequence comes from Lewinellaceae bacterium SD302, assembly GCA_002591745.1. Taxonomy (GTDB): domain Bacteria; phylum Bacteroidota; class Bacteroidia; order Chitinophagales; family Saprospiraceae; genus Neolewinella. The sequence goes on from PDLQ01000007.1 coordinate 215,823, forward strand.
GACAATCCTGATCGTGCCAGTATTGAATTCAGCCTTAATGGTGCAGCGGGACCTTATACCCAGGTTGATGATAACGCCGGCTCTTACACCTTTACTGACTTGGACGCCGGAAACTACGATCTCTACGTTCGCTGGGGTAACGGAGAATGTCCGATTGACATTGAGGATGTTAACCTGAGCGATGAGAACGCTCCGACAGTTGAGGCCTCCGAGGATGAGTCCATCTGTGAAGGTGGTACGGTAACGTTGAATGCTGAGGCTAGCGGTGGCACTGGAACAATTACTTACGTTTGGATGCCGGGTGGACTTCAAAGTAGCAGTGTTGACGTAAGCCCGACGGCTACGACGACCTACACGGTTACTGCCACTGACGAGAATGGCTGTGAGGCCACCGACCAAGTAACCATCACCGTAGTTGACGATCCTGCGATCAGCATCGAACTGGATCTGGACAATGTTTGTGAAGATGGAACCATTACGGTTACTTCAACCACGAGCGGTGGTCTTGATTGCAACAGCGTTGTATTTGAGGGCCGTCCGGTTGGTGCTGCCGACTGGGGTCCGGCCGGAACTGGTCCGATCACCCAGGTTGGCCCCGGTCTTGCCCCTGGTGATTACGAAATTCGTGCTACTTACAGTTGTGGCGGAGAAGGTTGTGATGACATGACTACGGATCCCATTGTTTACACCATTACACCAGATCCGGTCGTGACAATCAGCATCGATGACGATGTACTTTGTCTCGGAGAGACTGCTACTTTGACCAGTACCGTCACTGGCGGACTGGATTGTGACCCGGTAGACTGGGTGATTCGCGAAGCCAACGGCGGACCGATAGTAGCTACGGGTGAAGGAGCAACCTTTGCCGTGCCTACCAACTTGAGCGCTGGAGATTACGTGGTAATGGCCATGTACGACTGTAGTGGAGAAGCTTGTGGTACTGCCGACGCAACTCCGATTGATTTCACGGTCAAGCCTGATCCGGTTGCCGACGTAGCCGACATCACTATCTGTGCCGGAGACGAAGGTATCTTGACGGTAACCACCAGTGTTGGCGACGCACCGTTCACTTATGCCTGGGAAGACAATTCTTCTACTGCTACCACGGCCACCTACGGCCCACTGAACACCACTACTGCTTATGAAGTGACGGTCACTGACGCTAACGGTTGTGAAACCATTGCTGAGGGTACGATCAATGTAACCCCCAATCCGCTTGCTGAAATCACCGCCCTTCCGGGTAACGAGTGTGAAGACTACGAATACGTATTTACGGCTACCGACGCCGGTGCTGGCGCTACCTATAACTGGGACTTTGGTGACAATGCCACTCCAGCTACTGCTACGGGCATTGGACCACACACAGTAGTTTATTCGGTAGCTGGTACCGCCACGGTACTTGAAACCACTGCTACTTTGGTAGTAATGAAGGACAACTGTGAGTCTACGGATACTGAAGACATCCGCGTATTACCTGAACCAGTGGTAACGGTTGAAGAAAACGACCCGACTACTTGTCAGGGAACCGATGGAGAACTTGACTTTACGGTAAGTGTGCCTGCGGGTGAGAGCTTCCAGCTTAGCCTTGATGGTGGCATGACCTATGAGACTTGCGACCAGACTTTGTTCACTGGACTGACGGCCGGCACCTACGATATTAAGGTCCGTTACTGTGCTCCAGATGAGTTCTGTACGTACGACGTAACTACCGTCACCCTGAATGACCCGGATGCTCCGGTTGCTATGATCAGTGGTACGGACGAAGTTTGTCAGGAAGACAGTGAAATGAATATGACGGCTACCTACACGGCGACTGATGCCGGTGCTGGAGCCACTTACAGCTGGACCTTCACTGCCGACGCCACACCAAGTGCAACTACTGGTGCTGGCCCGATTACGGTTACTTACGCCACGGCGGGCAACAAAGCGGTAAGTCTTACGGTAACCCGGGATGGTTGTGACGCTAGTGACAGTTTCACAACTACCGTAAACGAACGTCCGATAGTTGACGCTGGTGATGACGAGTCTATTTGTTTCGACCAATCTGCTGAACTGGAAGCTACGGCTACCGGCGGTGAAGCGCCTTACACCTACGCTTGGTCTACCGGCCAGACGACGGCTGGCATTACCGTTACCCCAACCACTTTGGGTGTGTCAATCTACACCGTAACAGTAACTGATGCGAATGGCTGTACGGATACCGACGAGGTGGAAGTAGAGGTGAATAGCCTGCCTGTTCCTGACGTAAGCGACGACATTACGATCTGCCTGGGTGAAAGCCACACCTTCATTGTGGAAGGCGTAGAAGGTGGTGAGGCACCATTTACTTATGAATGGAGCCTGACTCTAGGAGGAGCAGTATTTTCTACCGATGACCAGATCACGGTAACCCCTACTGAATTGGGCACTACTAACTACTACTTGAAAGTAACCGATGCCAATGGTTGCTTCGAGCGTGATATCGCTATGATTACCGCCGAGCCTGCCCCGGAAGTGACGGTTGCTCCGCAAACCATTTGTGTGGGTGAGACGGCTACCCTGGTAGCTATGGCTAGTGGTGGTAACGGTGTATTCACCTACCAATGGGGCGCAAATGCCGGTGATGCCACGACGGCTTCTATAAACGTGATGCCTACAGTGACGACGGTTTACTCCGTAACGGTAACCAGCACTTACACTTCCAGCGACGGAGGCGTAACCAACTGTACCGACGTTGCCGATGTAACTGTAACGGTTAATGAAAACCCAGTAGTTGAGATCACGACCAGTGAACCCGATAACGCCATTTGTGCTGAAACAGAAGTCAGCCTTAACGCTAATATCACTGAAGGAACGCCGGACTACACTATCGAATGGACCATCAACGACGATCCAACGATCGTATCCATGGAAGCTAGTTTAGATGTAAGCCCATCTGAAACGACTACTTATAAGGTGAAAATCACTGATGCTAACGGTTGTATGGATACCGACGAGGTAACCATCACCGTAGACGCCAATCTTTGTGCTCGTCTCGGCGACTTTGTTTTCCTCGACGAGGATGGCGATGGTATCCAGGACCCAGGTGAAGAAGGCATCAACGGTGTCACTGTCAATCTATTGGACGAGAACGATAACGTGATCGCCACTACTACGACCGTGACCAATAACGGTGAGGATGGCTTTTACGAGTTCACCAACCTGATTCCAGGGGTTTACAGTGTAGAGTTTATAACACCAGGTACCCTTACCCCAAGCCCTGCTGATCAAGGTGGAAACGATGCACTCGACAGTGACGCGCTCGCTGGCGGAGTAACAGCTCCGATCACTTTGATGGAGGGAGAAGACAATCCGACTATCGACGCTGGTTTCTACGAAACAGCCAGTCTTGGCGACTTTGTCTTCCTTGACGAGAATGCCAACGGTATCCAGGACGGAGAGCCTGGCATTCAGGGCGTGACGGTCAACCTGTTGATTGACGGTGTACAGGAAGCGACGACGACGACGAACGGTGCTGGTTTCTACCAGTTCACCGACCTGATCCCCGGCGTTGAATACCAGGTTGAGTTTGTTGCTCCCTTCGGCTTCGAAAGAAGCCCTCAGGACGCCAACGGCAACAGCCAGGACACTGAGGATAGTGATGCCGACGAGACGACTGGCCTGAGTCAGATCGTGGTACTCGCATCCGGTGAGAACAACCCGACGATCGATGCCGGTTTCTACGAGACCGCAAGCATCGGCGACTACGTCTTCCTTGACGAGAACGCCGACGGTATTCAAGACCCCGTAAACGACGAGGGTATTGAAGGCGTTGTGGTGAGCCTGACAGATGAGAATGGCGATCCGGTAGAAGATGCCGATGGCAACATCGTTGCCTCTACGACTACCGACGCTGACGGTCTGTACGAATTTGACAACCTGGTCCCCGGTGACTACATCGTGGTCTTCGAGACACCGACCGGTCTGGTATCCAGCCCGGCCAACGAAGGTGGCGACGACACGATCGACAGCGACAACGTAGGCGGCCAGACGGGCGTCATCAACCTGACCTCCGGTGAGGACGACGACACCAACGACGCTGGTTTCTACGCTCCGGCGAGCATTGGTGACCAAGTCTTCCTGGACGAGGATGCCGACGGTATCCAGGACCCGCTGGAAGAAGGTATTCCCAACGTTGTGGTAAGCCTGACGGACGAGAACGGCGATCCGGTATTGGATGCTGACGGTAACCCCGTTGCTTCTACGACTACCGACGCTGACGGTCTTTATGAATTTGACAATCTGGTTCCCGGTGACTACATCGTAGTCTTCGAAACACCGACCGGTTTCGATCCGAGCCCGGCCAACGAAGGTGGCGACGACACCGTCGACAGCGACAACGTAGGTGGCCAGACGGGTGTCATTAACCTGATCTCTGGAGAAGATGACGACACGAATGACGCCGGCTTCTACGAACCAGCGAGCATTGGTGATTACGTCTTCCTGGACGATAACGGTGATGGTATCCAGGATCCGGTAGATGACGAAGGCATCGAAGGTGTCGTAGTAAGTCTGACGGACGAGAACGGCGATCCGGTATTGGATGCTGACGGTAACCCCGTTGCTGCTACGACCACCGACGCTGACGGCCTGTACGAATTTGACAACCTGGTTCCCGGTGACTACATCGTAGTCTTCGAGACCCCGACTGGCCTTACGCCGAGCCCGGCCAACGAAGGTGGCGACGACACCGTCGACAGCGACAACGTAGGCGGCCAGACCGGCGTGATCAACCTGGAGTCCGGAGAGGATGACGACACCAACGACGCTGGTTTCTACGAAACAGCCAGCCTTGGCGACTTTGTCTTCCTTGACGAGAATGCCAACGGTGTCCAGGACGGAGAGCCTGGCATCCAGGGCGTGACGGTCAACCTGTTGGTTGACGGCGTACAGGAAGCGACCACGACGACGAACGGTGCTGGTTTCTACCAGTTCAACGACCTGATTCCT
>PDLQ01000070.1 GCA_002591745.1 Lewinellaceae bacterium SD302
ACCCGCCGATAGGGTAGCGTGTACTCCGAGCGTCACATGCTCGTGAGGATAAGTTCGTATCTTCGATCCGAGCCGATGTGAAATCGGCGGGCTACGTTGGCGCTCCCGTTCTATACAACGCGCCTGGTAAAAACGGGCAGCTACCCATTTCCGGAATTGCCTTTATGATTCTTTGAGGCGAGTACAAATGATGCTGGATGTTCTCGCTCTAATAGTAATTGATTGCCAAGAAATTTATATTCCGTCCTTGCGCTGTATAGAACAAAGTGCCACCGTCAACCGCCGATATGATGGGTACGCTTACGAGCGTCACATACCGTCGACATCAATTTCGTATCTTCGATCCGAGCCGATTGAAAATCGGCGCCCGCGTTGGCACTCCCGTTCACCGCAACTGCCAATTTTAGCGTGTGCCAATCGAATTTAACGGTCTCGGCTATGAGTAGTTACTGACGATAGAAAGCAATTACTTATAGCCATTGTTGTGTTTCAGTGTTTTGTCCTTCATTATTTTTCTAGCAAAAACAATAGCCAAAATCAAAATTATTGCACCTAAAATCACATTGATTATTAATTGATTAGTTATTGAGCCTCCATATGTTGGTGTTGCCATTCTCATTCCATCTTTTTCATAGACGGTTTGAAAGCCTATAGATGTTAAACTTATTTTTGAATCAAGTGTTTTATCATCATACGATTTGAGAAAGCTTAAATATTTTTTTAAAGTTGAGTAGGATTGTCTCGGAAAACCATGAGCGCCATTAAAAACATAGCTATCATTATATTTATCGACTACTTTTTCTGCGGATTTTATTAAAATACTAGCCTGTGTATCATGGTGTAAATCAACATAATCTAATTGTGAGTCGTAGAAAAAGTCGCCTGTAAATACTTGTTTGTACTTTTTGTCAACTAAAACAATAGACTCTGTTGTGTGTCCTGGGAGGTTAAGCACTTGTATTTTTCTGTTACCTAAATCTATCACTTCATTTGATTTTATCCATTTTGAAACAGTTATTGTTGGCGAACCGAATAACAAGGTTTCGCTTTTGGTAAGTTTCAGCTTATTGTCTTTGACTCTGTTTCGTAAGTATGGTAAGTCAATCATCCACACATCGTCTTGTTTTTCAATATTAGCAATATGGTCAAGATGAAAATGTGAATACATTGTAATTACTGGCAAGTCTGTTAATCTATTGACCACGGACATAATATTTTTTCCGTCTTTTCCATGTCCAGTATCAAACAATAATGCCTTGTCTTTTCCTAAAATAAGATAACTTGTGTTGTAATACCAATTAACTTTTGGTTCTGAAATGGCGTATGTTTGTTCATCCAGCTTACCTGCGATATAGTAATCGTCCATCCATTCTGCACCATCCCACAAAGGATAAATAAATTCCCCCTTATCAACGCTACAAGATGTTGAAATTAACGTCGCAATAAATATTGAGATGAGAACCTTTGATTTACTTTTCATAAACAAGCCTTTTTTCGTGCAAAAAATTATTTATTACTTATTTTCAAAGCCGATATTTATCAAATTTGCGATTTGCTCAACGGCATCCTTATCTTCAGGCATATTGGGATAACCACCTTGCCAAGCGTGCCACATCATTGGATAATAGTACACTCTATATGGTTTATTGTTTTCTTTCAGTTTGTCTGCTAATTTTAATCCATCGGGTAAAAATATTTCGAGTCCACCTATAAAAATAGATACTGGTGGCAGTAATTTCATGTCACCATATAAAGGACTCACCAACGGATTTTTATTGTCTAAATCGCCACACCAATAATCTTGAAGTTTTAGAGAGCCTTCTAGGGGCAAATAGGCACTTCTTTTATCCATAATCTTTGCTTCGGGGTTTTCTAAACTAATATCAACAAAAGGCGAAAGTAATATCAATTGACTAGGTGTGTTAAGGGCGTATTTCTCGCATTGTTGCCCCAGTATTAAACTCAATCCACCGCCAGCACTATCTCCAATGACGAAAATTTCTTTTCCATCAACATAGTTTAATGCCTCTTTATACATTTTTATCAAGGTTGGAATGCTATTTTTAGCTTTGTTGTCAGGGGCTAAAGCATAATCAGGGACAATAGCTCCAACATTGGCTTGGCTCATAATATTTCTAATGAGATTCCAATGAGATTCCATTATATTAAAGACATAACCACCACCGTGAATGAAGAAAATATATTTGGACGGATTGGGGTTGTCTTTTGATGTTAAAAAGTACAAATCTCTACCTTCAATCTGTTTTTTTGTTATGTTTATTGTATTTTCAACTTCTTCAGGAATAGGTTCAGCATTTGCTTCAAAAATTTGATTTTTAAGGGCAAAATTCACAAGATTCCTATCTGTAAGCCTCATTTTAATTTGCCCATATCGGGCTTTATTACTGATAGGTTTATCATAAGTGTAGAAAAATTCTCGATTACCTATAATGTTATTTACTTCTGCTTGGTTGTTTACTCGTAAGACATAATTTATAGCATAGCATACCAAAAAAATTAAAAATGCAGAAAATAAATAAATTATATATTTTAGTTTTTTATTCATAATCTTTCTACGATTTAATGTTTGCAGTTTTTTTGACATTGAACACAACGGTCTCGTATAACCGTCAGTTACGGGATTAAAGTTAATAATTTTCGGTTAAGAACTGGCGTTAGCAATTCCGAGTGGATTCGGACGTAGTCGAATCCGCCGTAATTGCGGTTATACATTGTTGTGCAACGTTTTTTTATTTCTTTTTAAAGTCAAATCCTAAATTCAACTGTAACATTATTGGCCAAATATTTCCATTTCCATTTGTGTCGAAATAATATTGAGGTCCGACGTCAAAAAGTAAGTGAAAATTCTTTCCATATTTTCTTTGAATTCCCCAAGTAGGTCCAATTGCGAAATCGAAATCAGATGTTCGGTTTACATTTTCAGCGATAGAATTTCCACGAGTTATAAATCTCAATGAAACAAAATTTCCAGAATTATTTTCGGTCCTTCTGTTTTTGTTGTTCCGTTTATTCAGATTATAAAACCACTTTTCTTGAACATCTAAAAATGGACTGATTATGTAAATAAACCCATTTCCCGCAAAAGTCAAGTCAGGATATCCTCCTCCATAGCCAATTCCAAGTCCGGCAGAAAAGGTTGAGTAAGTTCCAGTCGGTAATTCCAATTCAACACCTGGATTTATGAAATTCACTCTCCATATTTTTTCCGTTGCAATTTTATTTTCTTGAGCGTAGATTACTGTGATTAAAAGTCCAAATAGTAAACTCATTAAGGTTTTTTTCATTCGTTTTCGTTTTTTTGGTAAATATTGCACAACGGTCTCGTATAATCGTCAGTTACGGGTTAATATGCGTTAATTTTCGGTTTGTCACAGACGTTAGCAATTCCGAGTGGATTCGGACGTAGTCGAATCCGCCGTAATTGCGGTTATACATTGTTGTGTGCAGTTTTTTTATATTGTTCAATTATTAAATTAGAATTATCTTGGCTCAAAGTAAAACAAATACACCATTCAAAATTCAAGTCAAATACTATTAAAATTGTATCTCCACTTTGTTCAGCTCTGTCATTTTTTAAATATTCAATAACAAAGTTGACCCAAGATTTCTCATTATTCAAGAATCCAATTCCAACATATTCATTTATTGCTTGGTCAATTACGTTTATTTTATACCAAATCGGCTTGAGCGATTTCTTGATAATAAAATCCGTCAATTCTTTTAATTCGGTTTTTAGTTTTTCGGAATTTAGAAATGGTTCTGAATCTAAATTTACTCTATATTCAAACTTGCTTTTCAGCTCTCCGAGCTTTTCCAAGTCAATTCCACAATGGTCAATTATATATTCAGTTTGAATATGTTTTTCGTAGTAACCAAAAGATTTTATTTCTATCATTTCATTCAATTCAAAGCTGGATTTTCAAATTGCACACAACGTTCTCGTATAACCGTCAGTTACGGGTTAAAGTACGCGAATTTTTCGGTTTAGCACTAACGTTAGCAATTCCGAGTGGATTCGGACGTAGTCGAATCCGCCGTAATTGCGGTTATACATTGTTGTACAACGTTTTTTAATTCATTTACTAATTCTGTTGAGTTTTCAGAACTAAGATATATTTTTCATTGTCAGTTACAATTTTCATCATTTCCTATCTGTTTTTAACGAAACTTTGAAATTGTCCATTGCACTTTCAATAAACCAAAAACATCTTTGCTACCAATAGTCATTGTAACATTCGAATATTCTAATTTTGAATTTCTTTTATTTTAGAAAACGGAATTACAATCTGTCAATTTTCTTTTTAGAATAATCTTTTCTTTTCCAATTATTATTTTATTCAGTGAATTCTCATAGAAGCAAAATATTGTTCCAATTATCTATGAACATAAAACTGCTTCTCCAATTAAACCATAACTGTTGTTTGTGATTTTAAAGTCAGAGCAATTAAGAAGAATAGAATAAATGACACTAAGTGTAATTATCTTAACCATTAAAGAATTTTTACTTCTGAAAATTTTCATTTCAAAAGTCTATTCGTTTAACGAAAATATCATTGGTTTTCTTTAGATAACTTTTTCTTTATGATATTCAGAATATGAGGTTTATTAGTTTTGTAAATATAATAATCATAAATAAGCCATACACTTACAAAAACTCCAATCAAATATTTAAAATCTGAATCTCCTAATGTAAAATATTGATACAAAGTTATAGGAAGACATACTATACCAATAATAAATAAAATTGTCTGTGTCGTGTTTTTTTTCATCTTTTTAACTTTTATATTCAATTCATTAGTAGTCAATGTGGTGGATTTGTTACAGTTTTGATTGAAGTTATGAATTTCCGAAATGTTGTGCAACTTGTTTATATGCGCAAGGAAAATATCACGCAATCGCTTTCGAACCAAATATAAGAGTAATCACGCACTTTTCTGATAAAATCTATAATGCGGTGAACAATGCGCCACCGTCAACCCGCCGATGGTAGAGTAGGGCGCTTCGAGCCTCACATGCTCGTGAGGATAAGTTCGTATCTTCGATCCGAGCCGATGTGGAAATCGGCGGGCTGCGTTGGCGCTCCCGTTCTATACAACGCGCCTGGTAAAAACGGGCAGCTGCCCATTTGCTAAATTGTCTTTATGATTCTTTGAAGCGAGTACAAATGATGCTGGATGTTCTCGCTCTAATAATTATTGATTGCCAGGAAATTTATATTCCGTCCTTGCGCTGTATAGAACAAAGTGCCACCGTCAATCGCCGATCTGATGGGTACGCTTCCGAGCGTCACATACCGTCGACATCAATTTCGTATCTTCGATCCGAGCCGATTGAAAATCGGCGTCTGCGTTGGCACTCCCGTTGTCTGAAACCGCACACGTGATGGGTACACGGGCCATGATTTATATCCTTTTTAAGTAGGACTTCAAACAGATTTTAGATCAAGATATTGGATCATTATCA
>PDLQ01000071.1 GCA_002591745.1 Lewinellaceae bacterium SD302
AAACTTAAGCGTTTGAGAATGATCCAATATCTTTATCTAAAATCTGTTTGAAGTCCTGCTTAAAAAGGATATAAATCATGGCCCGTGTACCCATCACGTGTGCGGTTTCAGACAACGGGAGCGCCAACGCAGCCCGCCGATTTCCAATCGGCTCGAATCGAAGATACGAACTTATCCCTACGAGCATGTGACGCTCGAAGCGCCCTACGCTACCATCGGTGGGTTGACGGTGGCGCATTGTTCTGTGAATTACTTTTCTTTTAAACTTAAAAATTGTTTCGCAGTCATAACAGGAATTTTAGAAGATTTAAAATCCTTCAAATTTCTTGTGATAATAACATCTGCTCCAGCCTCTAATGCGCAGTAGTACTGCAAACCATCTTCAAAATCTTTAAAGTCATCATCATTTAATGCCAACTTAACAATCTTACCATCTACTGGTGATATAACTACCACTAATTCTAGGTCTCTTAGCACTTTGATAGCTTTATCATTTCCTAAAATTTTCCTTAAAATATATTGCATATGAGAGAAAGAAAGAGAAGACACATATAATTCAATTTCTCCTTTATCAGCTAAGGTAAATATTTCTGCAGCTACAGTATATTCTGATCTTTTAGCAAGTAAATCAATAATTATATTAGTATCAATGAATAAGTTTTTCATTATTTATATTTATTCATTAAGTAGCTTGAGTAATCCAACTTCATATTATCATCCTCATCTTGAAAATCAATGACTCCGATCAACCGATTTACTAAAGGAGTAAATTTTTCATCATCATCTTTATTAGATTCTATAACTGATGATAAGTAGTTTTCAATCATCTTTGATAGACTTGTACCGTGATTCTTAGCATAGCCCTTTGCTTTTTCAATAATCATTGAATTAAGGCTTAAAGTTAGTTTCTTATCCATTACATCAAATTGTACGTGCAAATATACAGAATCAACACGTATAAAGTTCAAAAGTTTATTCTAAACTTCATCCCCGTTTACAGAACAGCATATCCTACTTATAAGCAATTGATTATAAGTGCTTTAATTTATAATCCTTATTAAACAGTTCATATTTCCGAGATATTACATTTCCTAAATTTCAGCATATTTTATCACAATCACGATGGAACATAATCATATTAGACTTTAACAAATACAAATTACTTATATGATAAATTATTGATGATTAATATCCATTATTATAGTTCTATGGTTGCCAACTAATTATAGGTCAAAAATGTCTAGTAGAATGATTGCATTTGAAAGTCAGTACACCTTACAGTTTTTCCAACTTTCAGAAATAGGATAACAACAATTGACATGAGGGCATATCGTATTATAAGTTCAAATAGCTTCACGGTTGTTTGAGTTTCACAGAACGGGAGCGCCAACGCGGCCGTCGATTTTCAATCGGCTCGGATCGAAGATACGAAATAGTCTCGCCAAGCATGTGTCATTCGAAGCCTAAAACATTATGGAGGCGGTTGACGGTGGCGCTATGTTCGCCGCACAAATTAATTAATTAGAAAAATTTCATCTATATTGTTGTTATTCATATAATTATTATAAGATTTTTTATCGCTATCTAAGTATATACTTTTAATTATTTGGTCATCTAAATTGGTTAAGATGACTTCAAATCTATCTTTAATAGTAGTGTTAAGTAAGTTATCCTTATATGAAATTACAGCTATACATAATCCTTTTTTAAACTCAATAAATTCTTGAGAGTTGAACAAATAGAATCTCACAGTAGCGACACCATTAGGTTGAACCTTTTGTGGAATTAATTTATTGAATAAAGCATGTTCTTTCAATTGGTATGTACTATCAGTATAAATAAACGCGATTGAAACACTAAGATTTGTAGCTTCCCTTTCTCCGAAATTTGAAAAAGGAATAACTATTTTAATTGAATTATCAGGCATAGTGTCAAAACTCAGATCACCAGTGTTGATAGTTATCTTAGGGCTTTTATCTACTAAGTTTAGTCGAACTTGATTTTCTCTGTTTCTCAGCAGTTTATCAACCTTATCCAATCTTTTTTCGCTTTCATAAGTAGATTCATATAATTTTTTAGACGTTGAAAGTATAGAATCTAATCTTTGTTGTAGTTTTTCTTGATCGACCTTTATCAAATAATTATTTTCATTCAGGTTGTTCATATCATTTTGAATATTCTTCAAATCTGATATTAGATCTTCACTGATCATTATAATAGAATCAACCTTTTCCCTCTGCTTATTAGAACTATTTACGTCTCCTACAGCTATATTAGTTTCTGTAATTAAATATAATAGCAGTAACAGTAATCCGATAACCTTAACTACTCTATTATCAAGTAATCTTGAGAAATTTTTCTTCCAAAAAAGAGAAATTCCTAAAACTATCGTTGCAAATATTGCAGCTATTATTTTCCAAATCATATATCACAGTCTTTTTAAAGCAGTCTAAACCAATCAATTACAGTGCCATTACAGTCAGGAGCCTTAGGGCAGCATATTAATTCATTTCCAGTGTTATCTTTAAACACTTTAAAATCACCAACATAGAAGACAGTATCACAGTGAATACATCTCCTTTTATCCGTTAAATTAGGTGGGTCTTCAAATGGATAGTTCTCTTGCAAAAATTTTTGTTTGTCCTCAATAGCTAATTCTTTCATTATTTTATTTTTCACTTGATTACCTTTAAACAAGATACAAATTATTATCTAAAGATATTTACAACCCTTACATTATCTAGTTTTAGACATGTCTGAGATTTTATTGTTTAATTGACGCTGACTTATGGCTTCTAATACACTTTGCTTTAGGTATAGTGACTGTACACATTTGCGGCGAACGGAAGCGCCAACGATGTGCGAGGAACGAGCATGTACGGTGGCGCTATGTTCGCCGCATAAATAATGACTACATTTTTGATCCAATAATTAGAACTTCTTTTACATCTCTATGCTTATCTCCTTGCCTTCCCATTGTACTATGTTTATAATCAATCTCTTCGGTTGTAATCAAATAGCCTTTCAATTCAGATTTAGCTATATCTAAAATTTGTTCTAGAGTTATCATACCAGAATTGCTGTAACTTAGCACTATGGATGAGTTTGAATAATTCGCTCCTTCAAATAGACTTTTAAATGCCTTAGGAACCTGCGTCTTTATGCAAAATGGCGATTGATGTCTGTCAGTTCGATAACGTCCTTTGTATTTCAACTCAGGGTAGTCATATTTCACTAAAGTTTCTAGTGCATGATAAAATCTACTGTAGTGCACAAATTGATACGGAGGGTCAGCGTAAATAATTGATCTTTTTCTTACATTCTTTAAAGCATCTCTATAATCTAAAGAAGTAAATTCATGTCGGAGATCATGATTATTTTCACCATTATAATATTCTTTTAACGTCCTGACTTTTTTCTTGAATATTGGAAATAGCTCCTTTCTCCTATAAATTAGAACATCTTTAAAGTTATCTGGTTTGAGGTCTCTATATTGTGCGTAGTGACCTGTGCTTTGCGAACAATAAGCCATTGAGAACATCAAAGCGCCATTAACTAAATCAAATAAAAATTTGGTACTATATTTTTCTTTTCTAATAACTGACGCAATCGCATCAATCCATACGCATTGCTCATAAGACCAATAGGTTCCACTGAAGTATTTAGCGAATAGGTGATCAAAATTATTATTGAATAGTTTTTCTCTTAGATTCCTTTGGTCTAATTCTAATTTTAGAACATCTTCAAAAGATGAAAAATTGTTGTAGTCAATAGATTCAAATTTATTCACCTTTTTAAATTCATCGACTCTATCTTCTACATCATCAAAAAACTTTTCGATTACATCACTAGGGAGTAAATCCCAATTATAATTATTCAGATAAACTCCACCAACAATTTTAGAATAGTTTTGAATATCATTACAACTGACATTCATCAGATTTCTAAACGAACCGCATACTATTGAAGAGCCAGCAAACATGTCATACATGTACTGATCCTCTCCTAAGTAAAGTTCATCAATAGCATCAACAACAAAGTCTATGATATTTCTCTTAGACCCCATATACTTAATGATATGAGGAATTTTAGGTGCAACTTTGGACTCTACACGATTAAATAAGTTCATACTACAAACATAGCATAAGCTCTGCTGTTATCAAAATTTTTAGATCTAAAGCATCATAATAAAACTTTTTGTTCTAACCTAAATCGTCTACGTATGCGGCTTTTGAGATTCCAAACACTAACAAGGGACAACCTCCTGCTGCTCCCCCGTTAATCTTTGGCAGCAATTTATTGATATGAGTAGTTGAAGACCCATATGATTTACCTTTACCCAATCCATTAAATATGTCTTGAAGATTAGTGCATCTGGTTATTATTATTGCTAAACTTATTGCGCCCCTATCATGCAAGAGTCTAAAATTATTCAAATCGCGATCAAAAAAAGGTGTTTTGTTATTCCATTCTACATCAAGTGCAACCCTATTCTTATAACTGTCGATTTTATGTGTTGGAACATCATGTTGTATGCCATCTATAATTAGAGAAGTATCAAATTTCTTTTCATCCCAACCTCTATCCTCTAAAAACTCATCGAAATAACTAGCAATTGGACTCTTCCTACCTCCTGCCATTTCAATAGATGAACGCTTAAGTTCAAAACCACTCAAAACATCTAGAAGGTCCGAATATTCTTCTGGAAATTCATATTTTAGAATAGAGATGGAGTGTCTCCATTCGTAACAACTATATCTATCTCGAATATTCTGAGGTAAGTCATTAATCGGCATCTGCAATAAATAATTTCATGACTTCAACTTCTAATGCTTGTGACAACCTATAGATATTTATGAGCGTAATGTTTTTTTCACCACGCTCAATCATTCCTATATAAGTTCGATGCAAACCAGCTTTGTGAGCCAATTTTTCTTGAGAAAGGCTTTTGGACTTCCTCAATTCTTGAATCCTCTTACCAAATTCAATAAGTATTATTCTGTTTCCTGTCATTGCTAACAATAGTATGCAAACCTACTGATGATTATCAGAAGAAACAACATACTATAGTTAGCATCAAGCTTTTTGGATTGCGGCGAACGGAAGCGCCAACGTAGCCCGCCGATTTCACATCGGCTCGGATCGAAGATACGAACTTATCCTTACGAGCATGTGACGCTCGAAGCGCCAGGCTTAACATCGGCGGGTTGACGGTGG
>PDLQ01000072.1 GCA_002591745.1 Lewinellaceae bacterium SD302
TACCGATAAATGAATATCTTAGGAATAAATCCATATCTACTTGTAAGAAAATATTTCAATTCAGTCTACTATTTTTTTACCTGATCTGTAATATATGGATTTTCTGTTTCGTGCAACGGTAGCGCCAACGCGGCCCGCCGATTTCACATCGGCTCGGATCGAAGATACGAACTTATCCTCACGAGCATGTGACGCTCGAAGCGACAAACGCTATAATCGGCGGGTTGACGGTGGCGCTATGTTGGGCGAATAAAATTTATGATCCAGGAAGTTTCTCATTTAATTTGATTGAGACTATCATCTTGTAACCTTATTTTGTTCATGCACTTATAAAGTGCTGATTTAAGTGCCTCTTGATATAACTTTTCTGGCGGTGCATCACATGTAAGGATAAAGTAGATTGGCATCAAATTGATCGTATATGACGAATGACCTGTAGTTACTGATGTTTCAGTACTTTTAGATGGAGAATACCGAAAATAGTCTATCCTTACATGTGATGCACCGCCACTTTTCTAGTCTTTTCGATTTTGCATCAATCGATTTGAAAAAATACTCTTCGCTGGCAACTGCAGACATTCTTTTGGTTGATTTAATTAGCATGAGTTCAATTGAAATAATCGCTTTTTCAGTTTCCGATGTAGATGTAGCCGAAAATTGTTTTTCAGCACGTAAAAAATTTACAACCACTACAGTGTTAGAGCTGTCTCTAATCGGTTTAAAACTATCCGATATTGACTTTTCGATTATTGATTTATGAATATCAGATATTCTAGGATAGAAAACCCTAATTTGTTTAGGCCTTGAAATAAATGGAATTTTAGCTTCATCAGTCAGTATTTCCTTGGACCTCTTATCTAATATTTTAATTTCTGTAATATTATAATCTAATCGTAGTTTATCGAATGGCTGTACTTTACCTTTTTCAAGATTAGTAGTTACGCATGATATAAATAATAAAGACAGAAGTGGGAAAAAGTATGATAATTTCATAAAAAGTATTTGTCATCAAATTATTTATGCAACATGTTCGCTATACTAGATTGTATTTTTCTTTAATCTGATTAAATGTCACAACGTTTTCATATCCTTTAGCTTTCAATCCTTTGTATAACTTCATGTCGCCTGTCCAGAGAGTTTTATCAAGAAAGCTGTTCAAAGCAACAAAATTTACGTCATTAGAATCTATATCTCGTACTATTCGCATTGCCTTAATCCATTCCTCAAACGGAATTATATCATCATCAATAAATTTGATTGATTTAAAGAGTTCATTTTTCACAAACTCAAATTCTATATCTGTATAATTACTAGCATTTTTGATACTTTCTTTATACTTCAGAATTTCAGAAACTAAATATTGCGGGGCTAGTAATTTTACATTGAAACTTGATGAATCGACAATAAATCTAGCTATTTTATTATTCGGTTTTAGTATCGATGAATACAATAAATTGGTATCGACAATATAAATATCCATTTAAAATAAATCTTTAAACTCGTCCATTTGGGAGAGTCTTGCCTTAACTTCTGGTGACCAATTTTTCTTCGTCAATTTAGACAATCTATCTACATCTTCATCGGTAGCCTGGCTTCTAGATAGTATTTCGAAAAACTTCATTCTATCAATAACTGATTGAATGAATTCAATATCCATTGTTGAAGGAATTCTTACAAGAATCTCATTATCAACTTGTTCTACAATTACTGACATCAGTTATCTCATTTAAGAATTAGCTAGATACTATAACAACAATCACTATGGGTTCAAAGTTTCGCCCAACGGAAGCGCCAACGCAGCACGCCGACTCCCAAGTTTATCCGAAGATAAACCAAATTTTATACAAACTCAATCTTTAGCCCGAAGATTCCGGCGGGTTGACGGTGGCGCAGTGTTGGGCGAATAATTAAAGCTAAAACTTTTAGTCTATAAACTCCTCAGCTATTTCAACCTTAATTACCTCCTTCTTAGAACTATAAATAAAATATACAAACATAGTTGATTCTGACCTCCGGTCTTTAACAGCATACCGAAGTCTAATTATATTATTGCTTTCATTCATAACCTCACCCAATCCAAGATGATTAACTATATCTTCATATTTTATATTAATAAAACATTCATTATTTTGTTGAAAAAAAAGCTCCCAGAACAATTTATCGCCTTTGATAATACTACCTTCTTTATTGTTTAACCACTTATCGGATATAGTTCCACAAACCTCATCATAGCACTTATCATTGTAAATTGAACACGGATTTTTTATTCTGACTGCATGACAAGAAAGAATGAGTAAACAAAATATAAGAAATAGTGATTTCATTGCTTTACAAATTTTCCAGCAAAAGAAACACCATTTCCGTTTG
Organism: Lewinellaceae bacterium SD302; assembly: GCA_002591745.1. Taxonomy (GTDB): domain Bacteria; phylum Bacteroidota; class Bacteroidia; order Chitinophagales; family Saprospiraceae; genus Neolewinella. The sequence continues at coordinate 2,368 of PDLQ01000072.1, forward strand.
ACAATACGAAATTATAGAATCCACATTCTAGATTTTCAGTTTCTACAACAATTTTTTCATAAAAAGTGAAATGGTTGCTGTAAACTTGGCGTCCTATACTATTATATATAATTAAATGAAAGTTATCACCATTATTACTAACTATTCCTGATACAACTAAATTCAGCACATTAGTAGTTGGGTTTGGGTATATTTTTATATCTATTATTGGATCTAAATAATTAGAAACATTATCTAACAAACAGTTATACAATTGCATTTTATTTTGACAATGCGGATCCATTGTACTTATATTTACGCAATGTTTTCCACCCTGCAAATCTGTTTGTGGAGATAAGCTTCTGAGTGTTCCTCGATGCAGAGGGAACATAACATCATCTGGATTCCTTATATGCCTTAAACCTAATGCATGGCCCAATTCATGCAAGATTACAGTCTCTAAGTCTCTATTTGGAAATGTATCAGCTGCTTCAGGCAAAGGATTTATTGATGTATGCCAATTTATTTCTTCCGGCCCAGCAGTAGAACTTCTAAACAAATATTTATTAATAATCAAATCAAATTTTGGAAAATATCCTTGGACTATTCCTGCACCACAATCAGGAGCAATCCTGCTTGTCACAGCCAAAGTACTTGTAACTCCTTCAGGTAATGTATCATTAAAAATTATAGCACAAGCTGAATCAATATTAGTAATATTAATCGAATCCTTAATTATAGCATTGTAACTCGTATTGCACCTCCAAGTATCAAGAGCTCTTTGAAATGCTTCTTGAACTCCAGGTATTGAATCGAGAATTTTTTGTGTAAAGTAGATAGTATAGCCAGCACTATCGTTCGCACCTATTAACTTTATGGGCTCACTAATTCTACTAGTATCAGGTCCTTGGATAAATCCATCTACTGTATTTGTAGCTACATAATTAATAGTAATGGAGTCAGAAGAGGCTATTTCGAAAGTATTGCGATTAAAAACAACAATTTGCCCGTTCCCTGCATAAGTTTGATTGTTTCCACTACTATCAATAGCAGGAACTTTCACTGTAATCGTACTATCGTTCCAAACAGTAATATCCCTTTTTGGTGGATAGCAGTAAAAAGATGAAGACTTACCTGCATTTATAAAGCCCAAAATCATATCGCTGGGCTTAAACTGACCTGGTAATGGTTCTTTAAAATTTTTCCCTCTTATCGTGATTTCACCAGGTGTAAAAAAATCATCTTCTCCGAAAATATCTACACCCGCGGCTACAGTTCTGAAATCAACAGACTCAATTGAAATTGAATCCGACAAGTTTCCGAAGTTAGCCTCATAAATTAAACAATTATATTTTGAAGTTCCACCAGTCTCTATTATGTACTCTGAGGCATCTAATATTTCAGATTGCAAAAGGTCAAAAATTAGTTGATTATTTACATTGACTGGTATTGTCTCTAAATCAAATAGATCAATATAATTAGTACTACCAAGAGCTATTGGAACTGATTGGTTATTGCTAGGATCAAATTCTAAAAAGACACCGAATTTATCAGATGCTATATCTTGCGCAACTAGAGAATAGTCTACCAACAATGGATTTTTCTCAAATGAAACTATATTATTTTGCACAACATTTATCCCAAATAATATAGTGTCATATTTAGCTATAACCCCTAATCTTAATACATTATTAGCCCCATACGACTGTTTCGCTTTTGTGTGTAACTTCAATTTCACGGTATTATTTACAAATACAAGCTCAGATTCAAACTTGTATTGCAAACATTTCCTATTTATCAAATCAAAATTATCATTAAATCTCTCCCCCAGTATCATCTTTAAACGTGAAAAAAGATCAACATACACATCATTATAAGTATCAAAATATGATTTAGCTTTTCCCTCAAAAAAATCATCAAATTTAATTACACCCTGAACCCCACCAAAAATTCTAAATCTATTTCCTGACTTTTTAAGAAAGAACAATCCTCGTTCATCCTTAGTCAAGACTGGTAAATGTGAAAAAGTCATGACCTCATCGCCAATACGACCACCAAACGTAATTATGTCAAGTGTATTCTCTGGATATTGCCCTTTTAGAACACTTTGAACTTTAATTGTATTTACAGATTTGATAAACCCTTCATCTCGGCTTCTAAAGGGTACAACGTCTTTTACTGTTCCGTATACAATAATGTCAGAATTTCTAGAAATAAACTCTAAGGACAACTTTTCGACCTGCCCAAATAATACAGATGGAAGAGCAAGAACTAAGATACTAGATAGGAATAAAAATAATCTCATAATTTGGACTTTAGGCTAAAAATTGAATACAATTACAATAATAATGCTTTTCAAGGGAAAAATCAACCCAAAATGTTTTTTTTAACTCAAACTAGTTTCAATTTTTGCTGTTGGTTGTACAGCATTTCGCCCAACGGGAGCGCCAACGTAGCCCGCCGATTTCACATCGGCTCGGATCGAAGATACGAACTTATCCTCACGAGCATGTGACGCTCGGAGTACACGCTACCCTATCGGCGGG
>PDLQ01000073.1 GCA_002591745.1 Lewinellaceae bacterium SD302
GATAATGATCCAATATCTTGATCTAAAATCTGTTTGAAGTCCTACTTAAAAAGGATATAAATCATGGCCCGTGTACCCATCACGTGTGCGGTTTCAGACAACGGAAGCGCCAACGCAGCCCGCCGATTTCCACATCGGCTCGGATCGAAGATACGAACTTATCCTTACGAGCATGTGACGATCGAAGCGCCCTACTCTACCATCGGCGGGTTGACGGTGGCGCATTGTTCGCCGCATTTTAAGAATGAAAACTATTTTGATTTAACATTATTATTTTGAAAAAGTACGTTAATTTGTATGCTAATAAAAATTATCGACAGCACAATATATAGCGTTACTACAAATACGTTATTTATTGATACTTGAAAATAATACCCAATAATTTTATTTACAAAGCTTATACTTTTATGCTCAACCGGCAAATGTGTAAAACCGTTTTTCTCAAAGTAACCTGATGTATTAGAATTATAGTTATCAAATGAATAACCTTTGAGATTGGTGCTGCTTACGTTAGCTTCATTCAGTATAAGTCCACAATCTTTTCTAATTACTGAAGCTAAAGTCCTGCTATCTACACCTATCTCCCAATAGTATCTATTACATGATTCATAGAATGCCTTTTCTCTATTTATATCAACTCCAATATACTCAGGGGTAATAAAATTGTATACAAATGGTCTATTTTCACTATCATTAACATAGTAGCCTATAAATATACTTGTAAAAGAAACTACTGCAAACATGACAACCTGTTGAACAACAAGTTTACTTTTATCCTGGTTCCGACTAAAAATTATTAATTTAGAACATATCATAACACCCATTACTATGAAAGAAAAACCTCTATCATAATACTCCTCAATACAGGCTAACATTAATACTAGAATAATAAAGTCGTACAAGTACCAAAAAAAAAGTCTTACAATTTTAATAATTATATGTATCATTTAATATTGTTTTTTATCCTACTGGATATTTAGTGCGTATAGATTTCGCTATTCTTGACTACCATTCTTATTTCTTAGTCCAAATATGGGCAAATTATGATTATAAAATCACATAAGACTACGATTTTCTCAAACTTATGTTTGAATATCGACTATTATTTAGATTTCATCTATAACCTTGATGAAGATACTAATCCCTCTTCATTTAAAAATCGACATTTATGATAAAACAATTTCTAGAATTATCTATAATAACACTATTCACCACGGAAGAAAATTTGTCATGCGTTATCGAATGTTCAACAAAATTAATATCTGCTATTGTCCCACAGAATAAATCCGGAATTCGAATTACTTCTTCATACCACTTATCATCCTTACTCATCGATGGAGCTGAAATAAATTTGCAATCATTGTTAACCAAGTATCCATTGAATAAATTGTGATATAATCCAAGAGAGCAGTTGTTTGCTAAATCATTAATAGCGTCTCGATCAGAAAACCAGCCAAATATTTCAGCATTAGTTCTATTAGCTATTTGTGCACTTAGGTATGAACCGACTCCTACTACCAAAAGCATATTTTTAATTAGATCTATTTTTTATCATTTTCAACATGCATTTTCAACACCCTCATTTGCTTTGAAAGTTCTACGTATTGAAAATGTATATCATTTTTTTTAATGAGCTTGAGTATTCATCGAAATATTTTATTAATCCATCAAATGAATAAATCAAAGATTCTTTAAACCTGTCCCTATTTTGAAAACTCAAATATCTATGATTACGTATTATTATTGAAAAATTCAAGATTGGGGAACCCCTAAGAAAATCAGAAAATTCAGTGTTTATACTTCTACTTCTTTTAATATCTTTTGGTGCTATTGTTCTAATATATTTTGACAATTCAAACATATCATATACATGAGGAATAAAGCTGAATGATATCACGTCATTAGTCTTAATATTAGAGAAAGAATAATCACTAACAAACAACCATTTATTGACATATTTAATTTCTGGGAAATATAGTTTTACTAAATCGATTTTAATCGACTTATTGTATACCTGACTTATGGCATTTGCAATAGGATTGACTTCTAACATTTTTCTCATAATATGTAATGATACACATTTAATCGAACAACACTAATTTTCAAATCACCAGCTATTACTGACTATAGTTGCAAACAGTTATTCGATTATTTATGTACTATTACTTAATCAATCGTATTAGTATAACTTTTGCGGCGAACGGGAGTGCCAACGCAGGCGCCGATTTTCAATCGGCTCGGATCGAAGATACGAAATTGATGTCGACGGCATGTGACGCTCGGAAGCGTAAACATCATGTCGGCGATTGACGGTGGCACTTTGTTCTATACAGCACAAGGACGGAATATAAATTTCTTGGCAATCCATGACCATTAGAGCGAGAATATGCAGCATCATTTGTACTCGCCTCAAAGAATCTTAAAGGCAATTTCGGAAATGGGCAGCTGCCCGTTTTTACCAGGCGTGTTGTATAGAACGGAAGCGCCAACGCAGCCCGCCGATTTCACATCGGCTCGGATCGAAGGTACGAACTTATCCTAACGAGCATGTGACGCTCGAAGCCCTACACTCTCCTATCGGCGGGTTGACGGTGGCGCATTGTTCGCCGCATTTTTATAGTCCTCCATGTACTATTAATTTAACTCCCTTGGGATAAACTTTGCTGATAGTTACTTCTATTTGAGGAGGATCGTTAATAGCATGAGTATATTTAAGATTATCAAAATTCATTTTATTTGATTCCACCAATATCTGATACTCAATGTTTTCTCCATTGAAATCTGTAAGTTCTATGAGGTTGATTATATCATTTATCGTTATGTCTTCATATATGGTTTCAGAATAACTATACTCCCAAATATGCCACCCCCTCGAACTATGATTTAGCCCCATACTCAAATAGATTGTCTTGTCACTCTTATCTCCAGGGTTGTCAATAAAGATAGTTGTATCAATTAAAGATGGATAATTTACTTTAAAATATTTCCACATATCTCTCAACGAAACATATTTTTCAGATGGCGGAACTCTGTTATTTAAATACCCTGAAAAGATATATCCTTTAATTGTGTCCAAATCTAATTCTACCCAATACGCAATCCTCAAATCAAGCGTATCAATGACATCAATAGGTTTATACAAGATACTGTCTTGAAAATTTAAAGAACCAATTATTTGACTGTCAGTGTTAGGGCTACTTCGTATAATTAATCCATTCTTTGCAGCTACATACATTAATTCTCCATATTCTTGTGATAGCAGCGGAGTCATCAATATCATTCCTATATTTATACATAAAAAGAGTTCGACTTTATGTAAAATTGGAGTATTTAGCAAGAACTTTTTAATCATTTCTAATAACTTCATATTTACAGTTTAAGTTTTCATTATCCGTCGAATTTTCCTGTTGAGCTTTTTGGGATAATTGCCAAACCATTTATCAACTAAATATTTATTTTCATCTATTAATACAAAGTATGGAAATCCTTCATATCCATATATACTAAATAATTTTTCTTTGCTTACACCAATAGTATACCAAATTGATTTGAAGTTAGATGGTATTTGCCTACGACTCATTATACTATTCCACTTACCAATTTCTTCATCATAATGAATTAAGATGATTTCTATCTTCTCACCGTATTGTTGTTCTAAATCATTTAATTGTGGATAAACTTCATAACAAGGAGCACAAAATGTTGCTGTAAACTGCAACAATATTACTTTGTTATTGATTTCTGATAATTTGATCGTGTCTCCTATTTTGTCCACTCCAGAAAAGTCGTATTGTTTATCACCAATCAATAATGGTTGGGAAAATATATGAATTGGTAGCAGCATAGATAATAGCAATAACAATTTGAGCATACTTCGTAGATATAAGTGACAATTTTTCATTAATCAACTTTATTTAGTTATCATTTTAAAGTGGCAGTTGCGGCGAACGGGAGTGCCAACGTAGCCCGCCGATTTCACATCGGCTCGGATCGAAGATACGAACTTATCCTCACGAGCATGTGACGCTCGGAGTACACGCTACCCTATCGGCGGGTTAACGGTGG
>PDLQ01000074.1 GCA_002591745.1 Lewinellaceae bacterium SD302
AACCCGCCGATAGGGTAGCGTGTACTCCGAGCGTCACATGCTCGTGAGGATAAGTTCGTATCTTCGATCCGAGCCGATGTGAAATCGGCGGGCTACGTTGGCGCTCCCGTTCGCCGCAATGTGAAAAAAAATAGCTGCATATGTTTGAAGATTTTATAATGGATTTAAAAATAATGCTTAGTGAAGACATGTTGTCATTCATCACTAAATTTGAGAAAGTAATAATACATAGTTCTAAATATTATAATGAATTCATTCAACAGAAATCTAGATTAGTACAAGTTTACAAAGAAGATCGACTTGGAATAATCTCTGATCCCGACAAAAGTTTACGAGTTAATAAGATAAGGCTATCATTGCTAAAGCTGCTAGATTTGATTGAGGCTGAAGACGTTGTAAATGAGGAAATTGATGAAAAATTGTACTATTTAAAGAAGTTGTCCAAGTTGGAGGACGAAAGGTTAAAACGATATATAAAGTATACTAACTACCTAAACAGAATGCCAGAAGATAAAAGACTGTTAAGTCAAATTAGGTTAAATCGAAGTAGATTAGAAAAGATGAATATGAAAGTTTCGGAGCTAAAGAATATTCTTAAAGTAGAAGGGTTTTTCCATGGTGAAGTAGATGATGAAATTAATAAAGAGTTAATCGATTCTATCTCATTGTTACAATCAGCATGTAATATTATTCCAGTAGATGGTATATTTGGACCTGTTACATTTGAATCGTTAAACAGAGATCAATGAATCAGGAAACAATAAAAAGGGTTGTTGATCAATATTATAATGAGTTAAATACAGAAATTGACAAAGCAAATTCATTATTATCCATTAAAAGGATATACGATTCTGGCCAAGCAGTAGAGATCGGATTTAAGAAATTTTTAAAAAAAGTATTACCATCTTGGGTTGGGATTACCAGAGGTGTTATTTTCGATAAAGATGGGATTGATCAATCTCAAGAAATTGATATCATATTATTCGACAATAGGCATTTTAGTGGACTTGTAATACAAAATAGTGATATAGATTCGATTTCCTTAATATCCATTGATACGGTAATTGGTGTTATTTCTGTAAAGAAAACTTTAGATAAAAAAGCATTCGTAGATGCCGTTGAAAACATTAAATCTGTATATGATCTTAAAAGATCTGATATTATTAATACTTTGCCAAATAATTTGAAGCTTACTGGTAGTTTAACAATTGGTGAAGGTATTAATTACAATAAAATATTTTCCTGTATTGTTGCTGCAACAGATAAAGTGTGTGGGGAAAAGATAATAGACGAAAACAACCCTAATGAAAAAGGAATCGTTAAATTCGAATCTCTCTTAAAAAATGAAATAATTAAAGGCTATCCAGTAGATTTGGTATATACAATTGATGGTCTTTTCTCTTACATGTCTAAATATAACTCTCTGAAAGATACATGGTATCCATGTTTTGATTTTGATAAAATTGGACTGACAAAGGATTTCTTAAAGAAGATGGATGATAAATACATAACGTTTCATGGAGATTCAGTTGTATCGTTTTCATTAGACAAAGTAAATCCTCAAAAGTATCTTGCTCAATTTATAATGTCAGTATCACAATATGCTGCACAGTTATATAAAGTTACTCCAAATATGTATGCTGTATTTGGGCATTTATTTAAAGAAGATACCTTAATTTTGATTAAAAGTCCATAATGCGGCGAACACTGCGCCACCGTCAACCGCGCTTAGGCGCGGCTGCGTTGGCGCCCCCGTTCGCCGCAACGAAGAAACATTATTAAGAAGAAAGAATATCAGCTATGAGAATATTAATGATAACTGTATTTAGTGTGGTATGCTGTTTTCTAATTTCATGTAAAGATACGGTTGAAATTACTATATCTTATCATGAAAATGGTAGCCCATTTGAGATATTATCTTTGTATCTTCCTGTATCTGAAGATAGTATTGGCTATAAATATATTTTGAGACCAAACGGGGATTTACAATGTGTAGGCGCATATAAGAACAATCGCAAGCATGGTGAGTGGAAATGCTTTTATAAAAATGGAGATTTAAAGTGGAAATCAGACTATATAAGTGGAGTTGAAAATGGGACTTCAGAGTTTCGCGAAAAAAATGGTTTATGGAGAAGGTACTCAGTTGTTAATGGAGTTTTGGAAGGAATATATGAAGAGATATACACTTATAAAAATGATACTATTTTAATTAAAGGCTATTTTGAAAACGACAAAAGATCAGATACATGGCTACATTTTAGGCAAAATGGCTCAAAATATTTGGAGGAAAACTATGTAGATGATAAACTTTACGGTGAGCAGTTGACCTATTATGATAACGGATTTATACAAACACGAGGATATGTAATTGGCACTGATAGTAGTTCTTTAAATTTGGGTTACTTAAATATTATAATGGAAGACACGCTATGGTACTACAATGAAAATACTATGGGGGAAATTGATAGCTTTGTCGTTTTATAGCTTTACTCATGTAAATTAATGAAAAATACTCTCATACGAATTAAATTATAATTTTAAAGTAAGTAACTCAAAATTGATTCTTTTAAACTACTTTTGTTCCTTTAGAGAGAAAATTGTGTTGTGAGTAGATTTATACTTTAATTCAGTCTATATATTGCTTCCAATAACTGATTGATTGATCTAAACTATGACAAATTTCACCCCATTTTTTATAATTACAATCTAGATATCCGTCCTCATCTAAAATGAAAATTTCTTGTTGATATCCAATTTTAATTGCTTCAAAAAAATCTGTAAGAGAGTTAAATAGATAGCTTGGTTGGTCTCCAAATGTATTCGTCCAATATAATTTACCGTAATTTTTTGTTCCTTCATTTAGATCTACCCAGTAACAATTTCCAGCACCATCATGTATAAAGGGGAACATCTTGTGACCAAAATCATATGTCAATTCATAAATATCTATGTGTTCATCCCAATCCATATAATTTGAGTAGTTAGCTGCCGCATCTAAATCTAATAAATCATGAATCGGAATTATACCAGTTAATCCACAAGCTGTTTTACCATCTTGCCGTATCCCATTTACGGTTTTAAATAATTCTACTAATTCCTTATTGAAACTTAATCCTAGCGTAATCTCCGTTTGTTCAATTTTCTTGTCATTAGCTGGAGGATTTAATACATTGGGCATATGATAGCCAAGTTCTTTCTGGTATTTAATAATGGAATTTATGTTTTCTCTTATTTTCTTCATTTACTTGTTTTGAAAGTTTAGTTGAATATTATAATAAATATACTTTAATTTTTATTTGTGTCAATTTTTTACATGAAAACATTTTTAATACGATTAATATGAATGAATATAATTGTGGAATAGGCTTACCTTTAAATTTAGGAATTGAAAATTTTAAATGCGGCGAACAATGCGCCACCGTCAACCCGCCGATGGTAGCGTCCGGCGCTTCGAGCGTCACATGCTCGTGAGGATAAGTTCGTATCTTCGATCCGAGCCGATGTGGAAATCGGCGGGCTGCGTTGGCGCATCCGTTCTATACAACGCGCCTGGTAAAAACGGGCAGCTGCCCATTTCCGAAATTGCCTTTATGATTCTTTGAGGCGAGTACAAATGATGCTGGATGTTCTCGCTCTAATGGTTATGAAT
>PDLQ01000075.1 GCA_002591745.1 Lewinellaceae bacterium SD302
TTTGATTCTTAAACAACGCCTAATCATATCTTCATCATTCGAGTAGACTCATCCCAGGAATGAAACTTAAGCGTTTGATAATGATCCAATATCTTGATCTAAAATCTGTTTGAAGTCCTGCTTAAAAAGGATATAAATCATGGCCCGTGTACCCATCACGTGTGCGGTTTCAGACAACGGGAGTGCCAACGCAGGCGCCGATTTCCAATCGGCTCGGATCGAAGATACGAATTTGATGTCGACGGTATGTGGCGCTCGGAAGCGTAAACATCATGTCGGCGATTGACGGTGGCACTTTGTTCTATACAGCACAAGGACGGAATATAAATTTCCTTGCAATCTGTAATCATTAGAGCGAGAACATCCAGCATCATTTGTACTCGCCTCAAAGAATCATAATGGCAATTTCGGAAATGGGCAGCTGCCCGTTTTTACCAGGCGTGTTGTATAGAACGGGAGCGCCAACGTAGCCGGCCCTAGCCGGTTGACGGTGGCGCATTGTTCAGTGCATTTTATTATTTTACTATCTGAATAAATGAATTCAGAGTTAAAATATTTTCTCTGTGTTTTGGAGGAAAAGTAGAAACATATTCACGAGGAACAACTAACTGTACTCGTTCATTTACCATTTCATCAAGTTGGTTTTCAGAAATCCCTTGCTGCAATGTGAATAAATGCTTGACTTCAATTCTATTTGCTTCATTCAATATTTGTCGCCAACGATCTTTGCAAGTAGTTTTAGCTGCTAGCATTACTAATCCCGACTGATCAAAACGAGGGTCATGATAAGATTTTTCACTCGGAAAAATAAAGTCAGGCTTCTTCTTCCCTTCAGTTGTTGCTTGAGCAGAATACTCTAATTCCAAAATACTAAAAATATTTTCTAAGTGATGTTCTAGTGAAGCACCTGCCCTGCTTTTTCTTCTGTTAAGAATTGTATTTGCTACAGAAACTAAATTTTCTATTGAGTCAAATGGACTAGCTAAATACTTTGAATAACGACTTTTTTCTAAAGCTTTAAAGAGTTCAAACTCAGATTCTAGCCATTTAATAATTATTCTATCTGGATCTCCAATAACTCTTTCATCGGATATGTCAAATGCATTATTATAGCAATTCCTAGATTGATCCGCGACGATTTTAGTTGTAGGAAAATCTACTGTGAGTTGTTCTATGAATTCATTGTAGCAAGCTATCAATTCATTTTCGGGATCAACCTCAATATCAACATCTATGATTTTATTTGTGTCAACTGGTGAAAGTCCAAAAGCTGCCAAATAATCATCTATATCTTCTTCATTAGAAAAAACATATCCCCTGTAGACATCCTCGCCAATTTTCAACAGAACAAATAAGTCACCAAGATTATCAAATGTTAAAAAAGGAAACCCTCTTCCGAATCTTGTTATCCTATATTCATTACGAGTTCCTCGTCCATAATATATAAATCTACTGTCTGTATCAAAATCGTCTTGCCATGTAATTCTAACAAATTTATCCTTGTTTTCACCTTTTTCGCCAGGTTCGTCAAACAGAACTTGATATGCCGTTTTAGCAACATAGAAGCCTACTTGATGACTTCCTGTCATTCCCACTTCATTGGGGACTATAAATTTACAATAAGCGACCTCAGATTCATAAGTTTTATTTATCGCAGAAGATACTATACTTTCCATTTCAACATAGTGTTTACAACATTTTCACCAATAGCCTCAATTAAAGGCATAACTACGGAATTACCAAACTGTCTATATGCTTGCGTATCTGAAACTGGAATTATAAAATTCTCTGGATACCCTTGTAGTCTAGCACATTCTCTAGGTGTTAATCGTCTTGGATTTAATCCGCCCTCTTGGGGTATAAGGATTTCAGATCCATCTTTGTAGTATCGTGCACTTATAGTTCTTGTAATGTTATTGAAATCAACAAGACCATAACCAAAACCATTACCTTTTGCTTTATGCTTTGCAGCATAATCCTGAAGATATTGCCAAAGCTTGTCTGACAAAGTATATTTAGGATTCACTTCCTTTTCTAAAATATCCCCAATTACGTGCCCTCCCATAGGCATAGTTGGAAAACTAAAATCTTCTTTACCCTTAAAAATTTCACGATCAAAGCCTACAATAAATATTCTTTCTCGATGTTGGGGTACAAAGTATTTACCATCTAAGACATCACAATGAATTGAATACCCAACCTCATCTAAAGCGCCCTTGATTACTCTAAAAGTATTTCCTTTGTCATGAGATACCAAGTTTTTGACATTTTCAAGGATAAACGCCTTTGGTCTTTTCTTTTTAAGAATCCTAACTATATCAAAAAATAATGTTCCTTGCGCTTCATCTAAAAAGCCATGCGATCTACCTAAGGAATTTTTCTTACTCACACCTGCAATAGAGAATGGCTGACATGGAAACCCACCACATAAGATATCATGATCAGGAATATTTTCTGCATTAATCTTTGTAATGTCTCCAAATGGAATTTCACCAAAATTTGCTTCATATGTTTTCTTAGAGAATTTATTCCATTCAGAAGTGAAAACGCACTTCCCCTCGAGTTCTTGAAATGCTAACCTGAACCCACCTATTCCAGCAAACAAGTCGATAAACTTAAATTTGGGATTTGTGACCGGAGGAAAAGGAATATCGTATTTTATCGGGAGTTCGTATTGAAACTCGGTGTCATTGACGGTAATAAGATTGTCCTCGGGCATAATGTAGGCCTTCGAATAGTGCCTTCTATCTTGAATATCACTTTGTAAGAAATGTGTGACTGCTGCGACAGTATCAGTATAATCTGAGTTTTTGTTCTCTATATTCAAGTGTTTACGTATCTCGGAATAATTCATATCAAGCCTCTTTTGATCAACTGTGGTAGTGTCCAGCAAAGATACTCAATGGACTTGACAAACAAAATGTTTAAATAAACTTTGTTTCACAACCTTGGTCTTGACCCGTTATACAAATTGTTTCCTCATCGGACTTTATAAAGTCATCAAGTCTATTCACTATATCCTCTAGTTCTAATTTAAATTTACCTTTTAAACTACATTCCCAGACAATAGCCACTCTAAATCCTAACTTCCTAAGTTTATCAAAATTTAGTAAGTCTCTTGAAATATTTTTCGATAGTTTTTCTTGCCAAAATTCTGTTCTTGTTTTAGGAAGTTTAAATAAGTGGCAATCATGCACATGCCAAAAGCAGCCATTTACAAGAATTACAACCTGATATTTTGCTAAATAAATATCTGGCTTACTTGGCAGTTTACGGTTATGTAGTGTGTACCTATACCCTAGTTTAAACAAACTCTTACGAATCAATATCTCAGGTTTAGTATTTTGGCCTTTGATATTAGCCATCATCTTACTTCGTTTCTTTCTGCTTACTATGTCTGCCATACTAGTCTAAAGTTATCTAGACCTAAAAGTGTTCGTTTCGTTATGGCGGATATTTTTAACTGCGAATCGAAATAGATTTCCTAAGCGAAATTTTTAATCGCGTTATTAGTTGCACTGAACGGGAGTGCCAACGCAGGCGCCGATTTTCAATCGGCTCGGATCGAAGATACGAAATTGATGTTGACGGTATGTGACGCTCGGAAGCGTAAACATCATGTCGGCGATTGACGGTGGC
>PDLQ01000076.1 GCA_002591745.1 Lewinellaceae bacterium SD302
TAATGGTTTTCTCTTGTAAGCAAGAAATAAGCACTACACTTAATATAATAATTACGGTAAATCTACTTAAAAACATATATTATAAAATTGACGATTATTCTAGGAAGAACTACATGATTGTTAAAAAAAGCTTTGAGAATTTTAAGCGGTTGCACGGAACGGGAGTGCCAACGCAGGCGCCGATTTTCAATCGGCTCGGATCGAAGATACGAAATTGATGTCGACGGTATGTGGCGCTCGTAAGCGTAAACATCATATCGGCGATTGACGGTGGCACTTTGTTCTATACAGCACAAGGACGGATTAAAAATTTCCAAGCTATCCATAACCATTAGAGCGAGAATATGCAGTATCATTTACACTCGCCTCAAAGAATCATAATGGCAATTTCGGAAATGGGCAGCTGCCCGTTTTTACCAGGCGTGTTGTATAGAACGGGAGTGCCAACGCAGGCGCCGATTTTCAATCGGCTCGGATCGAAGATACGAACTTATCCTCACGAGCATGTGACGCTCGGAGTACACGCTACCCTATCGGCGGGTTAACGGTGGCGCATTGTTGTCTGAATACCAGGTCTGAATAGGAACGATCATATAGTTCCTGAACAATAAAGTTCTGATTCCTGTATTTTTAAAATTCATCTTAAGTAATCTACTGAATATAAATTCGTTAAGACTCAAATTTTCAATTCATAGAAGTACTGTTAAATCTTATAATCTATTTTTAGTGAACTACTGGAGATAGAATTTACGGTCTCAAATCGGTGTGGATCGGAAGATTATAATCCTATTTCAATTAAGCTGTCGAAGATGAATCTCAATGGTCTAGCTCTGATGTAGAGTGGATTATTATAGTCCTATTTCAAGTAAACTCTCGAAGATGAAATTAAAGATCTTAAATCGGTATAGAGCGGAATATTTTAATTTAACCAAAATTAAACTGTCGAAGATGAACCTTAAAGGCCTAACTCTGACGTGGAGTGGATGATCATAATCCTATTTCAAGTAAAATTTCGAAGACAAAATATATTGACCTGGTGTAACGTGAAGAGGATGATTAAAATCTGAAATCAATTGAACTAACGAAGATAACTTTTACAGATTTCACAACGATGTGAAGTAGATATTTAAAATCTATTCTTAAATAAACAGACGGAGATAAACTTTACTAATCTAATATCGGCGCGGAGCGAAACTGCGAGTCCTTTCAATTTTAAATCTATGATCTCGATTTGATTTTTAAACGCCTAACCGTGTCTTCATCATTCGAGTAGACTCATCCCAAGAATAAAACTCAAGCGTTTAAGAATGATCCAATATCTTGATCTAAAATCTGTTTGAAGTCCTGCTGAAAAGGATATAAATCATGGCCCGTGTACCCATCAAGTGTGCGGTTTCAGACAACGGGAGCGCCAACGCAGCACGCCGATTCCCAATCGGCTAGAATCGAAGATACGAACTTATCCTCACGAGCATGTGACGCTCGGAGTACACGCTACCCTATCGGCGGGTTGACGGTGGCGCTATGTTGTCTAAAACCGCACACGTGATGGGTACACGGGCCATGATTCATATCCTTTTTTCAGCATGACTTTAGACAGATTTTAGATCAAGATATTGGATCATTCTCAGACGCTCGACTTTCATTCTTGGGATGAGACTACTCGAATACTGAAAGCTCAATTTGATGCTAGTTGAAAATTATATTAGGATCATAGATTTAAAATTAAAAGGACTCGCAGTTTCGCTCCGCGCCGATACTGGATTAGTAAATTTTATCTCCGTCTGTTTATTTAAGAATAGATTTTAAATTTCTACTTCACATCGTTGTGAAAACTGTAAAATTCATCTCCGTTAGTTCAATCTATTCCAGATTTTAATCACCTTCTCCACGTTATACGAGATCAATAGATTTTATCTTCGAGAGTTTACTTGAAATAGGATTATAATCATCCACTCCACGTCAGAGTTAAGCCGTTAAGGTTCATCTTCGACAGTTTAATTTGGTTTAGATCAAAATCTTCCGCTCCACACCGATCTAAGACCGTTAATTTATCTTCGAGAGTTTACTTGAAATGGGATTATAATCATCCACTCCACGTTAGAGCTAGGTCTTTAAGATTCATCTTCAACAGTTTAATTTGGTTTAGATTAAAATCTTCCGCTCCACACCAATTTAAGACTGTTAATTCTATCTTCGGTAGTTTAATAAAAATAGCTCATAAGATTAGACAGTATTTCTATGAATTGAAAATTTGAGTCTTAACGAATTTATATTCAGTAGATTACTCAAGATGAAATTTAGAAATACAGAAATAGGAAATTGATTGCTCCGGAATTATATGATCGTTCCTCTTCAGACCTGGTATTCAGACAACAATGCGCCACCGTCAACCCGCCGATAGGGTAGCGTGTACTCCGAGCGTCACATGCTCGTGAGGATAAGTTCGTATCTTCGATCCGAGCCGATGTAAAATCGGCGGGCTACGTTGGCGCTCCCGTTCGCCGCATATATGATAGTCATAATAACTCCACCCGCACTATCAGATTAGTCTCCACTTTCTGTCAAGGTACAATTATCAAATCACTAAAAGTGCGTGATTGCCCTTATATTTGGTTCGAAAGCGATTGCGTGGTATTACACTTGCGCATATAAACAAGTTCTGTAAAACTCAACCCTTTGAAAAAAGGATTTGAATTCGAGATTCTTTCTGAGCGTTTAAATGCTAAAGCCGGAAATTATTGTTCTCGCACTAAAGAATTCCAAGAGTTATCATAATTTACGGTCACGTCCGTCGCTTCACAGAACAATGCGCCACCGTCAATCGCCAGTTTGATACGCGTTCCGAGTGTCACATGCAAGCATGACAGTTCCGGTTCTTCGAACCGGGCCGATTATAAATCGGCGTCTGCGTTGGCGCTCCCGTTGTGTGTAATTTAAAAAATAAAGAAAAATGGATATTGACATCTCAAAATGGACTTTAATAAAAACCAGTCAAATAGATGATGATTTTGAAGGGTTTGATGATGAAATGACCTTTAAACTATCGGATGGAAGTTACTACTATCAGAAAAACTATAAATACTCCTATCACTATGCATATAGACCAACAGTTCATATCTATTCACAAGGATATTCAAAAGTAATGGTAGTTGAGGGAATAGATGACTATGTAGAAGTTGAAGAGACAACAGGAATTGAAAGTAGGATAGTAAATGATTTCAAAGGTTGGTCAGGTGATACTATTTTTGAATTGCAGAATGGGCAAATTTGGAAGCAAGATAAGTATAAATATAAATACTTTTATGCACATAGACCTAAAGCTACTATTGTAAAAGTTGGAAGTAAATACGTATTGACAGTCAAGGGCAAATCAATAAGAGTAAAAAAAATTAAATAAACTTTAAATATGTTACCGAACATCAGAAATCCTCGAATTAACAACATGATAAATCCAATAATAAACAATACAATAAATCCGAGAATAAATAACACTATCAATCCAATAATATAGTGCGTCAACCAAGGATTTGTGATTTTTCATAGGTCTGAAATTTCATAGTTAGCAGCGTAATGAATTTTTGTTGGTGAATCGCATCATCTGTAGATTCCAAAATGTGGATTACG
>PDLQ01000077.1 GCA_002591745.1 Lewinellaceae bacterium SD302
AAATCTAAAATCTCACTAATAGGAATCACATCAAAAGTATTAGAAATATGCTCGCTTTCATCTCTATGTTTGTTGATTTTGCCACTATGATATGCTCCAAAGTTTAACTCAGCGATAGTGATTTCAGACACGTAGCAATTTACAAGACCAACATCTTTAACTTTTTCTTCAATTTTATTTTTTTTCTTAATCAGATCAATTAGGATGTCTGTATCTAGCAAGTATTTCATAAATCGTACGTTCTAGTTGGAATAGTTCTAGAATTTACGATAAAATCACCATCCAAATCGGTATCAGAATAAAAAGAAATCATTTTACTTAATGATTCTCTTCTTCTCTCTTCTTCCAAAGACTCATTTAAATTTTTATCCAACCTATCCTTTAACGTAGATAGGATTATTTTTTTGTATTCTAAGCTCATCATATCAAACAGCCTAACATACCATTTAAGAACGAGATCTGACATAATCCAAGTATTTGAGACGGCACAACACTTAAACGGTGCTTAAGTAGAGAAAGTTACATTTGCAAGATAATACTTTCATTCTAAACAAGTCATATGTCTTATGTTCAAATCAATACATATATGAAAATTCACAATGAACTATTTCAGTTGCGGCGAACGGGAGCGCCAACGCAGCCCGCCGATTTCCAATCGGCCCGGGTCGAAGAGCCGGACTTGTTCTCACGAGCATGTGACACTCGAAGCAAACCACTTTTCATCGGCGAGTTGTCGGTGGCGCTGTGTTCTGTGCATTTTAAAGCATTCTATATTATTAACTTCAAGTGAAAACTAAATTTATAAATTAATCATCGTCGCTCAATTTTAAATAGAATATTATTAATCATAATAAACCATTCTCCAGAGGTAATACTTTGACTATTAGAGTAATTTAATCTTAGATTAGTAGTCGTCATGTTCGATTCAATCCATTCGAAACCACCGTTTAAAGTTGCAGCAATTACATCATTAACTTGGTATACGTCTGATGGACAAGTGCTTTTCCTTAAAATCGCAAGTCCAATGTCAGGTGAATCAAATCCAATTATTCTAGAAATTTCATCAGATATGATATTCCAAGATACTCCACCATCAGAAGTTTTTAGCAATTTTCTTCCTGCTACTATTATATTGCTAGAGTCGATAACGTCTAAATCCCATATTGAACCGACATTACTTTGAAATCTATTTATCAGTGATCCATTAGAGTCAATTATTAAAATTGTACTATCCTTTCCAGATGCATATAGTCGATCATCAAATAATCTATAGCTAAAAGTTTCTAAAGAGAAATCTAAATCTTCAGATTCAAATAATATCTCCCAGTCTACACCATTATTAATTGACTTGATCATAGTTGATTTTTTTTCAGTTCTTAACATACTATATAAATTCCCATTGCTATCAAAGCTAGGATGATATAAAGTGCCATTTAAATTATTCACAACCTTCTCTTGCCAACTCAATCCACCATCAATAGTTTCTAAGTATATAGAGTTTCTAGAACAATTTGAACCCGTACAATTAGAAAAATCTCTTATAGTTACAATACCGAATAATTCATCTCTAAATATCATATTAATTGGTTTCATATCAATATCAACTTCTAAATCTATCCATGTTTGTCCTCCGTCTACGGATTTAAACAACTCTATATATCCTCCTCTATTGTTAGTCAAAAGAGCATAAGCTATTGATTCATTGACAATCTGAAACTGTCTTACACTACCATTGAAATCTATACCTCCAAGTGTATTCAATTCAAATCCAATCGGTGGATTAATCTCAGTATTTACATCACAAATACCGTCAGGAATATTACTAAAATATTCATCGTCTGACGTATTACAACTAATAAATAGCATACTAACTAATAACAATAAATTAAACTTGAACTTCATATGGAATTGCTTTAAGTACGGTTCTTACGCAAACGATTAATTTCACCTTTAATCAATAATAGTATTTCACTAAAATATGTTGTTTAGCTGACAGAAGTTAACAAAACAATTCATATTCAATATTTAGAAGTAGTGATACTTAATAAAGCACAGCTGTTTCCACTAATACTTACATGATTTTCAATAATTGGCTCAATTTAGTTTATTGCCGAGAGCCGTTGCACAGAACGGGAGCGCCAACGCAGCCCGCCGATTTCACATCGGCTCGGATCGAAGATACGAACTTATCCCTACGAGCATGTGTCGCTCGAAGTACACGCTACCCTATCGGCGGGTTGACGGTGGCGCATTGTTAGGCGCATTTTATTATAATTTCTTGATCCAAGTCATTTGACAGAATTTTAGCTTGTATTTTTATAATCTTTTGATCATTGTTAATCAAAATATAAGATGGAAAAGCCATCCTCTCTCCAGCACGAATTTTATTAAATGTTGTCTTGAGATGTAGCGTACCATTGGAGTGATTAGCAAATTCGTATGAGAAAATAGTTTTAAAGTAGTCTTTAAGGTAATTTAAGTCATAATTTAGTGTTCCTGTGTTCTCTCTGTATATTGAACTCCCAACATCAGCAATATGAAGCGGAAAGATTTCATAATTGTCATATTCTGAAAGGTCAGCAGATTCTTCTTCCCTGAATGCATTTAAAAGGCTCACTTTATTTCTAATTAGAAAATCTACAACTTCTTGATTTTCAAATGTAAATTGCTCATCAAATGAGCTGTACGTAGTTACAGGTTCTATTTCAACTATAATTTGCACGTCACTATGTGAAATTTTAGACCTATTCTCTAGATATAAAGAAACTACCTTGTAGTCTTTATACTTTTCAATAATTTTATTTATAGATTCATATTTTTCGATACATGAAAGTAGCTCACAAAATAATTTATACTTTGAAACTTCCGATTCACTGCCAATTACTTTGGGTCCAATAGTACTAGGGCTAGGTCCGATCAAAGAGGATGGGAACCTAAATAATAAATTCCCAAAATCTAGTATTATATTTACATCAGCTGAACTTAATCTAGTGATACTTTCAGTAATTTCATCTCTGCTTTGAATAGTAAATGGCTTATGGTAGTTATCTTTACTGATTCTTCCGTAATCGGTCATTTCATAAATTTTACCACTAGACCGGTCAGCCAGTGGTTTGGGACAAATGCACGGACACACCATTTACCGTCCGATAATTCATCGTCAGCAGGCTTCGTAATTCCGACTTGTATTGCTTGATGTCTCTAAGAAAGGA
>PDLQ01000078.1 GCA_002591745.1 Lewinellaceae bacterium SD302
CGCCACCGTTAACTGCCGGCTCGACATACGTTCCGAGTGTCATTTGCTTGAGTGATATTTCCGTTTCTTCGAAACGGGCCGATTTGTAAATCGGCAGCTACGTTGGCGCTCCCGTTCTGCGAAATTGGTACGTCTCAACTAATATACTTCGGGGACTAGCTCCTTAAAATAGGGTTGACTCTCAATGACATACGCGCAGTTACATAGAACATCAAAATGAATTATTATGGAAGTGAGATTTGCATCATAGCTATTTTCCCCTTTATTTTGTAAGTAAATTCCAATCACAATGAGAAAAGTACTACTGATTTTATTTATATTCACTTTGAATAACGTTTTGTATTTTCAAGATTTATTTTACGAGTCACTTTCAATTTCTGATGTAGTAGTTCATGCAAAAATCGAGAGCAAGCAATCATATTTCGGAGATGATGGTGAAATTTACACGAATAATAGGTTGAGGGTATTAAAAGTCCTCAAATCTACAAATGAAAATAGGGTTAATTTCATGAATGTTGTGACTAAGGGCGGAATTATCGGTGATATTTTTAGTTATACTTCACATACTCATCAAATTCCTGTCAACTTTGACGGCATATTCTGCGCTAAAAGCAAATACATTAATGATAATGTGTTATATTCTGTTAAAGGATTGAAACAGCCAATGTTAATTGTCGATCAAAATTCACCAAAAAGTGATAAAATATATGGAGAAATACATCAGTGGCTGCTTATATCTGATGAACCTTTTTATTCAGAATTCAATGGGCAATATGAATATATCAATCCAGCTACTGAAAATTTATTGACGAGCGTATCTTTGTTTTTAGAGTTTAGAAACGTAAATGTTTCAATGGATTCAGTTGATTTTGACATATATGCTAAAAGTAATGCACAAGATGTTAAATTTTCTGGAGGGGATATTTATATGACTTATGACACTGTAGCATTTGGTACTTATTTAGATCAGAATAATAACATTGAAACTGAACGTAGAGAAGTAATAATTGATACAATTTATGGAATTGAAGCTATTGATGTTTTTTCAGATAAAGTCAATATCTCTATCTTTTCAGACTTCGATACTTCAAGTTTTTATGAGTTGTCAACTGATTTTAGGCCACTTTTAAATTGCAAAGTTAGTATTAATAATATCGTTGCTTTAGCTAGCATAAGTTTTGATACAGATCTTATTCAAGGGAGTTGTTTTTACTATGATGAAAATACGAATACGACTGTTCCGTTTGAGAATGTAAAAACATCTAATGATATCTTACCATTTTTAAATCCATCAATAACTAGTTTTAGTCCTGTTGATGTAAGAAGCGGAAATAATGAATATATAACAATTATTGGTAATAATTTTGGACTCCAGGATAGTAATAGTAATGTTTATTTTACTAATGCTAATTTTGTGCCAACTTCTGGTTTGCCAGTATACTCTCCTGCTTTTCAAGTAGACATTTCGAATTGGACAAATAATAGTATTACTGTATTAGTACCTAGTGTCGCGATAGGTGGAGGTACAGCTGGAACAGGAAAAATTATTGTAGAGAATGGTTCAGGAAGGGATACCAGCTCTACAAACTTAAATGTAATATATAGTATAAACAATATTAAGTTGCCAGATGATATAACCGGAGATACACTTGCAGGTGAGACGAGGGTGAGTTTGGCTAAATTATCTGGTGCCGCAGATAGCTTCGGCTTTGTGTGGTTCCTAGATAACAACATAATATCATTCGATCCACTAGTAGATGACATTGTAGATGATGCAGTAGATAACTGGAGATGCAATACTGATGTTAGTTGGAGATTGGACCCTACTACATCGAATAATGGTTCTGTGAATATTGATGCTGTGAATACAATTGTAGCTGAACCTGACTCTACTTTTGACAATCCAGTTTTTTTAGCAGAAACTAGATATCTTGGTAGGCTGGAAGCCTGTACTGGAACCGATTTGATTTACTACTTCGATGTTGATATTGCAATTCGAAATGACCCGAGTCGATTCGATTTTGCATTAGGAAATGATCCAATTGCCCTAAATAAACGGGATTTTTATTCTGTAATATTACACGAGTTGGGACATGCTTTAACATTAGGACATGTATTTCCTGCAAATAAAGTGATGTTTCCCATTTTACCAACTGGGTTGGTAAATCGAACTTTAGGAATGCCTGCTATAGATGCTGTGGAAAATGTTTTGATTAATTCAATTGATAGTTTGACAAGTCCTGGAAGTTGTTTAAGTCCAATAGGAAGAAAAATATGCGAACCTAATAATATTTATCAATTCGGTAAGGACGAAAATATTACCATATACCCCACGGTTGTAAGAGACTTTATACAAGTAGATTTTGATGACGCGCTTTTAGGATATATAAATTATGAAATTATCGATTTAAACGGAGCTATTTTAAAACGGAGTTTTGGTTCATTCAGATTGAGTGAAAGTTTTAGCGTTGATGTGAGCGAGATTCATCAGAGGGGCATGTACTTCATCAGGTTATTTAATGATTTAAATGAAATTGCAACTTTTAAATTCATTAAGCTATGAAAATAGTAACTGTACTAGTTATAACTTTGCTACTTTCCTCATGTCTAATTAAAAAAGATATTGAACCTTGTGGTAATTTACTTGAATATATCAAATCGCTTAATATCAAAAATACAAAATATGTCTTGACGTCTAATAATGCTGATTTTATTAAAATAGATCGGTATTGGAAATGTTTTAAAATGTACAGGGTCGACCAACTATTTGAAATTATAGGCCCAGGATATAAGAGAGTAGACGCACTAGATAATGATATAAATAGATATATTTATTCTTATAATGCTGGATGTGATGGAAGTACTTGTAAACAGGTTACCTTCTATTCAAAAGACGGCCAGATATTTGATGTCAAATTTCTTCAAACTTCTAGTTTCTGAGTTAAAATCGCAGAACAATGCGCCACCGTCCATGCTCCTGACGTCGCACGTCGTTGGCGCTCCCGTTCTATACAACGCGGCTGGCAGAAACAGGCAGCGGCCTGTTACCAAAATAAACCCGTTGAGGCGTGTACGATTAACTTTGCCTTGTGTTCACGCTCAAAATTTTC
>PDLQ01000079.1 GCA_002591745.1 Lewinellaceae bacterium SD302
TCTGGTATTATTCTTTTAAGATTATATCATCCAATATAAATCAACTATCTGATGATTTCAAAATCATTAATATTGTGATTAGAGTAAAAGTAATTAGCAATAATATCTATTTTGTATTCTAACAAATTTATTCAGCATCATTTTTGGACTCTAAATCAAATATATATGATATTTTTTCATCTTTTTCCTCAATTCTATCTGCCATTTCACTAAGACAACTTTGAAATTGATCTTGCAATGAACAAAATGTTTTCTTATAAAATTCCCAAGATGGAGAATTCAATATCAACTCGTTTGCCTCATTAATAGAACAATGATATTTTTTTGTAACGAATCTAACAGTTTCAATAAATGAAGCACCGTTTCTTTTCATAGATTCTATTTCATTGAGATCAATTTTCATATTATTTTTTGTCATGTTCTATACAACAATCACTGAAGATCAGTCCTTGTCGTTTTCTAGCTTAACGACAAATTATCGAGTCATTTAAGCTTATCAATGCACTAATGACGTAGTTCGTCGGTTGGAATTTCGCCCAACGGTAGCGCCACCGCAGCCCGCCGATTTCCACATCGGCTCGGATCGAAGATACGAACTTATCCTAACGAGCATGTGATATTCGGAACGAAACACTACCCCATCGGCGGGTTGTCGGTGGCGCATTGTTCGCCGCATTTATTCACTTGTATATTTTAAGATAAATGAATAAATATCCGCAAATTCTTCAATGGAGCCATTAATACTATAAGCTCCATAATGTCCTGCATCTTTTTCAACTTTTAAGTAAGTCTTGCTTTTATAACCTAATGCTTTCATCTTTTCATAAAATTTGTAAGACTGAAAAGCAGGAACTCTATCATCATTTTCAGCAGTTACTATTAAGCAATATGGGTAATCTTCATCTATTTTTAAGTTATGAAACGGACTGTATGATCTTAATAAATTTCTTCCGCTTTCAGTAGAGTTGCTCCCGAATTCATCCGTATGAAATACTCCTACTGTATATTTTTCGAATTCTAGCATATCGTAAACTCCGACTATTGGAACTGCAACTTTAAATTTACTTGGTTCTTTTATAAAAGAAGCCGCTACAATTAATCCTCCGTGAGAAGTTCCTGTTATAGCTAGTTTACTTGGACTCGTTATACCACTTTTTGTTAAAAACTCTGCAGCACTTAAAAAATCATTAATCGTATTTGTCTTTAAATCACCACGGCCTGATTTAGACCATTCTTCTCCTAATGTACCTTCACCTCTAACGTGTGCATAAGCAAAAACGCCTCCATTATCAAGGAAATACATCAAACCAGGATCATACCTTGGAACATATACACTACCAAAACCACCATATGTCTTCAATATTGTTGGATTTTGATCTACTAATTCCGTATCCTTACGCTTTATTATAGTTATGGGAACCTTTGTATTGTCAAATGAAGTATATTCTTCATACAAAATCTCATAATCTTCAATATTATACGTAACCTTTGTCTTACCCACTAAATTACTTTCAAAAGTAGATATATCCATCTCATATATTATCAATGGCGTTATTTCATTTCCAAATGTAAACAATGTATTCTTAGTATATCCATCTTCCGAAAATCCATTTACTGTATAACCAGTCTCAAAACTTATTTGCTTCAATAGATTTCCGAATAAATCATATATCCTAATCTCTTCATCTAAAAAATTTCGATACTTGCATACCAACTTATTATGCACCAACTTTCCCCATACAAGAGAACTTCCTTCTAGCCTGTCAATTAGAATACTCCATTCAGTTGGATTTGATAACAAAAGTTCATTTACCCTATTGACTCCACTCTGATGATTTGTAACGAAAGTTAATTTCTCTCCCTCGTTATGTATTACTTTAATAGACTTATTTAGTTTCGGAAGTAAGGGTCGCAAAAACATCTTGTCATCTTTCAAATCAATGTAGTAGTGATTGATAATTTCAGCATTGTTTAAACTCTCCGTTAAAATTAAATAATCTTGACTCTTTAAGACATTAAACTCTAATTCAATTAATTTATCACTTTCCCTTCTATACACAATGATATCGTTAGCTTGGTCTGTCTTAAGACGGTGGTATTTTATAACTGGATTATCTTCAGCACTAAATTGACCATTTCTGGGGTATTCTTGATAAAAAAAGCCATCACCAAACCAACTAATACTTGAAAATTTGACATTTTTAACAACATCTTTTATGTAGCCCCCAGAAATTTTCTTTATTTTTATTTCCCTCCAATCACTACCATTCCTCCCATAACTAAATGCTAGATATTTACCATCATGGGATTCCTCATATTGATGAATATCTATTTTATCACTTCTTGAAATATCATATGGATCTACAATTAGATATTCTTTACCGCCAATTTTATTACTGTAATATAGTGAAGCTGGTTTATTGAGTTCATTATACATCATTCTATAAAAGTGCTTACCTTCTGGATAACTATAGTCGGTACTTACGTATGAGCTCTTATTTACTGCACTATACCCTCTAAACTCTTTTCTGCATTTTGAGAGAAATTTTTCAGTTCTTTCATTTTCTTCTTTTATCCATTCTGCAACCCTTTCCGAATGAATGTTCTCCAACCAGTTGAAGTCTGATTTTTGTGATAAAACTACATTAATCAAAAACAGAGGAAGTATTAATATTATGATCTTCATTGAATATATTGTTTTAAATTGCGGCGAACGGGAGCGCCAACGCAGCCGCCGATTTCCAATCGGCCCGGATCGAAGAGCCGGATTTATCACATTTGTATGTGACACTCGGAACGAAGCGTCAACCGCGGTTGACGGTGGCGCATTGTTCTGTGAAGCGACGGACGTGGACTGAATTTTCAAAATCTATAAAATTTTTAGCGCGAGATCAACGATTTCTAGTTTTAGAATTTAAATGCTCAGAAAGAAACTAAAGCTCAAATCCGTTTCCAAAATGTTGAGTTTTACAGAACGGGAGTGCCAACGCAGGCGCCGATTTTCAATCGGCTCGGATCGAAGATACGAAATTGATGTCGACGGTATGTGACGCTCGGAAGCATAAACATCATGTCGGCGATTGACGGTGG
>PDLQ01000008.1 GCA_002591745.1 Lewinellaceae bacterium SD302
TGCGGTGAACAACTTACGCAACAAGATGATTCATACCGTAATGGCGTGCTTAAGAAATGAGGTTATGTATGATGAAAATTATGCATAAACACTTGCACAAACCATAGCAATCCAAAAGGGCTCTGCCCGTCCAAAAGCGAAGCGTCCAAAAGCAAGGCAAAGCCGAGCGTCCAACCCCTCCAACTATCTCCCCTAACTGGTCCATCCCCCTCCGTAGTTACCGCGCCTATCTCCGCCTTGAACGGGGGCGCAGCGAACACACCGTTGACGGTTACGTCCGAGACGTTGGCAAGCTGCCCGAATACCTGGAATTACGTGGCTGGAACTTCGGCCCTGGCGGTATCGAACGGATGCACCTGGATGACTTCATCCGCTATCTGGCCGAACTTGGTCTGGCCCCCCGCTCTCAGGCCAGGCTGATCTCCGCCCTGCGAAATTTTTACCAGTATCTCTTAGAGGAAAAGATCATTCAGAGCGACCCTACCGAACTGCTAAGAGCCCCGAAGTTGGGTCGCAAAATCCCCGAAGTGCTCACCTACGCCGAGGTTAACGCCATCCTGGCCGCCATCGACCTGAGTACCGACCACGGCACCCGCGACCGCGCCATGCTGGAAACCCTTTACGCCTGCGGGCTACGGGTAAGCGAACTGACCTCCTTGCAACTTAACCACGTCTACCCCGAAGCAGGGCTGGTCAGGGTTATCGGCAAGGGCAACAAGGAAAGGTTGGTGCCCATCGGTGAAGAAGCCCTGAAGCAGATCGGTTTCTATCTGGACGGCGTCCGCCGCCTAATGGGGAACATTAAGCCGGAAGGAGAAAGTATTCTTTTCCTTAATCGCCGGGGCGGCCCGTTAAGTCGGGTGTCCGTTTTCACTGCGGTCAAAAAATACGTGGCGGCGGCGGGTATCGAGAAGAACGTCAGTCCACACTCCTTCCGCCACTCCTTCGCCACCCACCTTATTGAGGGTGGAGCCGATCTGCGGGCCGTACAGGATATGCTGGGTCACGAAAGCATTACAACCACCGAAATATACACCCACCTCGACACTGATTTCCTGAGGGAAACCATTCTTTCTTTTCATCCCGCAAATGCGAAACGGTAATCGACGCTGGGTCGATTACCGTTTCAAGACTGTGTAGTTTTGCAAATTTTTGCGTTTGCTGTTCTAGAGTTGTGGCATCATGAACAGGAAAGCAAGAAATGCAAAAACGGCCGCCAGGTAAAGGACGCGACCAATGTTTTTCTGCAATTCCATGGGAAACTTAATTTGGACTGCCGGGAAAAGCCCGGAATGGGGTTAATGTGATGAATCAGCCAGCAAAACGAATCAGATGATGATTAGTTACATCGTCACCCCATTTTTTTTGTGGCTTTTGTCTATAAAGCACTTCAAGGGCTGAAAAAGTTCGGTATTGATAAGAAATCATCGGTTACCCGCCAGCCGCTTTACTTCTCCTCCCAGGATGGTACCGATCTGAATCTTGGGGTCCCCGGCATAGCGTACAATCCCACCGGTATTGGCT
Source organism: Lewinellaceae bacterium SD302 (assembly GCA_002591745.1). Taxonomy (GTDB): domain Bacteria; phylum Bacteroidota; class Bacteroidia; order Chitinophagales; family Saprospiraceae; genus Neolewinella. The sequence continues at coordinate 1,525 of PDLQ01000008.1, forward strand.
TTTGCACTCAACTCTTCCTCTACGGTCGCACTTACTTCTCCTCCCGTGCCGGCCCGTAAACGGCCATTTTGAGCAACCAGCCGGTGACCATCCAAAATACCACCGGTATTGGCCCCGGCCCGTAGTTTACCCGCTGTTCCACGCACGGTAAGGTGCGCGCCTTCGGCCGCCTGCAGGTCCAGCTTGTCCGCATTGATTTCCAGATAAAGCTCACTACCCGATCCGGCACGCGCATAAAATTCTTCCGTGGCTACAGCCTCTCTGAGTTCCACATCTGCCCCACCAGCGGTAAACAGTGCCTCCAGGTCTCGGTAGTAGACCTTCACCATGATATCCAGGTCCTGGTCGATTACCAATGAGCGAATCGTGCTTATTTTCAGGGTCTTGTTTTGCTGCTTGATGCTCAGTTTATCAGCGTCATCACCGAAAGCACGTACTACAATCTTTTCCTCTTCACCTTTAATCAGTTCCACATCGATCAACCCCATGATCTTGACGGTGTTGAAAGGATCTAAATCCGTTGTGTCCTGGGCCAGCAACTGACTAGCCGAAGTATTAATAAATATTAGCATGATGGCTAACAAAGTAGCAGTGCTGAATTTTGAGATCAAATTTGATGTATTCATTTTAAACGGTTGAGTAGGGTTACGCTCATTAGATGCGTAAAATTGTACTTGGCCCCTACGGAAATGGATAAAAAACCTGGGGCTATCCCGCGTCGAGACATGACTTCGTCTGAACGGTCGAGGATGCGCGACGATTTTGGGGTACGCCGGGAAAGTATGACCGGTAACTAGAACACTGCTACTTTGAAGCCACCCCAAAGCCCCCCCGTTCAAACCGTTTTGGTATTTAAAGGCCCGCCTGCTGCAACAGGGCCAGCTGCCCCCCGAATGCCGCTGCTAAATTTTCCTTCGTAAACGTTTCTTCCGTCGGCCCCGCCGCTACCAGTCTCTGGTTGAGCAGGACGACGTGATCGAAGTAATCCGGCACCGCCTGGAGGTCATGGTGAACCACCAACAACGTCTTACCCGCCGCCGAGAGCTTACGCAACACCTCGATGATCTTTTCTTCGGTAGGAATGTCCACACCGACGAAGGGCTCGTCCAACAATAAGATTTCCGCTTCCTGGGCCAGGGCACGGGCCAGAAAGGCGCGTTGTTGCTGTCCGCCGCTCAATTCCCCGATCGGCCGATTCCGCAGATCCTCAATCGCCAACTCCCGCAGCGCCTCGGTAACAATCTTACGATCCTTATCATTCAACCGCTGAAAGACCCTCTTGTGGGGGTATCGCCCCATACTTACCACGTCTTCTACCGTGGCCGGAAAAGTAAAGTCTATCTCACTACGCTGAGGAACATAGACCACCTGCTTACGCACGGCGCTGATGTCCTCTCCCCGGACTGTGACGCTGCCATTATAATCATCAATCAGTCCCAGGATGCTCTTCAGCAGCGTACTCTTACCCGAGCCGTTGGGGCCGAGGATACCGTAGCGCCGTCCTGCTTCGAACTCCAGAAAAATATTGGAAAGCACGCGTTTGCGATCGTAGGCGACGGAAAGGTCGGAAATTTTGATGAGTGCCATTTGTAGGTGTTTGGTAAGTGGTATTGGGTATGGGTACTTGGTATAAGGTACCTGGCACCCTGTACCTCGTACCAAGTACCTAATTCCCGTTCAGCTTGTAAACCATGAAGAAAAAAGCTCCCAGCATCACCGCCAGAATAAATCCGAGTAGTACGCTTTGCTCCAGGGTGCTTGGCCCGGCGCCTATCCCGATATCTTCGCTCTGACCCAGCAGGCCGGCGACTACTACATCAGTATTATAGCGCAGCATCTCAAGATAGGTCGGAGCCGGAGAAAGGCTGTCTCCCAGCGAATCGGCGTAGAGATAGCCACCGATGATCACGTTGTTGTCCGTGGCAATCTGGCGAATGAGTTTGGGGTTAATCGTACTTTCCACGAAGATGGCCTTTACGCCACTTTCCCGAATGATGTTGGTGAGGCGGGCAACGTCATCGGTGCGTACCTCCGCATCAGTGCTGGTACCCAGGGCGGCTTCCACACGGATACCGTAGCGACGGCCGTAATAACGAAAGGCATCGTGGCTGGTAATGAGCACCCGGCTGCTTTCGGGCACTTCGGCGATCCGGCTTTGGATATAACTGTCCAAGTCACGGACCTGCTGTTGATAAAGGCCGGCATTAAAGCGGTAGACCTCCGCGTTTTCCGGGTCGATTTGGATCAAAGCGTCCCGTACGTTGGCTGCATAGGTAATTCCATTGCTGGCATCCATCCAGGCATGAGGGTCACTGGAATTTTCGTATTCCTCGCTTTCAATGGGCTGGATGCCCTGGGTGATGATAACCTTGCGACCGCGGGTACCGCTGTTTTCGATCAGTTCATTCATCCAGCCCTCGAAAGTGAGGCCATTGACCAGGATCAGATCGGCGCCGGCTACCAGGCGTACATCGGCCGGGGTAGGTTCGTAGATGTGAGGATCGCCACCAATGGGAACGACCATGCTGACTTCGACCAATCCACCGGAAATCACCTCGGCCAGATCCGCAAAGATACTGGCCGAGGCGACCACCAGGGGGCGATCAGCTTCCTGGCCGGAAGTAAACCCGAACAGGAAAATCGTTAGAAATAAAACGAGAATTAGCCGCATCAATTTAAATTGTTAGACAAATCTAACTAATCTATTTGAACCACGGAAATTGCCGGACAGTCTTACCGGAAAGACTCTGCCAGTAACTCTTGTAACATTACCCAACTTTCGCGGTCAGCTTTCTCGCTATACTCCAGTGGCAATTCGAACTCTTGACCCTTTTCCGTCGCTCCGGGGTCTGTGAAAGCGTGCTTCACCCCTTCAAAAGCTTTATACTCATAGGCCACTTTGGCTTCATCCATGGCTTTGGACCATTGAGCTACGCTTTCCGGGCTGATAAAGGGGTCGGCCGCACCGTTGGCCACCAGGATATTGGCGGTCACCTTGGTATCTGTACTGGGCATTACGGGTAATTGCACACCGGCGTGAAAAGCAGCTACGGCGTCCAGATCATAGCCGGCGTTGGCCATGGCCAGGGCGATGCTGCCACCAAAGCAGTAACCGACCGCGGCAATCTTATCACCATCCACCAATGGGTTGGCTTTCAGCGTCTTAATGGCTTGCTCGAAGCGGGCTTTGGCGGCGTCCATATTCTCTACCACGGCGCTACTGAATTTACCGGCGTCTGCGGGGTGGTTTGCCTGCTTGCCATCGCCGTACATGTCTACGGCCAGGGCTACGTACCCCAGTTCGGCCAGCATATCGGCACGGGCGCGGGCGTAATCGTTGTGGCCCCACCATTCGTGGATGACCAGTACGCCGGGCCGCTTACCTTTCACCTCTGGATCACTGGCCAGGTAGCCGATCATCTTGGTATCGTCGGTAGCGTACTCAATTTCCTGTCCGTCGACCGTCGGGGTGGCTTCGGCGAAAGCGGTGGCTTTGTAAGCTTTCTTTTCCACCGGGGCCTCTTCCATCTCCGTAGTCTCGGTGGCGTCGGTTTCAGTGGCTGGCACTTCAGATTCACAGGCTGCGAAGGTGAATAAAAAGGCCGCAAACAATAGTAGTTTGAAGGTTTGCATAAAGTGTTGGTTTTCGATTTAACGGGTAGATTTTGAAAAGGTTTGGGTACTCATCAGCACGGCTACTTTGTTATACTCCCCTGGGCCACACCAGGTGATTTTTGACGGCCGCTTTTCCCGCCTGGCTTCACCGCCGAGCTTTGCCGTAGCTATGGCTATGCCTACATCTCGCCGGTTCGCCAGCCGAAAAAAACCAGCTCGTCAAATTTTCACCTCTTGTGACCGAGGGGAGTATAGCCATAATAATTGTTCGGACTAGCAAAGTAGCAATGTTTCGTGTAGTGTGGAGCGGAAAATTGCCACCATCATGCTTTCAAAGCTGGTCGAAACAGTAATTGGGGCAGTTTTGCAAAAAAATTGGCAGATTTCAATTAGAATATTCCAACCACCTTCAATCAAACATCAATGTTGTTTTGTTTTCAAACATTTTGTTATTGGTTTTGATTGCGTTATATTTGTCCGTCTTAGATACAGCGAAGTAGGATGAGTAACAACAACGGTCACCAAGCCCCCGAAGATCACGACGACGATCAGGTGTACACCCTGAAGGGAATGTACGAGGATTATTTCCTCGATTACGCCAGTTACGTGATACTGGAGCGGGCTATCCCGGCCATTTACGATGGTTTCAAACCGGTGCAGCGCCGTATTCTTCACGCAATGAAGGAAATGGACGATGGTCGTTTTCACAAAGTGGCTAACATCATCGGTCAGACGATGCAGTATCACCCTCACGGTGACGCCGCTATTGGTGATGCGCTGGTTAACCTGGGGCAGAAAAATCTGCTGATCGACACCCAGGGAAACTGGGGTAATATCTATACCGGCGACAGTGCCGCTGCTTCTCGTTACATAGAGGCTCGGTTGACCAAATTCGCGCTGGACGTTACTTTCAACCCCGCCACGACCGATTTTCAACTTAGCTACGACGGCCGTAAAAAAGAACCGGTTAACCTGCCCGCCAAATTCCCCTTACTCCTGGCTCAGGGAGCCGAGGGTATTGCCGTTGGCCTGAGCACCAAGATCATGCCCCATAACTTTGTGGAACTGATCCGGGCCAGTATTCAGTACCTGAAAGGTCGTCGGGTAAAGATTTACCCCGATTTCCCCACCGGAGGGTTGGTTGACGTATCCGATTACCAATCCGGCAAGCGCGGCGGCAAGATCAAGGTCCGCGCCAAGTTGGAAAAGATTGATAACAGCACCGTGGCCGTTCGTGATCTACCCTACGGCGTGACGACCCAGTCGCTGATCGACAGCATCATCAAGGCCAACGATAAGGGGAAGATCAAGGTGAAGAAGGTGACTGACAATACGGCCGCGGAAGTAGAGATCCTGATCGAACTGGGTAAGGACTACAGCGCCGATCTGGCCATCGACGCGCTCTACGCCTTCACCTATTGTGAGATGTCTATTTCTCCGAATGCTTGTATCATTCTGGACGACAAGCCCCATTTCGTCACCGTGGAGGACATCCTGGCCAGCTGCACCGAGCAAACCCGTGAGTTGCTGCGGCTGGAGCTAGAGATCGAGAAAAAGAGCCTGGAAGAAAAGCTTCATTTTGCCAGCCTCGAAAAGATATTCATCCAGGAACGGATCTACCGCGATATTGAGGAAGCCGAAACCTGGGAGCAGGTACTCGACATCATCCGCGTCGGTCTGGAGAAATTCGTTTTGGAGCCCAGTGCAACCCCCAAGCGCGGCGACAAGCGCCTGAAGCTACTGCGCGACATCACCGAAGATGATATTACCCGCCTGACGGAAATCCGGATCAAAAGAATCTCCAAGTACAACAGTTTCAAAGCCGACGAGCGCATCGCCAAACTGGAAGAAGAACTGGAGGTAGTGAAGCACCACTTGGCCAACCTGACCGATTACACTATCGATTATTACGAGCGCCTTCTGCAGAAATACGGCAAAGGCCGCGAGCGCAAAACGGAAATCACCACTTTCGACAAGGTAGAAGTGGCTGCCGTAGTGGCCAATAACGCTAAACTTTACGTGGACCGCAAAGCCGGTTTCGTGGGTAGTGGACTGAAGAAAGACGAGTTCGTTACTGACTGCTCAGATATTGACGACATCATTGTAATCCGCAGAGATGGAAAGCTGGTGGTGACCAGAATCTCCGACAAGACCTTCGTAGGTAAGGACATTCTCCATGTCGACATTTGGCGCAAGGGAGACGAGCGGACAACTTACAATATGATCTATCTGGATGGTAAGACCGGCCGGGCCATGGCCAAGCGTTTCAACGTAAAGGCCATTACCCGCGATAAGGAGTATGACCTGACCAAAAAGACGAAAGGTTCCAAAGTGCTTTACCTGACCGCTAATCCCAATGGTGAAGCTGAGTTGATTACCGTTACATTGAGTCCTTCCAGTAAATCGCGGCAAAAAGTTTTCGATTACGGCTTTTCCGACCTGGGTATCAAGGGCCGGGGGGCCGGCGGAAATATTATGACCCGCTACCCGGTTCGCAAGATTGTACTGAAGGAAGCCGGCGTCAGCACCATCGGTGCGATGAAGATCTGGATGGATGTAGTCAGTGGCCGCCTGAATACGGACGAGCGAGGCCTTTTCCTTGGCGGTTTCGACACGGGAGATCAGTTGCTGGCCGTTTACCGTGACGGTAGCTACGAGGTGTCCGATCTAGACCTGGCGAAGAAATTCGACCCCTCCAATCTTCACTACATCGGTAAGTATGACCCGGACTCCGTGATTAGCGCCGTTTATTACGAAGGGGAGCGGGACCAGACGATGGTTAAGCGCTTCAACATTGAAACCACTTCTACCGGCCAGGCCTTTAGTTACATTTCGGAACACGCTTCCTCCAAGCTCTATTACGCCAGCCTGGACGAGAATGCCGAAGTGGAGTACACCATTCGCCGCAAACGGGAAAAGCTCAGTTTTACCATCAAGCTAAGCGATTTCATAGCGGTGAAGGGTTGGAAATCCCTTGGTAATAAACTGGAGGACGGGAAGCTTTCCGCGATAAAAGGCATTCACGAAAATGCCGTTGAGATCGAAAGCCCCAAAGTCCCCATCGAAAAAGTCAGCACCGATGTAAATAGAAACACTGCTACTTTAAAGTCAAAACCCAACGGTGAAGCGGATAAAAATAACAGTGGTGGACTCAAACCTGGAGACAGTATTGAGTTTGACTTTGGGTAAGGCTGCCGAGAAGCTGCAAACAAATCCTATCTTTGCGCCGCTCATAGTTTGTTAGGGCTTTCATACATCGTACAGATTCAGTAATTTCTAACAAGCTTCGTAAATACAACCCTGACTTAAATGGCCAGTACTTCTGATATTAAGAACGGATTTTGTCTCCGCCACAACAACGACATTTTCTCCATCGTAGAATTCCAGCACGTGAAGCCCGGCAAAGGGGCCGCCTTCGTGCGGACCAAGCTCAAAAGCCTGACCACGGGCCGGGTGCTCGACAACACCTTTCCCGCCGGTCATAAGATCGACGAGGTAAGAGTGGAGCGCCACAAGATGCAGTTTCTCTACAACGACGACATGGGTTATCACTTCATGGACATGGAGTCCTACGAACAAGTAGCTCTGAAGAAAGAACTGATTGACAATCCCGGTCTGTTGCTGGAGAACGCTGACGTGGACGTCCTCTACGATGCCAAGGAAAACGTTCCCCTGACGATGGAAATGCCCCAGTACGTGGAGGTGGAAATCACCTATACCGAACCTGGTGTGAAGGGAGATACGGCCACAAATACTCTGAAGCCGGCTAAAGTGGCTTCGGATTACGAGATTCGCGTTCCCCTGTTTATCAACATTGGCGATTGGGTCAAGGTGGAGACGTCTACCGGTAAGTACGTCGAACGCGTCAAGAAATAAGTTTAAACCTATGGAGGGCCGTGACCGTTTGATCGGCAGGCCCCTTTGGGTCTTTATTGTATAGCACTAACCAAGGACAGTTCAGTATGAATTTTAAAGAACTCCAGGAACTCATTAAACTGGTTGCGAAAACGGAACTCTCAGAGTTTAAAATGCAGGATGGCGAGCTTAAGCTGCACATTCGTGGCAAGGATTACGTAGCTGGTGGTAAAAAAGGAGCCGCCGCTCCATCCATTATCAGTGTACCTTCGGCCCAGGCCCCAGCCTATGCGCCTGCACCGGCTCCTTCTGCACCAGCTCCGGCCGCAGCAGCAGCGGTTCCGGCCGCAGTACCGGCCCTGACGCCCACCACCGAAGAAACCACCGATAACGGCAACTACGTAGAAGTGAAATCTCCGATGATCGGTACGTTCTACCGTTCGGCTTCCCCGGACAAGCCTGCCTACGTGAAAGTAGGTGACACGGTCAAAAATGGTGATACCGTCTGTATCGTTGAGGCCATGAAACTATTCAATGAGATCGAGTCAGAAGTTTCCGGCAAAATCGTCAAAGTAATGGTAGAAGACGCCCAGCCGGTTGAGTATGACCAGGTCCTTTTCCTCGTTGATCCCGCCGGATAAGAGTTTGTTCGGAACGTTACCTAACGTTCTAAACTCGCTCTAACCAAATAGCTTTCTCCGGTAGTTTCCGTGGATTGGGTTTAATCTGCCATCACCAGTGTTCACTGTGAATAGTGGAGCCGCCCATTTTCGATACGCGACTATTTCCGGAGCAACCAAAAAATAGACCATGGCTGAGAAATTTAAAAAAATCCTCATCGCCAACCGCGGTGAGATTGCCTTGCGCATTATCCGTACTTGCCGGGAAATGGGCATTAAAACGGTAGCCGTTTATTCTACGGCTGACCGTGAAAGTTTACACGTGCGTTTTGCCGATGAAGCAGTCTGTATCGGGCCACCTTCTTCGGCGGAGAGTTACCTGAGTATTCCCAAGATCATGGCCGCCGTGGAAATCACGAACGCCGATGCAGTACACCCTGGCTACGGCTTTCTTTCCGAGAATGCCGATTTTGCCGAAGTTTGCTCCGAGTATGGCATCAAATTCATCGGCCCGACGCCGGAGATGATCCGTAGAATGGGTGACAAGGTGACGGCCAAGGAAACCATGATTAAGGCTAAAGTTCCGGTAGTACCCGGCAGCGACGGCCTGCTCAAAAGTATGGAAGAAGGGAAGAAACTGGCCAAGGAGGTCGTTGGCTACCCGGTTATGCTGAAAGCAACCGCCGGTGGCGGGGGTAAAGGCATGCGGATCGTAACCAAAGAGGAAGAATTCGAGGGAGCCTGGAACAGTGCCCGTACCGAAGCAAAAGCAGCTTTTGGCAACGACGGCATGTACATGGAAAAATACGTGGAGGAGCCTCGCCACATCGAATTCCAGATCATTGGCGACCAATACGGTAAAGTTATTCACCTTTCCGAACGAGACTGTTCCGTACAACGTCGCCATCAGAAGTTGTTGGAAGAATGCCCCAGCCCCTTCATGACCGAAGAGCTACGCAAGGAAATGGGCGATGCCGCTGTTCGTGCTGGTGAGTACATCAATTACGAAGGCGTGGGTACCGTGGAATTTCTGGTGGACAAACACCGGAAATTCTATTTTATGGAAATGAATACCCGTATCCAGGTAGAGCACCCCGTAACCGAGGAAGTAATTGACCACGATCTCATCAAAGAACAGATCAAGGTGGCCTACGGAGAGCCGGTGGAAGGTGACAGCTATTTCCCTACCGGCCACGCCATGGAGTGCCGGATCAACGCCGAGGATCCACTCCATGATTTTCGCCCCAGCCCGGGCCGGATTCAGAGTTTCCACAGCAGTAAGGGCCACGGTGTGCGAGTCGACACCCACGTTTACGCCGGCTACGGCATCCCGCCCTACTACGACAGCATGATCGCCAAGCTGATCTGCCGCGCCCCTACCCGTGAAGAGTGTATTACCAAAATGGAACGTGCCTTGGATGAGTTCATCATCGAAGGCGTAAAGACTACCGTACCGTTTCACCAATGGTTACTGAAACAGGAGGATTTCCGGAACGGGCACTTCGATACCGGTTGGCTCGCCAAGCAGGATATTATGGACAAGGAAAAGAATAAAGGCTAACGAAAGTTCAGAGTAATCTCCTTCCAAGAATTTACCAAAGGCGGCTGATTGGCCGCCTTTGGTGTTTGTGGCATATAGTATTACTTCACTGTCGATGATCATTCTTTGTCCTCATAATATTAGCCACAATAATCTATTTCGTGACCGTACGTTAATAGTTAGACTTTTCCCAAATAAAGAGTAGAATGCCCCAATACCCCATCAAGGACTATTTACGCGCTGGCTGGGACCGAATTCGCTTCGGGGTCAGCGGTCGACTCAGAAGGTTGTGGAATTTTCTGAGCCGTCAACCGAAATGGAAGTTAGGGCTGGGAATGGTTTTCCTCCCATTAATAGCCGGAGGACTATTGTTCGGCTTCCTGCTTTTCGGGGTTCACCGGGGCTGGTACGGAGCCTTACCCACTCGAAGTCAGCTTGAGGAAATTCAAAACGATCAGGCTTCGGCAGTTTACGATGCCAATGGTATTTTACTGGGTAAATACTACATTGAGAACCGGGTGGATGCCACGCTGGACGAAGTTTCTGAATACGTCATTAATGGCTTGATCGCTACTGAGGATGCTCGTTTTTTTGAGCACCATGGAATCGATACGCGGGCACTGGTACGGGTAGCCATCCGTACCGTCTTGCTGCGCGACCGATCTTCCGGCGGCGGCAGTACGATCTCTCAGCAGCTGGCCAAGAACCTGTTTCCCCGTCGCCAGGGCGGCTTGCTCGGAATTTTGAAGAACAAGTTGCGGGAGATGGTCATTGCCGGCCGCTTGGAGGAGGTTTACACCAAGGAGCAGTTACTCTTGCTCTACCTGAATACGGTTCCTTTCGGTGACAATGCTTTCGGGATCAAGGTGGCTGCCCAGCGATACTTTAACAAGCAACCGCAGGCGCTGAAAGCGGAAGAAGCCGCCGTGCTGGTCGGTTTGCTGAAGGGCAATACCAGTTACAACCCCCGCTTACACCCCGAGGCGGCTTTCGAGCGTCGAAATCTGGTGCTACGCAGGATGTCCGCCGCCGATCACTTGCCCACCGGTACGCTGGACAGCCTGCAAAATATTCCGCTGGAACTGGATTATCGCCCCGAAGCACACAACCGCGGACTGGCAACATATTTTCGCGAACACCTGCGCAACGAGTTGAAACAAATACTGGCTGATTACCCCGCCCCCGATGGTAAAGCCTACGACCTTTACCGTGATGGACTACGCATCGTAACTACGATCGATAGCCGTATGCAAGCCCACGCCGAAGCAGCCATTCTGGAAGTATTGCCAGATTTACAGGCTAATCTCGCTGAGGACTGGAAAAAATACAAGACCTCTCCCTGGGAAAGTGCCTTTCAGGATCACCTGAAGAAAAGTGCCCGTTACCGCCAACTGGAGAAGCGTGGTCTGAATTACGATGCCATCGTGAATCGCCTGAGTGAAAAACAGGAAATGAATGTACTGGACTGGAAAAGAGAAGGGGCCGTAGATACCCTGCTGAGTCCACTGGATAGCCTACGGCACTATTTTATCCAGCTTAATGCTGGTCTGCTGGCTGCCGAACCAGGTACCGGCATCGTCCGCGCCTGGGTGGGTGGAGCAGACCATCGATTTGTGCAATACGACCACGTGAAGTCGCGACGACAGGTAGGGTCTACGGTAAAACCGCTCGTCTACGCCGCCGCCTTACAAAATGGGATGCGCCCCTGTGAATACACCCCGGCCCAGCGTTTCACCTACGAAGATTTCAACAACTATAATCCCGGCAACCCCAGTGGAGAATACGAGGGGGTTTACAGCATGCGGGGTGGGCTGGCGAAGTCCGTCAATACCGTGGCGGTCAATATTGCCGTACGCACCGGTCTGGAGAAGGTGGTTGGTTTCATTCAAAAAATGGGTCTGAGCCAGGAAGTAAAGCCAATTCCCAGCCTGGCCCTCGGTACGGCCGAAGCCAGCTTACTTGAAATGATCCCCGCTTACGCCACTTTTGCCAACCGAGGGCGCCGGCCAAACCGATTACACTATCTCCAACGTATAGAAACGGCCGAAGGCGACACCATTGTAGAATTTGCCCCGCCTGGTCGTGAGGAATTCACGACGGTAATGACCGACAGTGTGGCGAACCTGACCACTTTTTTACTTTCCGGCGTGGTGAACAACGGTACCGCCGCCCGGCTACGGAGTCGTCACGGGTTGCGTGGTGCCCTGGCCGGAAAAACCGGCACGACCCAAGATCAGAGTGATGGCTGGATGCTCGGCTACACCCCGAAACTGGTCGTGGGTACCTGGGTGGGTGCGGAGTACCCTTCCGTACACTTCCGTACGCTTTCACGGGGTTCTTCCACGGCTACGGCCTTGCCGGTTTGGGGGAATTTCATGCGGCGGGTTGTTCGTGATGATGAATTAAAAGACTTTCGTGGAGGCAGCTTTCCGAAGCTGGATGAACTCACAATGGCTTACCTCCAGTGTCCTGATTACCTGGAAGAAATGCCGATTCTACAAAGTGATTCCCTGGCCGGAGACATTCGCCTGCGCGAACTCGACCCCGCCGCTCTGGAAGCGCTTATGCAGGATAAGCCACGCCGCCGCCGAGAATCCGCCGTCGAATATTTGGAGCGAATGGAGCGGGAACTGGCAAAAGAACAACGTAAGGAAGAGCGGCGAAAAAAACGGAAGGACTTTTGGGGCAATCTCTTTTTCAACAAAGACGATGATGGATAATTTTAAGATTATTGCCTAAATAATGTTAAAATTATACTTTGTAGTAAGGAATAAGCAACCCTTTCGGTGTTATATAGGTACTTTTGATAGCTATAATCCCAACTAACACCAATGAAGCACGCCTTACTCCTTTTTGTTTTCCTGGTTTTCGCGGGCGGTTTGTCCGCTCAAAGTTCTGCTCGCTTCGGCCAGGCGGAAGATTTACGGGTGTTTCCAAATCCGGTAACCGAGTCCTTCAAAGTGGGCCACACTGACCGGGTAAAGACGCTTAACTTGATGAATATGGCCGGCCGCGTCGTGAAGAAATTCACTTACGCCCCCGACGGCAAGTACAACGTTACTGATCTGCACAAAGGAATTTACCTTTTGCAACTGCGCGACGAGCGCAATTTGGTCGTAAAGACCCTACGTCTGAATAAGCGCTAGTAGCATTCCAGAATGTTGTTGGGCAAGAAATTGAACAGCTGTGTATCACAAGATGCACAGCTGTTCAATTTTAATCTCTTTAGTCAATCACCCCTAATTCCTTACCCACCTTCGTAAAGGCTGCGATCGCTGTGTCGATCTGCTCGAAGCTGTGGCCGGCCGAGATTTGTACCCGAATCCGTGCCTTCTCCCGTGGCACTACCGGAAAAAAGAATCCAATCACGTAAATACCTTCGGCCAGTAGTTTTTTGGCGAACTCCTGAGCCAGTGGAGCGTCATAAAGCATCACCGGCGTAATGGGATGGGTGCCGGGGATGATGTCAAAACCAGCCTCATTCATCCCTTTACGAAAGCGCCGGGTATTATCTTCCAGCTTATCACGCAACTCCGTACTTCCGGAAAGGATATCGAGCACCTTGATGGATGCACCCACGATGCTGGGAGCCAGCGTATTGGAGAACAGGTAGGGGCGTGATTTCTGTCTCAGCAATTCCACCACCTCTTTTTTGGCGGCGGTGAAGCCACCAGAGGCACCTCCCAGAGCTTTTCCGAAAGTACCGGTTATGATGTCAACTTCACCGAAGACTCCACAATGTTCGGCACTACCCCGACCGGTCTTGCCGGTGAATCCCGTCGCGTGGCAATCGTCCACCATCGTCAGGGCTCCGAATTCCTTGGCTAAAGCAACGATCTTATCTACCTGAGCGATAACCCCATCCATACTGAATACCCCATCGGTGGCGATCAGAATACGGCGGGCACCGGAAGCTTTAGCTTCTTCCAGTTTAGCCCGTAGGTCCTCCATGTCGTTGGAGATGAAGCGGTAGCGGGCCGCCTTACAGAGTCGGATACCATCAATAATGGAAGCGTGGTTTAGCGTATCACTGATGATGGCATCCTCTTTGCCAAGTAGTGGCTCGAAAAGACCTCCATTGGCATCAAAAGCCGCAGCGTAGAGAATGGCATCTTCGGTACCGACGAATTCGGCGATCTTCCGCTCCAGTTCCTTGTGAATATCCTGGGTGCCGCAAATGAAGCGAACGGAAGACATCCCGAATCCATAGTTGTCAATCGTCGCGCGGGCCGCATCGATCACGGCTGGATGAGAAGAAAGACCCAGGTAATTATTGGCGCAAAAATTCAGCACCCTGGGCATCTGCGTCGTTTCGATTTCGGCGGATTGCGGGGTCGTAATCACCCTTTCTTCCTTAAATAATCCTTCGGCGCGCAGTTGATCGAGTTCGCCCTGGATGGCTTGGTAGATATTGGTTGTGGACATGTAGTAATGATTTAATGAATCAATGATCTAATGATACAATGATTTAAGGATACGTATTGCCATAATTTGATCATTAAATCATCCCCTCATTTGATCACTGATCTTCTCAATCATATCCCTTACCATCTTCTCCAGATCATATTCCGGCTGCCAGTTCCAGTCTGTTCTCGCGGCACTGTCGTCGATACTCTCCGTCCAACTGGCAGCGATCTCCTGGCGAAAATCCGGTTCATACTCGATCTCGGCTGCGGGGATGATTTTCTTGATCTCGGCGTATATCTCGGCGGGCGAGAAACTCATAGCAGAGAGATTGTAAGATGTCCTGGTCTTGATTGATTCACTCGGAGCACTCATCAATTCCAGAGTCGCACGGATAGCGTCGGAGATATACATCATCGGCAAATAGGTATCCGGGGCCAAAAAGCACTTGTAGGCTTCTCCTGTCAAAACTGAATGGAAAATTTCTACGGCGTAATCCGTCGTACCACCGTGGGGCACCGACTGGTAGCCGATGATGCCCGGATAGCGCACCGAACGCACATCTACCCCGTACTTTTGGTGGTAGTAGTGGCAGAGTAATTCCCCGCTCACCTTACTTACGCCGTAAATGGTCTCGGGCACCAATGGCACGTCCTGAGGCGTATTCACCCGTGGCGTCGTTTTACCGAATACGGCGATCGTGCTGGGGAAAAAGACGCGATTGATCTTACCGTCTTTGGCCAGGTTCAGGATAGTGAGTAGTCCATTCAGGTTGATGTTCCAGGTCTTCAACGGATTCCACTCGCCACTGGCCGAAAGAATGGCCGCCAAATGATAAACCTGGGTGATTTGATAGTCCTCCACGATTTCGTACAGCCGCGTTTCATTCAGGATGTCGAGAAAGAGATAAGGTTCATTATCGTCGGCTACCTGTACGATATCCGAGGCGATCACGTTTTGCTGGCCGTGTTGTTCTCTCAGGGCATGGGTCAACACGCGACCGATCTGACCGTTGGCACCGGTCACAAGTATTTTTTCTGGCATGGTTTAAGCTTGGTTAAGGCTATTTGTAGTCGGTTAAGGCATGGCAATAGTAAGGCTTATTTTGGCTTCAATTTCGTGGAGTAACTTAATATTTGTTTTTTTTGACTAACAAAGTAGCACTGCTACTTTGAAGCCATAACCTTTTAGACTTTCACTCCAAATGTTCCCCTCCTCCCCCCGTCTAATTTTCCGCAACTGGACCCCAGCAGATGTATCCGCCTTCCAGGAGGTTAACGGCGACCCGGAAGTGATGGCCCACTTTCCATCCGTGCTTAATGAGACGGAAACTGCCGCGCTCATCGACCGATTGACTAAGCACTACTCAGATCATGGCTTTACTTACTTTGCCGTAGAGTTAAAAGAATCCGGTGAATTCATCGGCTTCATTGGCATGGCACGACAGACCTACGAGGCCTCTTTTACGCCCTGTGTAGACATCGGCTGGCGACTAAAACGTTCGGCCTGGGGTCATGGCTACGCAACCGAAGGAGCCGTAGCCTGCCTGGATTTCGCCTGGCGGGTACTGGGACTTGATAGCGTTTATGCGGTTGCCGTTGCCGGTAATTTACCATCCATCAAGGTGATGCGTCGGGTAGGAATGCAGTACGATCATCATTTCTTTCACCTGGCACTTGATGATCATCCGGATTTGCAGAAATGCGCGGTTTATCGAATTGATGCTCCGAATACCTAACTTGGCTCGATGAATACTAAATCAGCGATTCTTTGGTCCGTCATTGCCGCCGCCTTCGTAGGTCCTGGCACCGTTGCCACGGCCGCCTTTGCCGGTAGCGAAGGGGGAATAACTTACTTGATCCCTTTATTGATTGCTCTGCTTGCTGGCTACCTTTTGATGGAGATGGCTGCGCGAATCACGCTCATCACGGGCCAACCGCTGGGGGTTAGCGTGCGTAGTGCCATTGGCAATTGGGTGGCCTATCCCTTGTTTGGTGGTATTTTCCTTGGTTGCGCTGCCTACGAAGCCGGCAATTTAATGGGCGGGCTCGCCGGCTTACGACTCTTTGGTGAAATTCCTCGTTACTGGGTGTTGCCCATTTCGCTGGTGGCCGCAGCGATCTTGCTGGCCGGCTCCACCAAACGGATCGGTCGCATTCTAGCCCTGGTAGTAGTTTTCATGGGAGCTATGTTTTTGTTTGCCGGCCTCGGTGTAGTAAGTTCTGGTACGGAGGTCGCCGGTGATTCGGTTTACGGACTCCGGACCTCGACCATTTTATCTCTTTTTGGAACGACTATCGTTCCCTATAATTTTATGCTGGCCGCCGGACTCGGGCCGGGGCAATCACTAAGTGCAATGCGTAACGGACTGGGCATATCCTTTCTGGTGGGCGGGTTGATCACCCTGGGTATTCTCCTTACCGGTACAGCCATTGAAAACTTTAGCGATTTTGCCAGCCTGGCTACTGCTTTGGAAACCAGATTGGGAAGTTTCGGCAAAATAATGCTTGGGCTGGGCTTATTTACCGCCGGTTTCAGCTCGGCAATCACTGCTCCTCTGGCGGCGGCTATTGCGGGGCAAACCTTGTTCACAACGGGTGAGGAAAATAAAAGCAAATGGACCGTCAACAGTCTGAATTTCAGGCTGGTTTGGGGTACAATCCTCGGCCTGGGTACGCTGGTCGCCTTGCTGGAATTGAAGATCATTCCGGTCATCCTGGCGACTCAATTGGTCAATGCGTTATTGCTGCCATTTTTGGTGGTGTTGGTGCTGTATTTAGGCAATCAATCTAAACTTCTTGCCACACACACCAACCGGATTTGGCAGAATTTAGGTGGATTACTCATCTTTTTTTACCTCACTTATAAAAGTACACAGGTAATTCTAAGCTTCCTTGGCGTTACCGACGGTTTCTGGATAGGAGAACTGATGATCGCTGCGGCATTGACAGCATTTGTCGGCAGAGAAGTGTTTGGGGATAACTAAATCCTTTCGTAGGACTACCCACCCGTTCAAGGATTTTTCTTTAGCTTAATGGCACATTAACCAATACCGTCATGCAAAGAAGAAAATTCATCACCCGCTCCGCCCAGTTCGGTCTGAGCCTGGGGCTCATTGGGCTATCTGCCTGCAACTCAGGGACTGATTCCGCCGCCGCCGGAGAAGAAATGGCCGAAGGCAAAATGGACGATAAGCCGGTCGCCGGCGGTTCAGAAGAACTGTGGTTCAAGATCAGCCTGGCCCAGTGGTCGTTAAACAAAGCTATCTTCGCCGGAGACCTGGACAACCTCGATTTTGCCGCCAAAGCCCGCAACGACTTTGGTATCGGTGGTATCGAGTACGTCAACCAGTTTTTCAAGGACAAAGCCGAAGATATGGCCTACCTCGGCCAGATGAAGCAACGGGCGATGGACCACGATGTCCAATCCCTCCTCATCATGATCGACCGGGAAGGACAACTCGGCGACATGGACGAAGCCAAGCGCATCGCAGCAGTGGAGAACCACTATAAATGGGTCGACGCTGCCAAATTCCTGGGTTGTCACAGTATCCGCGTTAATGCCGCCACCGGCGGTGACCGCGAGGAAGGGGCCAAAGCTGCCACCGATGGCCTACGTCGCCTCGCTGAATATGGCGCCAAGGAAAACATCAACGTGATCGTGGAAAATCACGGAGGCTGGAGCAGCGATGGTAAGTGGCTCTCACAGGTCATCGCCAATACCGAAATGGACAACTGTGGTACCCTCCCGGATTTCGGCAACTTCTGTATCGAAGGCCATCCCGCGAACGGATGCGCGAATGAGTATGATCGCTACCAGGGCATGCAAGATCTGATGCCCTACGCAAAGGCCGTCAGCGCTAAATCAAATGTCTTCAACGAAGAAGGAGACGAGCGTGTCATGGATTATCAGCGCATCCTCAAAACCGTAAAAGATCACGGCTATCGCGGCTGGATCGGGATTGAATACGAAGGCAGCGAGCTTTCGGCCGACGAAGGAATCCGTGCCACCCAAGCATTATTGATTAAGGCAGGTAAAATGGTCTAGGGTTAATGGTTTTACAGTCTTGCAGCCTAACAGTCTGTCCGTCAGGCTGTAAGACTGCAAGACTGTTAAACCATTACCCAATCTCCTCTTCTTCCAGTAACAGGTATTCAGTAATCAGTTCTACTACTTCCATGCCCACCAGACTGTGGCCTAGGCCTTCGGTGAGGATGAGGCTTGATTTTTTCCAATTGGCAAAGATGGCCTCGGCTCCTTCCACGGGAGCGAGATCATCTTCTACGTCATGGATGATCAGGCCGGGAACGTCGATATCCCGGGCGTAACTGGCAGGGCTAATGTCCTTAAAAGTCAGTTGCATCCGGCGGATGAACTCACGTTCCATACCCTCCACAACTTTGTTGCGTAAACCCAGTACATCTTGAAATTTATTCATGACATCGGTGAGCTCTGCGGGTACGCTCATCGTAACGATTCGCTTGGGTTGTATTCCTTCATTCAGCTGGCTGAGGTAGTATAGAATGGCCATTCCCCCTCCGCTATGTCCTATCCAATGAGCGGGTGGGTCTTCCAACGTTTTTAAGTACTCGGCGATCACAGCCGAGTATTCCACTACCGTAAAATTATCCCCTCCTGAGCGGCCGTGGGCCGGAGCGTCTATGGCATAAATGGCAAAACCAGCCTCCTTTAAGAAGTCGTAGAACTCGTACCAGCGGCCGGTACAGCTTTCCCAACCGTGCAACAGCAATACACCGGGTCCTTTACCTGGCCAGTAATAAGTCTGGGTAGGAATACCGGCTAAAGTGATATTTTTCTGCTCGGCCTGCTTAATGAATTCGAAGGAAAGCGTATCCAGGGCGGCGCGGCGCGGGCGGCTCAGCAGCCGGTAACCCAAACGCCCGGCCTGCCGAGGAAATACCCGGGAGGTGCCATTCAGAAAGCGTCGGACGCCACCAATCAATAAATCTTCTTTACTAATAGCCATAGTTGCTCACAAAAGTAAAAAATTCGGCACTAGTAGGAGCAACTTTAGCCAGATGAGGCGGGTTGACTCCGTGATTGACCACCCGTAAAGTTAACCCACGATGCTAGACCGTTTGCTTCGCCTTTATCGCAACGCTTATTCCGGTTTGCCCCGCCGCGTCTGGTACCTGAGCATTATTCTGCTCATTAACCGTAGTGGTGCCATGGTGATTCCATTCCTGACTGTTTACCTCACCGCCAGCCGTGGTTATAGCGCCGCCAAAGCAAGTTGGGTGATGGTTGCTTTCGGCTTGGGTGGGGTCGTGGGTAATTACGTCGGTGGTTTACTCAATGATCGCTTTGGGTCCTGGCATATTCAGCTGTTCAGCCTGATCAGTTCCGGGCTCATTTTTTTGCTACTGGGCTATACGAATGACTATCTGCTATTCTGTGTAGTCATTTTTTCACTCTCGGTGGCCGCCGATAGTTTCCGGCCGGCAAACCGGGCTGCCGTGGCAATATACAGTCCACCGGAAGTTCTTACCAAAGCCTATGGCTTACAAAGAATGGCCGTCAACCTGGGCTTCAGTCTGGGGCCAATGCTGGGCGGGCTCATCGTTACGGCCATCAGCTACCGGGCTTTGTTCTGGGCCGATGGCATTACCTGTCTGCTTTCGGGGCTGGCCTTTATACTGCTGCTGCCCAAAGATGAAACGGCTCGACCGCTGGTACCCAAATCCGCCGAAATTTCCGTTTCAACCACTTTGAATCCGGGCCACAAATCAAGTGTTGCCGGTCACCGACAATTTTGGCTCGTGCTCGTCTGCCTCGCAAATTTACTAGTGGCTACCTGCTTCTTCCAACTCTTCAATACTGTACCGGTCTACCTCGAAAAGACTGGCTACAGCCTCTTACAGATCGGTTATATTTTCACCCTCAGCGGCACCTTGATTGTAGCCTTTGAGATGCCATTACTTTACCTGACCGAAATGCGTTACCGCCCCCTCCAGGTATTGGTCATTGGTAGTTTCCTGATCGCCGCCAGTTACTTTTTCTTGCCTATTGCCGTTTTCACCGGCGTTGCGGGCATTGCTCTTTTCACTATACTGCTCACCGTAGGTGAAATGCTTTACATGCCCTTCGGAAACACCTTCGTAGCCACCCATGCTCCGGAAGCCCGTCGGGGAGAGTACCTGGGTTTACTTTCCGCCAGCTATTCTCTGGCCTTTGTTCTTTCGCCGCTCCTGGGCCTCAACGCCGCAGAATGGCTGGGTTTCGACGTAGCCACTTATCTGCTGGCGGTAGGCGGCATGGTTGGCTTTTTGGCTTTGGCCTGGCTATACCGGATCGGTTTCAGACGGGAGGTAAAGCGGGGTAACTTAGTGAGCTAACAAAGAACGTCTTCGGCTTGAGAGGGTGAATTGGACTTCAAAGTAGCCATATTGATAAGAACCCGATTTTGACCTCATCAGCGATCTTTCCGTAATAAGCTTACTATCCACTTCGTCTCCGTAAGTGCAAACAACAGGTAAAGTCCCGTCAGTAGACCAGCCCTGAGCAGCATACTATCAGATGACCAGCCAAGGTAAACGACTCCGGCCGTCACCAAGCCATAAATTGCTATGCGCCCGAGTTGGTAAGGAACCGGAAAATATTTCCTGCTGACGGCATAAGCCAGTACCGACATTACAAAAAAACAGGCCAAGCCGGCCCAGGCGGGAGCATAAATACTAAGACTTTTAATGAATAATACATTGCCAAGAATCACGATCGCCGATCCAATGAGGGCAATGATCCCACCCAGGTGAGTCCGGTCGGTCAACTTATACGCCAGCGCAAAATTGTAATAAAGGGCCAGGAAAAAATTGGCGGCCAGCAGAATGGGCAATACACCAAGTCCTTCCTGTAATTGCTCACCGATAAAATTTTCCAGAATGGGCAGCAGCAACAAAATGGTAGCGATGGCCACGCAACAAACCAGCGCGAAAGCCCGAGTAGCATTCGCATAAATGGCAAGGTCCTGGTTTTTCAGATTCTTTCCCCGCTCACGAAAAAAGAAAGGTTCTGCGGCGAAGTTATAAGCGGTAGTGAATAATGTCAGGAAAACGGCCATCTTCATCGCCGCACCGTACTGCCCGGACCAATACAGATTCTCCGCCTTGGTGCCTCCGTGATAAAAGCTGAGCATTGCCGGACCAACGAGGGTATTAATGATGCCACAGAGGGCTACCACGACCAGCGGATAAGCGTATTCCAGCATGGTCTTCAGGCCAGGAGCATTAGTAGTGTTTTTTTGCTGATCACCGGAGTCTAAAATCGCTCTTTGCTCGTTACCAGTCTTGCTACCACGTCTGGCAGAGCCAAGGCGGGCGGACCTTTGAAGCCACCTATCAACCACCAACATCAAATAACGCAAAACCCCAGCCGCCAAAACCGCCCCGAAATAGTAGGCGATCCGCCAGCGGTCTTCGTACCAACTGAAGCTTTCCGACCCTTGCTCGTTCCAAAGCGGGATATAACGTAAAAGCAGGAAGACCAATACCAGGTTCAAGACGATATTGGCCATATTAACGACTACGAAAAACCAGGGGCGGCTTTCCAATCGCAAACGGGCCAATGGGACGGCCGCCAACGCATCAAAGGCCACAATGAGCACGAAGAGTTGCACATAGATCGGCCGGGACGAATATTGCATGGCGTCGGCTACGGTGTTGGAAAAACCAAGCCCCAACAGTAGCCAAATGGCTACCGCTGCCCAGATAAATCGTTGGGCCTTACGGCAAACCGCCGTAGCCGAATACTCCGGCCGTGAAGCATAGCGAAAGACAACGGTATCCATCCGGAAGACCATGAGGGCAATGAAGAAAGCGGTATAGAAAAACAACTCGCTCACTATTCCGTACTGGGCCTCGGTCAATGTATTCTCATTGGTGAGAAATGGAGTAAGAATCACAAAATTGAGCAGCCGCCCCAGGATGCTACTGAGACCGTAAACGGCGGTTTCTCCGGCTAATTTTTTGAGGGACATACGGGGCAAGATACGGGCTTGGGAACGTGGAACAAAACTAGTAGCAAGTGAGACTTAATGATTTTTTCTAATCTAGAAATCCGAAGAGACGCAATAGAATTTTTTGCAACTCTATAGTCCTCTCAATGTCTGTTAACATCAAGCGATCCGGTCCCAAGCCGATACGATGGGATGATTTATTCTAACCTCATATTTCAACTAAAGTGCTACCGAATAAACAAAGTCATACCGAGCAAATATTCAAGCCTTCTTCCAGCGCCTTCAGCTTATCCTCATAAGTGGGGATAAATTCCTGAGCCACGTAACCCTCAAAGCCCGTTTCGTGGATGGCCCGGATGATGGCGGGGTAGTTGAGTTCCTGGCTATCGTTGATCTCATTACGGCCAGGTACGCCGCCGGTATGGTAGTGACCGATGTAGTCGGCGTATTTACGGATAGTGGCGATTACGTCCCCCTCCATGATCTGCATATGGTAGATGTCGTAAAGCAATTTGAAGCGGTCGGAGCCAATCATCTCGGCCAGGGCTACTCCCCATTCGGTACGGTCACACATGTAATCCGCGTGGTCTACCTTACTGTTCAGTAATTCCATTTGGAGGGTGACGCCCATCTCTTCGGCCAGTTTTACCATTGGCCGTAGACCATTGGCGCAATTGATCATGCCTTCAAGATCAGTCAGCCGACGGCGGTTACCGCTCATAACGATCATGTTCGGAATGCCGTGATCGGCCGCGTCACGAATGGCCCTACGGTAGGCAGTTTGTAGCTTTTCGTGGTTGGTCGGGTCGTTCCAGCCATCTTCAATGCTGAATTCTTTCAGGGTTCCCATCGCGCAAGTCAGTCCGCGTTTTTGAAGGATAGGCCACTGATCTACGGTAGTGAGCTCAATCGACTTAAGGCCGAGGTCTTTGCCACGGTCCGCCAATTCTTCTAAGGGGATGCCGTTGTAGCACCAGACGCAGGCGCTATGGTTCGTCTGCCCCAGACCGCTCAACTGATCGGCGTTCTGGGTCGCCGCCAGGCTACGACTCATGGAGATTGCCCCGAGACCAAGGGCGGCATTTTTGATGGCTTTACGTCGATTCATGCGCTGGTAATTTTGACTCTCAATGTAGCGCTTTGGATTGGAAATAGGAACTAGGATCGCCGTTGATCGCTCTGCTCCCCCCGGCTTCGGGAAATAGGAACTAAGAGCTTGTTTGGATTTCTATTTCCAATCGTGTGCCCCTACCTCCTATTTCTACTGTTCAAAGATGACCTCCGGCTCTCCTACCTCTTCAGGTACGTTCGGAACAACGACCACCTCCAGCCCAGCCGCTTCGGCCAGTTGCCTCACACTCTCGATCATACCCAATCCTTGCTCGCGGGCGCGGATCATCAGTTCGCTATCGGCGGCTTTTTCGCGGAGTAGCCGTTTTGCGCTCTGGTTGAGGGCCGTGTAATCGGCCGCACTAAAGGTGTTGAACCAGCTTTCTTCCAGATTCCGGTAGGCCAGTTCATGGTCGATCGCCAGTATCTCCGGTTCGGGGAGGTTACTGATGGTTAAGGTCTTTTCCGTATCGTCGATCTCCAGGACGAGTTCTTCCAAATTATAGCCAACCAATACTTTACCAGATACCTGTACGGTTGCTTTTTTATCAAACGCGAAGTTGGTAGGTAATGGCAAGTAAAGGGTCACTTCCCGCCTCATCGTTTCATTGTAGATTTCGCTGACGCTGCCCTCGATAGTTACCAGTTTCATTACTTCCTTAATCCGTTCCAGCAAAATGGTCGCCTCTACCCGGCTGGTTTCCGGGGCCCGGGAAGACTGCCAGCTTACGTAGGAAAGAATACCCAGCCCAAAGGCCAGCAGTAAGGAAACGATCAGAAGAATGTACTTGCTCATGGAATTGAAACGTCACGGAGCATTTAATGTGCATGCGGCCATCGGCATTGCTACTTTGAAGTCAAAACAATATGAATGGCTAATGTAGAATGTGAGATTTTTGATGTTGCTCAATACGCGTACTCGCCGAAGTGGCACGTCAAATATTCTACACCTCACATCACTACCGCTTCGCCGTCATCGGATACCGTAACCCGCTATAAGATTTCAGCACTGCCTTCACGCTACCGACACTCACGGGAGACTCAATCATCACGGGCAGTTTGTTATCGTCGTCGGTGACGTAGATGGTCATTTCGTCTCCTTCGTTGAAGACATCGCCGGCAATGAGTTGGGGGCTGAACTTACGGGTGGCGAATTTGCCGACGCCCTTGACCTTCGTTTCATCCTCGGTACCCAGGTACTTGATGCGCAAGGGGTAGATCTCCTGGTCCATAAGGATTTTGATGGGTATCTCCTGATTGAGGCGCATCTCATCGTAGTCCAGGTTGCGGGCGTAGTAGACAATGGAAATGAGGTCGTGCATACATTCCTCCAGTGGAATATCCTTGCGTTTCAGTTCGTCGCGGGTTTTACCGCGCATACTTACAGCCATTCCATTTTTCTGATCGAAGGTGGTACGATCATAGCGGGTATAACCGCCCTCGTGTACGTCTTTGAGGTGCATTTTTGGCAGCAATGTTTCCTTGTCGAGGAAGCTCTCGTAATTATCTCTCACCTTATAGAACCACTCGTAGCTCGGATAGGTCTTACCCCTTACGGCTACGTGCCAGGCAGTACCGGTATCGTGGACGTTGAAGGTCACTTCGCCAGCGGAAAGCCAGACGAAATTCCAATTGTAAAATAGCTTATAAACTACTTTCTCTCCATCCTGGAAAGCGACGTTATCCGTATGGCAGGGGTCGGAGGCCACGTATTCGGGCTTCAGGCCTTCACTGCCGGTGGGCGTGCTGCCGATGAGGCAAACGAGTGGCAATAGAAGGCCTAATAAAAAGGGGCGGCGGAGGGATGAGAGAAAGTACATAACTATAATTTACGCCTTTTTGACGATGAGCCAGTAAGCAGGTAACGCCGGTAACAAAACATTAACCAGGAACAGCGTCGTGAAAGCAGCCAGACTGGCGGCCACGGTTTCTGGAGTATTACCCCAGAGGAGCACGCCGAGTTCGGCTCTGGTCAATAAGTTGATGCCCGGCGGCAGGGGAATGCCCGCCTGTACGAGATAAATAGCTGCTATTCCGGCCAGGCCACGCACCAGGGGCAGACCTATTCCAAAAACGCCTAAAAGCAAATACAATTGTACCAGATAGGTCACAAATCGCAGGGCGGCGATGAGGGTACTGGCTAGCAAAGTAGCAAAGCTAACGTTAGCCAGGGCTGTGAGCAGCTCGGCGACTGACCACCCGAAGCGCTCCGCCAACCAGCTAATGATCTTCGACAAAATGCTAGTCCCCCCCAGCAGAACGGCGATCACCAGCAATAAGGCCGGCAAAATTCCAATCCAGCGCCAGGGACGGTAGATTTCTGGCAGGAAAGGTCCGCTTACCCAGATCAGTGCCGGCAAGGCCACCAATAAAAAGACCAACCATTGGCAAATACTACCCAGCAAAGAACTGGCCAGGACTTTACTGTATTCGCCTTTGCCTGCTTGCAGGAGTCGCCCACCAATCTCACCGATCCGGTTGGGCGTCACGGCACTGACGCTCACCCCGGCCAGGACCGCCTTCAGGCAGCGGCGGAAAGACCAGTCTAAAAAGGGCCGCAGGAGCAGTTGCCACTTTCGGGTTTCCAACAGCCAGTTCACGGGCATGAGTAATAGTACCAGCGAAATCCGCCAGCCATTTTCCGGTTTTACCACGCTTTGCCAGAAAGCAGCGGTATCCAACTCGCTACTAATGGTATATAGCTGATAACTTACCAAGGCGAGAACAGCAATGGCAAGTAAGTAACGAAGGCGTTTTTTGAGCTTAGAACTTAGCAATAGGCAATTACAGAACACGCGCTCTGCGAGCGCCCGTTGATTAACTTAGTATTCGCTCGGAGAGGGCTTGCTCCGGAATCTTTACAGGTCAAATGTAGCTGTTTTACCCACCACATATTTTTTCTCGATCATTAATACCCCGTAGAAATACCAATATCAATAGGTATAAATACCTGTTTGCGGCCATCGATCACTCTACTCGCCTTCTCTCTTCTTTTCTTTAAGGTAGTATTATGGAGGAATTACGAGGGCCAACCCACCATTTGCGGGCTGGTTGGCTCTCTTTTAAAGTTATTCACTATGCCGGAAGCAACCCTGACCAATCCCGCGTCCCCCATTCAAAGTAAATCCAACAGTACTCCTCTCGAAAAGACACCTGTAACCTTAGAAGCCGGCATTACTGAGATGACCGGCTTTGCCGTTCGCAGGGGGATCTCATTGCCCGTTCAGCCCACTGCCACCCAGGGTGACAATGCTCAAATCAACTATTACAATACCCTGCTGGAAACCATTAAGCCGGCTACCGTACAGTCTATCCGCTACATCAATTCAAAGGTGGTGGATTATGAGCGAGGGAAGGCGATCTGGTACCGGGTCCCTATTTTTAATAAGTGTATCGCCATCGCGCTCATCGCATTAATCGTACTCATCGGGGTAAGTTTGTCGCCTACGGTGAATGAACAAAACATGTCGAAAGGATTACTGAACTCCAGCGGCGTAATATTACTAGCCAATTTAATCTTTGTTTGCTCGGCCGCCCTGTTGGGGGTCATGTTCTATCTGCTCAAGCAAATTAGCGATAAAATCAAGAATTATTCTCTCTTGCCCATCGACGCCATCGAGATCAACACCACCATCCTTATCGGGGTTATTTCCGGCTTTATCATCGCGGAGCTTTTCACCTTTGATACCTCTACGCTAAGTAGTTCAGTAGAATTACACAAAATGACTCTGGCGCTGCTGGGCGGTTTTTCCTCGGATGCCATCTTCACCGTTCTCCAGAGCATTGTCAATAAAGCCAAGACTTTTTTTGCCGGGTCAGCTTAAATCTTCCCGATAGTCAACGTCTCTGGTATGGGGTCCGGAAGGGATAGTTCTCAATGTGGGGAATTCCGCAATCGTCTCCCTCAGTTTTTTATTAGGACTGGCAAAGTAGCAATGTTCGATAAAAGCTCGGGACAGGAGCGCTGGAACACCGGGGCCCTCCGGATAAATCGTTGCGACAGCTTGCTCCGATTGTCCTGCCAGCTCTGCTACTTTGTTAGCCATCCTTTTTATCCATTCTTCGGTGAACCAGGGCATGTCACAGGGAAGAATGAGTACTTGTTTACAATCGGAAAAGTTCATCAATTGACGCAGCCCGAAATCTAGCGAACTGGCCATCCCGTCCGCCCATTTTTCGTGGTAGTAGACCGATGCTCCGATTAGCCTTGCTTCCTCAGCAACCTTTGAGTGGTTATCCCCGCTTACAACGCAGACCTGATCACAACCTCCCGCCCGGCAATTGCTCACAACGTGGGCAAGTAAGGTCTTGCCATCCAGTTCGGCCAACTGTTTTTCCCCGCCGAAACGGGTGGCGGCCCCCGCTGCGGGTATCAGGGCGATGATGGAATTCGAGGGAAGCAATGAGATGGTTATATATTGGGGTGCATATATACGTAAACGTGGTAATTACCAACGGCGATGATTGACGCAATATGCGTTATCTATTGACTTGGCGTAAGGTGTAAGAGCGTTCAAGGGATCGGACAAAATAATCACCCCCTTTCTGATATCCGTGAAAAATGACGGAAAAACCAGATACGGAGATGCTTCCATACAACAATACAGCTGTTCTGCAAGCGAAAATTCGCTAATTTTGCATCACCAAATAAAGCCATTATGAATTTCACCCTCACCGAAGAACAACTGGCCGTACGTGATGCTGCCCGCGAATTCGCCCAGAAAGAATTGAAGCCAGGCGTCATCGAACGCGACCGGACCATGACCTACCCCACCGAACAGATCAAGAAGATGGGGGAGATGGGTTTTTTAGGTATGATGGTAAGTCCGGAATACGGCGGCGGCGGAATGGACTCCGTGTCCTACGTGCTGGCCCTGGAAGAGATCAGTAAGATCGATAACAGCTGTTCCGTAATTATGAGCGTGAACAATAGTTTGGTTTGCTGGGGGCTGGAAACCTTCGCCAGCGAAGCTCAAAAGCAAAAGTACCTGCCTAAACTGGCCAGCGGCGAACATATCGGAGCCTTCTGCCTCAGTGAACCGGAGGCCGGTAGTGACGCCACCAGCCAACGCACTACCGCCGTGGATATGGGTGATCATTATCTACTGAATGGTACTAAGAACTGGATCACCAACGGTGGTACCAGTAGTATCCACCTGGTCATTGCCCAGACCGACCCTGAGAAGGGACACCGGGGAATCAACGCCTTCATCGTCGAGGCCGATTGGGATGGCATAAAAGTGGGAGCCAAGGAAGATAAACTCGGCATCCGCAGCAGTGACACACACACCATTATGTATACTGACGTAAAGGTCCCCAAGGAGAACCGAATCGGTGAAGACGGGTTCGGCTTCAAATTCGCGATGAAGAGTCTGAGCGGTGGCCGCATCGGGATCGCTGCCCAGGCCCTCGGAATCGCCGGCGGTGCCTACGAATTGTCCGTAGATTACAGTCAGCAACGTGAGGCTTTCGGTAAGCCCATCGCCAAGCACCAAGCCATTGCTTTCAAATTGGCGGATATGGCCGTTGATATCGAAGCCGCCAAGATGCTGGTCTACCGTGCCGCCTGGCTTAAAGACAATGGCATGGACTATAACCAGGCCGGGGCCATGGCCAAGCTCTACGCCAGTAGCGTAGCCATGCGCCATACCGTGGAAGCCGTTCAGGTGCACGGCGGCTACGGTTTCGTTAAAGAATACCACGTTGAACGCCTGATGCGCGATGCCAAGATCACCCAGATCTACGAAGGTACCAGTGAGGTCCAAAAAATCGTGATCAGCCGGGGTATCCTGAAAGGGCAACACTACGTACCCGTGGAAGAATAGCTTAGACGACCACTATGCTAAAACTAAAATCGCGGCTGCTCCGGGGAGCAGCCGCGATTTTAGAAAGGAATGTCCTCGTCCTCGTTCATTTTCGAGCCGATGATCGTCCCCGTATATGGTTGGTCATTGGCTCCACTCTCGAAAGTCCCGGAAGGCAGCAAGTCGAAATCTGGATCGTCCAAGTCACTAAACTTAGCGTAATCACTTTCGAAGCGTAGTTTAATGTCTTTGGCCTCTCCGTGTCGGTTCTTACCGACTATGATCTCGGTAATGCCCTTCAGAGAATTGCCCTGCTCATCCTCCATGATCTTGTAGTACTCGGGGCGATAAAGGAACATCACCATATCGGCGTCCTGCTCGATGGAACCGGATTCCCTCAAATCTGAAAGCTGCGGTCGCTTATCTCCGCCCCGCGTCTCTACCGCCCGGCTGAGTTGGGACAGGGCGATCACGGGTACTTCCAATTCTTTGGCCAGACCTTTTAGGGCACGGGAGATGCCGGACACTTCCTGCTCCCGGTTCATGCCTTTACTGGATTCGCCGGTGCCAGACATTAGTTGCAGGTAGTCGATGATGACCATGTCGATACCTTTTTCCATTTTCAGGCGGCGGCACTTGGCGCGGAGCTCGAATACGTTAATGCCGGCCGTATCGTCAATATAAATTGGAGCTTCGCCGACCCGATTCATGGCAGCTACGAGGCGCGTCCATTCGTCATCATCGAATTTTCCGGAACGCATTTTCTGGCCGTTTACCTCGGCGTCTTGGGCGAAGATTCTTCCGGCCAACTGACCGGCGCTCATCTCCAGGCTAAAAATAGCGACGCCCCGTCCGTAATCCACGGCGGCATTACGGGCAATGCTGAGCACGAAACTGGTCTTACCCATTGCCGGGCGGGCAGCCAGGATGATGAGGTCGCTGGACTGAAGCCCCGAAGTAAGGCGATCCAGTTCAGTGAATCCAGAAGGGATGCCGGTCAGCCCGTCCTCTTTACCTCGGAGTTCGGTGAGTTGTTCCAGCATCTGGTTAGCGAGGGTACCCATATCGGCAATCTGCTTGCCCATGTTCTTTTCCGTGATCTCGAAGACGTAGTTGCCGGCTTTATCCAGCAAGTCCAGCACGTCGGTGCTGTCTTCGTAGGCTTCGGTAATGATCTCGGTACTGGTACGGATGAGTTCCCGCTGGATGAATTTTTGGGTAACGATCCTGGCGTGGTACTCCACATTAGCCGAGGTAGTGACTTTGCTACTCAATTCGGCCAGGTAGGCCGGGCCACCCACCATTTCAAGTTCTTCGGCTTTCTTGAGGTCGTCCATTACCAGGAACAGATCGATCGGTTGGCTGCGTTCAAACAAGCGGCGCATACTGCGGTAGATCGCCTTGTGGGAATCTTTATAGAATGAGTCAGCGGTCAGGGTATCCAGGACCTTGGTCATGGCATCGCGGTCAATAAGAATAGCACTAAGGATTGCCTCTTCCAACGGCACTGCCTGGGGCGGCAGCTTACTGAAGCCGGGTAAATTCGCGTCTTCTAGTTGCCGCCGGGTAGACCAATTAGGCATGCCTTTGACGTCACCACTTCTTTCCCTCCTTTTATCCCCGGATCGCTTCGCCATCAAATAAATTTAAGTTTTTCAACTTCCGATAAAAGATCGGGCGGTGAAAAAACGACAGTTGGCGAAGATACTAATTTTGCAGTGCCAATCCATTGATTACCGCTCTGGAAACCATTCAAGATACTTGCAATAAGCAAACTTTTGTTAATTTTATGATTACGGTGTGACTTTGTTAAAAATCGACCGTCTTTCTTAACATAAGCGCTCAATTCCCCCGGCGCCCATCACCTGAATACATGAGCTCCCCAGCGGCAGCAAATTCTTGTAATGATCCGAAAATGGATGACCTGACCGTCATCAATACTTACCTGAAATATCAGGCGGGTACTTGTTTCAGGATTTTATACGATCGTTATGCCGCCAAAATTTTCAGCAAGGCCTACACGATGCTGGGCGATGAGAAGAGAGCCGAAGATGCCACCCAGGAAATATTCACCAAAATATTCCTGAACCTGCGCAAGTTCAACGGTAAATCGAAATTCTCTACCTGGGTCTACTCCGTCACCTATAACTTCTGTATCGACCTGATCCGGAAGAACAAAAAGAAAAAAAATCTTTTTGCCGACGAACTGGAGAATCCGCCTGACCTGAAAAACGAAGAAGTCCCCGATGAGGATCTGCTCCGGATGGAGGTCAGAAAACTCAAGGAAGTACTAAGACGCCTTAATGACCGCGACCGATCTATTCTACTGATGAAATATCAGGACGAAATGTCGATCCGGGACATTGCCGGCATCATCGGCAAGAAAGAGTCAGCGGTGAAGATGCAGCTGAAGCGTGCTAAGGAAAAAGCCAAAAGAATCCATGATGAACTGCCAAATGTAGACTAAATGAACAGTTTTAAGGAATTAGAGAACGACCAGATCAGGCTGTTTGCCGAAGCTCGCCACAAACGGGTTTACGACCGTGTGTACGGTAGTTTGGGGTCCTTGCGCTTCATCAGTAGCATCATCGAAATGTACGTACCGGTGATGGCGGATACGGTCGTTTCTTTGACTGGCGGGTCATCATTGTTCCCGCAAGAAAATGTTGAAGAAGAATCGACTGATTCCAACGGCGATATTCAAAGGCCGCCCAGCGGTCCAGCCCTACCCGATGACGATGAAACTGATATTCCGCGCATCAACTAAAGACCAGAACGCACCCATCTCCACCTTCCCATAACTAGCCATCTACATGCAAATTTCATCATCCGGAACACTTGGCAGTATTGCCGATATCCTCCAAGCTCAATTGATGGGGCTACTGACTCTGCTTCCATCCCTGCTCAAAGCGGTGGTAGTACTCATCATCGGAATTCTTATCGCCAAGCTATTGCGTAAGCTGGTGAGAAAAGGGGTTGAGTTGATCGGGTTGGACAAACTGGCCGCAAAACTCAATGAAGTCGATATGTTGCAGCAAGCCAACATCGAGATCAAAGTGAGCAAGCTGCTCGGTAATATTGTCTACTACTTCGTGCTGCTGGTATTCGTCATGACGGCCATCGAAGCCCTGGGTATGCAGATGATCTCCCAGCTACTGGTCGACTTTATCAACTATATTCCCCAGGCACTTACTGCTTTGCTCGTACTCCTGCTTGGCTTGTTTTTAGCCGACTTCATTAAAAAGATCGTACGAACAACCTGTCTTTCCCTGGGCATTAATGCGGGTAACATGATCGGAACGGTAATTTTCTACTTTATTTTCCTCAACATCATCCTGATCGCCCTTCGCCAGGCAGAGTTACAAACCGAATTTATGGAGAATAACATCTCCGTAATACTGGCTGGCGTAGCCGGGGCCTTCGCTATCGGTTATGGCCTGGCCTCTAAAAACGTGATGGCTAATATTCTGGCCTCCTTCTATAATGGGGGTCGCCTTATGGTGGGCGACGAGGTAACCATAGAAGGCCGCCGTGGCGAAGTAATCGCCTTGAGCACCAACGCGATTACCTTGCGCTCCGAAGAATCTGAATTGGTCATTCCATTCAGTAAACTCAGCGAAGTCGGGGTGGAAATTCATAGCCGCAGGGGAGAAGAAAATGCCCTCCCTCCCCACGAAAAGGGATAATAAATTAAAGTGTTCTTTACTCGTTACTTTTTGTAAAAACAGCGTCTCATTGCTAAATCAATAATCAAAATCCTGTCGCGCTCGATGGGGTCGGGCGCGTAGCCATGAGCAATCTCAAATATACCAGCCATACATTATTGATTTATCAAGCTCATTCGTTAATGGCGAATAGGCTCCACTTCTGTTAAAAGTAACCGGTGGATTTAATAACCTTATTACTATGGCTCGCCATTAACCCTGCTACTTTGCAGTCAAAATGATGGGTTGAGCGCCGCAAGCGCTCGGAGTTACTAGTCCAAAACCACCTTGGCAATCAAAAATTATTTTCAAAAATTACTTCAAAAAAAATTCCAATGAAAAGAAGTTTATCTATCGTTCTGGCTTTATGCTTTTCTGTATTGTCTTTCGGTCTGCAAGCGCAAAGCCTGGAGGAGCTGAAAGCTCAAAAGGAACAACTCAAAAGTGAGCAAGCTGCTGAACAGGCGGAGGCTGATGCCTATGATGCCAGACTGAGTGAACTGGCCGCCCAAATCGAAAAGCTGTCTGGCTGGCAAACAGGGCTGAACGGATTGCTGGGACTGAGTTTCAACACGTCCAATAACTGGCAAGCCAATGCCAACCGCAACAGTGCCTCCTCCATTCTGAACGTAGGCGTGAGTGCATTTGCCAACAACATTAAGGAGAAGAGCTTCTGGCGCAATACCCTTAACGTTAATGTTAGCTGGCAGGGACTGGACAACGACACCAAAGACGATGTCGATGGCGGTGATTTCCTTGAAAGCCGTAACGGTGACGTATTGATTTTAACTTCACTTTACGGCTACCGCCTGAACTCCGAGATTGCGCTTTCCGGTTTAGGTGATTTGAATACCTCTGTATTCAATTTCCTCGACCCCGGTACAGCCAGCCTTGGTTTAGGAGCGACCTGGACGCCCTCCGCCGTTCCAAATCTGGTAGTGGTCGTTCATCCACTTACGTACCAATTTGCCTTCAGCGGACTGGATGGGGTTGATTCTCAGGGAGCCGTCGGTGCCAAGTTGAGAGCTACATACAGCACGGATATCGTAAAGGGTTTGAACTGGACCTCTAATTTGGGAGCCTTTTTGCCTTACAGCAACGAAGAATTCCCCATCACCTACCTCAACGAAGATAACGCAGAAGTGATGGACGAGGCTGGTCTGGTAGAATGGACCTGGATCAACACCTTCAATGTTGCCGATATTTGGAAAGGTATCGGAGTAGGCTTTACAGTTGGCTTACGTCAAGCAGATTTCGAATACCCCGAAGGACTCCAGTCTTACACTGCCCTGGGCTTCACTTATGGCTTTTAAGAAGAGCTAGTTAGTATTGGTTGTTGAGTTGTACGAGCGGCGTGTACGCCACAAGAGCATCTCAGCAACCAATAGCCCAGAGACTTATCAAGTTACTCGTGTTGCACCGCCGGACGTTCCCAGTCGTCTTCGGCGGTGCTTACTTTTTGGTAGTGGTCCAAGGCGCTTTGAATGCTCAGAAACTGATTATTACTACCAATGCGATCCATAATTCCGAAGCGGTAAAGTTGATCGCGGACCGGGCCGATGGCGCCGGCCAGGTAAAGCTCCCCACCCCGTTTTTCCAGAAAATCGATGACGCCGTTCAGGGCGAAGGCCCCGCTGGTATCCAGATTATGGATGGTGTGGGCATCGATGATCAGCAGGGCTAAGTCGTCTCCCTTGGCCCGGATAAGTTGGGTGAGTCGTTCTCGGAAAAAATCAGCGTTGCCGAAGAAAAGCTCCGCATCAAACCGAATGATGAGCACGTCCGCTTCGACTTCGGCCTGTGGAAAGCGGTCTATATTTCTGAAAGCATTGGAATCCGGTAAGCGGCCCAGTTCCGCCAGGTGGGGTTTGGTGGATTTCAGCAACATAAAGGTCAGCGAAAGTAGTACCCCGGCGATGATCCCGAATTGTAGTCCTCCGAATAAGGTAACGAGGAAGGTAACTAGCAAAGTAGCAAAGTCCTTCTTTTCCAGCTTCCAGAGTCGACGCATCTCGGCGTAGTCAAAAAGTTTGCGAACCGAAAGTATGATAATGGCCGCTAAAACCGTGAGGGGCAGGAAGTAAAAGAATTCCATCAGGAATAATGCACAGAGCGCCAGGAGGAGGACGGTAGTCAGGCTACTCACCACGGTGTGGGTACCGGATTGCTCGCTGACGGCCGAGCGGCTAAAACTGGCCGAGGTAGGGATGGCCTGAAACAGGCTACCCAATAGTTTGCTGCTGCCCAGGGCAATCAACTCCCGGTTGGGCTGGGCTCGGTAGTATTCATACCGCTCCTGAAAGGTCTTGCCAATCGACAGTGTCTCAATAAAACTGACCAGGCCGAGCACCAACGCAGAAGGCAGCAACAGTAATAATTCCTTTCCCGAGAATTCGGGTAGGCCGAAGGCCGGCAAGCCGTTAGGTACTTCGCCCA
Source organism: Lewinellaceae bacterium SD302 (assembly GCA_002591745.1). Taxonomy (GTDB): domain Bacteria; phylum Bacteroidota; class Bacteroidia; order Chitinophagales; family Saprospiraceae; genus Neolewinella. The sequence goes on from PDLQ01000008.1 coordinate 36,585, forward strand.
GTACTTCCAGCCCCTGTTCGGGCAGTTTAAACAACCAGCTTAACAGCGTAGCACCAGTGATAAAGAGTAGTAAAATCGGCCAACCCTTCAACCATTTTTTAAGGATTGGAATGGTAAACAGGGTCACCAGACCGAAAAGTGCGGTCAGCCAATCGGGCCGCCAAACAGCCTTAAACAGGCGGAGTAAACTTTCGTGGAAATATTCACTCTTGACCACCGTAAGCCCCAGCAGCGCCTTGATTTGCGAAGTCAGGATCAACACCGCCGCGGCAGAAATAAATCCACTGATCACCGGCCGGCTTAAAAAGTTGATGATGGACCCCAGTCGTAATACGCCCAGGCTCAATTGCACCAGCCCGGTGAGCCCGGCCAACAGAAAACAATAATTCAGGTAAGCCGGGTCATTCGTTGCAACGACACCGCTCAGAGCTGCCGCCGTCAGAATACTGGCCAGGGCCGTGGGACCAACGCTTACGTGGGGCGTGGAACTCAGCAAGCCGTAGATCAGTAAAGGAACGATACTAGCGTAAATACCGTAAACCGCCGGCACACCGGCCAGGATGGCGTAGGCCATTGCCTGAGGGACCAGCAAGATAGCTACGGTAATCCCGGCCATAATGTCGCTGCGACAGCTACGGATGTTGTAATCCGGAGGGAGGGGGAACCAGGATGTGAGTTTAGATTTCAAATTTTGTTCCTTTCGGTACGTCGTTTGGCGATTTAAGATTCGTGGCTTTTCTGATCTTTGGTTTTCTCATTGATTTGCCGCTCAACCCTGCCTCCGGCGAGCGTGAGAACCGCTTAAAGCGACATACCTAAAACGACGAAACAAACGAAGATATTCGTCCCGGTGCGCTTGTCACGTCGCTTTGAGCAGTTCTGTCATTTGATAAGACATTAGTTCAGAGAAGGTGTTCTGAATCCTGTTTGAGCAAAGCGAATTTATTCAGAACTAGATTTTTTTGCTACTTTTTTCATCAATGGAAAAAAGTAGGGTCAAAGCGGCACGCTGCTTAAGCAGCCCCGCTCATATCCTTCGCTACAATCTCCCCCACCTTATCCTGCACATTCACAATCTGCTCAAAGCCACGCGATTTCAGCATACTGGCTGCAATGGTAGAGCGGTAGCCGCTGCCGCAGTGGAGGTAGTACTTTTCGTCTTCCTGAAAGGCGTGGAAATAGCGATTGATGTCGCTCAGGGGCAGGTTACTGGCCATGCTCAGGTGTGCGCCAGCAAATTCGGTGGGTTTACGCACGTCCAGGACTTTGCCGTCCAGTCCGACTTCCAGTCGTTGGCCGAATTCATCGGCCTTGATGGTTTCAATCCGGTCTACTTCACGTCCTGCTGCTTCCCAGCTGGCGAAGCCGCCGTCCAGGTAGCCTAGGGTATTGTCATATCCGACCCTGGCCAGCCGCATAATGGTCTCTTCTTCCCGTCCGACTGGAGCCACGACCAGAATCGCCTGATCGACCCCAGGAATCATCTCTCCGACCCAGGGGGCGAAGCTGCCATCTAAGCCAATGAAGATGCTGTTGGGAATAAAGCCCTGGACGAACTCAGCCTTGTCGCGCACGTCCAGGATTAGCACCTGCTCGCGGTTCGCCACGGCCTCGAATTCGGCGGGTTTCAGGGCAACGGCACCGGTGCGCATGACTTCATCAATGCTGGTGTAGCCCCGCTTATTCAATTGTACATTTTCAGCGAAGTAGGCCGGCGGTGGCAACAGTCCGTCCAGTACTTCCTCGATGAATTCTTCCTTGCTCATGTTGGCCCGCAGTGCGTAGTTGGTCATTTTCTGGCGGCCAAGCGTATCCTGGGTTTCCTTGCTCATTTTTTTGCCGCAGGCCGAGCCGGCACCGTGAGCGGGGTAGATGATCACGTCATCCGGCAGGGGCATAATTTTGTTTCGCAGGCTGTCGTAGAGCATACCGGCCAGATCACGTTCAGTCAGTTCACCCATCTTTTGAGCAAGATCGGGCCGGCCCACGTCACCAATGAAAAGCGTGTCGCCGCTGAAGATAGCGTGTGGTTTCCCCTCCTCATCACGCAACAGGTAAGTGGCACTTTCCAGCGTATGACCGGGTGTGTGCAGCACCTCGATGGTAACTTTTCCCAGTTCAAAGCGTTCGCCGTCCTTACTTTCGTAGATGTCGTAATCGGGTTGAGCTCCGGGGCCGTAGACGATCTTTGCCCCACTTTTTTTAGCCAAATCCAGATGGCCGCTCACGAAATCAGCGTGGAAGTGAGTCTCAAAGATATATTTGACCCTGGCACCGGTGGCTTCCGCCCGTTCCAAATAGGGCTCGGGCGCACGCAGTGGATCAATCACGGCCGCTACACCGTCGCTCTCAATGTAATAGGCTCCCTGGGCGAGGCAACCGGTGTAGATCTGCTCAATTTTCATAACCACAAATATATGATGAGTCACTCATGTTTCAGGAAGTAGACAATCTGGCTTGTGCAGGGGTTGAACGAGCCTCGTCAAATTAAACCGAAAATGACGTTTAGGGGCGGCACTTCAATCAGCTCTCTTAGAGAATCTACCTTCCTCAAGGTATCAATTTTGAAAGACAGTACGTTCACTGATCGGGTTTTGACTAACAAAGTAGCAAGGTCAATGGTTAAGTAGAAAATCAGCTACGATACTAGCACAACCACTTAACATGAATTACTGGCAAAATCGCTACGAAAATCAGCAGACCGGCTGGGACATTGGCTACCCCAGCACTCCGCTCAAGGAATACATCGACCAGTTAACGGACCGCTCGATCTCCATCCTCATCCCCGGGGCCGGGAACGCCTATGAAGCGGAGTATCTCTGGCGGCAGGGTTTCCAAAACGTAACGGTTGTAGACATCGCCAAAGCTCCGCTGGAAAATCTGGCCGAGCGCCTTCCCGACTTCCCCCCTGCCAATTTAATTCACACCGACTTCTACGAGCACCAAGGACAGTACGACTTGATCCTGGAGCAAACTTTCTTTTGCGCTCTCCCGCCCGGGCCGGAAAATCGCCAGCGCTACGCCAAGAAAATGCATGAACTGCTCAAGCCCGGCGGAAAATTGGTCGGTCTGTTATTTGACTTTGCATTTGAAGACGGAAAAGGCCCTCCCCACGGCGGCAGTAAAACAGAGTATCTCGGTTATCTGGAGCCCTCGTTTAACGTAAAGACACTGGACCGGGCGTATAATTCCATCAAGCCAAGAGCCGGAAAGGAATTATTTTTGATTGGGGTAAAGTAATGCGGTATCAGTGATCGCCTGATGGTGATGACAGAGCCTACTCTGCTGATCTATAGCAAACCTACTATCGACCAAACCGCTCCTCTCGTAGAAAAAAGCCCTGACTTCACCACTGGCACCGCTACTTTAGCTTTGCTGATCGTCGCAAGGGAGACTCTTTCCAGAATGAACGACCTTGCTACTTTGTTAGCCTAAATATCCATAAACTCCAGGTTTTACTCCCTGGAGTTGAAGGCCAAACTACCCCTCATGCTCAACTCGGTCATCAAAGCCTTTGGCGAAGCCCTGCATAACCTCCGGACCAATTTCTTTCAAACTTTGCTTTCGGTGCTCGGCATCATTATTGGGGTAGGGGCACTGGTGGCCATGCTGTCCTTGATCGACGGACTGGAAGCTTTTGCCAGGGATAAATTAGCCGGAAATACTTCTATGGAAACCGTGGCGATTAGCAGCAACACCCACCGAAGCGTGGACGATGTGCTAGTGAAACGTGATTCCGTAGCCAGCCTGGATATGGAAACCGGCAGGGCGCTCCTGGCAGACCTGCCCTACGATGCAGAGGCTCAGTTAATGACCGGCGGCTCCAAATTGCTGCGCCACCCGAAAACGGATTCGGCGATGGGGGTCGTCTTCATCGGAACCACCCTGCCCTTTCTGGATGCGGATGACCTGAATCTCCGTTTCGGCCGCATGCTGACCGAGGATGATGAAACCGAAGGTCGGCAAGTAGCAGTGGTGAACGGCGCAATGTCATTACGTTTGCAAGGTTACGGGGCCAAAGATACCAGCGCAGTCATCGGCCAAACCTTCACCTTCGATGACCGGGAACTGCAAGTCGTTGGCGTGGTGGAACGAGCGGAAGTACCGGGATTGATGACTGTGTTGCCCCTGGGCTTGGTGGGCACTCAGAAGACCGCTGTTCAGCCGAATATGATGATCAATTTTGCCTCGGTTGAGGATGTTCAGGAAGGCAAGAAATTTATTGAGGGATGGCTGGACGAGCGTTACCCCGGCCTGGAAGAACCTTTCAACGTCAGTAGTCAGGAATTTTGGCTGGAAGAAATGCGCAAAGGTTTTCTGCTGTTTCGGATAGTGATGGGGTTAATCGTTGGTATTGCGGTAGTAGTGGGCGGCGTGGGCGTGATGAACGTTCTGCTGATGTCGATCACCGAACGGACCGCCGAGATCGGTATTCGCAAAGCGGTTGGCGCTAACCGGGGGACCATCCTATCCCAGTTCCTGGCCGAGAGTGTCGCTATCTCGGTGATCGGTAGCATCTTTGGTATTATCCTGGGTATCAGTATTGCACTGTTGGTGGCACCGATTTTCTCCATGATTCAGCCGGAACTGGCTTTTAATGCCCGGCTGAGTTTCAGTACAATTTTGACCGTAGGTGTAATTGCAGTCGTCACCGGGATCATCTTTGGGACCTACCCGGCGCGGAAAGCTGCGGGAATGGATCCGGTGGCAGCGATCCAACGGAGTTAGTGTTTTTGCTTCAGGCAGTTTGTATGGCTTATTAGGTCTGGTATGGGCGATTTTGTTTGACTTGCCGCTCTTAATTGCCTCCGGCAACGCAGTGCTTATCAGCTATCTCATCCGGCCGAAAGAAGAACAGAAAAAAACAGAAAATCCCCAGTCCCGCACTATTTTCCAAGGTATTTTCCACCAGACAGCTACTGATCATAATGACCCAGACCGCCGCGAAGGCCGGGTCTCTCCAGCGGCATTTACCAAAGAGTAACCACAGTAGGGCCAGTACGAAGGGTACAAAGGAAAGAAGGCCGCCCCCGGCCAGCACACTCACAAACTGATTGTGGGGTCGCTTGGCTTCGGCGGCGGGCAATTGCTCTGCATAGAGTGCATCCATCCGCATCCGCAGGTTGCCGGCCCCGACACCCATAATCGGATTTTCGCGGAAGAGTTTCATCCCGAAACGAATACTGGTGAGCCGACCTGCGTCAGAATACTCCAGGCTTTCCAGCTTATTTTCTTGTCGCCAGAGTTCATAGCGGGCGTAGGCGACCTTGGCTCTCAGACTGGGTACGGTGAGGTAGGCAACCATCGGAACAGCCAACAACAGCAAGAGGGCCGCAACGCCGACCCGCCAATTTTTGCTTTTTAGCACGTATACCAGTAGCATGGTGCCTACCCCCAGGTAGGCGCAAACCAAACCACTACGCACAGCCAGTAGGTGTTGAAACAGAAAAAGGCAGGCAGCAATGATCAACCACGGTACAATGCGCCCAAAAGCATTGACCCGCGCCAACTCCAAACCCGAAATGGTTGCCAGGGAAACCAGCAGACTGAAACGAATGTGGTTGCGCGGCACCGGCACAGCCCGCCCTTCCCGGATAGCCTGGTTTATGGCTTCATAATCCAGCAGGTAATTGAGCGTAACCCCGATTCCCACGATCAACATCATTACACAGAAAAAGAGTATGACCCCCTGCCGCTCCACCGCACGCAATTTCGGAATGCCCCACCATCCGATGGGTACCCAGAGCAAAGCGGCTTTGATACGCAGTCGCTCCACGTAGTACCCCCAGTCCTCAGTTTGCCAGACCCCTAAAAGTAATATCAGGTAAAGGGCCAGTACCGCCCAACTGAAAGGATCTTGCAAGCCGGCTCGAACGCGCCGTCGCCAACGCGGGTTGATCCCTTTTGGAATATCCAGAATACCTACCACGCAAATGCCGATAATCCCGATGGACAACAGCGGCGGACTGAAAACCAGGCCCACGAGTAGCAAAGCAAAATCCAGCAGCGTCAGGTGAACGCGCCAGCTGCGGTCTTTCATGATCGTGGGGGGAAGTCGCATGCTATTAAGATAATGTGACAGCAAGATACGTGGCTTAGCCCTGAGGAAGCACGGGGGATGGATCGGAAATTTCTATCGCTCACCCTTTCAGGTGATGCGAAGGAAGCAGGAGCAGCGCAAATTTGCTAAGTATTCCGGGTACTTCACCCGATTTCACCTAAACCATTCTGTAGATGTTACTTTCATCCCGCACCGCATTAATCCTCTTCTTATTCACGGCACTCCAGCTTAAGGCACAAACCGGGGAACCGCTGGCCCTGGCCACGGAGTCGATTCCCTCCGTACGATCCATAGCGGAAGACCGGTTGATGCCTTCCTTGCCTTCGGAGGACCTGCTTCCCTATATTCACCGTCAGCTCACCTATCCGGAAATTGCCGTGGAAAACGGTGTGGAAGGCACGGTGGTCGTGGAAATCTCCGTGTCTGCGGCTGGCAAAGTCACTCGTAGCTCCGTTCGCCAGTCCGTTCTCCTCCTGGATGACGCAGCTCTGGAGGCCGTGTCTAATTTACCCGCACTTTTACCCGCCGTGGAAAATGGCGGGCCGGTGGCCCGTCGACTGTTGATTCCCATTCGGTTTCGCTTGCGTTGATCCTTCCATCATCGGTTCTCTTTTGGTAGTCTCAATGTTCACCACTATTTTGGGGTAGCATGACGGAGCCCGATAAGAACGACAACGTACTATCTCAGTGGTTGGACAAGATCCAGCAAGACAGCTGGCAGCTCGAACTGGTCATCAGCGGATTCGCGATCTTTTTGCTGATCGGGGCCTGGCAACCGGTTATGGATTTTGAGTATCGGGTCAATTTATTGATCGACGTGGATTTATCCTATGCGGTTATATCCATATTTTACTACACCCTGAGGATCGGTTACCAGGCATTGCTCTTTTGCCTGCTGGTGCACCTAGTCCTGCGTGGGCTCTGGATCGCCGCCATCGGCCTGAGATCGGTATCGGGTGATATCGATTACGATCAACTGCGTTATCAGCCTCGTTTCAAGCAGTGGCTCAATAAACGTATCGGTACTTTCGATCAATACGTAGAGCGGCTTGAGCGCTACTGTAGCGTGATTTTTTCCCTGGCGTTCCTGATCCTCTTCTGTTTTTTAAGCCTGGCTACGTACACGGTGGTCATGGCCGCTACCCAGTTTGTCTACCAGGCTATTTTCAGGGAGGGAGGTCATTACCATACCGGCACGGGCATTAGTCTGGGCGGCGGCTGGTTCGGGACGATCTACTTCGTATTCGGCCTTATTTATCTGATCGATTTTTTCAGTTTTGGCTTCTTTAAGCGCCATCGATTTACCGCCCGGCCGTACTATTACGTTTACCGGCTTATGGGATGGGTGACCCTGGCTCGCTTTTACCGCCCGCTTTACTACAACCTGATTGATGATGGTTTTGGCCGTAAGCTGGCCCGGTTCCTGCCGCTTTTTATGCTGGCCATAATCCTGACTGCTTCCCTGGTATTCATCAAATACGCCCATTTCCCTTATTATACCTCCGACGGCAAGGTGTGGATCGATCATTATAATTACGACGATAGCAGGGAAGAATCTTTGCTGGGGCAGACCTGGCGGGTTACCCTGAACTCCAAATACGCGACAAATAATTTTGTAGAGGTCTTTTCTCCCTATCGCCCCCGTGCCGATGACCCCGTCATCAGAAAAATATTCCCCAACTTAGAACCGGCTCGCTACGTGGGGGTAAAACTCCATGGCATCATCTCCGCGGGGGAGAAATACAATGAGGCCGTCAATGTCGACAGTCTGCTCCTGGCGTTCACGGAAATAAGAAGTCTTTACGTTAACGACAGTTTATACGATCAGGTGAAGCCCCGCTTTCATTACCACGAAACCCGTCAGCAACCCGGCCTGCTCTACATGTTGCCCACCCACAATTTACCGGTCGGTGAACACAAGGTTCGGTTAGAGCGGCAAATCCTGCAATCCGATACTTTAAGCTGGAAAAAAGAGGCAAACATCTATTTTTATAAATAAGCGTCCATTGGCCTGAACTTTCGCCTTATTGATCACCTTGCTACTTTGAAGGCAAAAAGGATTGATGGTTATTGGGCTGATAAGTTATTCGTTGCAGTTTTAGCCTACACCTCGTTTTGGTAACTTAACAACTGAAAAACTCAGCAACCAATATCTCTTATGACTTCAAAGTAGCAATGCCATTAAAAACCCCGGGCTCAGGGCTATCGGGCCATCTCAATAACCTCCTCTACATTTATCAACTATGGACCAGCAACAATATGATTTCGGTATGATCGGCCTCGGCGTAATGGGTCGCAATTTTCTGCTCAACGTAGCCGACGACGGTTACGCCGCTCTGGGTACCGATGTGAACGCCGAAGCCGTAGACGCCCTGAACAAAGAAGGGGAGGGCATGAATGTGCTGGGCGTGAATACCCAACAAGAATTCGTCGCCAAGTTGGCCAAACCGCGCAAGATCATGTTGCTGGTTCCCGCCGGTAAAATCGTGGATAAGGTGATCGAAGGACTACTTCCATTGCTGGACGACGAAGACATCATCATCGACGGTGGCAACAGCCACTACGACGATACCAACCGCCGCTACGAATACCTGAAAGAGAAAAATATTCGCTTTCTGGGCACGGGTGTTTCCGGTGGTGCCAAGGGTGCCCGTCTGGGACCCAGCATTATGCCCGGTGGTGATGAAAGCGCCTGGAAAGAAGTGCAGCCTATCCTGGAAACGGTGGCCGCCAAAGTAAACGGAGATCCCTGCGTTACTTACATTGGCGAAAGTAGTTCCGGCCACTACGTCAAGATGGTCCACAATGGCATTGAGTACGGTCTGATGCAGTTGATCGCTGAGGCTTATGACATCATGAAAAGGGTTGGCGGACTAAGTAACAACCGCATGAGCGAGATCTTCGCCGACTGGAACAGGGGCCGGCTGGGCAGCTACCTCGTAGAGATCAGCGGTAAGATTCTGGCTCAGAAGCTGGAACAAGGCCGTGACGAACACCTCCTGGATTATATCCTCGACAAAGCCAAGCAAAAAGGTACCGGCAAGTGGACCAGCCAAACGGCTATGGACCTGGGCATCCCCATCCCTACCATTGACGCGGCCGTTACCATGCGCGCTATCTCCGCTTTTAAGGAATATCGCCAGGATACCAGTAAGATGTTTACCGTCATTAATTCCGACGAGGTGAAACTGGACGGCGAGGCCCTGGCCGTGGAAATTGAAAAAGTACTTTACTTCTGCTTCGTTATTACCTACGCCCAGGGCATGCACTTGCTCAGCGAGGCCAGCGAAGAATTGAACTATAATCTCGATCTGGAAGGTGTGGCCCGGATCTGGCGTGGTGGCTGTATCATCCGCGCCGAACTACTTGAAAAAATCAGAAAGGCCTACGGTTCCCGCGAAGGACTCAAAAACATGACCGCTACCGCCGAATTCCGCAATGACCTGAATGACTGCCGCTCCGCCGTGGTTGAAGTCCTTCACCTGGCTAATGAACGCGGCATACCGGCTCTGTGTATGGCTACGGCCCTGCACTATTTCGAAGCCTTCCGTAGTGAGCGTTTACCCCTGAATATGGTACAGGCTCAACGTGATTTCTTTGGCTCTCACACTTACGAACGGATTGATCAGAAAGGAACCTTCCATACGGAATGGGATAGCTAACCGGGGGTAGAACTTTGCGCAGTCGGGAGTCCAAACTATCCCGGATCGGGCTCTGGACCCCCAGCTAAAAAAACTCTACCATGTACACTCCCATTGACTGCAATTACTACGACCGCCTGGAAGCACATGCTACCCTGCGCCAGCGTATCCGTATTGATTACCGAAATGAGCAAGGGGAAGCTACCGCCCTGGAAGATGCCTTGATCGTAGACTTACAAACTCGCAACAGCGAAGAATTCATGATCCTGGAAAGCGGCCATGAGATCCGCCTGGATAAACTGATTGCCGTGGACGGTAAAGTGCCGCCGGGAAGTTGTTAGGAAAGACAATGTGGAAAAAAAGTCCTACTTTTCAGTTTCACGTTAACAAGTCCGTTACAGCTGCGCCAAAAAAGCGGAGCATCCTGAAGCGAGGAGCGAGCGTTCTACCGCTGCAGGCGTCCTGAAGGGGTAAAGCCCGTTCTAAAGACGCGTGCGTCGTTCTAAAGCGAGGGATGAGCGGACCAACCCGCCTATACATGACTACCAACCTGCCCAAGCCCCCTAAGCGCGACCTTCGCTATCAATTTCGTGACCTGGAAAAGATCCCGGTTAAAGTCTGGGAAGAAAGTGCAGAGGCCTCCGCTTACGTCGCCCAGTCGATCGCGCTGGCCATTAAGCAAAAACGACAGGAGAACGAAAATATCATCCTCGGACTGGCCACCGGTTCATCACCGATTCAGGTGTACAATGAGCTGGTAAGAATGCACCGGGAGGAAGGCCTGAGTTTCCAGAATGTGATCACCTTCAACCTCGACGAGTATTACCCCATGGAACCGACCGCCGTGCAGAGCTACGTCCGTTTCATGAACGAGTATCTTTTCGACAAAGTAGATATCCGGCCGGAAAACATCCATATCCCCGACGGTACTCTGCCGCTGGAGGAAGTTGAGGATTATTGCCGGGAATACGATAAAAAAATCGAGGATTACGGCGGTATCGACATCCAGATCCTGGGTATCGGCCGCACGGGACATATCGGCTTCAATGAACCCGGAAGCTGGTTGGAAAGTCCAACCCGCCTGGTCCGCCTGGATGCGCTCACCCGCCTGGATGCCACCAAGGATTTCGCTAACGAAGAGGACGTGCCTTACCGAGCCATTACGATGGGTATCAAGCCGATCATGCAAGCTAAGGTCATCTATCTCCTGGCCTGGGGGCAACACAAAGCACCCATTCTGGCCCGCGCCCTGGAAGGAGAAATTAGTGATCAGGTACCTGCTACCTTTCTGCAGGAACACCCCCGTACGCGGGCGATCGTAGACCGTGCCGCCGTAGAGGAACTGACCAGGTTCCGAGTCCCCTGGAAAGTAGGTCTCTGTAACTGGGACGATGATTTGAGCTACCGGGCCGTACTCTGGTTAAGCCAGCAAACCGGTGTGCCAATTCTCAAACTGACCAACGAGCATTACTCCGAAAATGGTCTTCAGGAGCTTATTCTGGAAAAACAGAATAGCTACGACCTGAACATCGAGGTATTCAACCGGCTACAACGTACCATTACCGGGTGGCCGGGCGGCAAGGCCAATGCCGACGACGAGCACCGCCCCGAAAGAGCCCTGCCGGCCAAAAAACGAGTGATTATTTTCAGCCCCCACCCGGATGATGATGTAATCAGTATGGGTGCTACTTTTCATCGATTGGTCGAGCAGGGGCACGAGGTCCACGTTGCCTACCAGACCTCCGGCAACATTGCCGTGCACGACCACGATGCGCTCCGCTTCGTGGAGTTTCTGGACGAATTTTCCGCCAGTAAGGGTCAGTTTTCCGACCCACTCATTGCGGAGGTAGCCAAGAAAACAAAGAAGATTCGCAAGTTCCTGGAAAAGAAAAATAAGGAGAAAAACGACCTGATCGACATTCCTGAACTCAGACTGGTCAAAGGGATGATTCGCCGGGGAGAAGCCCGTGCCGGTGCCCGTGCAGTTGGGCTAACGGACGAAAAACGGTTTCATTTCCTCGACCTGCCCTTTTACGAGAGTGGCCGCAGCCGTAAGAAGCCCCTGGGGCCGGCCGACGTGAAGATCGTACGCGAACTGATTGAAAAGGTAAAGCCTCACCAGATTTTCGCCGCTGGTGACTTGGCGGACCCCCACGGTACTCACCGTATCTGCCTGAACGCCATTTTACTGGCCCGCCAGGAACTGAAAGACCAGCAGTGGATGAAGAAGGACTGCTACCTCTGGCTCTACCGTGGCGCCTGGATGGAATGGCCGATCCACGAAATTGAAATGGCGGTTCCCTTCAGCCCGGATCAGCTTAGGACCAAGCGACGGGCCATCTTCATGCACCAGAGCCAGAAGGATCGTCCGCCATTCCCCGGACAGGACGAGAGAGAATTCTGGGTGCGGGCCGAAGAGAGAAACCGGGAAACGGCGGATATTTATCGGGGCCTGGGCCTGGCGGAGTACGAGGCGATGGAAGCGTTTCGGCGAATGCGGGATTTATAGTCACAATTCATAAAAAACCGTCACCTTCCCCCCAACACCCCGTCGGCGGCTGGTCGTTACCCCGAAACTTCCGCTCCGCACCAAGTCACTGACGCCCAGAAAACCCCGGCCTTCCAGTTGAATACCGATCGGCCCGACTTGCAGGTAGAAGCCGCCACTAATGGCCAAGCCGTAGTTGGGCCGAAAGGGAAGTTCCTCTCCGTAGTAGTTTTCTTCATCCAGCATTGCGAAAGTATCGGGCACAATTTCACTCTGACTAAGCGGCAATGAAAAATATGGCCCCGCCTGTACCATGGGACGAATCAGTTTACGTCCGATGGCTACTTGCGTGAGGATTTGCAGATCGATAAAGTCAATGTCGCGGCGATAGACCGGCAGGTCTTCCGAAATTTGCTCTTGCCAGCCCGCCTGGGTATAATTGAGTTCACCAATAAACCCGACGGCGCGGTTGTTAAAGTAACGGACGCTGGCCCCGAGGTGAATGCCTTCCACCGGCTGTATGGTATATTCGGGTCGCAGGGTATTCGTCAGTTCGATCTGGCTACCAAAAAAGCCGCCGCCGACCCCAAAAGCCAGGGTAGTCAGGGAGTCTTGCTGGGCCGCCAGCTGCCCGCAGCAAAGAATACTGAGAAGAAGAAATATTCGCACGAAACAAAGGTAATGCTCCCCTTGTTGGAATAGCACGTAAAAGCATACTTTTGCAATACTAATCCACTACCTAAATGGCAATCGTAGAATTAAAAGTTCCCGTGATCGGCGAATCGGTCACTGAAGTAACCCTGAGTCAATGGCTAAAAGAAAACGGGGATATGATCGCGCTGGACGAGCCGATCTGTGAATTTGAATCCGACAAGGCTACTCTGGAGTTCCCCTCCGAAGCCGCCGGAAAACTGATCTACGTCGCTGAAGAAGGAGACGATCTGGAAATCGGTGCCCTCGTTGCCAAGATCGACACGGAGGCCGCCGGCGAGGCCGCGCCAGCCGAGTCTGCCGCCGCCAAAGAAGAAAAGCCGGACAATAACGCAAAGACCGAAGCAGGTACGGAAGGTGAAGTAAACGCAACCGAAGGCTACAACGCCAGCAAGGAAAACTACGCCACCGGCACCCCCTCACCGGCCGCCGCCAAAATCCTGCGGGAAAAAGGTGTCGATGCCGCTAACGTGAACGGGACCGGCCGTGACGGGCGCATCACCAAAGCCGATGCACAGGATGCCAAAGCTGCTCCCGCGCCGAGCAAGAAAGCTGAGTCTCCCACCGCTGACACTGCTACGTTGAAGTCCGCCCCGGCAGCCTTCTCCCGTGAACAACGGACGGAGAAAATGAGCCGGATGCGCCGCACCATCGCCAGCCGACTGGTAAAAGCCAAGAACGAAACGGCCATGCTCACCACTTTTAACGAGGTGGACCTGAGTGCCGTCATGGCCTTGCGTAAAAAAGTGCAGGAGCGCTTCGTGGAGAAAAATGGTGTTAAGCTCGGTTTTATGTCTCTCTTCGCCAAGGCTTGCGCCAAAGTGCTAATGGACATGCCCAACGTGAACGCCCAACTCGGAGAGAATGGCAAGGAATTGATCTACCACGATTATGTAGACATCAGTTTCGCCATCTCTACCCCCACCGGACTGGTGGTGCCACCCGTAAAAAATGTGGAATCCATCAGCTTTGCCGACGTGGAAATCAAGCTTAAAGAACTGGCCAAGAAGGCCCGTAACAATGAGCTGACCATCGAAGAAATGCAGGGCGGCACCTTCACCATCACCAATGGTGGCGTATTCGGCAGCATGATGAGCACGCCGATCATCAATGAGCCACAGAGTGCCATTCTCGGAATGCACAACATTATCCAGCGGCCGGTTGCCGTTAACGGTGAAGTGGTGATCCGCCCCATGATGTACATCGCCCTGAGTTACGATCACCGCGTCATTGACGGTAGTTCCTCCGTTACCTTCCTGGTAAAAGTGAAAGAATTGCTGGAAGATCCCGAGTTCTTACTACTGAGCCTGTAAGAATCCCGACTAATAAAAAAGCCGAATTGACCACTTGTCAATTCGGCTTTTTTATTGGTTTTCCGGCTTTATTCCAAGCCCCGTATCGCCACCACTTTCCGTCGCGTTACGTACTCCCCCGTTTTAGGTGAATAAAGGTCAACGTTCACGTACTCGACCTCAACGGGTGTTGGCGGGCGTTGGCCATCGGCCAGCATTTCCGAACCGGAAAAATATTCCAGCCAGTGTAACTTAACGGGTTTACCGTCCAATTGTCGCAGCGAAATGATGGCTATCTCTTCACCTGTCACTCCCGTGATCTGGCCCGAAAGGAAGTAGTGCTTTTCCCTGGTTTCTTCTTTGCTAGACTCCACTTTCTGCTGGCCAAGTTCCATCATCGCATCGGGGCAAAAGTTCATCATTTTGATGCCTATTTTTTCGCCCAGCCGGGTCATCATCTCTACGTTGTTGTAATCCAACGGCCCGAATAGTGCTTCGTACTCTTCGCGGCGTTCCTCCACGTAACCTATCATACAGGTGCCCAGCGCGGCTTCAGCAGAGAGTTCAGGCGATTTCTTTTCCTGGAAGCACTGGCAAGTAGCATCGGCAATCTCCCCGAGCAGTTTTTCTCCATCAGGTTCAGTCTGTGCCGTCAGGGAGGTAATCATCAGGACTAACAAAGTAGCAGTGCTGGTAAAGCGAATCAAAATATTCATATTCAAAACGTACATTTAAAGTATAGCGATTTTCCAGGATCAAAGCAGCAGTGCACTATTGGTCATCAAGTTGCACTGCTACTTTAGCTTCGCTGATCGTCCCTTCGGTCCTCGGAGTTGAAGTCTAACAAATTTTAATTCAGTAAGGTCACGTCTCCGGAAACGATCACGCTTTCACCCGTCACTAACTCCAGTTCGATGGTATAGACGTATACACCGGTAGCCGCTGGCTTGTCCCTCGTCGTACCGTCCCAGAATGAACGTGAGCCGATGGTAAAGTCATTGTTGAAGAACACCTCATCTCCCCAACGATCAAAGATGCTCATGCTTTTGATCTCGCGAACAAAATCACTGGCAAAGATTTCGAAGCGGTCGTTTACTCCGTCGAAATTCGGCGTAAATGCGTTAGGTACGTATATGTATTGGGGCTCAGCCACGAAGATCGGAATACGGAAGTTTTCCAGACAGCCCGTTTCATCTACGTAGGTCACGGAGACTACTTCTGATTCGGTTGGCGTCAGTTCGATAGCGGTACAGTTGTCTGCCAGTCCTTCCACACAAGCAAAAGTATCCTGGGTCACCCAACTGATCACACCCGTCTGGCTGAGCAGGCCCGTTACCGTACTCATTATTTCCAGCTGGACCGATTCGCCGTAGGTGATCTCACGTGCAGTTTCGTCGACAAACAGTTCGTAGGGGCGTTGGCCGTCGAAAATGAAGCTCTCTTGCTCCACTACACAACCCGAACTTTCCCGGTAGGCCAGTTCATAGTTGCCCGGCGGTATACCGCCAATCGTTCCAATGGGATTAATCGGTCTCAGCTGGCCGTTGAGCAGCCATTGTACACGGTCAGTTCCCTGGCCGAGCACACTGATTTCGTACTCGTCGAAATCACAACTGACCACCCGGTCATCGAAGGTGAATTCGTAGGGTACATAATCCGGAACGGTGAAACTGCGGGTTATCGGGCAACCGTTGGCGTCGGTAATTGTCAGATCGTAATCACCTGCGGAGAGTGCTTCGTAGGTCGGATCTTCTCCGCCACCGGACCAGTTGAAACTATAAGGACCAACTCCGCCTGTAGCTTGTACGGAAATGCTGCCGTCACCTTCCTCCGGGCAGCTAACGGCCTCGATGGAAGACTCGGTTGCAATTGCTTCCGGAGAACTGATGGATACCATGGAAGAATTGATCGTATTGCCATTCACATCCATGATCGTAGCTTGGTACTGGCCGTCACAGAGCCCGGTAGCCGTGAATCCGGTCTGCCCGTCAGACCACAGCACGGTGTAGGGCATGGAGCCGCCTGCTGCCGTCACCGTAGCGCTGCCGGCACAAACACCATCACAAAGGTTATTACTACTGGCTACCGTGAAACTCAATGGAGTAGGCTCATTCAGGGTGGCGCCCAAGATGATCTCGCAGCCGTTGGCGTCGGTTACGGTCACATCGTAATCACCTGCGGTTAGACCGTCAATATTTTGTCCACTCTGGCCACCGGACCAGTCGAAGGTAAACGGAGAGGTTCCGCCGCCAACCTGCGTTGAAATTTCACCGTTGGCTACGCCGAGTTCAGGGTCTACGGTGCTCAAAATACTTCCCGTCAATAGTTCGGGTTGCTCAATGACGAGGGTTTCGTTGAACGTACACCCGTTGGCATCGGTGACCACGTAATCGTAAGTACCGGCGGGAGGGTTGGTCACAAAGGCCGTCCCTAGGTCACCGTCGATAGTGTAGGGCCCTACGCCACCACTAGCGGAAATATTTACCTGGGCGAGGTCTCCAAAACAGAGTGGTGCCTGCGTGGTCTCGCTCACGACCAGGGCAGTCGGTTCTGAAATTACGAAACTCTCCACGAGTTCACATCCCTCAGCATCGGTGACCGTGGCGGTGTAAGTTCCCGCCAATAGCTCATCAACTTGAGGGTCCATGGCAGTATTTGACCAGGCAAAAGTATAGGGCATTGTACCACCGTCGGGATTCAGCGCGATTGAGCCGGTATTATCACCGGCGCAAAGTGGTTCTTCCTGTTCGGGGGCGATCACTAGTTCGGGATATGGCGCCAGTACAGTGTCTATTTGTGAAGTACAGCCATTGTCGTCAGTAACGGTCAGAATATAAGTTCCATCCGGAATGTTCGTCAGGTTCTGAGTGAACTGACCGCTGTTCCATTCAAAATCGTAGGGTGCGTTGCCACCCGCGATAGTCGTACTGATGCTTCCGTTGGCAAAGCCACAGGTGGGGTCTTCCGCGTTGATCCCCAACTGAAGCGCCGGGAATTCGTCAGTCACCGTAAAATCGTATTCCTGTTCACAGCCCAGATCGCTGGTTACCGTCACGTCGTAATCACCCGAAGGTATACCCGCGAGCGTGAGGCCCGCATCACCGGTACTCCACTCGGCAGTATAGGTTCCCGGATCTAGTGGAATCACCTGAATTGAAGCCGTGTTGTCACCAAAACAGGCACTACCTGTAATGAGGCTGTCAATTTCAAATAGAGCAGGTTCATCAATTACAAAGAAGGTATCGTAGGGGCAATTGGCTGCATCGGTAATCGTCAGGCCATAGGTTCCCGCCGACAGGTCTACCAGATCAGCCATTGAGCTACTATTACTCCAGGTATAATTCAGGGGTGGCAAGCTGGCCATCACCGTGGTTGAAATACTACCGTCTTCTCCTTCGAAACAGATAGCGTCAGTAAGCAGTGCTTCAATGGAAAGCTCGGAGGTTGGTGTAAGGGTAAACATTCTTTCAACCGTACAACCATTGGCATCGGTCACTGTCGCAGAATAATCTCCACCGCCCAGGTTATCGAGCAGTGCGCCGGTAGCACTATTGGACCAATCCACCGTAATCGGCATTGTTCCTCCACTGATCGATAGGCTGATGCTACCGTTTTGTGCGTCCTGGCAAGTTGGCTCAACAACGGTAGATGAGACGGCGAGCGGCAGGGCAGCGCCCAGCATCGTTTCTCCTTCCAGGGTACATCCTACTGCATCGGTAATCGTATAGGTGTAGACACCCGCAATCAGACCAGTGATCAGGGAGTCCGTCTGTCCTCCACCCCAGTCATACGTGTAGGGACCGACACCACCGTCGGGAATCAGGGCCAGACTGCCGTTGGCCGATCCACAGGTTGGTTCAGCATCTACCAGTGCTGTACCCAGGGCCGGATTATCATCGGTCAGTTCGAAAGAGTAGGCTTGCTCACAACCGGCGGCATTCGTAACGCTAACGGTGTAGCTACCCTGGGGCAGTTCGTCGACTTGTAGCCCGACATCACTGTTGCTCCAAACGCCATCGTAAACTCCTGGTGTAATCGGCACGATCTCAATAGAGGCCATACTGTCACCAAAGCAAAAATTAGGTAAGATGATACTGTCAATGATAAATTCCTGGGGCTCGTCAACGATGAAACTGGTATCGTAGGGACAGCCCGCATCATCAGTGATGGTCAAACCGTAAGTTCCAGCCATCAGGTTATCGAGATCGGTCATCGCGCTGCTGTTACTCCAGGCAAAGTTCAGGGGAGGGAGACTTGCATTAACGGTCGTTGAAATACTACCGTCGTCTCCTTCAAAACAGCTTACATCGGTGATGACCGCTTCGATGGACAGCGTGGAAGTAGGCACGAGCGTAAACATTCTTTCAACCGTACAGCCATTGGCGTCGGTCACTGTCGTAGAATAATCTCCGCCACCCACGTTGTCGAGCAACGCTCCGGTAGTACTATTGGACCAATCCACCGTAATCGGCATTGTTCCCCCGGAGATCGATAAGCTGATACTACCGTTCTGTGCATCCTGGCAGGTTGGCTCAACGACAGTAGATGAAACGGATAGTGGCAGCGCAGCACCCAGCATCGTTTCTCCTTCCAGCGTACATCCTACCGCATCGGTAACCGTATAGGTATAAATACCCGCAATCAAATTGGTAATAAGGGAATCAGTTTGTCCACCGCCCCAATCATATGTGTAGGGACCGACACCACCGTTGGGAACCAGGGCCAGGCTACCGTTGGCCGATCCGCAGGTCGGTTCAGCACCTACCAGTGCTGTGCCCAGAGCTGGGTTTTCATCGGTAATTTCAAAAGTATAGGTTTGTTCACAGCCGGTCAGGTTAGTTACACTAACGGTGTAGCTACCCGCTTCAAGTGCATCGATTTGCAGGCCCGAGGCACCTGTACTCCAGGATCCGTCGTAGCTGCCTGGTGTAATCGGAATAATTTCGATGGAAGCCGAACTGTCGCCAAAGCAAAAATTCGGTGTGATAAGGCTATCTACTTCAAATAATGCGGGTTCCGTGATTTCGAAAGTAGTATCGTAGGGACAGCCACCACCGTCGGTAACGGTCACTTCGTAGATGCCGGCCGTCAAGTTGTTAATATCTGCATCCATCTGCCCCGACAACCAATTGTAGGTCAGGGGTGTCAAAGCAGAAGTGACGGTCAGATCAATAGAGCCATCGTCACCTTCCGAGCAGCTTACGTCTACGATCACGGCGGAAATACTTAGGTCGGATAGGGGCGCGATCTGGTAAGTCTCGATAAAAGTACAGCCATTGTCATCGGTGACCGATACTTCGTAATCTCCGGCGGGCAGGTTGTCGATGTCCTCCGTGATCGCTCCATTCGACCAGACAAAGGTAAATGGTGCCATTCCGCTATTGAGTTGAAGATCGATAGAACCAACGCTGTCATTATCACAATTGATCTGAACTACGGTCGCGCTGGCCGTAATTCCGGCAGCTTCCACTATCGTATAGGTCGCTTCCGTTTCGCAGCCATTGTCCTGGGTAACGGTAACGGTGTAATCTCCGGCGGCAAGATCAGTAAGCGGGTTGCCCGTCTGCCCACCGTCCCAGTCAAACTGAAATGGCCCCTGCCCGCCGGTGGTAGTGATGAGAATGCTACCGGTGGGCGTTTGACAACTTGTTTCGGTAAGCGTAGGCGTTAACTCCAGCTCGTCTATTGCCATTATCTCGTAATCGGCTATGACTTCACATCCCTGGTCGTCAACGACGGTGACTTCGTAAAGACCGGTCCCAACACCGATCAGGTCCTCCGTCATCGGCCCCGTAGACCAATTGACCGTCAGTGGATCAAGCGCGTTGCTCACCGTCAGGTCCAGATCAGTAAGGTCGGTCTCAAGGCAGCGGATGCTGGATTCTGCAATCGATGCTGTGAGTTGTACGCCTTCCAGTACTTCGGCCGAATCCACGAATTCAATCCCGTCGTTATCGGTAACGGTAAAAATATATGTGCCGGCGCAAAGATCGGTTTGCGTATCGGTGTTCCCGGGAATGCTCCAGGCAAATGAATAGGGAGACTGGCCGTCTTGCACACTCAGGGTGATCGTGCCTTCGCACTGCTCGAAACAAGTTTCGTTGACGACCGCCGCAACGGCCGAAACCTGGGCCTCGATAACAATGGTCAGTTCCTCGGTACACCCGTTATCGTCGGTGACCGTCACGATATAGGTTCCCGGTGCAAGATCGTTCTGATCCGGGCCGGAAAGTCCGTTATCCCAGTCGTACTGATAGGGCGGGTCGCCGCCCGTTGTGCTGATACTTACGATTCCTCCGACCATACCGCTCGGCTGAGTGACATCAACGGTGGAAATGACCGAGTCGGGCGCCTCCAGGGTTACGGTCACTTCGTCGTAACAGCCCACTGCGTCAGTAACCGTAACTGTATAAGTGCCCGCCCCAATGTTCTCGAGAGGTGTTCCGGTTGCTCCGTTATCCCATTCCACGGTAAAGGGCGGATTCGGGCTATTGAATATGAGGATAATTCGTCCGTCTTCCGAGTCCGCGCAGGTCGGGTCAAATTCAATGGTGTTGACGTTAAGCGTATTTAGATCGGGGAAGAAGTTGATGGGGTCTGAAATGTCGCAGGCACCAGCGACCGAAGTAGCCATTACCTGATAGTCTCCTCCTTCCAGCGGGTTAATGATCCAGGGATTGGTGGTGGCGCCGGGTATAGCTACCCCGTTGAGGTACCATTGAAATTGATCCGCTCCCGGAGCATTGGCGGTCATCGTAAAGCCGGTGTTACAATTTCCGCTGACCTGTGCGGTCGCTTCTAGTGGAGGTACGCAGTTTGGGCCGGTAAAAGGGCCTTCCACCGTCAGTGCGTCCATAAAATGATAAGTCCGCTGGGGTGGAGCAATGTTATCACGAAAGTTGCAACTGTACGTAAAGCCGATCGCGGCTACGTTAAAGGGAGCCGTAAAAGTGCCGCTTACCGGTACCCAGCTATTGGTGACTTCATTTACCTGGAACGTAACCAGGGTCGTCCAGCCATTGTCTTCCGGGCAACGTGCATTGCTAGCGGGGAAGCCGGCACAGTTCGGTCTGCCGTAGATGGAGAACTCGGCATCCGACGAAAAAGGGGGATTTGTCGCCGCCCCGAACCCGATGAACATACTCCAGTCGTAGGTTTCGCCAGCCACTAGCTGGCAATCCAGACAATCGGCGAGACCTTCAAGGTACTCACCTCCTGGAAAAACGTCACTGGTCGCCAGACCGATGGCGCCTTCTCCCGAAGGAATTGGGGTAGGCGCAGCGATGAAATTACCACCACCGCCACCCATGTAACCACAGGTATTGACCAGGTCAGTGGTTCCGCTGGTCAATTGTTGCCAACCATCATTAAGACAACTAAAATGTTGCCCCGGACCGCTTGTAAATGTCTGAGGGCAGCAGGTAATTTCCTCGAAGTCGGCGAGAATACCACCGGAGGGAGGCGGGCAATTACAGTCGTCGTCCTGAATGTCAATAAGGCCGTCGCCATCGTCGTCGATGCCGTTATTACAGATTTCCTGGCCGTGTAAACTGATGCCTAATAAAAAAAAGAAGAAAAAGAACTGGAGCCGCATAAGAGTAGTGATTTGGGCCAACAAGATACATCGAAGTGATAAATTCCAACTTCCTTTCTCAACTACCAACACTTAACTGGTGATCTGCCGTGTGCTAGAATATTATTCTGACTAACAAAGTAGCAGTGCTTTTTTATACACGATCTGTGATACTTTGCGGTAATCAAGAGATTGACCAGACTTTGGTAGTTGTTAAAATAATTTGGGGGTTGTTTCTTTTCTGCTGTTCGTGCATCCATAATGTGAAAGTAGACCAAAACATCCCCCAATCATGCGTAAGCTATTTTTCTTCCTGCTACTGCTCACCAACTACACACTTTCCGGCCAGTCTGAATTTACGATATACGAAAATGGCTACATCTACCCGGACACTACGATGCAACAATTAGGGCGGATCGTCGACTCGCTGAATCTCCAGTATCGCGAATGTCCGGTGGACCGGAAGTATCGGTCAGTACCCCAGACCATTGGTTATTGCTATTCCTTACCCGGGGTTCGACTCCAGGCTTTCAGCAAGAGAATTGAAAACAGTGGAGCCGAGATCAGCAAAGCTTATCTGGAAGAAGCTTACCCGGAAATCGAGATAGAAAGAATTGGCCTGGTTACCAAAGAGACTGGAGAAGACGAGGTCAGGCTCTCACTTTTGCCCCTCAACTATGGTTACTCTTATGGCCTTTCGCTTGATGAAAAACACTTCGTTGATAGAACTGAGCAAGTATACGCCGTTGCACGTGAAGGCTACCTCAACGTTTGGTTACTCAAAACACCTCCAGTATCCGTGCCTATACCCGAACACTACGCCAAAATGATTCAGTACGTAGACTGTATGATCGACACCAGTGTAAATATCCTTTTAGAAAATGAAATTGGAGCACGCAAGAAACGAGTAGACGATCAATGGCTGCTTACTACTGAAAATAAGCTTGACGACCTTCTGAAAAAGTACCCCGTAGCCGAAATTGATTACCCGGATGATTATTCCGATTCTTCGCATCTCGCCTATGTGGAAAGGGTGAGTGCATGGCGGGTAAACCGTAATAAGTGGATAACGGAAAACCTCCTGCCGACCCAGGAATTTCAATCCTTACTAAGGCAGGCCATAGACAGGGTAGAAGCTGGAAAGACTACTGGCGAAAAATGGGAGGAATACCTCGAACTTTATCATTCCGCCGCTCTAGCCTTACGATCCAAGCGCCTGCGTAAGGTGTATGGTTTTTGCAGTCAGGATCAAGGACCACGGCTACACGAAATGTCCATTGCTCGTTTATCCGCCTCGGCGGTAGATTGGTCAGTATTCGTACGTGCTCACCTTAACATTATGAATGATCGTTTTGCCAGGATGTCCGATGGAAGCTACGCTTACGGGCGGAGAGGTACTTATCTCGCGGAACTGGAAGCTTTGGGTATCGACGCACCTCGCTTACTGATCGGGTCGACTCTATCCGTCAAAAATCCTGCCAATAATCACTATTTCAGTCGTTGGGGTCGAATCGGCCGGGCATTATCCGAAGCCGCTGACCGGACCGAGGTTTATCAACAACTTATCTGGATGATCGAGGACGAAAATCTCGATCTGTATAACCGCCTGACCGCCGTTTATCTGGCCCGCTACCTGATCGAAAACAGTACAGGTGGTTCCGTATTCGTTCCGGACGAAACGAGTCAACTGACTTCAGCTTTACTGACCTTGCCAGACGAGATCAGCGAAGTGATTATCGCAATGCCGGACTAACCCGGCACTGCTACTTTAGCTGGCGCTGATCGTCGTTCCTCCTCGGAGTTACCTTCGGTGATCGTCCCTTCGGTCCTCAGAGTTGCTAGCCACAAAAATTAATCCAGTGCTCTTAAATGCTAAAACCAAAGCCACTTAAAATGAGCCCTCAACCAGCACCCTCAACCTTAGATCGCTTTCACCTAATGGGGCGAAAAAATCCGTTGTCAAGCGGTAGGCAGCCTGTAAGCCTACGGTGATGTCCTGGGTATTGAGCCATACATTGTCGAAAAAGACCTCACCACCGGCACTACGCATCTCAAAGTCACGGTCAAAAACATCGAGCCCGAAGCTCCCTGTATCAAAAAATGCGTTGAGGCGGATCCGCTTAAAGTAAGTGATGCCGGCGATCCCAAAATCGGGGTAAAGCAGTGGCAATTGGTAGTTCACACCCAGCCGAACGGCCCGGTCGTTGAGTGGCGCATAAAAGCCCCGAACGTATTGCATCCGGTCGCTATACTGATAGGGGTTCAGTAATTGTTCATGCTGAACATCCACGTCCAGCCGGAGGCCGTGGTTGCGGTGAAGGCCAGGTAGAAAAATGCTGGAACGTACCAACAAGCGGCCGCCCTGATCTGCACCTCCCAGGATACCGTTGGCGGTTAATTGCAAAGACAGTCCCAGCCGGGGCTGTACTTGTTGCAAAGCTCTCCTTTCCAGCAAACGAAAAAGGAGACTTCCTTCCAAACTAAAGTTATCGTCCGGCAACCGCTCATCCAGTTGGCTGCGGTTCCGGAGCCGGAGATTCGAGAGGGCCAGGCCCGGCTGCAGTTCAATCACGAAGTTACCGTCTAACCAGCGTAGCGGTACTTCAAGTCCGGCAGAAAGCTCCAGTTCATTAAAGTCACTGCGGTTTACGGCCAGACTGTCCAGAAAATCCGGGTTACCCACCAGAACGCTGCGTTCCCTATAACGCCCGGCCAGTTCCATCACCGGGTAAAATCCGCCGTAGCGTAAGTTGAATCCGCCTCCGGTACGTGCCTCGTTGTAGTTGTAGCTGACGTCAGCGGCCATGCTGATGGTATTCAAGGCATTGGTAGCTTCCACCGCTACGCCCGGCTCGACGTAACTCCCGTTATAGGACCAGCTGTGCAGGCGGATTCCACCGAAGTGATCGCTGATTTCTTTGGTGGGGAAGTCGGCCCGATCAATCGGCTGATCCAGGATATTGCTTCCCTCATTATCGTAAGTGGTAAAGGTCGACTTACTCGACCGAAGCCCGGCTTCTATTTCCAAAGGTGCATTGCGTCGACTGAGTTCCAATCCGCTGGGCGTCGGACTACTAAAAACCAACTCACCGGCCGGGCCCACGCCAGGAAAGTAGGCCCCGAGCGGATGATCCGTAATCCGGCTCATCGCTCCGCTGGCTGGATCGAGGCGATAGATTTGGTCGTTACCGTTTCTGGGAGAGGTAAAATAGAGCTGGCCCCGCGGGCCGATGGTTAGATTATCCTTTAGTTCGTAGCTGAAATCCACCAGTAATTTTGGGGCTTCATCGGCGGCTTTACCGATTTCCTTTTGCAAAATGGCCAACTTGCTGTCCTGGCGGTATAAGCTGTAAACGGTTTGCCCGTCGGGCGATAAGACCGGCCAGGCAAAAAGCGTCCTTCCTCCGGCCCGCAGCAACGTATCGATGGTCGGGTTTTCCCGGGCATCCATGGTCACCAGGGCCGTACCGTCGATGGGGTGGTAGGCTACGGCGACAATCCGTTTACGGTCCGCGCTCAGACTAGGGCTCAGGAATCTTCCTCTTCTGGTGATGCGCTGCTTGGTCCGGCTGTTGAGATCGAAAAGGATCAGATCGGAGAAGCTTTCGTTCTGGTAGCGTGGATTTTGGCGGGTCTCATTCCAAATGGCCAGTCCGTTATTTACGCTCAGGTAAGGTTCCCTTTGAAAGCCGATGCGGGTCAACACTTTCACCTTTTGGTCAGGGTCGATTCTCACCAGTTCAGCAGTCCGGCGGTAAGTCGTGCGCAGAGCAATGATACTGCCATCCTCCTGAGGGTGAGGAAAACGATAGTTCGCCGGCTCATGATGGGGCGGAGACAGGACTGTAAAATCATCAGTCGCGCCTTTCTTTTGACTCTGTAGTTGACTGCGGTAATCATCCAACGCGGTGGTGTACAGTGTTTTGGTCGTATGTCCCGTAGCCCGTTTGAGAGCCCGGCTAAACGGGTAGAGCAGAGATCGATAAGCGGCTCCTTCGGCCAATACGTTTTTCCAAACATCATTTCCGAATTCCCGACGGGCGTAAGTACTGTAGAGGTAGCCATAGCGGTAGTGATCCGGCACGAAATCCTTGAAACTACCGTTGCGGGTTTTGGCATAAGTGTAGCGGATTCCAGCAGACTCCATGGCCCGTAGTTCCCGGAAAAAGGCGGGTAGCCGCCCCCTTCCGCTTCGGGTAAGGCTGGTTTCCATGACTACGGCGTCGCCTTCACTAAACCAGTTTGGAGTCGCGATACCGGACAAAACCGCCCAGCCATATTGCCCCTGTAAAAAGCTGAAAAGTTTCGTGATGCCCCGACGTTCATTGGCATTTTGCTGTACGTGGCGAAATTCGTGGATGGTCAGCAGATCATTCCAGTTGGTCAGGCCTAATTGGTTAAAACTCTGAGGGGGCGTAGTGAAAAATTCTGAGCGGAATGGAGCTAATCCTACGTAAGCGTTTGGGGTGATGTTCTCCGTTTGTAGTACCAGGTCAAACTTGTAATACTGATCTCCGATACTACGGTTATGCTCCGCCTGTAGCAAGTGCGCCAGTTTCGCTACCCGCTGAGCCTCGGGCTCGTAGCCGGCCGGAAAAATGACCTTTACGCTATCCGTATCAATCTGCCGCCAATTTACTTTGGGGGGGTGGAGGCCGATGGCCTGGGCGGTAAGTAAAGCTGGAAATAAAAGTAAAAAGAGGAAGCGGAGTTTCATGTGGTCAAGATACAAGCCCTGCCACAAATGCTACATGCTACATAATTTTATTCGATGTCTAGGCATTACACGCTCGGCAATAGCCCGATACTACCCCATTGAAATTAGTGGTACGGTAACCAGTGGGTAAATTGACGGACACTTCCTGGTCCAGACATTCGACTTTATCGCAGTTCAGGCAGCGGAAGTGGAAATGATCGTGGCGATGGTCGTTAGCTTCACATTCGGAACAGATGGCAAAATACTGCTTACCGTCATCTGCCACGATCCGGTGAACCAGTCCGTCGTCGCAAAAGCGATTGAGGATACGATAGATGGTGGTACGGTCAGCCTTGGCAGTGATCTTTTCCTGGATCATCTCATGGCTCAGGGCGGATTCAGCCTCCTGTAATGAGGCCAGAACGGCGGTTTGGGTGGCGGTATTTCGACGTTTCTTCAAGCTGCTACAGGTTAGTTCTTTCGGTAGCCTTCAACAATCGGTCATCCGATTAGCACTGCTACTTTGATAGTCCAAAAAATAAAAACTCCGGGCTTACCCGAGTTCCATTCCAGGTAATAATTAAAAAATAAATCAACATTAATTGCAACATTGTCGCAATTAGAATAGTTTTGTACTCGAATTCAAAATACCATTCTAATGAAAACAACGAAATACTCACTCTTAAGTTTGCTTTTTCTGGGCTTAGTCTTTTTCTCCGGCTGTGATGATGATGACGACGGAGGCGGCCCAACTGAAGAAGAAGTAATTACTGATGTAACTCTCTCCCTGACCCCGATCAGCGGTGGAGACGTAGTAAGCCTGACCTTCGTAGACCGTGACGGCGACGGCGGTGATGACCCTGTCATTACCGGTGGTACGTTACAAGCCGGTACTACTTACGATGGTTCTATCCAATTCTTCAACCGCTCCGGCGATGAAGACGAGAACGTGACCCTGGAAATCGAGGAAGAAGACGATGAACACCAGGTTTTCTACGAATTTGATGGTGTTGCCGCTACGGCTGCTTACGTTGATCAAGATGGAGCAGGCAATCCCGTTGGGCTGTTAACTCTGGTTGTTGCCGCAGCCGCCACCGAAGGAACCCTGACCGTCACTCTGCGCCACGAGCCCGCCAAGGACGCCGCAGGTGTAAGTGAAGGTCTTATTGCGAACGCGGGCGGTGAAACCGACGTTGAAGTCGTATTCCCCCTCACCATAGAATAAAAATTTGTTACGCAGAATTTCTAGTTTTTTTTGCTTGTGCCTGTCAAGTTCATTGTTATTCGCGCAGGCGCAAGATTGTACAGTTCGGTTTAGCGGCCGAGTTTTTGATGACGGTAGCGGAGACCCCCTGGTCTTCGCTACCGTTTTTGTGGAAGAAACCCAGGCAGGAACGACCACCGGCCCGGAGGGAAACTTCTTGTTGGAAAACCTTTGCCCCGGCGAATATCATTTACTTGTGCGCCACGTCGGTTGCGAGCCGGAGCGGATTTTCCTACGGCTTCGTTCTGACAGTAGTCTAAACATCAGGCTGCAGCACCATACGGAATTGATCGACGAAGTAATTGTCCACGGCGCAGCCAGCGAAAATAGCACGCAAAACAGCAGTACCGTCGGTACCGAAGCGATTCTAAGCGGGGGAGACGGCAACCTAGGCAATTTACTGGATGAAATAAGCGGTGTCAGCACCCTGAAAAACGGGGCTGGTATAGGTAAACCAGTTATTCATGGCATGTTTGGCAACCGGATCGCGGTGCTGAACAACGGTATCGTGCAATCCGGCCAGCAGTGGGGCAACGATCACGCTCCGGAAGTGGACCCTTTCGTAGCCGATCACTTGGCCGTAGTCAAGGGCGTCGGTGCACTGCGTTACGGTAATTCCCTAGGCGGGGTGGTACTTGTAGAGCCGGGCGAGATAGATGACGAGCCCCATTTACACGGTCGGTTACATTACCTTTTCGCCAGCAATGGCCGGGGCCACACCTTAAATACCCAATTAGAGAGAGGCGGCAAATATTTCAATTGGCGCTTCACGGGTACCCTACGGGCCAGCGGCGATACCCACTCGCCGGATTACTTCATTACCAATACCGGTCGCCGGGAAGCCAATGCGGCTCTACAGCTGGAAAAAGAGCTTCCAAACGACTGGAGAGCCAAGCTCTACCTCAGTCACTTCAGTACCGACATTGCCATAATGCGCGCCAGCCACATCGGTAACCTCACCGATCTGGAAAGTGCCATCGGACGGGAAACGCCTTTCTTCACTTCCGACGATTTCAGTTATGAGATCAACGCCCCTTTCCAACGGGTGAACCACAGCCTGATCAAGGCCGAGTTGTCAAAGGTGGCCACTGATCAAAGCAAACTCACCTTTACGTACGCTGGTCAGCGAAATGCCCGGGATGAATTTGACGTTCGACGGGGCGGCCGCAGTGATCTTCCCTCCCTAAGTCTGGAACAATGGACTCATTTTGTAGCGGTTGACCATAGCAAACCGTTGGGTGATTTCACTATTCTGCGGCGGGGTGCTCAGTTCAACTATGTATATAACGACAACGGAATAACCGGTAATTTCCCCCTCATTCCGGATTATGAGTCCTTTACTCCATCAGCCTATCTGAGTCTGTTACGGCAGCGTGATCGCTGGTACTCAGAGGCCGGGCTGCGCTATGATTTCGCCGCTACGAATGCTGAAACCATTGTCCGCAATCCTCCGTTGACCGAAATTATCCAGCGGTCACCACGTTTTCACCAACTCAGTGGGGCGGCTGGGCTGCGTTACCAAGCCAATCGGCAATTGAGTGTGTCGGCCAACCTCGGTGTAGTCACCCGGGGTCCTCAGGTGAACGAGCTTTACAGTGCCGGACTACATCAAGGTGTAAGCGGAATCGAAGAAGGTGACCCGGACCTGAACCCCGAACGATCGATCAAAGGAACGCTCTCCTTGAAGTTTGCCACCAGTCAGCACTTTTTCCTCCAGGCGCTCACCTACTACCAGCGAATCCAGGATTACATCTACTTACAGGTACAACCAGATTTTCGGCTGACGGTGCGCGGAGCTTTTCCGCTCTTCCTCTACGAGCAGACCAACGCAGAGATTGCCGGACTGGACCTGCTCTTTTCCGTCGAACCCACGGAACAACTCAAAATCGTTACCCAGTACAGTTATCTTAATGGCACGGACTTGAGCAATGATCAGCCACTGGTTTTAATGCCACCCAACCGGCTCAGTAGTAGCTTGCAGTACGCCTTAAAGGATGGCCGCAGGTTCGGAAATACCACCATTCAGTTGAAGGGGGAGTATACTTTCCGCCAGCATCGCTTAAATGAAGATCAAGACCTCTTGGCTCCGCCGGATGCATACTTTTTGCTTTCAGCCCGGTTGGGCACACATTTACAAATAGGTAGCCAATCCCTCCACTTTAGCCTCCGGGCGGACAATTTACTGAACGTTCACTACCGTGATTACCTGAACCGTTTACGTTACTTCTCCGATGAATTGGGAAGAAATTTAGTTTTGGGGGTGAGTTGGGAGTTTTAGGAATGTCTGAGAACCCTCGTAAACCTTGCTACTTTGAAGACCAAAGGATATTTTTTTGCTGGCAAAGTAGCAATGCCGGTTGATCAGCGGCGCGAACGGCTCACCAGACCAAAATCGATAATCACCGCCACAATAATGCCCACTAGCGGTACGGTAGACCAAGCGCCACCGAAGTAAGTTTGGACAATGGCGTACCAGAATAGGGTAACCGGCGCAAAAATGAACCCGATCAACGGCAGGATAATTCCATCGAAGGAGGCGGAAAACCAATCCGTGAGCAAGTAAAGCGCGACGATGACGACGCGGGGAAAAAAGATGGCGAGGCCGATCAGCAGAAAGGGCATAATGAGTGGTTTGGTTATCCCTATACCCGAAAAAAGGGGGAAATGTTCGGCATTGTTTAAGCTGCCTCCTTAGTTGGTTTTTTCAATTCTCCCTGGCTAATTCTAGCCGAATAGTAATGCTTGAAGATTCGCTGTTGCATAAATCTGCCAATGCTTCTGCTAGCCAATAACTCCTGATTGACTTCTGCCGGGACGCCGAAGTAAGCATACACCGCTCCATTGCCACGGAAGCGCACAAAAAGGGTACGTGCCTGGGGTAAATACCCCGCTTCGGAAAGCATCTGTGAATTAACGGGCTTCAATAGGATGGGTAAAGCCATGAGGTAGATAGTTTAGCTTGAAAATGCTGTCTATTAAAACGGTAAAACAGTACCAATTGTTCTTCTTGATAGTTAATAATCAACACTTTAGATTAACATTTTCTATAAAAATATTTTTTTGTCGTCGGTGTAACATCTTCATACCGGATGTAATAAACAGGTGGAATGACGGCTGACAACGGCCCTGTTTACCTCAATTAATTGTTCTCAAACACATAAAATAAAAGTGATGAAATTCCGCATTTTCTTCCTTCTTCTATCCCTGTGCCTTTTTGGTGCCACCGACGGACTGCAAGCCCAAAAAAAGCAAGCCGAACGCGCGTCCAACCGGGCTGAAAACCGAGCTAACCAAAAAGTCAATAGCAAAGTGGACAATACGGTGGACAGTGCCGTAGATGATGCTTTTGGCGCCATTGGTGGCCTTTTCAAGAAAAAAGACAAGAAAAAGAAAAAAGGCAGTGGTGCCGAAGAAGCCGCTGCAACAACTGACGGTACCGGAATGAGCACCGAGGAACAAGAGGCCTACGACAACGGTATGGGCAGTTTGTTTGGCGGCAAATGGGAACCCTACACCAATCCCCGTGAATTCAGCATGAACTGGAATATGACCACCACCAAACGCAACGGCAAACAGGAACGGATGAACATGAACTTCGCCGTGCTGGAAGAGAGTAGCGGCGTACACATCAGTAGCCCTGACGAAGACGAATCTACCCGGATGATCCTGAATACCCAAACCGGGAAGACCACTATGATCACCACCGATAAAAAGGGAGAGACCAGTGGCTACCGGATGCGGATGCCAAATATGCAGAAAGCCATTGAAAAAGAAATGGCCAAGCAGCAAGAAGATATGAGCGAACGCTTCACCATTGAAGCCACCGGTGAACGCATGACCATCGACGGATATAACTGTGAAAAAGTGATCGTCACCGATACCGAAAGAGGCGACGTTACTACCAGCTGGATTACCCGGGATATTGACCTCAGTGCCGCAGAAATGAGCCAGGGCATGGCCGGTGCTTACGGGGGTGGCCAGATTAAAATGCCCGAAATGCCCAACGGAGAGGTGATGAACGGGATGATGATCAAATCAACCACCGTATCCGGTAACGGTAAAGAAACCACCGAGATCCATATTACCGATATCAAACTAGACGGCGCGACCGACAAAACCATCTTTGACGTTAGTGGTATTCAAATCACCGACGCCGGTTTCTGATCTTCTCTGTCTTCCAGTAATGCTATAACCACCAATCCCATAACAAGCGAAAGCCCGGTTTCCTAGGAAGCCGGGCTTTTCGTTTACGGGTGGGCCCAGTAGGATTTGAACCTACGACCTGCGGATTATGAGTCCGATGCTCTAACCCCTGAGCTATGGGCCCGAATTGCAAAGATATATTTCGCCACCATAAGTTCCTTAAAAACGGAAAATAAAAAGGCCGGGAAAATTCCCGGCCGACAGAAAGGTTGCAAAAAATCAGTATCGTATGGAGAGTGCTTTTGTAAGCCAAGGCTTTAGGTGTAAACTTTTTGATGACAATCGGTCGCTTTATTAAATAAGCAGCTCATAGTTACCATCTTTTGATGATACAAATATAAAGTATTATCCTTCTATAACGCAACTATTCGGCGTATAAAAATGAAATAAATCAAAAATGTAAACTATTTGACTACACCTTTTTTCGCTCCCAGTAATTTTGCTCCTCGGTTTCCTCCAGTAAAGTCAGATAGGAGAAATACCGCAATTCGCTGACCCGGCCGTCATCGGCTTCTACACTTTCCTTTACTTCACAGCCGGGTTCGCTACGGTGAAGGCAGCTACCGCCAAAACGACACTCGTCACTTAGGGCGAAGATCTCCCGAAAATTATGGGCGATATCCCGGGGGGCCAGGTAGTTGAAGGAGAGGTTTTTAATGCCCGGTGTATCAATGATCTCACCGCCCTGTTTTAATTCGTGGATTTCGGCAAAGGTCGTGGTGTGCTGCCCCTTACCGCTGTAATCGGATATTTCGCCAGTACGCAGTTCCAGTCCCGGTTCAATAGCGTTGACCAACGTTGACTTACCGACACCACTCTGCCCGGCAATCAGGCTGCGCTTATCCTTCATCACGGCACGCAATTCTTCCAGCCCTTCTCCTGATTCTGCGGAAACCAACAGCACCTGATAGCCAATTCGTTCGTAGATCAGGGACAGGCCGCCGAAGTAGTCCCGCAGGTCTTCGTCGTAGAGGTCGGCCTTATTCACCACGATAATCGTTGGAATATTAAAGGGCTCGGTCATCAATAGAAACCGATCCACGAAACCCAGCTTCAAATCCGGATCAATCAGAGTAACGATCAGAATGGCCTGGTCGATGTTACTGGCCAAAAGGTGCAACTGGTGCTTCTTGCGGGGGCTTTGGCGCACTACGTAATTCGTACGTGGTTCTATTTTCCGGATGGCACCGGTCACCTCGTCGCTGTCCTCGTCAATTTCCAGATGGACGACGTCACCCACGGCAATCGGATTGGTCAGTTGTTTATCGAGCTTACGAAAACGACCAGCTACCCGGGCGTCAATCACTTCCCCATCTTCGTGCAGTCTAACGCGGTACCAACTACCGGTAGATTTTATTACTGTTCCTTGTTGCATTAGATATTGAAAGGCTTTTGGAAGTCAAAAGGTTTCTTTATTGCGCTAGGCAACTGACTGAATGATGAAGTCTTCGCCCTTAGCCGCCATTCACAGGTAGGTTCATACAATTCCGTAATTCCAGCAAAGATTACGAGGATGGAGGGCGGTTCTTAGCCAAAGGTGAGAGGATACGGGTGAGGGCAAAGAATGAGGAAAGAGCCTGGCAGCACTAAGCGACTGATCGTATGATAAAGCCTTAGCCCATAGCCGCTATCCGCAGGTCGAAACCGTCCTCCATCCTCGGAACCAAATAAAAAAGAGGCAACGCTGTTGCCTCTCAATAACCCCAAAAAACCAAATGAAAACTAATCTTACAAATGATGGGCAATAGATAATTACGCCATCCCTTGTAATGACAAAGAAAAACTAATTACCCTTACCATGCAAGCGAAAGGAAGGATTTGTTACGAAATTGTTAATTTTCAATAAAGTCGGACACCAGCTTGAAGAGCTCATCGGGTGCCTGCGCGTGTACCCAGTGCCCCGCTTCGGCTACGGTAGCCAACTGAGCAGACGGAAATAATTCCCGGATCAGCGGCAGGTCTTCCACCGTTACGTAATGGCTTTTACCACCGCGAACAAATAAAGCTTCTCCCGGAAAAGCAGGCCCGGTCACATTGGCCAGGATGTTTTTGTAGTCGCGGTAAAGGACTTCCAGGTTCATCTTCCAGCGAAAACCGGAACCGGGGTCGCGACTCAGGTTTTTAAGCAAAAACTGAACCACCGCCGGTTGGGGAATACGCTTATTGAGATGAGTTGCCGCGTCTCGCCGGTTCTCCAGTTCTTCCAGTTTCAGTGAACGCAGGGCGTCGAATATTTCGTCGTGGCCGGCGGGGTAGATCTTCGGCGCCATATCCACTACAATGAGTTTACTCACCTGATCCGGGTAGTCCAGCGCAAATTGCATCGCCGTTTTTCCGCCCATGCTGTGCCCCAAAAGATGGCACTCATGAATCCATTCCTTATCCAGAAACTTTGCCAGGTCTTCGGCCAAAAGTGGATAACTCATCTCATCCAGGTGGGGCGATCGGCCATGATTGCGCTGGTCTACTAAATAAACTGTGTAGTTATCAGCCCAGCGTTTGGCCAGGGTCTGCCAGTTATCCAGGGTACCGAAAAGACCGTGCAGAATGACAAGCGGTGGCCCTTGTCCGTAAGTTTTGAAATTAAGATTCATAAATAAGAGGTTAGGAAATAGAACATAGATGATAGACAGCAGTTCTGATGATTGTCTTTATTCTATGCTCTTTTTCCTATGTTCTTCTGGACTAACAAAGTAGCAAGGTTTTCAGGGTCTTCAACTACCTGACTTCCTCTATGATCAACCCCAGTTTTTCTAGATCCTCATAGAACTCCGGGTAAGATTTTACCACGACCATCGGGTCTTCTATTCTGATTTTACTCAGCAATGCCAAAGGAGCAAAGGCCATTGCCATCCGATGATCATGGTAAGTGGCAAAGACCGGTGGTTCGGCTCCAAAGACTGCCTGGCCATCCAGCATCACGTAATCCCGCCCCTGTTTAGGGCTAAAACGGGGAGGTAACTGACTCAGGTAAGCCTGTACTTTTTGCAACTCCTTTTTTACGGCCTTTACCCGATCGGTTTCTTTGATCTTCAGCGTTTTAAGACCCGTAAAAAGTCCTTTAGTTCCCAGTGCTGCGCAGGTAACGGCCACCGTCTGGGCCACGTCCGGGCATTCCAGGAAGTCGTACTCAAACATTCCCGGCGGAGGCGTATCGGCGGGCTTGGTCAGGCGTAGACCATTGGCGGTAAATTCGGTGTTCACACCAAACTTCTCGTACATCTTTTGCAGTACCGAATCTCCCTGGACACTCTCGGAGAATAGTCCTCCGATTTCCAGATCGGCTTCCGGGGCAATGGCAGCCAGGCTGTAGTAATAACTGGCTGCGGACCAATCCCCCTCGACGGTAAACTCTCTGCCCTGGTAAGCTTGGGACTCCACGATGATCGTTTGCTCCTCCCAGCGGTGATTCACCCCAAAGTATTCCATCAGCGAAAGCGTCATCCTGATGTAGGGCAGGCTGACGATATCTCCGTCGAGGGTCAGTCTAAGTCCGTCCGGCAGTCTAGGAGCCAACAACAGTAAGGCTGAGATATACTGAGAACTCGTACCCGCGCTGATTGTCAACTCATTTGTGGCGTCCAATTCGCTGTAGCCGATCTTTAAAGGTGGGTAGCCTTCCTTTTCAGCGTATTCGATCTCGGCCCCAAGGCTGCGGAGTGCATCCACCAGAATACCGATGGGCCTTTCCTTCATCCGCTCGCTACCGGTCAATAGTTGGGTCCCGGGTCTGCGGCAGAGAAATGCGGTAAGAAAGCGAAAGGTCGTTCCGGCCGGTCCGGCGTCCAACACCTCTTGCTGGCTGGCCAGTAGCCTTTTCAGACGGACGGTATCATCGGCCGTAGCGAGACGGTTCAGGGAAAAGCCCCCTTCGGTAAGGGCCTGAATGATCAGGGCACGGTTAGAGATACTCTTGGAAGAAGTCAATTCGACACTGCCCTTTAGAGGGCCTCCGGGGTAAGATAATTCGTAGGTCATTAGGCCATCATTTCGATTGGTCGTGAAGGTAATTACTTTAGGATATAACGAGATTCTTCTGATGGCGATTCTAAGGATCCGACTCCGGACGTACACCGATAGTTCAGGTACAGATACAACGATTACTGCACCAGTTGACAGGCGAAGGAACCCGATCTACTAAGAACTTGTTTGGGAATTGCTGTGAACTGAAAAACAATGATTTATGGTTCTGACTATACCATAAAATTGTGAGCTTGGCGGGTCAAGCGATCTATTTTTGGTGACGCCAGGTTCATAAATGCTTGTTTTTCAGGAAATAGAAATCCAAACAACCTCTTACTTTATAGTTATAACATGCCGTCCAGTAATTGCTCCAGTGCATCCAGTTTATCAATCAGTTCGCCACCTTCTTCGGGTGTTACGGCCTGGCGGTGAGTACGCAATTCGCTGGCGTAGGTGAGCAAGGTCATGACCAAACAATCCTGCTTATCGCGGCTACCGTATTTAATCTGAAATTCGTTGAACTTGGCGTTGATCTCCGAGATCATTTTCCGCAAGCCGGCTTCGTCGCTCTTTTTGACCCGCAGCGGGTAGGGCCGGCCGGCAATGATTGCCGTGATGGTGATACTGTCTTTATCTTCCGGCATACATTAATGTTTTTCCAACCACTCGATGCAGCGGTCCAGTTCCACGATGCAAGCATCGATCTGGGCGCGGGTAGCCACCACTTCGTTTTCACCGACGCGGGTCAGTTCCTCCGAGGTTTCGGTTTTTTGATCGGAAGAGATTGCCCTTTCCAGCCTTTCTTTCAATGAACTCACTACCCCACGCTGACGGTCTAATTCCCGCTTTAGCTCAGCGTTCTCTTTCAACAGCTTCATCTTCTCCGTTTCCTGGCGCTCGAATTTCGAAGCCAGCTGCCGGAGTTTGAGTTCAAAGGTGTCTAGCCGTCGATTGAGCTGCATGCTGAATGATTAAATGAGTTAACGACTAAATGATCCAATGGTCGGAACCATGGCAAATCATTAAATCATTAACTCATTGCTGCATTTGATCATTAACTTACTGATTAACGCCGAACTTCAGCACCAAGTTGCCGGGTGAAGCTTTCGATTAAGCGATTTACAGCTTTATCGACTTCTTTGTCCTTGAGGGTCCGCTCGTTGTTTTCAAAGACAAAGCTCATGGCGTAGCTTTTCTTGTCGGCACCTAGCTGATCATCGTTTTCGTAGACATCGAAGAGATTGACCTGGGTCAACATTTTTTTCTCGGCCTTATTGGCGACCGTGGCCAATTGTGCGAAGCTTACCTTCTTATCAACCACCAGTGCCAGATCACGACGGACCGTGGGGTATTTGTTCAACTCCTGTACCTGCAAAGGCTTTTTGGGCAGTACGCGCATGATGTTGTCCCAGTGAAAGTCAGCGTGGTAAACCTCACCTTTAACACCGATCTCTTTGGCGCGGGTGGTATTCACCTTACCAAAATCCACTAATGGCATCGGCCCGGCTTCGGCGCGTAGTCCGTAAGCAAATTTATCAGCCGGAGCTTCGCTGGTGCGATAGTTGTGGATGCCCAGACGACGCAGGACCAGCCCCACGGTACTTTTGAGGGTATAGTAACTCACGTTACGCTTGCTGCCCTTAACACCATCGTGCCAATTCTCGGCGTGCTTGTGGCCGGTCAGATAAAGCGTCAGGTGATTATTTTCCTGGTAGTTTTCTCCGTCGAGTCGGTAGCTGCGACCGAATTCGAAAAGACGCAAGTCACTCATCCGCCGGTTCTGGTTGTGGACGATTGCCTCCAGTCCACTCACCAACATATCCGGACGCATAATGTCGTAAGTGACGTTACTGGTGTTGTTGACGTAGACCAGTCCGTCCACTCGCTCAGCTTCGGGGCCGCCACCATAGTAACGGCTTTCGCTGAGGCTGAGGGCCATCATTTCAAGGAAGCCGTTGGCACTCAATAGATCACCGATCAGCTCACGGACTTTGTGGGGGTCGGGGCTGGGAGCGACGGTGAGGGAAGTCGTAATCTCTTGCGGCATCGCTACGTTGTCGAAGCCGTAAATGCGCAGGATTTCCTCGATGACGTCAACCTCGCGGGTTACATCGGATTTATTTGTCGGCACTGCTACTTTGAAGTCCACCTCATTATCATCGGTGAATTTCATGTCCATCGTTTCCAGGATCGACCGCACTTCTTCGCGGCTGATGTCGATGCCGGTCAGTTCACGAACGCGTTGGTAACGAACGGTAATCTCCAGCGGCTCGATCGGTGCGGGATAAATATCCAGCAACTCGGAAGTCACCGTGGCTCCAGCGTACTCCTGCAGGAGCAGGGCGGCCCGCTTCAGGGCATCTACGCAGATATTGGGGTCGCTGCCCTTCTCGAAGACCTTGGCCGCGTCGGTCCGTAAATTGTGCTTCATGCTACTACGGCGGGTGTAGCCGGCATCGAAATGAGCGGATTCAAGGAAGATGCTGGTCGTGGAATCGGTGACTCCGCTGTTGAGACCACCAAAAACCCCGGCGATGCACATGGGCTGGTCGTTGCCGTCGCAGATCATGAGGTCATTGGGCAACAATTCGCGCTCCACTTCGTCCAGGGAGAGAAATTTGCTGCCGGCCGGAAGGGTTTGGACGATGATCTTGCCACCACCGATCTTCTCCAGATCGAAAGCGTGGAGCGGCTGCCCCATTTCGTGGAGAACGTAGTTGGTAATGTCCACGACGTTGTTGATGGGACGAACGCCAATGGCTTTGAGGCGGTTTTGCATCCATTCCGGGGCGGGGCCGATCTTGAGGTCTTTGATCGTGAGCCCGGCGTAGCGAGGGCAGGCTTCCTGATTACGAATTTCAACGGGCAAAGCAGCTTCGTTGCCAGCTTTGAACCCACTCAGGTCGGGGCGTTGTACGCTCTGGTCGGAGTCGTGATTGATCTTCAGGGCAGCGGCCAGGTCGAAGGCCACTCCTAGATGGTTGGTGGCATCGCTGCGGTTGGGCGTCAGGCCGATCTCGTAGACGTAATCGCTTTCCAGTTCGTAAACCTCGGCAGCGGGTTTGCCGACGGGGGTATCGGTTGGAAGGACCATGATGCCATCGTGATCGTCACCTAATCCGAGTTCGTCTTCCGCACAGATCATGCCCATGCTGACCTGTCCACGAATTTTCCCTTTTTTAATTTTGAAGGGTTCCCCATCCTGGGGATACAGCATGGTGCCAACGGTAGCCACCAGTACTTTCTGGCCTTGCGCTACATTGGGTGCACCGCAGACAATTTGTACGGGCTCCTCCCCCCCGCCAAGATCCACCTTGGTCAGGGACAAACGGTCAGCATCCGGGTGTTTGCCACATTCGACGACGTGACCGACCACTACCCCGGCCAGGCCTCCGGGAATCGACTCAACTTCGTCCATTCCTTCCACTTCCAGACCGGTGCCGGTGAGCACCTGGCCGATGGCTTCGGGACTAAGATCTAATGGGAGGTACTGGCGCAGCCAGTTCAGTGACGTTTTCATGCGCGCAAAGATATAAAGTTTGCTGGTTAGATTTTACCCGTCTCCGACTGAGTTGGAAAGCCAAAATCTGCTCCAGAAGTATCTGAAAAACAACTAACCCTCGGTTGTTGACCGAAGTTGCTACTAGAAGACGCGTTCGAAGTTCCGGCCGTTGAATTTTTGCACGCAGCCATCACCCATCGCAAACCATAGTTCACCGTTTTTTGCGTTGTATATCTGCCAGATGTGGTGGACGGGGAGGCCGTTTTTCAGGCTATAATTCTTCACAGTCTTACCATCGAAGCGCCAGGCACCAGTGTCGCGGTCACCGAACCAGATATTGCCGACCCGGTCTTCCCCGATGGCGAAGACGTGCTCCAGACTGCCGGTGGGTGAACGGAAACCACCACGATTCTGGCTGCCCTCAGAGACCAGATCGTGTTGTTTGGAAAAGTTGATCACTTCGTTGCCATCGTAACGAAGCACGCCGATGCCATTATTACCGATCCAGAGGATGCCGCGGCTATCTTCGTAAAGGCTGCGGACGTGGAGATATCCGGTGGTGGCGTTGAAATTCAGGGAATCGTCGGTAAAAACGGTGAAGGCATTTCCGTCGTAACCGACTACGGCGGAGTACATGCCGAACCAGATTTGGTGGTTCTTTCCCCGCGCGAAAGGAGTGGAGATGGAATAGGAATTTCCGTTTCCTTCCATTGAAAATGCGGGGAAAGCATGGTAGTAAAGTCTCTCGTTTGCGTAGCGATAAACGCCAGGTGTTTTTTCGCCCGTGTCTAATCCGAACTGGATTTGGCCGGGGTGTCCGGCAGTCCCTCCTCCGGTATTGTAGCCGATTGACTCGTTTCCCTTGAACCACAGATCACCCGGCTCTATTTTCCATTCATTGCGGCGGCTGTAGTCCCGGTGTTCAACTATCATCAATTGCTTGCCATCGAAAACGCTGAGGCCCTGGCCACATTCAAACCAGACGGTCCCATCCTGAGCCTCGTAGATACTTCTAACCTGATTATCGCTGAGCCCGCTTTCGGTAGTGTAGTAGGTGAATTTTCCCTCACTCAGTTTGGCGAGCCCCTCATTGTGGCTACCGAACCAGGTGTTTCCGTGGCGGTCTTCCAAAATGGAGCGAATACCGGTAGTGAATTTCAACTGGATGGTGCTGGTATCCGGCTTTAGGGTGTGGTCATCAGACCGATTTTTTGACGATGCCGAACTGACTGTTTCAGAGGGAGATTCTTCCCGGCTTTGACAGCCAGTGTTGGTTAAAGTCAGGACTAGGCAATGCAGGATGAATAGAAGCCTCATAATGGGTTGTTTTACTAGCAAGGTTTCATGCGGAAGGACGCAGAAGGGCAGAGCAAGATTTTTGTTTCTTTCCGTCTCGCCGACGGGCGAGTATTTTGAATAAATCAAAAATACAGGATGCTTTAACCAGGCTGGTTACGAGGCTTGTAAAGGATTGTAAAACTTAGGTGGTTTACTGCTCTAACGAGTACATCGGCCCGGAGGTCCTCCGTCGGGGCTTTTACTGCCCGGAAGTGATAAGCTGTCTTGCTGCTTCAAAAACGCTGCTACTTTGCCAGCTCAGATACGCTACTCCATTTCCAGACCCCGCAAGCGCCGTTCCCGACCCACGTTCTTTATCGCTTCCTTCAAGCCCAATGCTTCGTGGCGCTCCCGGTTGCTGTGAAAATTGAGGCCCAGGGCGATGATCCAGGTGATGAGCATCAGTCCGAAGTAAGTGAAGTAAAGGAAAGCCTGTACGACCACATTGATGGCGTACAGCAGGACCGAATTTCCGGAGATCATCCAGTTGAGAAGGCCGAAAACGAGCTGGGTGATACTGGTATCCAGCAGAAAAAAGGCGAAGAACCCGAGCAGACCCAGCAGTAAGAACAGTCCGTAATTGGATAACAGGAAAGTGTAACAATAACGAAAGGCGGTTTTGAGGTCACTCTGGCCCGTCGCCGCCAGATAAGCGTAGAGGCACAAAAAAGGGAGCACCAGGAAAATGGCCAGCGCCATCCAGCCGCCGGGCAAAGCGAAGCAGGCCGCCAGCAGCAGTGCCGGTAAAAGACTGGCGAGTAAGTTGCCGCGGGTAAGTCGCCGGGGCGTTTCCCCCAGAATACTTCGGCCAACCAACCTTCCCCCCATCAGAACCAGCAAATAGAAGCCGGCGACTACGGCCAGGAAAAATCCCACACCGCGCCCCTCGAACCCAAGGGTAGACAGCATGGCGTAAACGTTGTAGAAGAAACTCACCGGATCGTTGCTGAACACGAAAAGGTTCTCGATCCGCTGGCCGCTGAGCGTAATGGTCAGACCACAAAAAGTAATGGCCGCCAAGGCCAGGCCACCCAGCACCCGACCAATATTGCGCCCCAATACCAGCATGGTTTCGGTCAGTATCTCACCGATCATTTTGATGCGGTTCGGTTCCAGGTTCAAATCCGTAGCCAGTCGTTCATTGCGGGTAGCGTGACGATCCGGGGCATCCGCTTCGGGCTGTCTGGTGACGACTAGCCGCGGGTAATACCAGTAGTACCAAAGGATGAACGCGAAGCACAGCAGGATGAAGACCAGTCGTAGCGAATCGTCCAACTGGGTCTGGCGGGTCAAAAAGCTTTCCAGGAAGCCGGCGATGACGAAAAGCGGGACGGTACCCAACATGATCTTGAAGCCATCACGGGCCGAGCGGCCAAAGGCCCGCACGCGACTGTAAGTACCGGGAAAAAGCAAGCCGCTGCCCATGACCAGTCCGGCTCCGCCGGCAATGACGATACTACTGATCTCCAGCGCACCGTGAATCCAGATAGTGAGAAAGCTTTCACGAAACAGTTCCTGATCGACGAAAAAATACTGAAAGACACCTACCATCACGCCATTACTCATCAGGATAAAGATGGAACCAACGGCGAAAAAGGCCCCCATCACAAAAGTCTTAAAGGCTACGTAGATGTTGTTGAACGTGATGGCCAGGAACATGTCGAATTCCGACTGGCTCTTATAAATTGCCATCGGATCGCCACTGCGGATATTCTCTCGGGTCATGGCCACGTATCCATCGCCGAGAATGAATTCGGCGAATTGGGGGTCGATACGGTAGCTGATCACGCCCACGGCCATGGAGATGGCGAAGAGAATCAGTGCTACCAGCAGACTGCGGCGGTGGCGATAGAGGATGCGGGGCAGTTCGTCGGTCCAGAACGTAATGAAGCGGCGCGCTTCGCCGCGGCGGCCCTTGTAAATTTGCAGGAAAGTGCGCTGGGCCAGACCGTTCAGATAGACCCGCACGCTGCGGTTGGGGTAGAAGGTGCGGGAGTAGGAAAGATCGTCGGTGGTGTGCACGTAGAGTTCACCGAGTTTCTTCGGGTCCTGCTTGTCCTTCTTCAGGGCCGCTTCGTATTCGGCCCACTTCTTTTCGTTCTTCCTGATGAATTCGGTTTCCCGCATGGGATTAAAGGTAAAGGTTTACCTTTGAATCTCATGCGTAACATCACCATTCGCACCACCCAGAACGTTTCCATCGAGTACGAGCTCTCCGGCAGTCTGCCGCGGGTCTTTGCCTTCCTTATCGATATGCTGATCGTATTCGGGGTTTACCTGTTACTGGGGTTTCTGGTCATTTTCAACCTCAACTGGCCGGAAATGTTTGTGCTGTTCTTCTCCCCCTTGCTGATCTTTTTCATTTACTATTATTTTTTCGAAATGCTGGGTCAAGGGCAGACGCCCGGTAAGCGCATCCAGCAGATCCGGGTGTTGCGGGCCGATGGAAAAGATCCCACTCCCGGCGACTTTCTATTACGCACATTGTTTTTATTGCCCGATGCCTGGTTCAGCCTGGGTATTCCCGCCATCCTGCTCATCAACACCACCCCAAAGGCCCAGCGACTGGGTGATTTGGCAGCCGGCACCGTGGTGGTCAAGAATCGCAGCAGTCGCAGTTTTCTGCTCTCCGATATCCAAAGCATCAAGACCCGGGCCGATCACGTACCCAGTTTTCCCGGTATTCAGCGCTTCAGCGAAGCGGATATGTTGTTGATCAAGAGCAGCCTCAAGAGACTGGACGAATACCGCAACCCGGCCCACCAGGAGGTCGTCGACGAACTGGCCGCCACCTGTCGCTTTAAACTGGAGATCGAAGACGACGGCTTGAGTAGCCAGGATTTATTGAAGGTCCTGCTGCAGGATTATATAGTTTTGACGCGCTAGATACTAC
This sequence comes from Lewinellaceae bacterium SD302, assembly GCA_002591745.1. Lineage (GTDB taxonomy): Bacteria > Bacteroidota > Bacteroidia > Chitinophagales > Saprospiraceae > Neolewinella. Next base: position 80,210 of record PDLQ01000008.1, read on the forward strand.
TTATGCTCATCTACCTCATCGCCGTCATCGGTGCATTCCTGGCCGGCTGTGTAAACACTCTGGCGGGCAACGGCTCAGCCATTACCCTCACCATTCTTATGGAACTGCTCGGGCTACCGCCGGACGTTGCTAACGGCACCAACCGACTGGGCGTAGTGGCCCAGGGGCTGGCCGGCACCTACGCTTTTGAGCGGGAAGACCGCTTACGCCCGAACCTCAACTGGCGAGTCATTATCTGGGTCAGCCTCGGTGCTTTGCTGGGCATGTATCTCAGCATTGTGATCTCACCGGAAGGCTACCGACTCGTTTTTCGTTACCTGCTCATTTTCATGTTGGTGGTTATCCTGGTGAAACCCAAACGCTGGCTCGTCAGTAATCCCGACCGCGAGCCTATCTCCCCCTGGCTGGCCGTACCGATGCTCTTTCTCCTGGGCGTATACGGCGGCTTCATCCAGATGGGCATGGGCGTATTTTTCCTCGCGGTACTCGTACTTATCGATGGCTACGATATCATCAACGCCAACGTGCTTAAGGGCGTCACCGTGGCCGTTTATACCCTTTTTGCCGTCGCCTTCTTCGCTTACCAGGGCCTCATCGACTGGAAAATCGGCGGACTCATGGCCATCGGACAATTAGTCGGGGGCTTTCTCACGGCTACTTACGCCAGTCGCTATCCCCAGGCAAATGTGTGGGCCTATCGACTTTTGGTGATAGTGATCATTGGAGCGATTGCGCGGGCTTTTTGGCCGTTTTAGGTTTTGGCGAAAGACATAGGCGCAAACCAAATTGTTACTTTTCGCCCCACCAACTCCCCAAAAGGGAGAACCAAAGCGGCAAGTTGGTTTGCGCCTAAAGACATTGCTACTTTGTTAGTAAACCTCTAATGATTTTTTGACTTCAAAGTAGCAAGGCTGGTTGAAAGCCGAATTATCTATCAGTGGGATAATCAACTACGAACCGGGATTTTCTTCATATAATTATAGTATGACTATTGGACGGATTCCTGGATATTTTCAAAGCGTTGATCTGCCTGCCAAAGCGTTATTGGTATGGTTTAACGCTGCTATTTTTCTTTTTACCATAGCGTCGCCTACAATAACCCAAGCCCAATCTGGTTTCATCCAGTCCTACTGTTTTGAGAATGAATCTTCTTTGCAATTCAATGATCTGATCTTACAGAACGACACTCTAGTGATGTACGGTAGGGCTAGGCATCCAATGACAGGACAAATTGGAATCTACTTTTCTAAAATGGATACTTTAGGAAATATACTGATCGAAACAACTCACTACGATAGTACGGGAGATGACTATTTCTTCGATATCAATGCAGATCTAATCATCTGCTCCGATGGCGGTTACGCAATTGCAGGGAAAACTTTTTTTCGAGGTTATTCTATTATCATTAAATTCAATTACGATGGTTTCTTAGATTTTGTAAAAGAACATCCAGATGATAGCGTTTTACATACGACTCACTGGAATCTCATTGAAACACAATCGGGTTACATGACTGTTGGTGCCAAACAACAAATGTCGGATGGGAAATGGGATGCTTTTGTGATGCGTACAGATGAAAGTGGCAACAAGATTTGGGAAACTAGCTATGGGCAGCAAGAAGTATGGGAAGTTTTCAAGGAAATACTATCAATCAGCGAGAATGAATTTTTGGTTTCTGGCGCAGCTGGCTTAAGCACTTCTCAAGTTCAAAACCCTAGCCAGCAATGGTCACAAAATAGAGTATTGAAGATCGATTCTACGGGTAATATTTCTGAAGTGTGGGAAGGTGAAATCAAGTTCTATCCAACGTCAGTTGGAATGAGCAAATTATATCCCACTATAGATGAAAATTGGTTCTCAATCGGTTCAAATAACATGATCATAGAAGGATATGATCTTCCAGTGAATCAGGTTGAAGTCACGAAACGGAACGAAAGTTTTGAGGCCATTGAAACCATTACGATTCTTGATCACACTTCATCAAAAAACATTCTCACCGACCTCACCCCCGGCCTAAATCAAGAATGGGTCACAGTCGGCCGCTATCTCCACGAAGTTCCTGGCCCACCCACCTACTATTATGATGCCGGTCTTATCGCCAAGGTGAATGAAGCCGGTGATCTATTGTGGACCCGCACGGATACGCTCTTTTACGACGCGAGCGGTTACTCGGACCACTACCTCGGCGGCGTAGTCGTCCTCCCCAGCGGCAGCATCATCGCCTGCGGGCAGGTGAACAGTGACATTCCCGCCCCCGGCAAATCCTACGGCTGGCTAATTAAAGTAGATAAGGACGGCTGCATCGAGCCCGGCTGCAACCCCACCAGCAGTAGCAGTAGCTTACTGGATGGTACGGCTTTTGAAGTATTTCCAAATCCGCTGAGCGATCAGTTGAATGTCAGCGGCCCTGGCCGATTCGATCTTGAACTATTGGATAGTAATGGTCGGTTACTGCAAAGTAGCAATGGTAATGTCGACCAAGCCAGCTTTAACCTAAGAACCTACCCAACGGGCAATTACTATCTACGGATTAAGGTCGGTAGTCGCTGGGCGGTTCGCAAGGTGGTGAAGCAGTGATGTACTTTTATTCCGATAGACCAAGGCGTACTGCCGGACGCATTTCGCCGGGGCTCAACCCCTGGTAAAATACATTCGGTGCTTCTTCCAGAAACGCTGCTGCCCCGTCCGACCGAAAGCCAGACCGGGCAGGTTTGCAGTCAAAAAAGCATTCCGTATTTTTCCCGAATGTTTCGCTATCTACCTCCCACCTCACTCTTCCTCCTCTTCGCTGCTATCTGTCTGCTGACCTTCAGTTCCTGCAATCAGCGACAGGCTACTATCAAAGGCCGCTCCTCCGTACGCGTGCTCTTTTTGCCCCAGGGCGGACCGGAAAAAGGATTCTTTGCCGATGCCTTGCAAGCCCGGTTCGATACCCTGTCTACCGACGGCCGCCAATTGGAAACCCACTACAACTACCGATTGCTGAACGAAGACAGCATCCACGCTTTCAGCGCCATCATCATCGCCGATCCGCTGCTGGATAGCCTGGCCATACACCAGCGGGTGGCCCTGCAACGCTACGCCGAAGCCGGAGGTGGATTATTACTGGCCGATACCACCACCTTGCCGCCCTACGAATGGCACTGGTACGCCACCCAGCAAATGGCCGGCGATACTGGCTTGGCCAATCTGGAACTCTGGCGCAAACCGCAAGCCGGAAAACTGGACCTGGACCGCTTGATCGGCGACAATAAATACGACCTCAGCCGTTGTACCACCCCGCCGGCACCCAGCGACGAACGCTTCAACCTCACCGTACTGGATGACAATATTTACGAGCCGATGCAGCTGGAGATACTGCCCTTTGGCGAGGTGTTGTTCCTCGAACGGCGTGGACTGATGAAACTCTACGACCCGGCCGTTGGCAAAACCAAAGTCGTTCACGATTTCAACGTTTGTATCGAAGGAAACTACGAGGACGGTCTCCACGGCATCGCCCTGGACCCCGGCTACGGCGTAGATAACCATTGGCTGTATCTCTACTATTCACCCGCCCCTTGCGACAGCCTGGACCAACTGCTCAGCCGCTTCGAGTTCAAGGGAGGCGTACTGGATACGGCCAGCGAGAAAATCATGCTGCGCGTACGCGTACAAAGAGAAAGTTGCTGCCACAGCGGCGGGGCGGTAGAATTTGGCCCGGACGGACTGCTGTACCTCAGCACCGGCGACAATACCAGCAGCAAGGAAAGCAACGGCTACAGCCCGCTGGACGAACGTCCCGGTCGCGGTCCTTACGACGCTCAGAAAGGTTCCAGTAATACCCACGATCTGCGCGGAAAAATACTGCGCATTCGACCCGAAGCCGACGGCACCTATTCCATCCCGGAAGGCAATCTCTTTGCCGCCGATGGCAGTAATGGGCGGCCCGAAATCTTCGCCATGGGCTGCCGCAACCCCTTCCGCATCTCCATTGATCGCCAGACCAATTATCTTTACTGGGGCGACGTGGGGCCGGACGTCGGCCAGGCCGGACGCTACGGCCCCGAAAGCTTCGACGAGTGGAACCAGGCGCGGGAAGCCGGCAACTTCGGCTGGCCCTATTTCGTGGGCGATAACTTTGCTTACCCCCGTCGTGATTTCACTACGGATGAGGTCGGTGAGTTGTATGATCCCGAAGCCCCCGTCAATGAATCACCCAACAACTACGGAAACCGGGAACTGCCACCGGCCCGGGCCCCGCTGATGTGGTATCCCTACGGCAACAGCGCAGAATTTCCTCAACTGGGCAGCGGCTCCCGCTCGGCCATGGCCGGCCCCTGGTACTACCGCGATGGGCAGCTGTTCATGACCAGTTCCGATTTCCCGGATTACTACGAAGGCAAATGGTTCATCTACGAATGGGCCAGATCGTGGATCAAAGTGGTCACTTTCGATGCGGCCCACGAGAAAATGGTGCAGATCGAAGACTTCTACCCCAGCGGTAAGATCAGTAAGCCCATCGATCTTAAGTTTGGCCGCGACGGGGCGCTCTATATGCTCGAATACGGCAACGATTATTTCCTCAACAACCCCGACGCCCGTTTGGTACGCATCAGTTTCAGTGCGGGCAACCGGACACCGGTAGCCAAAATGGAGGCTTCGGAACTGGCCGGGGGCATTCCCTTTCAGCCAATCTTCGACGCCGGTAAAAGCTTCGATCCCGACCCCAATGACAGTCTGAGTTTCAGTTGGTATGTAAACGGGAAAATGGCCGATGAAACCGGTCCCGTCTTCAGTCCTGTGCTCCGGATTGCGGGGGTTAATCGGGTGACTGCCAAAGTAGCAGACCTCAGAGGAGCCACGAGCGAAATGACCCTGGATGTACTGGTGGGTAATACTCCTCCGAGCTTAGCTCTAAGAAGCCAGGGTAACCAGAGTTTTCTGTTGCCCGGCGTTACCGCCCTCGATTATGAATTGTTACTGGACGATCCCGAAGATCGCCGGGCCGGAGGTCTGGACGAAAGCCGGGCTATGGTGAGCGCGGCACCGATTTCCGACCCCGCGCTACTCCGCGAAATCAGGGAAGGGAAAGCCAGTTTACCCGCCGGACCGCTGGAGTACATCGGTGGAGCCAAACTGATTAAAAAATCCGATTGTCTGAGTTGCCATAAGGAGCGTAGTGAGAACGTCGGCCCCGCTTATCTGGACGTCGCCGAGCGTTACCCGGACACCGAGGCGAACGTAAAGACCATTGCCGGTAAGATCATCACCGGCGGAAACGGAAACTGGGGGGAACGCCTCATGTCCGGACACCCCAACCTTTCCGAGGAAGACGCAGAACTGATGGTACGTTACATCTTATCCCTTAATGACGTGAGTCGCTATCCTTTGAAGGGAAAGGCGCCCATTGAGCCAAACGAAGGAATGGCCGGTTTCGTACTCTCGGCCAGTTACCAGGACGGCGGTGCGGGTGAAATACCGGCTCAGACCGGCCGCAAGACAGTGGTGCTGCGCCCCGCCCGTCTGGAAGCGGAAACGGCCGCGGACGAACTGTACCGGGCCCACGTACCTCAGGGTGGAGAGCACCACGCTTTCAAGGTGGTCACCTACCGGCCCGGCGGCTATCTGAAAATGAGCAAAATTGACTTACGTGGGTTAAAGAACCTTAAACTCGGTATCCACCCGTACGCCCCCGGTGAACTATCGGTTCGGCTACATGCACCGAACGGCCAGGAGATCGCCCGCAGCATTTTTCCCCGTGAAGAGAACTGGAACCAGGTAAACGAACTGAATCTGAAGCTACCGCCGACGGTCGTCGACCAACTTACACCGGAAACGGATGTCTACCTGGTCTGGCTGGGTGAGGATGGCAAAGCAGCGGACGACATGGGGCACCACCGACCGGCGGATGCCGGCTGGCTGGATTGGTTGGAAGTGAGCAGATAGGGAGTTGCCGCTGTCGTAGTACGACATTGACAAATTTTTCTTCTGCACCCCATAACAATGGGGTCCAAGTCGCGTTAGGGAGGTCTGTAAAGTTCAGCAACTACTACTTTTTCCTCCCCAACAATACACACATGATTCGTTCATACTTGCTTTTGCTCAGCTTCTGCTGTGCCACCTTGGGCCTGTTTGCCCAAACGACCACTCTTCCACTTACCGATCTCGGGCTGAACTTCAGCACCGATGACCGCATGGATCAATTTGAAGAATACCGCATTGTCCGTCTGGATATAGATCCATTGTACCGTCTCTGGGAAGCCCCCGAAGATCACATCGCCTTTACGCTGGAAGACAATGGTCAGCAATTCAATTTTGAACTCGACCGTCTGGACCTCCGCCGCCCTGGCTACACACTGACCAGCGGCAGCCGTGATGACCGATCCTTTGAAATTCACCCACGTTTGCCCGCAGCTCAGTTTCGGGGGTCAATGAATGGTACGGACGCGCCAGCCATTTTCACCATTGATGAAAATTTCGTGCTCGGCCACTGGACGGTTGACGGTGAGCGTTTTTACCTGGAGCCCCTCTGGCGCTTTGCCGACGGTGTAGCGACAGATGTTTACATCCTCTACGGTGAAAACGGTATCGACCCCTACATTGGCGAATGTGGTGCTCACGGTGAAGATTTTAATGCACCCGACCCTGAGCCCATTGGCAGTGGACAAGGTCGCTCGGCGGTCGACGGCGAGTGTATCGAAGTGGAAATTGCGCTGGCTTCCGACTTTGAACATTACCAGCAATTGAACAGTAGTGCCACCCAGGTAGAGAACTTTATGCTCAACTCCCTGGCTTTGGTACAGACCAATTACGATAGCCAGATCGGTGATGAAGAATTCGACGACGAGCTTAACTTTTTCGTGACGGATACTTACATCGCTACCTCCAACGCCAGCGACCCCTGGACCAATGATACCGACCCGGAGATTTTACTGCCGGACTTCCGTTCCTGGGGAAATAATGGTGGCTTCAACGCTGCTTACGATGTGGCAACGCTCTGGAGTGGCCGTGATTTTGACGGCTCGACGGTCGGCTTGGCCTACGTCGGGGTGATTTGCTCCGGCTCTCGTTACAATACTAATGAAAATTTTTCCACCAACTCCGCAAGTATCCGGGTGCTGTGGGCGCATGAATTGGGACACAACTTTTCGTCCAGTCACGATGATACTCCACCTCCCTACACCACGATCATGGCTCCCTCGGTTAACATTACCGATACCTGGTCACAACAATCCCGCGACGCCATTAACGCTCACTACCAGAGCCGGTCCTGCCTTAGCAACTGTGCTCAGAGTGCCCCGACAACAGCCTTCTCGGTTTCTGAAAGCCAGGTTTGCCCCGGCAGCCAGATCAATTTCGTGAACCAGACCTCAGGTTCCGTTTCGAGTTTTCAATGGTCGTTTCCCGGAGGAAATCCATCTTCTTCCACTGAGCTCAATCCAGCGGTTACCTATAATAATGCAGGCAGTTACATTGCTACTTTGACAGCCACCAACGCCGCCGGAAGTACTTCCGCTCAGGAGTTCATTAACGTATCCCCCGGTAATACCAATTCGGTATTTTTCGAAGATTTTGAGAATGGTCTGGGAGGTGTACAGATTTCAAATCCCGATAATGGCACTACCTGGACGACCCGGCAAATAACCGGCAATGGTAGTTCGCAGGCTGCTTATCTCAACAACTACAATTACGAAGCTCAGGGTCAGGTAGACGGTTTGGTACTACCTGCTCAGGATATGCTGGCCAACACTAATTTACGTCTAAGTTTCGAGTACGCTTACGCCCGTTACAACGCCACCTTTAAAGATCAGCTCCGGGTGCGGGTAGTCACTTCCAATGGTTCTACGGATGTATTTTTAGGTGACGAAGACGGCAGCGGAAATTTTGCTACGGACAATGACCAGACTAGCTTCTTCAGCCCTTCCGGTGCCCAGGATTGGTGCTTTAATGGTCCTCAGTGCGTTGATCTCGACCTGAGTGCCTTCAATGGCTTCACTTCCGTGCAGGTCTTCATCGAGAACATCAACGGTTATGGTAACAGCCTCTACGTTGACAACGTGGAACTGATTTCCACCTGTTCTCCTTCCAATCCCTTGCCTGTGGAATGGCTGAGTTTCTGGGCCGAGGCGCGCCCACGTGCCGCTTACCTGAACTGGGCAGTCGAGCAAGACGCAGCTCACGCCGGCTTTTACGTAGAAAGGGCACTGGCCGATGATCCCGCTAAATGGGATCAAATCGATTTCGTTGAGCGCTACGGGGATAACGGTACTGCGGTGGATTACGCCTACGAAGATTTTAGCGTCCGCCCCGGCGGAGCTTACCTCTATCGCCTCCGCCAGTTGGATGTAGATGGTAGCGAAGATATTTCCGTGATCCGCCCCGTGAACTTCACTGGTAAGGACCGTGAAGTCGAAGTCTGGCCCAACCCCAGCCAGGGCAACCTTAATCTGGTCACCGGCTATGCAACCGGAAACTATCAATTACTGGATCTGAACGGCCGCGTAATCAGCAGCGGCCTTATCGCTACTACCCTCACCCAAATACAGCTGCACGATCTGGCGGCCGGCGTTTACTGGCTACGGGTAACTGGTGCTACTGAAGGTCAGGTACAGACGGTTAAAGTGGTCCGGCAATAAGTAGTTAGCCCGTGAGTTAAAAACCGGCGAATCGGCTGATCGATTCGCCGGTTTTTTAAGTGCTTGTTTGGGAATTGCTATGAACTGAAAAACATTGATGTATGGTTCTGACTATACCATAAAATTGTGAGCTTGGCGGGTCAAGCGATCTATTTTTGGTGACGTCAGGTTCATAAAGGCTTGTTTTTCAGGAAATAGAAATCCAAACAAGCTCTAATTCTTGAGCATCGTCTCAAAGATCGCTTTGTTATCTCGATCGTCCCACACTTCGAGGCGAAAGATGGCTCCGTTAGGATCAACTTGGCCGGTAAGGTCGTGGTAGATTCGATTCTTTTTCAGGTCGTATTCGAAGAGTAGCCACTCGCCATCCAGGGTAGCCCGGTAGCGGAGTCCCCTGGCCCGGCCGGCCGTACCTACGTTATCCGTAATTCGAAAACTGATCCGGCGGGTGCCACGTATGGGATTCCGAAAACCAGTGGTTTCGATGGTGGGTGGAATCGTGTCAGTTTGCAAGCAATAAGTGCCAAAAGTGCGGACCGGCAGTTCAACGACCCCACCAGTCTCATTCAACGCGCCTCCGTAGCTGATGACCTCGCCGTCTTTGGTACAACGAGTCAAGATCACTTTTTCACGGTATTTCGGTTCAATTTTAATATTGGGTTGCAGGCTCATTCCGATTGCTTTTTGCAGCGGCGTCAACCGATCGTGCAAATGAATGACCTGGCTCAGTATATCCGCCGAAGAGTCCTGACTGATCTCGAGTTTCATCTCCAGGTCTTCGTAAAGGGCTTCGGCCGGTATTGATAATTTCAGGTCTTCCCGTTCGATGATGCTGGGTACGTTCCAGGGTATACGGTAAAACTCATAAGGCTCGACTGATTGATCAACGGCCTTTGCCTCGTAACGCAATTGGAAGGTCAGGGCAGCAACATTGCCGCTCCAGTCCATTACACTGATTTCGACGGGAGAAACTACCCCCGAACTCAGATCAGGAGGGGTATAATTCAAGGTTTGCAAGTAACTGAGTTGGCCATTTGGCAGGTCGTGCAGCCGGTGAAACCAACTCTCTTCACCGGTCCACTCGGCGTAATCCACGTGGGCGTTCAGCCGCAGGGTTTGCTCGAAGGGAATGCTATCGAAACGGAATGCGTAAACGGGGCTGCTGTCGCGTACCAGCCTCATACCGTAGGGGCCGTTGTAATTGGGCATGGCATCCTGGCGGTCATAGGCTTTGAGGGCGAAGTCGACCCGCTTACTATTTACTACCAGGGTGTCCTGGAGGTCATAACGACCTTTACCCTGGCTACGGAGGGAGAGAATTTGCTCGGCAATCACTTTACCATTTACGTCACGCTCGTAAACCTTGAGTTTACGCAACTGGGGCGGGCGGGTATCCTTTACCTCAATGCCAAAATTGAGCGGATTCAGCGCGGCGTCATTAATCTGGCTACGCACTTCAAAATGCAGGTGCGGCCCAAAACTATACCCCCGGTTGCCTACCGCTCCGATCCGCTGGCCTTTGCGTACCGGAAAACGAAGGGAGTCGAAACGCAGATCCACCCCGAATTTTTCTTCGCTCAACTGTCTGGCGCGTACGGTATCCAGCAGTTCCTCCTCCAGGGCGGAAAGATGGCCATAAACCGAGCGGTACCCCTCCGGATGATCGACGTAAATCGCCTGGCCGTAGCCGCCCTCCGAGATCTTTACCCGGCTTACGTAGCCATCCGCAATACTGTAAACCGCCGTGCCGGTGGCTGCCCGAAAATCCAATCCGGCGTGGTAATGATTTGTCCGTAACTCGCCGAAGGTACCGGTGACCAGTAGCGGACCGCGCAGGGGGGGAGCGTAAGTGGGATATTGGGCAAAAAGGGGAGCGGAGAGGCTAAAAACAAAGATTAGCAATAGCGGTCGGAGGATCATGTCGCCAAGGTAGGGAGGTGTGTTTTGGCTTCAAAGTAGCAGTGGTTAAAGTTTAGCTCGTCCGACGAACCATTTTCGATCCGCACGTTTCGGCGGGCGAACTAAAACACTGCTACTTTGAAGCCAAAATCAACTCCAACCAATCAAAACCGCTACGATAAGACCGATCCAGGCCCAAACCAATATTAAACCGGTCAGGGGCAGAATAAAGCGCAGCCAGCGGTCAAAAGGCACTCTGCACAAGCTGAGCATGGCTACCAGACCACCCAGAGAGGGGTTGAAAAGATTGGTCACCCCGTCACCGATCTGGAAAGCGAGGATGCTGGTCTGGCGGGTGAGGCCGAGTAGTTCACCGAGGGGAATCATGACGGGTATCGTAGCCAGTGCCTGCCCGCTGCCGGAGGGAATAAGCAGGTTGAGAAAACTCTGCCCGATGGACATACCCACGGCAGAGAGTAAGGTTGGTAACCCGCTGAGCGACTGCGCCAATCCATAGCAGATCGTATCCTGAATCATACCTTGCTCAAGAATGACTTTTACCGTAGCGGCCAGACCGATAATGAAGGTAGCCGGGGCCATCTGAGCGATGGACTGCATACCGGCGTTGGCGATTTCTCTGGATTTTAGTCCGCTACAGAGGGCCAAAACCACGGTTACCACCAAGAAGACCGCCGAAATATCATTGATGAACCAGCCGTAGGTGAACACACCGTACAGTACCCAGGCCAGGCCAAGCAGAAAGATGGAAAACAAGAGCCAGTTGCGCCCACTCATCCGGTAATCTTCCAGCGGTTGACTCAGCGCCAGCCCTTCTGTATCCAGTCCCCGGCCGATAGCTTTTTCCGGGGTGGCGGAGATGCGGCGGAAGTAGCGGACGTTGTAAAACGCAGTCAGCAAAAGTGCGCCGCCGCAAAGTACGGACCGTAATTCCCAACCGCTGAATAATGTCAATTCCGCGATGTTGTGGCCTACACCAACGGTATAAGGATTGACCGGAGAAAGACCGAAGGCAACCGTCATACCGCCTACGCTGACTCCGGCGGCCAGCACCAGATCGCCCCCCAGGGCCAGAATGACTACAGCAGCGATGGGAATAGTCGCTATATTATTTTCATAGCCGACCATGATGCCCAACACCCCATATACAAAGGTGAGTAGTACGATGATGAGTTCGGCTCCGTTACCTCCCATTTGCTTGAGTAAACTGCCAACGGCATTTTCGATTGTCCTGGTCCGCTCCAGCAACACAAACATCAACGCACTGGCCAGACAAATAAAAATGACTGGGGAGGCGACCTTGTAGCCTTCGGGGAAGGCGCGAAACATTTGTAACAGGCCTAAGGGGCGTTGCTCAACCGTGGTAAAGCTACCCGGTACAACGCGCATTCTACCGGCTACCTCCATACGTTCGTAGGTGCCTGCGGGTAGCAGATAAGTCATGACGGTTACGGCTACGATGATGCCGAAAAGCATGATGAGGGGGTGGGGGATTTTAGCGTACCAGGGCGATTTCATTACCGCAACTTCAGCAAAGCCACGTTCTCAATATGGCTGGTATGCGGAAACATATCCACCGGTCGTACCCGTTCCACCGTGTATTTTTCGTCCAGTACCGCCAGGTCACGGGCCTGGGTAGCGGGGTTACAGCTGACGTAAACCAGTCGCGGAGCAGCCAGTTCCAGTAGCATTTTCACCACCTTGGGGTGCATGCCGGCCCGGGGCGGGTCGGTAATCAATACGTCGGGCTTCCCGTGTTTTTCGGCAAATTCCGGGGTAAGGATATTCTTGACCTGGCCGGCGTAGAAAGTAGTATTTTCTATGCCATTCAGCGCGGCGTTGCGACCGGCATCCTCAATGGCTTCGGGAATTTCCTCAATCCCCACTACGTGACCGGCCGTCTGGGCCAAATAAAGCGCAATGGACCCGATACCGGTGTAGAGATCATAAACGTTCTCACTGCCGGTGAGGCCGGCGAAATCGGCCGCCACGTCATAAAGTTCTTTGCCTTGGCGACTGTTGGTCTGAAAAAAAGACTTGGGGCCGATGCGGAATTTGACCTCCCCCAGCACTTCTTCCATATACTCGGCACCGTGGTAGTGGACCATATCGAGGTCCATCAGGTATTCGTTCACTTTGGGGTTAATGCAATAGAACAAGCTGCTGAGGTGTTGGCCGAAGCGCTCCAGGATAGCATCCAGCAGGCGCTTGATATTATCCTGATCATCTTCGAAGAACGCCAGGACGAGCATGCACTGATCCAGGGTACTGGTACGGATCATCATTTGCCGCAGCAGGCCGTGGCGCTCGCGCATATCGAAGAACGGAATCTCCAGTTCAATGGCCAGTTCCCGGATGCCGTTACGCAGTTCATTACTCGGTCCGTGCTGGAGGTGGCAGTGGTCAATCTGGATGAGCTTATCGTAGGCCCCGGCCTTGTGAAAACCGACCACGGAGGCTTCGTTGCTGACGTTGTCGTCGCCCAATTCAGCTGCGGTCAGCCAACGACGGTTCGCCACGCCGAATTCCAGCTTATTACGATAGTACTGGGTGCGCTCGCTGCCCAGAATGGGTTCCCATTGCCCGACCTCTACTTTAGCCAAGCGGTTGAAGGCATCGTGGACGATTCTTTCTTTCTCTCTCAACTGGGCATCGTAGGCGTAGTGCTGCCACTTACAGCCACCGCAAACACCGAAATGCTGGCAGAAAGGTTCTACCCGCTCTTCGCTGAGTTGGTGAAACTTGGTGGGCGCCGCGAAGAGCACCTTCTTCTTTTTCTTGAACGGTCGTACGTCAACTACGTCGCCGGGGGCTACTTTTTCCACAAAGATCACCTGACCTTCTTCGGTTTTACCTACGCAAAAGCCTTTATCAGCCAGTCCGGTGATGGTTACATTCTCGATGCTCGCGGGGTAGCGGGGGCGTCCTCTTCTTGCCATAGGAAGCAAAGGTAAGCGGTTCGGTTGGAACAGAGAGAGAAGATATCAGTCAAGCTTTCTTTCATTCCCCTAAAGACGCATGATACTTTCCAACCTTTACCCCCGGCAAATGTTACCCTCCCATGCAACTAGACCACATCGGTATTGCCGTAGCCGACCTTGAAGCGGCCAACCAGCTCATCGCCAGGTTACTGGGCCGCGAGCAATATAAAATTGAAGCCGTAGAGGAGCAGGGCGCCCTTACTTCTTTCTTTTCCGCCGGAGAAGGACACGCCGCTAAGATCGAACTGGTCGCCAGTGAAAAATCCGGTAGCCCGATCGATAAATTTGTGCAGAAACGTGGCCCGGGACTGCATCATCTCGCTTTTGAAGTAAAAGATATCCGCGCCGAAATGAAGCGATTGGCGGCCGATGGTTTTGAACTATTACAAGACGAACCCCGCCGGGGGGCCGATAATAAGCTGATCTGTTTTTTACACCCAAAATCCACCAACGGCGTGCTGGTAGAGATCTGCCAAAGTATCCGTGATGACGCCGAGTAAGGAAAAGCAGCTTTTATTCATCCTGGCCGCCGTACAGTTTTGCCACATTATCGATTTCATGATCATCATGCCCCTCGGCAAGACGTTGATGCGCGACCTCGATATTTCGGCCCAGCAGTTCAGCCTGATCGTGACTATCTACGCCTTCATGGCTTTCGTAGCGGGGCTGGTCAGTACGGCTTTTATTGATCGCTTCGACCGGAAAGTGGCCTTGATCTTTCTGTTTACCGGATTTACCCTCGGTACGCTGGCCTGTGCCTTCACCCCCTCTTACTCCACATTGTTGATCTTTCGTGGCGTTACCGGGGCCTTTGGCGGCACCCTTGGCGCATTGGTCCTGGCCATTGTGGGCGACGTCATTCCTCTGAAGCGACGGGCTTCGGCCATGGGTTGGGTGATGACTGCCTTTAGCGCTGCTTCCGTCGTGGGCGTTCCGGCGGGAATTTATATCGCTGCAGAAGCCGGGTGGCGGATGCCCTTCATCGTGGTCGCCATTCTGTCCGGGGTGATTTTATTGTTGGTGCCGAAGTTGGTTCCCTCGTTACGCGGGCATTTGAGCATGGCTACTTTAGCTGGCGCTGATCGTCGTTCCTCCTCGGAGTTACCTTCGGTGATCGTCGCAGGCTCCTCGGAGTTGAAGTCAGAAAAAACACCCCTTTCCCGTGACGAATTACGCCAAAGCGGAGCCCCTGTTGCCGGCCCCACCGCCTCCACCCCGGCCGACACGGTAAGGCCTCCATCCGCCTTCGCTCCATTCCGGACCATTTTCGGTGACCCCAATCAGCGGGCGGCCCTGCTTTTTACGGTTGTTTTGATGTTGGGCCACTTCAGCATCATCCCGTTCATTGCGCCTTACATGCAGCTCAACGTCGGTTTTGAAGATAAAGAGGTGAGTCTCATCTACCTCATCGGTGGGTTGCTGACAGTGGTCTTGCTGCCCCTCTTCGGTAAGCTGGCTGACCGCTACGGCCGGATGCTTATCTTCAGTCTGGCCTCCGGGTTGGCACTGTTTTCAATTTTTGCGCTCACCAATCTGCCGAGCGTGCCGATCTGGATCGCTCTTATCGTCACCTCCTCTTTTTTCGTAGTAGCCAGTGGACGCAGTGTGCCGGCCACCACCATGATCACCAGCGTGGTGCAACCCGAAAACCGGGGTAGTTTCATGAGCATTCGCCAATCCTTCAACGAGGCGGCCCTGGCCTTGAGCAGCTTCGTGGCCGGCTTCATTATTGTGGAAGATACCGACGGTAGTTTGCTGCATTACGACTGGGTGGGTTATTTTGCAATTTTCATGAGCGTGGTCGCCATTTTCGTGGCCCGTCGTCTTAAAGCCGTTGCGTGAGTCAGCCAAAAAATATCGCCATTTTCATCAGTGGTGGGGGCAGTAATGCCCGCAAGATCATCGAGTATTCCCTGGTGGAGGATTGTGGCTTCAAAGTAGCAATGCTGGTGGCCAGCAAACCCGATGCCGGTGGACTGCTCGTTGCCGCCGAGCATAATATCCCTACTCTGGTCTTGGACCGCAAGACTTTCCGGGAAACTCCCCAGCTCCTGTCAATCCTCAAAGAATTTGATATTGATTTTATCGTTCTGGCCGGATTTCTATGGCTGGTGCCTACTTACCTGGTTCAGGCTTTTCCGGATAAGATCGTCAATATTCACCCGGCCCTTTTACCTAAGTTCGGTGGCAAGGGCATGTACGGGATGAACGTTCACCGGGCTGTGAAAGCCGCCGGGGAAACCGAAAGCGGGCCAACAATCCACTTCGTCAACGAGCGCTACGACGAGGGGAACATCATTGCTCAGTTCTCCACCCCGATCTCACCGGAGGATACCGCGGAAAAAATTGCGGCCAAAGTTCTGGCTCTGGAGCACGCACATTACGCGAAGGTGGTTGAGGAAGTGCTCCTAAGCTGGTAAATTAACTGCCCAGCTTTCCTAAAACGGAAAGAAGGTCATTCCCACCGTCAAGCGGCTGAGACCGTAGTTGAAATTCTCGTCAGAGACATCCACGCTCAGGTTACCGGATTCAAATTCATTAATGCGTCCACCTCCCAGGCGTAGCTGGGCATCGATGGCCAGGCGATCGGTGAAGAAATACATAAGCCCGGGAGCCACCGCAAGCCCACCACCATTGAGGGTCACCTCGGCTGGTTCGTCAAAGGGGGTAGCTCTCACTCCCTGGAGGGCTACGTCCAGGTAAAACATCAGGGGTTTGACTTTCTTTCCAAAATGAAACCGGCTGCCGATTTCGAAGATGCCGACCGGGTAATCTTCCAAGAATATAGTGTTGCTATTTCCGCTGATGTTGTAGCCGGCAATTCCCAGGTAAAGAGTGGTTGTCGGCGTAATTCCGTAGCCTGCACGAAGTCCAACACCTCCACCACCGGCGCTTTCATCGTTAACATCATCATAAGCCACGCTCGCAGCACCAACGTGTAAGTTGAGGAATAACCCTCTGGTAGTAGGGTAAACCTGGGCAGCCAGCGTAATGGATGAAAGCAGAGTGAGGAGTAAAAAATATTTTTTCATTGGTCATTAGTTTCCATGCAAAGTAACCTACTTCGAGGCTATACTACAATAGCCCGTTTTTGTGCTCCAGCTTCGCCTTGATCACCTCTGCCATAATGTTTACTCGCCGGAGTGCCTCATCGGTCATTGGCCCCTTATGAGTAGAGATGACCAGATCGGTAAAGAGCGCTCGCCAGCGATCTACGTGCTCGGCGCGCAATGGCAATTGCAAGTGTTTCCACATAAATCCACCGGGGTAACTTCGCTCGCCTAATAAAACGGTACACCAGAAATTGTTGACCACCCCGAGGTGATGACTCCAATCACCATCGCCCAGCGCACCAAAGAAAACCGGGCCGAGTAGCGCATCGGTACGGGCGCGGTTATAAAACTCTTGAACGAGGTCTTCGATACGGGGGCGGGAATCAAGGTCAGTTTTCATACCAATACCAACAACTGATGGAAAAGAAAAGATGAATAGACCAAAGGTGCAACCTTGCTCTTAGCCCACCACCCGTTCGTGCAAAGGCTGAAGGATTTTTGCGTCGATGTAAAATGTTCCAAAGGGAATGAAACTGGCTAACAGTACCTTCCAGGTGGTCTTCGTAAACTTCCAGTCGTAGGTACTCCCGACAATAATCGTAATGACAATAAAAAGCAGGAAAAGGATGCCATGGATCGGCCCCAGGACCGTTGATATTTCGGTAATCCCATAAAAATGCTTGAGGGGCATAGAGACGAAAACCAGGATAAGCAAGCTGAGGCCTTCCAGAAAAGCAATTACCCTTAGGCGGCCAATGTCGGTGGTGAGGAAAGAAGTCATTTGTGTATTATGAGGTCAAGCTGATGCGGTTGTGAGCGTAGTCGTTCTCTCACCCCATAAAGGTATCTTCCATGCCTTTGAAATAGCCCATCAACGTAAATCTGGCTCCCATATATTTCAATCTTTTTACAAATCAATCTCTCGAGTAAACCGTTTTCTTCTCTCTCTCGTCAACCAATAAAGTGCTTTAGCTACCGCAGCGCTGATCGGGGACCATGGATTGCTTACCCCCTGCACCGTATTTACCATCATTTTCAGCACAACGACCTCGATTTTCTTAGGCGCATATTCGTATGGGTGCCGTTTGGCAGGCACCATAAATGACCGGGTACAAGGCGTTTTACTCTATCTCCATTTTCTCATAAACCATAGGTTAAAATTCACAATGATAGAGCCTTCAATCCCCAGCTTAATCTACGAATGCAAAGAGGATAGGGCCTACTAAATAAGAGCTTGTTTGGATTTCTATTTCCTGAAAAACAAGCCTTTATGAACCTGACGTCACCAAAAATAGATCGCTTGACCCGCCAAGCTCACAATTTTATGGTATTGTCAGAACCATAAATCATTGTTTTTCAGTTTATAGCAATTCCCAAACAAGCTCTAACATATTATAGAAAATCCTTTCGGGGCTAGCAACGCCAGGAATCAAAGGGACGATCACCGCAGTTAAAACAGCCAGGTTTATTGCGAGCAGAATCAACCAGTTAGGAACAAGGTAAAAGACCCCAAACCCAACAATACCTGTATATTCGTGCGTTATAGGAAAGTCTAAACATACCAAGCCAACCCATTACCCATGCTTACCAGATTTGCTACTCTACTGCTTTTGTTTTCCCTTTTTTCCTGCGGCGGCTCTAAACCCGTCGTTACAAGTGGCGGCGATACCCCGGCCAGTGCCTACGCCGAGATGAGCTGGAAAAAAATCGCAGCTGCCGCCGAAGCCGAAGAAGAAGCCGGCAACAATAGCGAGGCCGCCATGCTTTACCGGATGGCCTGGGATAAGAAACAGAACAAATTCGAACTTCTGAGTAAATCCGCTGAACTTTACGCCGGAGAGAACGAGTACCGTAAAGCTGCCGATAGCTACCAATACTTGTTGGGGCAAAATGAGGACTACCCTCTGGTGGGTCTTAAATACGGCCGGGCCCTCAAGCAGGACGGCCAATACGATAAGGCCCAGCGTGAACTCGCCCGTTTCCTGGAAGGTTACAACGAAGCCGACCGCCCCATCATCGAAGAGATCGTAAACGTAGAATTGGCTGGTATTGAACTGGCACGCAGTCAGGCCGGTACGGTCAACCAACTTATCATCAAGCGGCCGGAACAAGGAATCAACTCTGAATTCGATGAGTACGGCCCCATTCCCGGTGAGGTCGGCCAGTTGTTTTTCACCAGTAACCGAGGCGATCAAAGCCGTATTTATGAAAGCCGCCTCCAGGGCCGCAACTGGACCAAAGCGGTGACGCCTTCGGGCTTCCCCGTAATTGCCGAAGGCGAATTCGGTTCCGGCAGCATCAGCCCTGACGGTGAACGCCTCTACTTCAGTATCTGTAGTGACGGAGGCGAGGAAGGCACCAAACGCTGTGAACTTTTCCGTAGTAACCGTACGCCCACTGGCTGGGGACAGCCTACGGCACTTTCCGATGAAATCAACCAGGAAGGCAGCAGTAGTGAATCTCCCCACGCCGCTATCGTCAACGGGCGGGAAATCCTCTACTTCGGTAGCAATCGGGGTACTGGCCGCGGTGGCATGGACATCTGGTACGTTGCCCGTGAGATCGGACTGAACGACGGAGAATTTTCTCTTCCCGTTAATATCGGCCCCATTATCAATACCAGCGGAGATGAGACGCCCGGTTATTACAACAACGAAGAACTATCACTCTATTTCAGTAGCAATGGTCACCCCAGCCTCGGCGGACTAGACGTTTTCCGTGCCGCAGGCCAAGACATCAACTGGGGTCGCCCTCAGAATTTGGGCTTACCCATTAACTCCGTGGCCGACGACTATGGTTTCGTGATTGATCGCTTCGGCGGTGGCGACGCCTATCTGGTGAGCAACCGGGCTTTTGGCGGTATTAAGAATAACACCACCGAATCCGACATTTTCCAGGTCAAACTCAGCGACGGGCAGATTATGCTCAAAGCTTCGGTCTACGATAACCAATCCGGAGCCCAGCTCAATAACGTTATCGTCACCCTTTACCAAATCTACCCCGACGGAGCCGAAGAGCAACTGGTGCGCAAGGATTTTCCCGCCGGCACTTACCTATTTGAGTTGGTGCCCAATCAGCGGTTCCGGGTAGAAGTAAACCGCCAGGGCTACCAGCCGGCCAGTTATACCTTTACGACCAACCTGGAAGGGATCAATGTCTACGGACAGCCGCTTTTCCTCTTGCCGGCCAACGAAGCTCCGGTTCCCGGCACCCCGCCGGCCAACCCTTATCCGGATGCCCAAACTCAGCAGCCTGCCTATCCCGGTGCCGGTAGCCAACCCGCATCACAACCTACTACCAGTCCAGTTGGCCAGCCGACGGTAGCGCCACCGGTTACGGTTCCGGCGGTACCGGCCAGTAACCCGGGTGCCACCAATTACGATGGCCGTTATTACCGGGTGCAGATCAGCGCCGTCGCAGAATTCAACGCCGCGGAAGGGAAGTATCAATCTATCCGCTCCTACGGGCAGTTGGGTTACGAAGACATTCCCGGCCGTAACCTCAAGCGAGTAACGGTAGGCACCTATTTTACCGAAGCAGATGCCAGACAGGCCCTGGCCGACATCCAACGAGCTGGCTTCCCAAGTGCCTTTACTGTTCGTTACGATGATGGGGTACGTTACGGACGAGTAAATTTGTAGTGACACTGATTCACTGGCGGGCCACCCCGTTTGTGAACAATTTCATTACTTAGTCCTGTTTACAAATCGACTTATTATTCAAACACACTACTAATATATTATGGACGAAGAGCTATTAGCCGACAAGATCAACGAAGCCAAATCGCTAATGGGTGAAGCCATTACTCACCTGGAAGGCGAGCTTATGAAAATCCGGACCGGGAAGGCCAGTCCCGCCATGCTCAGTGGTATCATGGTGCCCTACTACGGTACGCCAACTCCCTTGAGCCAGGTAGCCAATCTCGGCACCAGCGATGCCCGTACCCTGACCATTCAACCCTGGGAAAAGAACATGCTCGCCCCGATTGAAAAGGCCATCTTCGAAGCCAACCTCGGCCTTACGCCTATGAACAACGGCGAGTCCATTATGATCAATGTACCGCCACTGACCGAGGAGCGTCGTAAGCAAATGGCCAAAATGGTTAAGGATGAAGGCGAAACCGCCAAGATTTCCGTTCGTAACGCCCGCCGCGACGCCATGGAAGCCATTAAAAAAGAAGTTAAAAACGGCTACCCCGAAGATGCCGGCAAGCGCAAGGAAGACGAAGTTCAAAGTGCTACGGATTCTTACAGCAAAAAAATTGACGGCATCGTTGATGCCAAGACGGAAGAGGTAATGACGGTGTAAACAGACGCTCGGCTTCGCCTCGCTTTTGGGAGTGCTGGAATCGAAGGTAAAAGATTTCGTTCTTCGATTCCAGCCCCCACAAAATCGCCTAAGCGATCGTCCACTAGGGCTTTAGCCCGTCTAAAAGCCAGCGGCGTCCAAAAGCGAAGCATCCTTAAAGGGCTCCGCCCGTCCTATTCAATATCAATCATTTTAAACGGTTCCCAACTGGCTCCCTCTACCAGGGCTTTTCGGTAAGCCAGGTGCACCCGGTGTATTTCCGTATTCATTTGCCGGCAGGTAGAGACCATCACGTCGTTATGACCGCGAATAGTCGCCATGTCTACGTAGCGGTAGGTGCGGGAAGTATGACGGTTGCCACTCTGGAACATTGCATCTACCATCAGGGGATAGACCCCCATGCGCTGGTAATCTTTGGCAATACCGAAAGCAATGCCCTTACAGTTCCTTTCCTTCTGAAATTTGAGGCGGTATAAAAACCTCGGCAGATTGAATAAATTCAGTTTTCCGTCCAGTCCATGAAGAAAACAATTCAGGTCCGGGATAAGGCCGGCCATACCGACGGGCTCATCGTCTTTATTATAGGCCAGGCAGGTGAGATGAGGATCCAGAATAGGTTTCATGGCCTGAAAAGCCGGATAAATGTCCTCTCCGCTCAGAGGTTTGAAGTAAGGA
This sequence comes from Lewinellaceae bacterium SD302, assembly GCA_002591745.1. GTDB lineage: Bacteria > Bacteroidota > Bacteroidia > Chitinophagales > Saprospiraceae > Neolewinella. Next base: position 101,759 of record PDLQ01000008.1, read on the forward strand.
TTGTGGTTGAAAGCTACATTATAGGCAGCGGCAAAGTCATCGGCATCGCGGCGCAGTGTTTTCTTGGTGATCTGCCGGGTGTAAAGCCCGTAACGTTCCCGTACGCGGGCGGCCAGTTTTCCCAGACGTTCGCCCGGAAATTCGGATACGACCCCGCGCATAGTCAGACATTGCTCGTGGGGCTGGTAGCCACGGTCTTCAAAAAAGCGCTGATAATAGGCCGGGTTATAGGTTTCCTGGTAGATCGGGCGATAGCGACCGTGCGTCAGCAGTCCCCAAAATTTATCGCGTTCACCGAAATTGATCGGTCCGTCTACGGCCTCCATGCCCTGATCGCGGAGCCAGTTTTCAGCCGCCTCAAAGAGTAGTTCGGCAACCTTATCGTCATCAATACTCTCGAAAAAGCCAAGGCCGCCAACTGGTAGTGTCATTTCTTCGTTGCGCTTACCATCAATAAAAGCAGCGATACGACCAACATACTTTCCCTCTTTTCTGACCAACCAGAGCTGGCTCGGCCCGTCTTTGTAAGCACCGTTTTTCTCGGAGAAGATATCCTGAATATCCTGACGGAGCGGGGCTACAAAATTCTCATCCGTAGCATATATGAGCTGCTGGACGTCGTGAAAATCCTTCCAGACGGAAGAGGTTAGCGCGACGGCTTCACCGGCACTGCTACTTTGGTAGTCAAGATAAATGAGGTTCATAGCAATGGTCTAATGATCTAATGACAGAATGATAGAATGAGCTAATGACAGAATGATATAATGCAGCAATAACTTAATTGGGTGACTTCAAAGTAGCAAAGGTTCAGACAAGAACGGAGAGATGGATAGAAATCAACTTTGGGGCCCGTTTTATATCATTAGGTCATTAACTGATTTCATCATTGCTTCCTTTGGCCAACCCCATCAATACCAGCCCCAAAATGACACAGGGAATACTGAGCCATTGACCGGTAGAAAGCGAGGTACCCAAGGCATCCTGAAAGCCGCCTTGATCGGATTTAAAGTACTCCCAAATGAAGCGAAACCCGAAGATGAGCACAAACCACAGGCCCGTGAGAAAACCTGGTTTTTTCCAGGCATCGCGTTTCCAGTAAAGGAAATAGAGAAGGGCAAATGAGAAGAGGTAGCTCAGTGATTCGTAGAGTTGAACGGGATGACGGGGCACGTCGGCGAGGCTCTGACGAGCGGAATTAACGAAATGAAAAGCCCAGGGTTGATCCGATGGCAGCCCTACGATTTCGGAGTTCATGAGGTTACCCAGGCGGATCATCGCACCCACGAGCGCAATGGGTACGGCTACTTTGTCGCTGACCCACAGGAAAGGCTTTTTGCTGACGAATTTGCTAAAGAGCCACAGCGCCGTCAGGACACCGATCACCCCGCCATGACTGGCCAATCCACCGCGCCAGACCATGGGAATTTCCGTAAGATTTTGACTATAGTAATCCCATTCGTAAAAAACAACGTGACCCAGTCGCGCACCGATGATCGTACCACCGACGAGGAACATAAACAAGGAATCCAGCCAGGCTTCGGGTGCACCTTCGGCCAGGAACATCCGACGAACGATGTAAAACCCCAGTAAAAAGCCAAGGGCGAACATGAGGCCGTACCAGCGGAGGCTGATGGGGCCGATGTTAAGAATTTCGGGAGAAGCATCCCAGGTTATTTGTAGTAGCATGATTGGAGGGGCGGAACCCTTTTAGACGCGCTTTGCGCTTTTGGACGCCTTTGGCTTTTGGACGGCCATTGGCCTTTTAGACGCCGCTGCGCGGCTTTTGGTTATAGGACGGCTTTACCGATTTTGGCGATGGTGTCGCTGTCACCCATGGTATAGTAGTGGAGACAGGGGGCACCTTTTGCTTTAAGTTCTTTGGACTGGGCAATGCACCACTCCACACCCGCCTGTTTACGGCCCGCAGCGTCTTTGGCACTGGAAATGGCGTTGACCAGATCGTCCGGCAGATCGACGTGGAAGAGGCGGGGGATACTATTGAGTTGATAGAGTTTGGTGAGTGGCTTGAGTCCGGGAACGATGGGCACATTGATACCGGCGGCGCGGCAGGCATCTACGTATTCGAAGTATTTGTCGTTGTTGAAGAACATCTGGGTGACGATGTAGTCGGCCCCGGCGTCGATCTTTTCCTTGGCGCGTTGGAGTTCCATCCCCATATTGGGGGCTTCGAAATGTTTTTCGGGGTAGCCGGCCACACCGATGCAGAAGTTGGTTTTAGTACCGTCTTCCACAAGATTGTCCAGGTATTTGCCCTGGTTCATATCATCGATCTGCCTGACCAGGTCAATGGCGTAATTATTGCCTTCTTTTTCGGGGATGAATTTACCTTCAAATTTTCGGGCGTCGCCTCGAAGGGCCAGGATGTTTTGTACATCCAGGAAGGCCAGATCAATCAATGCATTCTCGGTTTCCTGGCGGGTGAAACCACCGCAGAGCAAGTGAGGAACGGCGTCTACCCCGTAGCGATGCATAATGGAAGCACAGATACCCACGGTGCCGGGGCGTTTGCGGATGGCTGTTTTCTCGTAATAACCGCTTTCCCGCCGCTTGTAGACAAATTCCTCACGGTGGTAGGTAACGTCAATAAAAGGAGGCTTGAATTCCATCAGCGGATCAAGGGTATCGAAGATGGCTTGCATGCTGCCTCCCTTTAATGGTGGCAGTACTTCGAAGCTGATGAGCGTTTCACCTTCGGCGGCTTTAAAATAATCCGTGACTTTCATGTAGTTCCTTTTAAGAAACGGCGATTTATTCGTTTGCCGATCCTGAACAGAAGCGCGAATTTACGAAGGGAATGGTCAGATAGTGTAATCTCTCGGTCGATTCGTCGATTGTCTGGGTCTCCATATTGCTTAATTCTTATATTTGGATGAATTTATGTTTTACTCCTTTTCCCCTTTGGATCAAATTATAACCGCTCACAAACTCCACAATATGCAGCGACTTCTATTTTTAGCCACCCTATGCCTATTTGGCGGGGCCTGGCTGAGTGCTCAATCTGCGCTTTTCTCCCTCTCTTCCGAAAATGAAATTTCCCCACAGCACCAATTGGTAGCACAGGAAATGCCACTGGAAAATTACACCTATTATCTACTCGATCGCAATGTTCATCGTTCGGCCTTTAGTACGATGGGTAACGTGGCGAGTATTGAACTCCCCAGCCCAAACGGAGAGATGCTGACCGTTAACCTGGTAGAAAAATCCGTTTTTCCCGCTGGCTTGGCAGCACGCTACCCAAATATTAAGAGCTATCAGGCTCGTACAAAATTCGGGACGGGCCGTATCTCCGTTTCCTCCCGTGGCATTACGGCACTATTAGCCGGGCCGGACGGCGATTACTTCATCAGCCCACTCGCGCCGGAAGACAACAGTGACCATCACTTGGTTTATCGTTCCAGCGATATGAAACGGGACCTGCTGGATCAAATTCCTCACTGTGGATGGGACGCCGGCGAGGCCGAAGATGCCCTGATGTTAACTATTGCCGACAATGAATTTGGTCCGGAAACCAGTGGACGAAGTACGGTGGAAAATGAGATGAAGTCGATGTTCGTTTATGACCTGGCCCTGACCTGTACGGGTGAATTCGCCCAGGTTGTGGGAGGAGACGACGTTACCGTGGAAGAAGTTATGGGTGCCTTCAATGATGCATTGAACGTACTGAACGGTATTCTGGAGCGTGAAACCGCCTCTACTTTTCAATTAGTAGAAAACAACGACGACCTGATCTATATTGACCCCTTAGATGACCCCTTTACTCAACCTACTAATGGTGGCCAACTGCTGAACGATGTAATCACTGCCATCAATGCAAACAACATTCCTTTAGGCACCCTCGATCTCGGCCACGTATTTACTGCCGGCTGTAGCGGTGGTCTTGGTGGAGTGGTCGGTGGTGTAGCCTGTGGCAACGGCAAGACCAGGGGGGTTACATGTTTCAGCTCTTCTAATATAGCTTTCATTGTCCGGGAGATCATGGCTCACGAGGTAGCCCACCAGTTCGCGGTTGGCCACAGCTGGAACAATTGTCCCAGTAGCCAAGGGCAACTCGCCAGCGATTCCGCTTTCGAGCCCGGCTCCGGATCTACCATCATGTCTTACTCCGGATCTTGTGGACCGGAGAATAATGTACAAGGTTCATCGGATGATTACTACCACGTCGGGTCTCTCGATCAATTCCAGGTATATAGTCGTGAGATCGTACCCGGTTGCGCTACGGTAATTGACCCCGTTAACCACCAACCGGTGATCGAACTGGATTACGAAGACGGTTTCTTCATCCCCATCAGCACCCCCTTCGAACTTCAGGGAACCGCTACCGATGAAGACGGCGATGACCTCCTCTACTGTTGGGAGCAGTATGATCTCGGCCCCTCCCGCGACCTTGGGAACCCGATCCTGAATACGCCGATCTTCCGTTCTTTCCCACCCATTCCCACTGGCCACAACCGAATCTTCCCAAGAATCGAAAATGTGATCAGTAACTCGATGAACGTTACCGAGGTGTTGCCCACCTATACCCGCGATCTCACCTTCCGGATGACCGTACGCGACAACAATGCCGCCGCCGGTGCCAGCGTATGGGAAACGGTAGCGTTCCATGCTACGGATGAAGCCGGCCCTTTTTTGGTGACTTCCCCCAATACTAACGGCATTGAATTGACGGGTGGAGATTACGTCGAAGTAACCTGGGACGTTGCGAACACCGACCAGGCTCCGGTCAACTGCAGTTCCGTCAAGATTCGCTTGTCCACTGATGGTGGTTTCACTTTTCCGATCACGCTGATTGAATCCACTGGTAATGTGGGTTCCGCTTTCGTCACCATCCCGCCAACCATTGAAACCGAAGACGCACGTATCCGAATTGAAGGTAACGGCAACGTCTTTTTCGATATGTCCAACCAGGACTTTACCATCCTGGCTCCGACTGAGCCTGGCTTTACGCTGGATGTCCCTGGCTACTTTAATGACGTTTGCCTACCAACCAGCATCACTGCCGAATTCACCTCCGGCGGTTTCCTCGGTTTTGACGAAACAATCGAGTTGGACATTCGTGAAGATCTGCTTCCTGACGATATTACAGCCTCCTTATCCGCTCTGTCACTCGAACCGGGTGACGCTAGTACACTCAGTGTCGACCTTTCCGAAAGTGATTACGATGGTATTCTGGACATAGTGGTAGACGTAACGACCGCAGGTGGTATCAGTGAAGTTCGCACCATCACTCTCGACGTAGTTAACAACGATTACAGCGATCTGAACCTGCTCACACCAACTGAAGGACAAGAAGGGATAGTACTCGCTACTCCTTTTGACTGGGACGATGCTCAATATGCCGACAACTACGATATCCAGATCGCAACCGACGCGACCTTCGAAAATGCGGTGATCTTTGACGAAGCTGCCGGGCTTACGGAGACGGAGTTCATGCAGAATATTTTTTACGAGCCAAATACGGTCTATTTCTGGCGAGTACGCGGCAACAACGAATGTGGCCCGGGCGAGTGGAGAGATCCGCGTTCTTTCCGTACCATCAGTGTAGGCTGTAACGAATACGAACCCAACGACTTACCGCAGTTCTTACCGGGTGCCACAGCAGTTAACACCTCCGAACTATTCGTTGACGCCAGCGGAACCATCAGTGACGTTAACGTACCGCTGATTCAGATGACCTATGAATTTGTTAACGAACTCACCATTGTGTTGGAATCCCCGGAAGGCACCAGAGTAACGCTTTACGAAGAAAGCTGTGGTGGTTTCACGAACCTATTCCGCTCCGGCTTCGACGACGAGGGACAAACCGATATCAACTGCCCACCCGACGATAATCTTGTTTTTATTCCCGAGCAATCACTTTCCGCCTTTAATGGTGAGGGTACTTTCGGTACCTGGAAGTTGGAGATCAGAACCAGTTCACCTGGCGGCCCTCCCGGAAACCTGACCGACTGGAGCCTCGAATTTTGCGCCAGTATAGATGTAGATGATCCCTTCATCGTATTCAATGACGACAGTGAGGTCGGTCCTTCCGAGGAAGTTTTAATTCCGGCCGATAAACTTCGTGCTACGGATGATAACTTCAGCCCGAATACCGTAACCTTCACTGTCGTGCGGAAGCCACTTCACGGTGTACTTCTGGTTGATGGAGTACCCGTAGAGAACGGAACCACTTTCCCGATGCAGGCCATTTACAACAATTGGCTGCGCTACACCAACGTCAATCCGGATGTGGCAGAGGATGATTTTGCTTTTGTCGTTCAGAACCCCGATGGCGGATACATTCCCGTGAACTACCACCGAATTCTCATTGACCCTACGCTTAGCGATGTAAACGAAGCGGGTGCTACGGCCCAACGCTTCGAATTATTTCCCAACCCGGTAGCTAGTCAGTTACAGCTGCGCTGGGCGGTTTCCACTAAGGAAGAGCAACAGCTTCAGGTCTTTGACCTTACTGGTCGTGAATTACAACGCTATACCATTCCAACCTATACCTCCAACTACCAATTAGAGGTATCTGATCTACCAGCCGGAATCTATTTCGTGAAAGTGGGCCAGCACACCGAGCGAATCGTTAAGCAATAATTAACTACTATTTCGCTTGTCTTCAGGATCATAATAGATGACTGGGACGTTTACAAAGCGGGAATGACCACAAAGCGGTCATTCCCGTTTTGTACTTTTGCGGCTATGCTTGGAAAGCTTGATCGATACATTATTGGAAAATTCCTCAAGACGTTCTTCTTTGCCGTCCTGATCTTCAGTTTGGTGAGCGCCATCATTGACTGGAGTGAGAAGGTGGAAAGATTCATTGAGTCCGATATCTCCAAGATGGAGATCGCTTTCGAATACTTCCCCACCTTCCTGTTATTCATCCTCGGTTTACTCTGGCCAATGCTGAGTCTCATCGCGGTGATCTTTTTCACCAGCCGGATGGCCAACAACTCCGAGATAATCAGCATCCTGAACGCTGGGGTTAGCTTCCGCCGCTTGTTGCGACCGTATATGGTTGCCGCCGGTTTTCTGACCCTGTTGTACTTAATTGGTATTCACTTCCTCATCCCTAAAGCCAACGATCACCGTATGTATCTGGACCGGGTATATTTCAGCCGGGCCAGAGATGAGGGAAAAATTCGCAACGTGCACATGTACGTAGCCCCCGAAACAAAAGTCTACATTAATTTCTTTCGTAAACGGGATAGTACGGCCCGTGATTTTCGTCTTGAGACTTACCGAGGCGCCGAACTTATCGCGATGACCAAGGCGAAGTCCGCGGAGTGGATCGAAGCGCCTAACCGTTGGCGACTGACTAATTATGAAATAAGAACCTTCGACGGTCCCAATGAAACCCTGATAAACGGTTTGGGTAAAAGCCTGGATACCACCGTTAATTTAGATCCCGGTGATTTTATTGATTACCGTGATCAACATACCTCTTTCACTACGCCGGAGTTGATGGCTTATATTCAAAAACAAAAGGGGCGTGGCGCCGGTAACGTCCGCCGCTACGAAGTTGAACTGGCTCGACGTACCGCAGAGCCCTTTACTGTATTCATCCTAACCTTGATTGGGGTAGCCGTGGCCGGACGTAAAGTCCGGGGTGGAATGGGTATCCAACTAGCTACGGGGATGTTCATCGGGGCACTTTTCGTTTTCCTTAGTCGGTTTTCGGCTACTATTAGCGAGGCCTCAGGCCTGCCTGTTTATCTCGGCATGTGGCTGCCTAATCTCATATTTATGGCCGCCGCAGCCTGGTTTATCAGCAAGGCGCAGAAATAATTCCTGCTTTTTTAGCTACTCGGCCGCTTTTCATAATTCGGTTTAACATTTGCTTCCTTTTTGCCCAAAATCTGGGCATTGGAGCTGTTTTTAGTATGGACTTAAACAAAAGTCAGATAATTTTCATTTTTTACTGAAAGTTTAATATTCAACATTTAGTGCCGCAAAAACTGCAACACGCTTAAAATCAACACATTACATCCAATAAGGTCTTTTCAGCCAGGAGTTCATAAACCCGCATACACCGATTCAAACCAATTAGACCTTGCTTTTCATTTAACTTTCCCTTAGATTTGGTTAAACAAAAAGCCGATCTAGTTAACTTTAGGTCGTATTTTAATAGATGAATCAGCAAAATCATTCAACCGTGTCACAAATTGATTTCTACCAACAATTCGACAAGCTGTCGAATATACTCCAGGCCTTCGCTTATAATCTGACCAAGAATAAGGAAGAAGCCAAGGACCTCTATCAAGAAACTGCCTTCCGTGCCCTTTCCAACCGCGACAAGTTTCGCTTAGGCACCAATCTCAAAGCCTGGTTATTCACCATCATGAAAAACATCTTCATCAATAACTATCGCAAAAAGATGAAGGCGAACACGATCATGGACAATACCGACAACCTCTATTTTCTCAATTCCGGAGGCCGCACTATTGAGAATGATGCCGACAGCAACATTCTTATTAAGGAACTTAACGGCATGATTTCCGACCTGGACGACAGTACTCGCATCCCTTTCATGATGCACTTCCAAGGTTTCAAGTATCAGGAAATTGCTGACAAATTGGAACTACCTCTCGGTACGGTAAAAAGTCGCATCTTCTTTGCCCGCAAAGACCTCAAGAAACAAATTGCCTCCCAATACGGCCAAATTCGCCACTGATCCAGAACTTGAATTTTTACCGATACGGTTTTGCATTACCGTGCATTAGTAAACTAAGATTAAATACATCAAGGTAATTTTGAGACCCTTTCCCACTATGGAAAGGGTCTTTTTTTGGCTAACAAAGTAGCAGTAGAGTTGTTCGGACATAACTCATTGATAATCAGTGGACCTTTTCTGAGCCGAATTGCATTTCAAAAATCACAAAAATTCAAGTTGCTGATAATGAGAACGTTATAATTTTATAAAACTTCAATGCCACTCATTGTATATTCGCATAACTTACTGATAATCAATCCGAACAACTCTAGTGATTAGGAATTAGTGCGATGATTAGGTCACGATAATCTCTGACAGCCTATATCTCAATATTCGCAACTATTCCGCTAGCCTTTTTGACAAGTTTTAAACACTGCTACTTTGCTAGTCAGAACAACCAACTTTTAAAAGCAATAAACCTGCTGGGTTCAGATCATTCCGCTTCCTGATTTGTTAAGTCAGAAAATAATGAGGCGATCAACGCAAACAAATTAAATCAAGACTGGCCGGTTTTTCGCGAAGGGCTGATGAACTGGTATGAGCCCGACCGTCGGCCTATGCCATGGAAGGCAGAACGAGACCCTTACCTGATCTGGCTCAGCGAGATCATTTTGCAGCAAACGCGGGTGGAGCAGGGGCTGGCCTATTTCGAAAAATTTCGTACCGCTTACCCAACGGTACATGATCTTGCCGCCGCTCCCGACACCGAAGTGATGAAACACTGGGAAGGGCTCGGATATTACAGCCGCGCCCGTAATCTGCTAAAAGCGGCTCGGCTCGTCAGCGGTGAAATGGGAGGTATTTTTCCACAAAGCTCGGCGGAACTGCTAAAGTTACCCGGCGTTGGCCCCTATACCGCCGCGGCCATTGCTTCGTTTGCCTACGACGAGCCGATTCCCGTGCTGGATGGCAACGTTTACCGTATCCTCTCGCGCTACGCCGGCCAAGCGACTCCAATTGACACCACTGCAGGTAAGAAACTATTTACCGCACTGGCTGCTTTGGCTTTCGACCCCGAGCAGCCAGCTCGATACAACCAGGCGATCATGGATTTCGGGGCTCTGGTCTGCAAACCCAAGCGAGCGGATTGTGCGAACTGCCCGCTGAGTCTGAGCTGTGTAGCGAGGGCCGGAGATTTAGTTTATGATCTACCGGTGAAAGCTAAAAAGCTTCAACGCAAAACCCGTTATTTTCACTTTCTAGTAGCCAGGGATGAAACGGGCAGATATCTGGTCCAACAAAGAAAATCCGCGGATATTTGGCGCGATCTTTTCCAATTCCCCTTGTTTGAAATCGATCATGAAGATGTTTTATTTGATAAGTTATGGTTTGCTTCTACGAAAGATATTCCATTTCAGCGAAATAGTTTTGTCCTTGAACGCTCCTACCCGCCGCGCAAACAACAACTCACGCATCAGACCATCATTGGTTACTTTCACGAAGGTCGGATTGATTCCGGGATACAGCTTCCTACTGGTTACGAATGGGTTAGCGCAGCGGAACTCGGAAGACTGGCCTTTCCAAAAATGATCGCTAGTTTTATCGCCGATAAATCAGTATTTTTAGATTTGTTTACACTACCACCAACTGAATAGAACAGAATGATCAATAAGGTGATTATGATCGGTAACCTGGGTGCCGACCCCGAAGTGCGCAGCCTCGAAAATGGTGCCATGGTAGCTAAAATCCGCCTGGCAACCAATGAGAACTACCGTGACAAGTCCGGCGAATGGCAATCTCAAACGGAGTGGCACGACGTCATTATGTGGCGTTTTCTGGCCGAGCGGGCCCAAGAGCAACTTAAGAAAGGATCCAAAATTTACATCGAAGGCAAACTCACCCACCGATTATGGGATGATAAGGACGGAAACAAGCGTAAAACGACTGAAGTTGTTGCCAACACTTTCCGGTCATTAGATCGTCGTGAAGGCGGTTCCAGCAGTTACTTCCCCAGCGAAGAACCCAATTTCAATTCCAGCACCCCCCCGCCGGCAAATGCCGGAGGCAACGGTAGTGCTGGCGATACTCCCGCCGCTGCATCCACCGGTACTGGTTCCGGGGAAGACGACGATCTGCCTTTTTAGAATTTTCACATTTTTCACGAACCACCTGACTATTGGACCTCCCCGCGGAACCCGCGCTAGCGTTCTTCACCAACATAACGCTCCCTTTACTGGTCATTTCCGGTACGGAATTGCTGTTTGTGGGACTGGCGATCATATTGCTCCTTTTCCTTTCTGCGCTGGTTTCTGGGTCTGAGGTTTCCTTTTTTTCCCTGACCCCGGCCGATTACGAAGAATTGGAATTGGAACATAGTCCAGTCAGTCAGCGCTTACTTAAGCTCCGGGAAGAACCTCGTTACTTACTGGCAACTATTCTGATTGCCAACAACTTTATCAACATTGCCATCGTGTTGTTGAGCGAGTTGCTATTGAGCGAGGTATTTCCAGCTACGATGTTCTCTGGTTGGGCCACTGCCGTCCGGAAATGGATTCCTCCTGTTGCCGATCTCTGGAGCGTAGAATACCTTTCTGATGCTTTTGGTTTTTTAACCACGGTGATTGGAGTTACTTTCTTACTGGTACTCTTCGGTGAAGTGGCGCCAAAGATTTACGCTAGATACAACCGGGTACTACTTTCACGGAAAATGTCTGGGCCACTGTATACACTCTCAAAATTATTTTATCCCCTATCCAGATTACTCGTTAATGGAACAGAATTTATTGAACATCGCCTGAAGACCCGCAGCGATGATGCAGCAGCTGCCAGTCGGGAAGAAATTGATGAGGCCATTGACCTAACGGTGAGTAACGACGAAGAGAACGGCTACCAGCTGCAGGATGTGGATATTTTGAAACGGATCGTCAAGTTCAGTGACGTAACTGTCCGTCAGATCATGAAATCACGGGTAGATATTACTTCGGTGGACAAGACGATCAGTTTTGCCGACCTGTTAGAAACGGTTCGGGAAAGCGGTTACAGTAGGATTCCGGTATTCGAGGAAGATTTTGATAATGTTGTCGGCATTCTCTACGCCAAGGACCTCCTGGCCCACTTGCAAGAACCGGCTGACTTTGACTGGAGCGCGCTTTACCGCGACGAACCACTGTTCATTCCAGAGAATAAGAAGATCAGCGACCTTTTACGTCAATTCCAGTTGGACAAAACCCACATGGCAATCGTGATCGACGAGTTCGGTGGTACCGAAGGTCTGGTAACGCTGGAAGACATCATGGAAGAAGTGATTGGAGATATTCACGATGAGTTTGACGATGAACAGGAAATCATTTATGAAAAAGTGGATGACTTCAATTTCATTTTCGATGGCAAAACTTTGCTCAACGATATTTACCGACTGACCAACATCGATGGCGCTGCTTTCGATGAGGTGAAGGGAGAGAGTGAATCCTTCGCTGGCCTGATCCTGGAAATGATCGGTGCTTTTCCTCAACCAGACCAGGAAATAGAATTTGGGGATTACCGTTTTAAGGTAGTATCCCTGAGTCCGCGACGGATCGAGGAAATCCTCATTACCCTACCAACGGACATTATGTCTACGGACCAAGATTAACTTTCACATTCCCATGCTTTATCGCTTTTTATGCGGCTTGTTGCTGCTGGTATTCTTCGGTTGCGGTAGCGACGCCCTGCCGGTACCCAAGCCCCGATCTTTTCCCCGTATCGATTACCCTGAGCGAAAGCCTGTATCGATGGGACCAGAATTTTGTAATTTCGATTTTGTCTTTCCCGACTACGCTACGGTAGAGCAAAAAGAACTCTACTTCGATGAAGCTCCAGTCGACCCTTGTTGGTTCGATCTTTATCTCGAACCCTTCGATGGGCGGATTCACTTTTCCTATTACCCCATCAATAGTAAAACTGAATGGGAAGCCAAGCGCGACCAGGCATTTGACCTCGCTGGTTTCCACAATAAGCGAGCCAGCAACATCCGGGAAATCCGCGTGAATGCTGCTCCGGATATCGGTGGTATGATCTTTGACATCAACGGACCGGCAGCCAGCCCTTATCAATTCTTTTTGACGGACAGTACCAGTCATTTCGTACGGGGAGCACTTTACTTCAACACCCAGGCCCGACCAGATAGTCTACGACCGGTGATCAATTTTGTGATTGATGACATTAAGGGCATGATCGAATCCTTCGAGTGGAAAGATTAGATTCATAGAAACAGACTGCAACTGTTTCACTATATTACTCAAAGAGAATCGGCCATCTGCGATGCAGACGGCCGATTTTTTTGTTTCCGGAAACGATAATGAACGCTTCCTGCCTTATTATGATTATTCAACGAGTAATACCCATTTACTTCACGGCTTCAGCTTTAGCGGCTTTTCCATTAGACTTGGCTTTATCATTGTCTTTAGTAGTATCCGCCTCATCTTCGTCGAGTACACCCATCAGTTTTTCCTTGATGCGTAATTCGATGACTTCGGCCACTTCAGGGTTATCGCGCATAAATTGTTTGGCAGCTTCGCGGCCCTGGGCAATTTTCGCGCTGTCATAGGCGTACCAGGCACCACTCTTCTGAATGATGTCGGTATCAACACCCAAGTCGACGATCTCACCAACTTTGGATATTCCCTCACCGTACATAATATCGAATTCAGCGATGCGGAAGGGCGGGGCGAGTTTGTTCTTAGCCACCTTTACTTTCACGTGGTTACCCACTACGTTACCTTCCTTGTCCTTGATAGCGGCACCCGTGCGACGGATATCGATACGGACGGAAGCGTAGAATTTCAGGGCATTACCACCGGTAGTAGTTTCGGGATTACCGAACATAACACCGATCTTCTCGCGCAACTGATTAATAAAGATGCAGCAAGCACCGGTTTTACCAATAGTACCGGTTAGTTTACGCATGGCCTGAGACATCAAGCGGGCCTGGAGGCCTACTTTGCTCTCGCCCATTTCACCTTCTATCTCCGCACGGGGCACGAGGGCGGCTACGGAGTCTACTACTAAAATATCAACGGCTCCGGAACGGATCAGGTTTTCGGCGATCTCCAGTGCCTGCTCACCGTTATCGGGCTGAGCGATCAGAAGGTTTTCGGTATCCACGCCCAGGTTACCGGCGTAGAAACGATCGAAAGCGTGCTCCGCATCAATAATGGCGGCAATACCACCCTGACGCTGACACTCAGCGATGGCGTGAATAGCCAGGGTAGTCTTACCCGAAGCTTCCGGACCGTAAATCTCTACAATTCGGCCGCGGGGAAAACCGCCGATGCCCAGACCAACGTCGAGGCTAAGCGAACCGGTTGGGATCACTTCTACGTTTGCTACCTGGCTTTCACCGAGGCGCATGATGGTACCTTTACCGTAGGCTTTGTCAAGCCGGTCCATCGTCATTTGCAGCGCTTTAAGCTTCGCTGCCTTATCGTTTGAACTTGCCATTTTCTGCTGTTTTGTTTTGTTTCTTTGCACTACAAATATAAACACCTTGTTTATTTATCACAAGAGTTAAACAAGATTTTTTAAACAAAAAAGAAACTTTTTGCCGTTTGTAATCTTTTTGATTATACAATAAGGGTGATTTGCTCGTCCGTATGCAATAAATTGTTGTTTTTAATCCAACACTGCTACTTTGTTAGTCCGAAAAAGTGGAACCAAGTTCCAATCTTTAAGTTCAAGCTGGGTCCTGGGCCAATCTTTCGTGAGGCCGAGCATGAAACCGCCACCGCCGGCCCCACATAGTTTAAGGCGATGATGACTCCCCCGCCAAAGTGGTTGCACCGCCGGAGGTATAAATTTAGGTACGCCAGCTAACTGTGCCTCACTAAGTTTGGCGAAGGAATGGCATAAGGCTGGTCGGTCACCCTCGATTAACGCAGAAATACAGTCGTCGGCCCATTGCATCCACCCCGTTCGTATGGTTTGCTGCCACTTGAGGTCCTCGTCAAAATGTCGGGTAAAGTAGTCAATGAGAGGAGCTGACTTCCGGGGCAGGCGGGTGTCTAAGAGAAAGAAGTCCCTGGCCCAGTCGGCCGGAAGTTCAGTTATATCCAGACCCCGATCGGATAAGATTACCGGGCGATCCAGATAACTGATCAGCGGATCGGTACCGGAACTGCTGCCGTGATAAAAGCTTTCCATTTCAGCCAGCCTATGGCGCAGCTCCATCGGCTCCAAGGACCTGGCGACATCATTGCCGTAACGTTGCCAGATGGCTGCGCAGACCACACCGCTGCTCCCGACTCCATAACCGTGGGGGACGTTACCCATTAACCGCCAGCCTTTTTCCAAATCCTTTTTCAGTAGACTAATCTGCAGGAATTTACCAACCCTCTTTTTCTGTAAAAACCAAACGAATTCCTTTAATCGTGCATCTGGTTTGGCCGACCGCTTCAAGGTCCACTGCAAGCCGAAAGCGGGGCAGGGTACGGCCAGCGCCCGGCCACCACGTAAAACAGTATGCTCTCCGAACAGGAGGACTTTTGCTGGATAAGTTGAGCGAAACATCAGGTGGTTATGGTTAGCAAAGTAGCAAGGTTGACGTGAGCTGTACAGATTTTGGCAATAGCACTAAAGTGATCATGATCCCCGAAGTAATAAGTCACTATAAGAGCACTCAACCAGGTCTTCATCTGTAATACTGAATAGCTGTAGATAGTGCTCGCACTGTTTAAGTAGATCTTCCCGACGGTCTTTATCCGGGTCACCGATGGCTTCTATTTCCACGAAATTTCCGAGTTCTTTGACGGTATCCAGGTGGAACTTAACGTTGTCGATAAAATAAATCTCGCGCAACTTGTCTACCGTGACAAGGCGAGTGAGGGCAGCGGTAAGGACCTCGTTCAACCCTTCCGGCATCTCCTGCATTTTGGAGAGGGTGACGTGGGAATCCTTGGGGCCGGCCTGATTCTCGCGACGGTAGAAGATGAGGCTATTTTCGATTTTACCTTCCCGTAATTTTAATCGTCCGTCCGGCACCTTATAATAAGTATCAATCTGGTGATCCGTTCCGATGAAGCGGGCATTACGTTCTTTGAGCAGTTTTCTGATTTCGTCATTCTTGGTACAACGGGCCTTGATTTCTACCAGTAGCTTTTTCATGCTGCCAGGGTTTTTCGTGTACGCCGCAGTAAGAAAGGCAGGCTGATCAATAATGCAATGGCTATGATAATCCAGAACCAAGGTAGTGGGCTAGCGTCCAAATCTGTCAGAGGGGCGTTGTTTCCCACCAGAATTAACGGTGCCCAATAGTAAGGGTGATCTTTCTCCGTTCCGGCGTGTTTGGCCCGAAAATTCCGCTGAGCCGTAGCCAGGGCGACGGATTTAGACTTCCCGGCATCGAGCTGCTCGTAGAAATCCAGTACTATTTCTGAAGTTGCTCTATCGTCCACTGCCCAAAGGGTGGAAAGAATACTTCTGGCTCCGGCGCTGGTAAAGGCCCGGGTGAGACCGATCGTACCTTCATTAAGCAATTGGGTACCTAATCCGGTTTCACAGGCGCTGAGGATAACCAGGTCGGCATCCAATATGAGGTTACTGACCTCTCCGGCTTTGAGGCTTTGTTTTTCCAACGAGCCATCCTTGTCTGGATAATCTAAAAACAGCGCGCTTTGCTCACCGTCTCCAACGTCAGCTACGGCATGGGTCGCCAGATGAATAACCCGATGATGTGGGGCTTGCCGCAGGAAAGTATTTTTATTTGCTTGCTCACCTACGTAAAAGTCGCCCGGATACCGTTGTTCCAGGCTTTTTATCTCCTGGGTATTATAGCGTAAGGGGGTTAAGAAAAGGTCTTCGGTTCCATCAGTAGTTCGTCGGCTAGCGTACTGTACAGTGCTGGTAAACCTGGGAGCCAATGCCAGTACCCCAGTATTGTCGGATCGGTTATTGTCCCGCAAATCGTTTTGGTAAGTTCTTAGCGAATGGTGGTAACTGAAAATATGATCATCCCCTAGATAAGCCGGATTTGCCGTGGTATCGGTAGGCAACGCGGAAAAAGGGAAGGTTTCGAATTCATCACTGGCGATGATGGCAACGTGTTTGTTAAGGTAGGGCTGCAGATCCTTTAGGAAGGTGGCATAAATATTATAACCGGTTTTGGCAGCAAGTGACTCAGGACTGCCTACCTGCCGTTGAAAACCAGAAATTATACTGGCATCCTGCAAAAAGCGAACAAGGTTTTTTTGAATTATGGTGTCTTGGTTAATTAGGAGGCAGTGTTTGTGACCACCAGAACTAAAGAGGAGAATGGATGTCGAATCTGATAAATTTTCAAGTTGAGTTCTTTCTAAGAGTTTAGTAATGTCTGTTAAACTACCTTGCTCTAATAATTTTATAATCTCTTCACCGCGTTTGTAATAATCATCATACCGATCAATTAGTTTGGAGAGTTTTTCATTACTGTAATCATTACGCCAGGATTCCGTCAGGTTGAATAAATCGCGCTCTTTTTCTCGGTTGAGTTTGATCAGTTCTCCCACTGGTTCGTTATTCTGTATACACTGGCTACTAACAATATTCCACTGTAAACCCAGTGAATTGACCGCGTTTACCGCCGACCAGGCTCGTCTTAAATAGTGAATTTCCCCAGTTTTCTCGGAAAGGTAGTTTCCGACAACCAAAATATTATCCAGCAATACCGTATTTTGAGAATAACTCTTTAAGAGAGTATAGCTCGAATGCATATCTACGTAGCGGTTCTCAATAACTTTCAAATAAATATTATAGGCCTCTATAACCGGCTGAATACCCTTTCCCTCTCTCGTAAGAAAAAGGAGAGTTTTTGCGTAAAAGAGTATTGTTAATTCAGTATCGCTATTACTGGCTATCTTTTGCCTGCCCGCTAGGAAGTCATTCAAATTTATCTCCCTTAATTCTACCGTTTTTTTACCTGTATTATTATACTCTAAATATTCCCTATTTAAATTTTCAATAGCCGCTCTAGTTCTCTGTTTTATGAATTCTATCTCTCCATCTCCTTGATAATCGTTCAAAAATTCAATCGTCCTGTTTTCAGAAGAACCTATTTCTTTGTAATCTGCATTTAATGTCTGATTCTTAAAGTACCCTTCCAAAATTTTCAACTTTAAAAAGTCGTTCTCAACTAGATGAATTTTATTGAAGGCCTCATCTAATATATCTACAAAAGAGAGATTGATTCTATCGAGTGTAAGGTAAAAAGTATAGAAATCCTCTACTGGCATTTTACCCCTGTACGATTCTATTGAATCAATAATTTCGTGAAATACTGGATTTTTCCCTAGACCAATATTCCAATACAATTGACAGATAGCCTTTAAAGATGGTGATTTTAAGTGTTGAATCGCCGCTTCAAAAAATAATTCACTAAGTTCTTTTCTATTTGTCTTTAAGGCAACTTCCCCATTTAGATACAAAGCAAAAGCAAGGCGATCATTTGATACGTCGTTTTCAAAACAGAGGCGTAGTAGTTTTTCGTAAAAGTATCCGCTTGAATCAATATTGCGAAAACCGTAAAAAGCCCCACTCAAAAAGTATTTTTCGTAAAACTCATTCACACTGTTTCCAGAATAGCAATCATCTATTTCTTTCAGGTTTAAGTTCATTCCCATTTCCTGCACTAAGAGCGGATTGAAGCGGGTATCCAGATAAGAAGGGCAGTCCTGACCGTAAGCATTTGCCGTCAGGGCAAGCAGTAAAAGCAGGCACCAATTCTTAACCATTGAGATCATGTGAGTAAAATTAGAAAGCCCCGGCCGCAGAATTGCGACCGGGGCTTTAAAATAAGTACTATTACTTATTTCTCGTCGGAATCTTTTCCTTCGTTGTTCAGCTGCTCGCGCAGTTGTTCGAAGGCACTCAGATCACCGATGGTAGACTGCTTGACGCTGGACTGGGTCTTCTTAACGGCGGCGCGGGTTTCTTTGCGCTCCTCGTTACGTTCCCGGGCCACTTCCTCCTTGGCCTCACGGCGCACGTCGTTGACGTAGCGGCTGTGGCTGACCATAAGGCGTTTGTCGTCGCGGTTGAACTCGATGACCTTTACGGTCAGCGTTTCGTCAACGTCGGCCATCGTGCCGTCCTCTTTCTTCATCAGCTTGATCGGCGCGTAGGCTTCCAATCCGTAAGGCATCTGCACGATCATACCGCGGTCATCCTTGCGGAGTACCGTAGCCTCGTGGTAAGATCCTTCGGGGAAGACCGTCTCGAAGGTATCCCAAGGGTTCTCCTCCAGTTGCTTGTGTCCCAGGGACATCTTGCGGTTATCGGTATCCACTTCCAGTACCATCACCTGAATATCGTTGCCGACTTTGGTGAATTCACTCGGATGGCTGTAACGCTTGGTCCAGGAAAGGTCGCTGATGTGGATCATGCCACCGATGCCATCGGAAAGTTCCACGAATACACCGTAGGGAGTGAGATTCTTGACCTTGCCGGTGTGAACGGTATCCACGCCAAATTTGTCGGTAATGGTATTCCAAGGATCTTCCTGCAGCTGCTTGATGGACAGTGACATCTTGCGGTCGGCGCGGTCGATGGTAACGATCTTAGCTTCGTGGATCTCACCAATCTTGAAGTACTCACGGGCGTTGATCGGCTGGTTGCTCCAGCTTACTTCGCTAACGTGAATCAGACCTTCAACACCTGGCTGAATTTCCAGGAAGGCACCGTAGTCCTCGATGTTGACGATCTTACCTTTAACGGTACTGCCTTCACTGAGGGTTTCGGCCAGTACATCCCATGGGTGGGGCTGCAGTTGCTTGAGACCGAGGCTGATCCGTTTCTTGTTCTCGTCAAAGTCCAGTACGGCCACGTTGACTTTCTGGTTGATTTCCAGAACTTCGCTCGGGTGGTTGATCCGTCCCCAACTGATGTCGGTAATGTAGAGCAGACCGTCTACGCCACCGAGGTCGAGGAAGGCACCGAAGTCGGTGAGGTTCTTGACCACACCTTCCAATACCTGACCACGCTCGAGGCTGGCGATGATAGCTTCGCGCTGTTCGGCCAGATCGCTCTCGATGAGCGCTTTGTGGGAAACAACGGCGTTTTTGATGGTTTCGTTGATCTTCACCACCTTGAATTCCATGGTCTTGCCAACGTAGGCATCATAGTCAACAATCGGCTTGATATCAATCTGTGAACCAGGAAGGAAAGTTTCCAGACCGCTACAATCGGCGATCAAACCACCTTTGGTCTTGCTCACGATACGGCCGGTGATGACCGTTCCGTTCGCGTAAGAATCACGGATGCGATCCCAGGCGCGTAACAGCTTGGCTTTACGGCGACTCAGTACCAGCTGTCCGTGCTCGTTTTCCTGTTGTTCAACGTATACGTCGATCATATCGCCAACGGCGAGTTCGGGCGTATCGCGGAATTCGGAGAGAGACAGCAGGCCATCACTCTTGTAGTTCAGGTCCAGTACCACGTCACCGTCAACAATCTGGGAAACTTTAGCGGAAACGATGGAAGCCTCTTCCACGTGGCTCATGGCCGCGCTATAGGTTTTCAACATTTCAGCAGTCTCTGCGTCGTCGTAACGGTTGTTGGAACGTGCGACCATTTCCCAATCGAAATCATCGTGGGCGCTACCGGTGGCTCCACTGGTGTCGGCCTCGTCGATCTCAACGGCTTCTTCTACCGTGGTTTCACCTTCTTCGGCTACCGTCTTCTTTACGATTACGGCTTTAGGTGCCTCTTTAGGCGCAGCTTCGGCTTCCACGGCTGGAGTTTCCTCGGTAGTAGTGGTTTCCTCTGCGGCGGCTTCGGTATTGGTTTCTTCTTGGTTGCTTGCTTCGGCCGGAGTGGTTTCTTCCGTATTTTCGGCCGTAGTAGGATCCTTTTCTTCGTCTAAAAGCATCGAATATATAAGGTATATCTCTGCTACCGGGGCTAAACCAGAACCTGGAACGGCTCCCGGCAGTTTTAAAGGGTAAAACAATATCCGCTTCGGGGGCGGACTTCCCCGCTAAAACGGGACGGACCCGCTTTAGCGGCGCAAAGGTAAGAATATTTCTTAGCTTTGACAAGCCATTTTAATTCAGCAACCTTATGTTTCGATTTTTTCTGATTTTTCCGTCCATCTTTCTCCTGTTGTTGCCAGTCACAACCGGTGTCAATGCACAGCGAGCCGAGCTATCCGTCTCCCCCGCTACGGTCAGCAAGGAGGTAGTGGTAAATACCCTGGACGAAGAATTCGAAGATATCAGCACGATTCGCTTAACCAACACGGGCGCTAAAACGCTGCGATTACAGTGGAATAAAGAAATTGAAAGCGGTCCCGGACAGTGGCAATCTGCCGTATTGGATAAGCAGCCCAACTATAGTCCATTTGTCGGAAACTCGCAAGCTCAGGATCAGGACCAGACGCCCTTTCAGTTGCGCCCTTCGGAAAGCGCAGATTTTTTTCTGGTCCTTAGACCCAACGATATCGCCGGGAAGGGCCGCATCACTATAAATTTTATCGAAATTACCCAGCCTAACCGTATCCTGGCTAGCAGTACTTTTGACCTCAAGGTCATTGACCGCAAACGTACCGCTTCTCCGCGCGCCACTACTGGTAGCCTCCAACTTTACCCTAATCCGGCCGTCGATAATTTCTTCGTTGAAATGCCCCGCAATGTTGACGCCGGAAAAGTAGAGGTTTTCAACACGCTGGGTCGCAAACTCAAAAGTTACCCACAACCCGACCCTGAAAAGGGCTACGATATCAGTGACCTGCCCGAAGGCATCTACCTAATTAATGTCTATGACGACCAGGGTAAGAAGCTTCGTACCATGCGCCTGTTTCACCGACGTTTCGGCGGGGCATAACAAGCTGGCATCTCAAGCGTTTTATCAGGGTGCGTATCCTTCCATTTCTGTTGCTTTTGGCCGTGCAGAACAGCTTAGCTGCCCAAGACACTTTGTTTAACATTAACGGAGTTGTAGATTTCCGGGTGGATCCCATCGGCCAACTATTTTACCTACGGGAAGACGGCAGCCTGGCCAGACGTGATGTCGCCGCGGACAGTACTTATACTTTCAATGACAATTTACTCGGGCCCATCAGTTCGATCGACGTTAGTAACCCCTTCGGGCCAATCCTCTATTTTGAGGACTATTTTCGCTTACTCCTGCTGGACCGCACTTTGAATGAGGTTAGTTCTCTGGACTTACAAAGTAGCAGTGTTTTACAAGCCGCCGGAATCTTTGCCCGCAATTTTAATGACCAAGTCTGGATTTTCGACGAGGGAGACTTTCGTCTGAAGCTATTGGCCCCCGGAGGCAAAGTAGTTAAGCAAAGCGATGATCTTAGACGACGTATGGGGCTGAACCGAAGTCCGAAAGCTTTATTTGCGGCCGGCAATTTGCTATACGTCCATTATCCTGAACGGGGAATCGCGGTATTTTCAAATTACGGTCGCTTCCTGCGCTGGGAGTTAGAAGACCTGAAAGTCGAAACTCTCCAATTCGATGGACGGACCCTCTTCTGGCGAGATGGTCCATTTGCTTATCAATGGTCCTTTTCCGGCCCGGCCCGCTCCATCAAACTTCCTTTGATGCTCGCGGATACTGAGGGTACAATCTGGCCTCTACGCGGTGGATGGCTCTATTTAAGCAACAGTCAGTTGTTTTATTTAAAATAATTTGTTTTAAAATTTATATTTCCCTTATCTTTGTTGTGCGCCCTTACTCCTGCGTCAGGGCCTTACTGACTGATACCGGACCCACTCATAACGTTTATTATTCGTCCGAAAGGTTGCAAAAAATGAAGACTATTGTACACGACTTCCTGGCCCTGGCCGTCAGGCATTGGTTACGTATTGGAGTATTACTGGTTTTGCTTTTTATCATCAGTAAAAAGCAAATTGATCTTAACATTCAGTTTGGGAAACCAACTGGTCCCATACATCAATCCAGCCCGCCATTGAAGCCCGCAGGGGAAATTCTCCCCGCCCATGAGGAGCCGACGGTATATACTCAAATTGAACCAACGGAAGACAGTTGGTTACAGAAGATGAACATCCTCGGTAGTGGTGACCACGCTGAACTAAGCCTGGAACTCAAACAGGTAGAAGAGCGCATAATCCGGGCATTCCTGGATCGATTCGCAGAGTTGGCGCGTACGGAACAGCGCAAGTTCGGGGTGCCGGCCAGCATTACCCTGGCCAACGCCCTGCTACACAGTCGGGGCGGTACCGCTGCCGCTTCCCTGACCGCTAATAACTATTTTCAGCTCGGTTGTACTTCCGACTGGATCGGCCCCACCAAAAGTTTGAACGGCTTATGCTACCGTGAGTACGAAAATGCCTGGACCAGTTTTCGCGATCACAGCTTGTTTGTCACCACCGGTCAATATGCTCCTTTAACCCGCCTCGGTAGTCAGGACTATCACGGCTGGTCCAAAGGATTGGAAGCGCTGGGATACAACGATACGGATGATTTAGGACAGCAACTGGAGCAGGTCATAGAGCAATGGCAACTGTACCGCTTTGATTAAAAGCCAGCATTGCTACTTTGCTAATCAAAATGGTTAATTCTAAGTTTATCCTCAGATTGTTAACCAAAATATAACATTATTAGCACAGCAATGATTGTAGTTACACGTTCACATTTTAGCATTGACCAACCAGCGCTACCCCATAAGACCAAATCGATGCTTAGAGGAAAAATCGTTTTTTACGATCGTGATAAACGTCAGGGCTACGTGCGATTGCCTGAAACCAGAGAAGAGTTTCACTTTCGAATATCCGTCATTGATTCCGACGCCGGTATTGATGATAAGGCTTGGGTTCAATTTCGACTTCAAAGGGACCGGCGGGGTTATTTGGCAGTTGATTTGCAGCCGCTGTACCTTACCTAAAGGTTATTAATCCCGGTTGCGGCGATTTTTGTTGCCTTGCCAACGCAGGAATAATAGGGCTAGCAGCAATAGTGCCACCAGTCCAAACATGGTTTCGTTACCGGCAAATAAGTTGGTATCCATTCTTCAATAGTTATTCGGAGAAAAATACAAAACTACTTCTATACTTTTCAACACCACGCAGCGCCAAGCGTTAACAACTTTATGGATATTCAGCCTAATGATGCCCCTTTGGAACAAGCCGGTCCCTCACCGGAAGATTTTATCGCCGTTACCGGTGCCAAAGAACACAACCTCAAAGATATAGATGTGCAATTGCCACGCAATCAACTCGTGGTAATTACCGGGTTGAGTGGAAGTGGCAAATCAAGTCTGGCTTTTGATACTATTTATGCCGAAGGACAGCGTCGGTATATGGAAACCTTTAGTAGCTACGCTCGCCAGTTCATGGGTAGTATGGAACGGCCGGAGGTGGAACAGATCACCGGACTAAGCCCGGTCATCAGTATCGAGCAAAAGACAACCAACCGCAGCCCTCGTTCCACGGTGGGTACCGTCACTGAGATTTATGATTTTCTGCGCCTACTCTACGCACGAGCAGGTACGGCTTACAGCCACATTAGTGGAAAACCGATGCTTCGTTATAACGAAGAGCAGATGAAAGATGAGATTGCCAAGCAGTACGATGGCAAGAAGATCAGTGTATTGGCTCCATTGGTACGCGGCCGAAAGGGACATTACCGCGAGCTATTTGAACAAATGCGTAAGCAAGGTTTTACGAAAGTGAGGGTAGACGGTGAGATCACTGAGCTGGTCCCTAAAATGCAGGTGGATCGCTACAAAGTTCACGACATCGAATTGGTTGTCGACCGCATAAAAATGAGTGAGGAGCGACGGGACCGGCTGAGTCAAAGCGCTCAGATCGCTCTGAAAATGGGAGATGGTCTGTTGTTTATCGCCGACCACGACGATAACGATGTGCGCCCTTTTTCCAAAAACCTGATGGATGCTGAAAACGGTATTTCCTACGAGGAGCCATCACCTAATTCCTTTTCCTTCAACTCACCCTATGGCTATTGTCCGAATTGTAAAGGGCTGGGTCAGGTGAATACGCCGGATATCGACAAAGTTATTCCTGACGAGAAGAAAAGTATAAATAAAGGAGGCATTGTGCCTTTGGGTGAAGGACGTGACAATACGACTTTCAAGCAGGTAAAAGACATTGCTAAGCGTTATAAATTCAAGCTCAGCGACCCGATCGAAAAGATTCCTAAAGAAGCTCTGGAGTTGATTCTTTACGGTAAGCAGGCGAAGAAAAAGAAAAAGTCACGTTACGATAAAGTAGCTCACGATCTTGTCTGGGATGTGGAAGCCCAGGGCTTGATGAATATGATCGTACGCTGGTATACCGAAACGACCAGTGAACGCATCCGCCAATGGGCGGAAGATTTCATGACCATTGATGAATGTTCCGTCTGCGAAGGATCTCGCCTGCGGTTGGAATCACGCCACTTCAAAATCAAAGGAGCTGCCATTGGTGACCTGGCCCGGATGGACCTCAGTGAACTGGGCACCTGGCTGGAAACGGCCGAAGAAGGTATGGATGAGCGTACTGCCCTGATCGCCAAAGACATTTTAAAGGAGATTCGTTTCCGGCTACGCTTTTTGCTACACGTCGGTTTAGGGTATCTCAGTCTGGACCGTCCGGGCCGCTCACTATCCGGTGGCGAGGCTCAGCGGATTCGGCTAGCCACCCAGATTGGTTCCCAGTTGACGGGTATTACTTACATTCTGGATGAACCCAGTATCGGCTTGCATCAGCGAGACAACATGCGACTGATCGAAGCACTCCGTCAATTAACGGATATTGGCAACACTGTGATTGTTGTGGAACACGACCGCGATATTATGGTCGCCAGCGATTACCTGCTGGATCTAGGGCCCGGAGCCGGTAAACTCGGCGGTAAAGTCGTAGCCGAGGGTGTCCCAGAATCGTTCGATAAAAAATCTGGTATTACCGCTGATTATTTGAGCGGCCGCAAATCTATCGAAGTGCCAAAAAGCCGCCGTAAGGGTAACGGTAACTTCCTGGAATTAAAAGGCGCAAATGGCAATAACCTTCAAAAGGTCAACATCAAAATTCCCCTGGGAACACTAACCTTGGTGACCGGTGTTTCCGGAAGCGGAAAATCCACCCTGATCAACGAAACGCTGTACCCCATTCTGCGACAGCACTTTTATAAAAGCATCAAGCGGCCGATGGAGTATAAATCCATCAAAGGGTTGGAACACGTGGATAAAGTGATCGATATCGATCAGTCGCCGATCGGGCGGACACCCCGTTCTAATCCGGCAACTTATACCGGGCTTTTTACGGACATTCGTAGTCTGTTCAGTAACCTCCCGGAAGCCAAGATTCGGGGTTACAAGCCCGGTCGTTTCAGCTTTAACGTAAAAGGCGGCCGCTGTGAAGAATGTAAGGGAAGTGGTAAACGCACCATCGAAATGAATTTCCTGCCCGATGTTTACGTAGAGTGTGAAACCTGCGGAGGCAAACGCTACAATCGGGAAACGCTGGAAATTCTGTATAAAGGGAAAAGCATCAACGATGTACTGGATATGCCGGTAAGCGAAGCCAGTGAATTCTTCGCCGCCATTCCCAAGATCAGCAGACGGTTGAAGACTCTGGCCAGCGTCGGTTTGGGTTACATTACCCTGGGTCAGCAAGCTACCACCCTGAGTGGAGGCGAAGCCCAACGCGTAAAACTGAGTGAGGAACTGAGTAAACGAGATACCGGCAACACTGTCTATATCCTGGATGAGCCAACGACTGGATTACACTTCGAAGACATCAAGTATTTACTAAAAGTGCTTAATGGTCTGGTTGAGAAGGGTAACACTGTCATTGTCATTGAGCACACAATGGACGTCATCAAAGTAGCCGACTACATTATAGACATGGGCCCGGAAGGAGGTAAAGGTGGTGGTAAGGTTGTAGCTAAAGGTAAGCCCGCTCAGGTCGCTAAAGTGGAGGAGAGCCATACCGGTAGGTTTTTGAAAGAGGAGTTGGCGTAGGTTCAACAGGACTAACAAAGTAGCCATGTGTACGGGTTAAAGGGAGACTTTCTATATCCTGCAATTATCAATATTGCTACTTTGAAGTCCTGCTGTAAAATTGAACTTATCCTGACATCCAGTCATTAGTTCTCGCACCACGAGACTTCACCCCATTGCCTTCACTGTATCACCCCCTGTTGCCACCAGCTTGCGTAATCTTTGGCGAAGTAGGTAATGATCACGTCAGCGCCAGCCCGGCGGATACTGACTAAAGCTTCCGTAGCAGCTTGTTGATAATCCAGCCAACCTCTTTCGGCGGCAGCTAATAACATGGCACATTCTCCACTGACGTGATAGGCGGCGATGGGTAGTTGCTGGCTTTCCCGCAAGCGGTAAATAATATCCAGGTAGTTGATCGCCGGTTTTACCATGAGGTAATCTGCCCCTTCAGCGACGTCGAGGGTGGCTTCCAGTAAAGCTTCCCGGGCATTTGCCGGGTCCATCTGGTAAGTTTTTTTATCGGTTGGAACGTCCTGTAATTGGCGTGGGGCACTGTCCAGGGCATCACGGAAGGGTCCGTAAAAGGCGCTGGCATATTTGGCGGTATAACTCATGATACCAACGTCAATATAACCGGCTGCATCCAGGGCGCGGCGCATGGATCCCACCCGTCCATCCATCATATCACTGGGGCCGAGGAGGTCGAAGCCGGCTTCCGCCTGAAGAACTGACATTTTATCCAGTAGTGGTAAAGTAGCATCGTTATCCACTTTTCCGTTCAATACCAGTCCGTCATGTCCATCGCTACTATAGGGATCCAGGGCAATATCACTGATTAGGCATATATCGGGGTGCTCGGCTTTCAGGCGGCGGGCAGCTTCCAGATAAAAATTATCTTCCAGCCCATAGGTGCCCGTTTTGTCCTTGTTTTCTTCCGGCACGGCGGGGAACATGATGAAGCTGTTCAGGTTCAGCTTTCGGTATTGCTCCATTTCCCGTAGCACTTCCTCGATACCTAAACGGAAAGTTCCCGGCAAACTGCTTACCGGCAGGCGGGTGTCAGCCTCGGGCATCAGGAAGATAGGTTGGACCAAATGAGCGGGTGTCAATTCAGTTTCCCTTACCATGGCCCGCACGGCGGCGGAAGAGCGGTTTCGACGGGGTCGGCGAGTGATATTCATAGTTTTTCTTCCTTCTTTTTAGGTACCGGATCGTAACCGGATTTTCCAAAGGGGTGACAACGCGCAATCCGTTTGGCGCCCAACCACGTACCTTTTAATACACCCCATTCTTCAATAGCCTCCAGCGCATACTGGGAACAAGTAGGCTGGAACCGACATTTGCTCGGACCTAACATGGGCGATATAGCCAATTGATAAAACCGAATGGGTAAAATGAAAAGCTTGCGTAGCATAGACATGGGAACAATTGTTTTTTTCAAAAGGATGTGACCGGCCGCCAAAAAGCCGTCACAAGGGTGAGTTTCGGGGGCACATTTTGCTTTCGTTTGACATTTTATCTACAGCACCACCGACTCCTCAATAATCCCAAGACTTGTTTCCTCCATATTTCTTCCCCCCGTTGGGGAGGAAAAACACCGCTCGCGTGGTTTCTAACCCAAACAAAGTGAGCCGCGGCGCGTCCTTAACGGGCGCGTCGCTTTTTGATTTTGAAGCTAGCTGAAATTTCATAAGCTCGCGACCAGACCGGTACGATAATATTCGAGATTTCGCGACAATCGACTACTACATGGCCCGACCTTATGAAAAAGCCCCGATTCCAAAATGGAACCAGGGCTTCTTTAATTTTTGTGACTCCGGCTAGGCCGGTCGTAAAAATTTAAGCTCAGTATTACAGCATTGGTGCAATAACCAAAGCTACCACACTCATCAGTTTGAGCAGAATATTAAGGCTGGGCCCGGAGGTATCCTTGAACGGATCACCAACGGTATCACCTACAACCGCAGCTTTGTGCGGCTCGGAGCCTTTGTGGAAGATGGTACCCTGTACGGAAGCACCTTCTTCGAACATCTTCTTAGCATTGTCCCAGGCACCACCGGCGTTGGACTGGAAGATGGCCATCATAACACCAGCACTGGTTACTCCGGCGAGGAGACCACCCAGCATTTCGGCACCACCGCCGAAACCGATAACTACCGGTGTTACTACGGCGATCAGGCCTGGCATTACCATCTCACGGATGGATGCTTTAGTAGAGATCTCCACACACTTTTCGTAGTCGGCTTTACCGTCGGCGGCGTTGAACGTTGCGAGGTCAGCCGCATTGTACTTGGAAGTATCGTGACCGGAACGCTTCATGACTTCCAGGGCAGCTTTGAGTTCCGGAATTTCGGCGAACTGGCGGCGGACTTCCTGGATCATATCGTTAGCAGCACGGCCTACGGCTTCCATAGAGAAAGCAGAGAACAGGAACGGCAGCATGGCTCCGAGGAAAAGGCCGGCAGTTACGTAAGGATTTGCAATATCAATGGTACTCAACCCGGCCGTCTGCATGAAGGCAGCGAAGAGGACCAGAGCAGTCAGTGCAGCAGAACCAATGGCGAAGCCTTTACCGATAGCGGCAGTAGTGTTACCTACGGCGTCCAATTTGTCCGTACGCTCGCGTACTTCTTTTGGCAGACCGGCCATTTCGGCAATACCACCGGCATTGTCGGAGATCGGACCGTAAGCATCAACGGCGAGTTGGATACCCGTATTGGCCAACATACCGACGGCTGCGATACCGATACCGTAGAGACCGGCAAAGTAATAAGAACCGATGATGGCGGCAGACAGTACGATGATCGGGTATGCCGTAGAACGCATACCAACTGCGAGGCCGGAGATGATGTTAGTGGCTGCACCGGTCAGTGACTGATCAACAATACCCTGAACCGGCTTGGTGCCGGTACCCGTATAGTACTCGGTGATGTAACCGATACCCAAACCGGCAACGAGGCCGAAGAGAATAGCGTAAAAAATACCCATATTGGTGTAAGTCTGTAACAGACCATTGCTGTTTTCGACGGACCATTCTGCGGGCATCAGGGTAGTGACGGCAAAGAAAGTACCGGCCAGCATGATAGCGGCGGCGATCAGTTCGCCGAGGTTGAGTGCCTTTTGTGGGTCACCGCCCTCCTTAACGCGAACGAAGAAGGTACCAATGATAGAGGCGACGATACCAATGCCGGCTACTACGAGTGGCAGAAGAACGCCGTTCAATCCACCGAGGTCGGTGTTGTAAAAGGCGGGAAGCGTCATGTAAGCAGCACCGATTACCATGGTACCGATGATTGAACCTACGTAAGATTCGAAAAGGTCGGCACCCATACCGGCTACGTCACCTACGTTGTCACCTACGTTATCGGCGATGGTGGCGGGGTTCAGCGGGTGATCCTCGGGGATACCGGCTTCTACCTTACCTACCAGGTCAGCGCCAACATCGGCAGCTTTGGTGTAAATACCACCACCCACCCGTGCGAACAGGGCGATAGAGGAGGCACCGAAAGAGAAACCAGTA
Organism: Lewinellaceae bacterium SD302; assembly: GCA_002591745.1. Classification (GTDB taxonomy): domain Bacteria; phylum Bacteroidota; class Bacteroidia; order Chitinophagales; family Saprospiraceae; genus Neolewinella. The sequence continues at coordinate 131,852 of PDLQ01000008.1, forward strand.
ATGACCGTAATTACTTTAAGAATCGCAGCCTGAGCAGCATCGGCGGAAGTAGCGTCGGTGATGACGAGATCGCCGGCAAACTGTCCTTTGAAAAGCAGGAAGAGCAAACCGAGACCCAGCAGGCCGAGACCTACTACACCGAGCCCCATTACAGCACCGCCGTCAAAGGCAACGCCGAGGGCTTTACCCAAACTGGTACGAGCCGCCTGGGTGGTACGAATATTAGCTTTAGTCGCTACGTTCATCCCGATAAATCCGGCACCCGCAGAGCAAACGGCTCCGAGAACAAAGGAAACCGCGATCATAATACTGGAGGTAGCAGGATCAGCGGTAACGGCTAAAATAACGGCTACGACAGCTACAAAAATGGCCAGTACTTTGTACTCGGCTTTGAGGAAGGCCATGGCTCCGTCGGCAATGTTCTTGCCAATTCTTTGCATTAGATCGTTACCGGGATCCTGCTTGGATACTCCGGCCGATTTGATAGCCATGAAAACAAGGGCGAGTATGCCCAGAACAGGCACCGCCAAGAGAATAGAATTAACCATAAAACTTAAAATTTACTTGTTGTGGAAGAAAGAATGATGTTCAGTCTTCGCGACAAGCGAACTAATTGGCCGTAGAGACTCGGATGAGTGTGTTCGATTAAGGTGTCCTCTACGCTTCAGAAGGTCGTTGACCCGAAATAGAGCTGGTTTGGATTTCAATTCGCGTCCTCATTTTGGACTTTTCCGGCCCCCAGCGGCATTAGCGAAATCCTCATTTAGCGCTGCTAAACTCTGGTTTCGCTGCCTTGCTGAGATCAAAAAATCCTCAAAATCGGTCAACAAACCGAAAACCAAATCAGCTCTTGGCCGCAAATTTAGGTAAAATCGTCAAATTTAGTCTTACCGGTGCTTTCTGCCTCAAGGTCGAATTTGACCGGAATCTCTAGTAGCTTTTTAAGGAACCCAAATAATTAGTCATGGACCTCCGGTCCGAGATACTCACTAGAACTGCGAAACTGGCATCCGGTACGTAGCTTTAATCTTCGAAATCAATTCGCAAACAGCTTGGTAAACTTCTTTGCTACTTTGCTAGTCACCTCTATTTCCTCACTAGTGATTGGATGAATAAAACTCAACTGGTGGGCATGGAGGTAAAGTCCTTTACCTTTCAATACCAGTCCCTCGATGCCATATTTCTGGTCGCCGAGTATGGGGCAACCGAGTGCAGCCAAGTGGATTCGAAGTTGGTGACGACGGCCGGTAGCCGGAGAAAGACGCACCAGATTCAACCAGCCGAAACGAGGAGAGGACTGGCGGTCCAGCCGTTCGTAAGTGGAACTGGCCGGTTTCCCATCAATTGATTGTTCCACATTTCCTCTCTCAGGAATTTCGCCAATGACCACGGCCAGATAGTTTTTTCGGATCATCCGCCTAGCAAAGAGTTCGCCCAGACGGGTGAGGCAACTCGCCGTTTTACCCACCACAACCAAGCCACTGGTGGCGTAATCGAGTCGATGAGCGGGCTGGGGATACACCAGCGCGTCCGTTTTTCGGCTGGGCGTAAGATTAGCAGGTAAGGCATTCGCCAAGGTCATCCACTTATTACCAGAGGTGAGTAAGCCGGCCGGTTTTTCCACCACGGCGAGGTGATCGTCTTCGAAATGGACGGTTAGTTGCAGATTGGGCTTTTTGCTGTTGACTTCAATCGCGGGGAGAAGTAATTCGATCTGCTCTCCACCGTATAGCCAGTCTCCGGTGTATCCCACCCGCCCGTCGATGGATACGTGTCCCTTCTTGATCCTCTTTTTAATCCCTTTCCGGCTGGCCGCTATCGGGAAGATTCCGACGAGGTGATCGGATAGCCGCTCGGGGGTGGAGAGGGGCGGAACTTGATAATTCTCGTAGATCAATTTTACAAACTATATTCCACCGCCAGCCGAACTGACCTCGGGCTAAGGTCAATTGAAGTTCCGGTACTGGCCTGTTCAAAGCGGTCTTCTCGCTCTGTTTTTGTCGAAATAAGATTGTAACCTAAATAACCGGCGAAGGCCGTTGCTCTCCAGTGCTCATTGAAACTATAGGTCAGGCCTAGTTGACTCCCCAGGTTAATACTCCGCACATAACTTTCGGATTCAGCAAGATTTTGGTTGTTGCGGTCAAAGACATCCTGCCTGAATTTGCCCAGACTATAAGAAAGATGGGGTTCCACGAATATCGAGAACCGATCGTCTGGATTGACTGTAAAACGACCAAATACACAAGGATTAAATTGGGTGTAGACTGTTTCAATATCCTGGGTAGTGGAAAAAATGATTGGATTGAAGATTTCGAAACTCCCGCTACCAAAGCTTATAATATCTCCTCTAAACGGAGGTATTACGATGGAATTAGGTACGTTACTAACCGTTCTGCGACTGTGATCAACCGAACGCCCATAACCTATACAAAGACCTACTTGCCAATTCCGATCAACCCGCCGCATTACGTAAGGATTGATGGAGAAGGAACTGGACTTGTTGTCGTCATCCGCCCTTTGGCTGCTCAGGCTCAGACTGCCGCCAAAAGTAATGGTATGTTTGAATACCGTTTCGGATTGTGCGATCAGGCTCGTCGTTGCAACCGAAAGCAGTAAAACGGTGAGTATTGCGTAGAGAATGCGCATTTTTCAAGGCTTGTAATAGGTGATCAAATCAGCCAGCAAAATAAAGATTATGTATCGTTTAATTATCACTCTTTCAGTTCTGTCCTTGTTCATCGGATGTACACCTAAGACAGTGAAAGATAATGTGGCTGATAATACAGGGGAGGAACGAAGCCAGAATAATGAAGATGATGGCTATCAAAGTAGCAGTGATCCCGGTGAAGCTCCATTAACAATCTCCCGTGAAAACACTAATGACGAACGGCCGGTAATGATGGGCCCGGCCGACCAATTACTCAAGAAAGCCCTGAATGCCCACGGGGGTGAACGCTACTTCCAGGCCGAATACGTATTTGCCTTTCGCAAAAAAGACTACCGTTTCAAGAACGATGGCAAAAACTACCGCTACGAAAGCACCAGCCAAAAGGATGGTTCCATGATCGTGGATGTACTGGAAAACGGTCAGTTCTCCCGCACTATCGATGGTCAGGCGACGAGACTGACGCCCAAGCAAATCGCCGCTGGCACGGAAAGCCTCAACTCCGTAATTTACTTTGCTACTTTGCCAGCCAAACTAACCGACCCGGCCGTGAATCTGGAACACGCCGGCCCACACATCATTAAAGGCCAGCGTTACGAAACATTACAAGTTTCATTCGATGAAGAAGGCGGCGGTAACGACCACGACGACAACTTTCGCTACTGGATCAATGAGGAAACTGGCCGTATCGATTATTTGGCTTACGACTATACAGTCAACGGTGGCGGCGTACGTTTCCGTAGTGCTTACAACCCCAGGGTGGTTGACGGGATACTTTTTCAGGATTACGTGAATTATAAAGCACCGTTAGGTACTGACCTGAGTGAACTACCGATGCTCTATGCCTCTGGAAAATTAGAAGAACTATCCCGGATTGAAACGGAAGACGTTGTTTCCCTTAATTGACCACGATGCGTTTAGTGATTTCGCCCTGATCAGTCGTTAGTCGTAAAAAGTAGATACCGGAAGGGAGATTAGCAACATCAATATCAACGAGCCGTTCCGAACCCGCAAAGCTTTGTCGACGGACCGTTTTACCCGTGGTGTTGATCAGCGATACATTCAACTCGGTGAAGGATGTGTTATTGATCATATCTATATACACCCTACTGTTCGCGGGATTGGGATAGGCCTCGAAGTCTTCAGCAGTGAGCTGAGGATCTGCGACATCTACGGATAAGGCGCAGTCACCCAATTCGCCTAAATTATTGATAAAATCAATCAAACTAATTCCGCTGTTCATGTTCCCTCCAATGGGGCCATGGATCTCTTCATCAATGACGTTGAGATAAGACGGCCCACAGCCACTGAGTTCCACGCATAATTCGATGGCGTCATTATTCCAATAACCGTCAAAGAATACATAGTTGGCCAGAAAAATAATCTCCCCTTCGTATTCAAGCGGTAAGTTAGTAGCACAATTGAGACCGTCTTGCCCTACCAGTGTAAGCGTGTCGGTTCCCAGGTCGTCCGGACCGTTCAATATGTCGATGATCTCGACCTGAAGTGTAGGTGTGGACCAGTTGCCAGATATCGGTATGTCTACGTATTCAATGATGCTGGCCCGGTAGACCCGGGTATCCGGTCCGTACATACCGCAAAAGGTGTTGCTAAACGAGGAACAGGTGCAAGCTTGCACGGCAGAAAAGCCGGATAAGGAAACGAGACCGATGAGTAGAAAAAGACGTGAGTAGAAAAAGCGCATATTGCTAATATTTGGCGAACGAGTGAACTGTAAATACAAGAGACAGAGCAAGTTAAAAACTTTATCTGACTACTAATAAGACCCAAAACGATCATTTTCGCTGCATCACCAGTAAAATAATTAGTACACCTTTTCCACACTTTCCGGTAAATAACTCCCCCACTTCTTATTGTAGGTATGTACGCGCTCGGTCGGCTGCCCTTTGGCATCTTCCAACGGTAGTCCGGCGAGACTCCAGGCGTAAATGCTGCCGTAAAGGTTGTAAACTTTTTCAAAGCCACGCTCACGTAGTTTTTTTGCTATTCTTTCGCTACGATAGCCAATGGTGCAGTAGACGACGACGGGGCGGTCTTGGGCAAATCCATCCAGCAGTTTATAATTTGGCCGGTCGTAACCGATCATGACTGCACCGGGCAGATGACTGACCTGGTATTCCTCCGTTTCCCGGGCATCCAGATAGATGGGAGCGTCCAAACCTTGGGCAGTGGTTGGGCTGATGGCATATTCATCGGCGGAAATGGTACGCGCCAGTTTTTCATTCAGCGGGCTATAGCTCGTTGCGAGTTCCTTGGGAACTGGTTGTGACTGGCAGCTTACGCCCGCGAGCATCAGCAAACAGAACCCGGCGCTACGAAGGAGTGAAATGCTCATCTTGTATAGTGTATCAAGCAAAATAGCCCTGTTTTATCTGGTGTATCAAGCAAAACGCATGAGCTGCCACTTTAGATCACTCGCTTAGTTCCAATTTCTCCGGTCCGTGTCCCATCCGGTCGGCAATGTACTTTCCTTCGGCGGTTAGCGGAAGCAGTTGCTCCCGCACGAAATTCCGGACCGGTAGTGCAATGCTGTCCGGATAGAGTAAGTGCAGATTGGGGCCGGCATCCAAGGTGAAGTAAAGTGGATTCCTGGTATCCGCTCTCCACTGCTGCACTGCCCGGATGGCAGTAATCGTATTAGGTTCCATTAACAGATAAGGTGGCTGGCTGGCCATCATGAGTGCGTGCAGGGTCAATGCTTCGGACTCCAGGATACTGCCGAAGCGGTCCATGTCGCCATTACTAAGTACGGTCAGCATTTCCTCGCAATTGCGCTGGGCTTGTTTGTAGCGGGGTTCGGCGTAGGGGCTATTGTCCATCAGGCCGTGGCCGGCACTGCTACTCACACTCTTTTCTCCGCTACTGATGAGTAGAATATCGTCGTGGAACGCTTTAAAGTTCTGGTGCAGGCGCTCCCCTACCGGAACGGCGTATTCAAGGCTGCCACCCGTCTGACCATTCGCGGAGCCGGGCAGGCTTTGAAGTCCTGACAATTCTCCCCAAACCGCCGCGTCCGCGTAAACCGAACGGCAGGCACTGCCAGAACCCAGTCGGGCCAGATAGCTGACTTTGCGCCATCTCTCCGATTTGTCTTTGATGGGTTCGAATAAACGCTCTTCCATATCCACCAGACAGCAAGCCAGGGCACTCATCCCCGAAGCGGAACTGGCGATACCGGCCGAGTGGGGAAAACTGTTACTGGTTTCAATTTTGAACTCCAATTGCCGCAGAAAAGGGTAAATGGGGAAAAGCTTGGTGAAATAGTCCGCCGTTCGCCGGGCGAAGTCATCACGTTGTACGCCGTCCAGTAAGAGTTCTACTTTCGCCCGATCGGTCATTTCTCCGGTGCGTACGGCGTAGTGCAGCGTAGTATCCGTGGCCGCACTATCCAGCGTAAAGCTTACCGAGGGGTTGCGGGGCAGTTGATTTCCGTATTTGCCCCAGTACTTGACCAAGGCGATATTACTGGGGCAGCGCCAGCGTAAGGAGCCGGAGGACACTTCACTGGTGATGAGGCGGAGGGAGGAATTTTCGTAAGTGTTGGACATGATTCGAAGGTAGAAAACAATTTAAGAGCTTATCGACTATTTAGTTCACAGCCTGCTTGGGTCTTAGAATAAACAAACTGAGTCCGACGGTCTGAATCAGCATTACAAATAGCTGTAAACCCACAATGATCTTCTGGGCCGTTACCTGTAATTGCAGAGCAGCCGGAGAAGACCAGGCCCTTGGCCCCAGCAGCATGATCCCGATCTGAATAAGGAAAACAATGGCAAAAAGGTACATCACTGCTGCAAAAAAGTTGGGGTAGCGTTGCTCTTTACGAATCAGGCCGGCAAAGAGTAAACTCAATATCCAAAATGAGATAAAACCTATCCTGACACAAACCGTATGCAGGCGGTAATTAACGTCTAATGGATACCAAACAATACCGATGTAAGCCAAGGCGGATCCGAAGCTTAAAAGAGCCACTAAAATGGCTCTTACCCTTTGTTTGCCCTCTTCAAACAGAAAGGGCAAAAGATTGAACAGCACCACCATGAGTAAAGCAGCAATGCGGAGACCGTTATCGAAGTAGTTATTACTCACCACGTTACTTGTGCCATTCCACGCCCGACGCCGTCCCAGATCACTGAGGTAGTTGTTCCACCAATCATATCCAGTAGACTGACGGTCAAGAATAGTACCACCGGGGTAGCTCTCGGTAGCCATGAAAATAGCGGAGGCGGTATACAGGATACCGCCTCCACATATTATCAAAAACGATAATATTATGAATTTCTTCATATGTACAACAGCTATTCCTCGCTGCCTTCGCTTTCACGCTCTTGTGCCCGCCGGTTACGCTGCATCGGATTCTCACCACCTCCACGGCGACGCCCCTGATAGAGGTCGAAACGGCTTTGCTCCGGACGATTAGGGAAGTAGTTGTTACCACGGTCTGTGTCGGCGGTTTCCAAATACGGATCCAAGACTACTTCATCAACCGCTTGGTCAAAAACAAAGACCTTGCTTACTTCTTTGTAATTCAGTTTCCAGATTTCAGCCGGGATCGTACGGTCTTCTACTGTACCATCAGCCATTTTGAATTGTAGGATGATGGGCATCACCAATCCACCTACGTTCTCGAAGTCCAATTGGTAGTAGAATTCGTTGGCGTTTAAAACGGCTCGCTCTTCATCAGAAAGACCTGCTTCAAATTTCTGGTACTCTTCGCGGTCCAAAATCGAAGCTTCCAGCGGGTCGTACTCCGTATAGAAGTCACGGAGGCTACGATCTTGCTCATCGTAAGTTTGTGCAATTTCTTTTTCATTACGAATGCTGCTGATGTTACGCGGCTCCTCCACCTCTTGTTTTTTGGCCAGTGGATTTTCAACGTCGGGATTTTGACTATTGATCCTGTAAGGCGTAACACCGGTCAGCGCAATATCGACGTTATCAGTTGTAAAGAACCAACCGCGCCAGAACCAGTCCAAATCTACGCCGGAGGCATCTTCCATCAAGCGGAAAAGATCAGCGGGTTCAGGATGCTTGAACATCCATTGCCGAGAATACTGCTTAAAGGCATAATCGAAGTTCTCACGTCCAAGAATGGTCTCGCGCAGAATATTCAATCCGGTAGCCGGTTTACCGTAAGCATTATTACCAAATTGGTAAATAGACTCCGAATTGGTCATAATTGGCGAAATGTACTTTTTATCGCCTTTCATGTAATCTACGATCTTGTGAGCAGGTCCTCGCCGACTGGGGTAGTCTCGCTCCCATTGTTGCTCAGTCAGATACTGAAGGAAAGTATTTAAGCCTTCGTCCATCCAGGTCCACTGACGCTCGTCAGAGTTGACAATCATCGGGAAGTAGTTGTGTCCTACCTCGTGAATGATCACGCCGATCATACCGTACTTCGTTCTTTCGCTATAAGTACCGTCTTCTTCGGTGCGGCCGAAATTGAAACAGATCATTGGATACTCCATACCAATATTGGCAGCGTTAATCGACCAGGCTACCGGGTAGGGATAATTAAAGGTATAGTGAGTATACCACTTCAAGGTGTGGGCCACCGCCTTCGTACTGAAGCGTTCCCATAGTGGGTTACCTTCTTTTGGGTACATGGACATGGCCATCACCACGGTGCCATCATCCTGAGCTACACCCATAGCGTCCCAGATAAATTTGCGAGAACTGGCCCAGCCAAAGTCACGTACGTTTTCTGCTTTGAACTTCCAAGTCTTCATTTTAGTCGACTTGCCTTTTTCCGCCTCTTCAGCTTCTTCCTGAGTGACGATCAACACGGGTTGTACTCTTTCTTTACGAGCAGCTTCCATCCGCTTACGTTGTTCGCGGGTCATTACGTCGCCTTCATTTTGCAGGGTACCAGTAGCTGCTACCAAGTGGTCAGCTGGCACGGTGATATCTACCTCATAGTCACCGAAGGTCAGGGTGAACTCACCACTTCCCAAAAATTGCTTATTCTGCCAACCGTCCTCATCCGTATACAGGGCCATACGGGGGTAGAACTGAGCGATGGTATAAAGGTAGTTATCATTTTCCTCGAAGTACTCATAGCCAGAGCGACCTCCGATCTTCATTCGGTCATTGATGTTGTACCACCACTTAATTTTGAGTTCCGTCTGATCACCGCTTTCAAGTGGCTCGTCCAACTCAACCCGCATCATGGTTTTCACTACGGTATAATCAGCGGGACTGTCATCTCCATGGCGTACGTAGTCAAGCTTAAAGCCGCCATCAAAACTGGGCTCCAGGCGAGACAGACCGCGTAGTGACATCCGCTCGTTTACTTTGCTAGTTCCGATTTTGTAGGTATCAGAGTCCTTGGCACGCATGTTCTGGTCGAGCTGTACCCAGAGGTAGAATAGCTTATCAGGGGAGTTGTTGTGATAGGTAATGGTTTGCTCGCCGTATATCCTCTGGTTTTCGTCATCAAGGCGGATATCCATTTTGTAATCAGCCTGCTGTTGCCAATACTGGTGGCCAGGCATGCCGGCTGCATTACGATAGACATTCGGCGTAGGTAATTCCGTTCCTAGCTGGCGGAAGGGATTCTTGTTAATGTTTTCTGTTTGGGCCATTAAGTTACCACTGACTAGTAGCATCATGACTAATAATGAGAATATGTGCTTCATTGGTTTTTAGACTGGATTAAGGATTAGTGAATATGGGAATGTAAATATAAGGACTTCAAGCCTGAGAAGCCTCTTTATTGCCGGACGTGTTTTGATTAACAAATCCAAGGACAAAGGACGATCAGCGAAGCTAAAATAGCAATGTGTACCAGAAGCGAAAGCATTATTAACCTACGGCGATCACCACAGATAAAGCAATAATTTATGACAATACAAGCTTGAGTTCGCTAGTAAATACTCCAGCATAAAGCAGCTTCATCAAGACTCGTGACAAGTTTTGATGACTTCGCCATCAATGATAAAATATACTTAACCAAAGAATGTTCCACGTGGAACACTTTCACAAATCACGATGGACTTAAGATGTTCCACGTGGAACATTAGACGTATTGCTCGAGCAACCATTTACGAACAGGAGAGTATATAATACTCATTTCAACAGCCACTTTCTCCCTGTTCTCTAACTCCGCAAGTCTCTCGGGAACCTCTATTTCGTGTCTAAGAATACGTTCTACATCAGGCTTAAACTTGCTAGGGTGGGCTGTTTCCAGGATTATGCCGTGGGATGAATTGGTCTCTTTTTGGTATCGATCTAAAGCTAAATAGCCTACTGCTCCATGTGGATCAATAGTATAGTCGAAACGATCCTTTACTAGTTGAACTGCTGCTTCTGTTTCTAAATCAGTAAAAGCATAACCAGTAATGAGTTGGCGCATTGATTCCCAAGTCGCCTTCTCTAGAGGATCTCTACCATTGATCTGCCCATATAAATTAGCCATTCTCGCGAAGTTACTAGGCTTGCCAACGTCCATAGCATTGGATAAAGTAGCCACACTAGGTCGTGGATTATAATTTCCCGATTGCAGGTACTGGGGCACAACATCATTGCTATTGGTCGCCGCAATGAATTGAGTAACGGGTAAACCAAGACGGTGGGCGAGTAAACCAGCCGTTAAATTGCCGAAATTGCCGCTGGGAATACAAAAGACCGGTGGGGTAATAATACCCTGTCCAAGTAACTGTTTATATGCTTCAAAGTAGTAAAATGATTGAGGAATCAGTCGGGCGATATTAATACTATTGGCCGAGCTTAGACGAATCTGGTCGCGTAAATCCTCGTCCAAAAAAGCTTGCTTTACTAGGTGCTGGCAATCATCAAATGTACCATCAACCTCTAAGGCTTTAATATTATGGCCTAGGGTAGTGAGTTGTTTTTCTTGCAAGAGACTCACCTTACCTTTAGGGTAGAGAATAACAACTTCAATGCCTGGCGTCTGGTAAAAGCCCGCTGCAACAGCCCCTCCGGTATCTCCGGAAGTAGCTACTAAAATCACTAGTTGTTTGTCTTTTTCTTTATTAAAGTGCGCCATGAGGCGCGACATGAATCGGGCTCCAAAGTCTTTAAAGGCCAGAGAGGGACCATGAAATAGCTCCAAAATGCTCTTCTGCTCATCCAGCTTAATGAGTGGTGCCGGGAAGTTTATGGCTTCCTCAACGATAGATCTTAGCGCATCATCAGCGATTGCTCCTTTCAATAATTGCCGGCTTACCCGGAAGCCGATCTCCGAAAAACTTAGATCAGGTAATTCTTGAAAGAATGACTCAGGTAATGGATCTATCCGTTCTGGCATATATAGGCCATTGTCTGCCGGTAGTCCCCGAAAAATTGCCTCTTCTAAATCGACTCTTAACTCAGGATTATTGGTACTAAAAAACTGCATTGGATTAGCTTTTACTTAAGACAATAACGCCTTGCTGGTTGATAGGGGATACATAAAGCTGGCTCTCTATGCTATGACTGGCAAAAGCCTGCTGCATCGCCTGCCCGGCAGATTGAGCCAGATAGCCGGAATCGCAAAGGCAAAAAATACTGGGGCCGGCACCGCTAATGCCACAACCCAGTGCTCCACTCTTTAGCGCGGCAGATTGTACATCATCGAACCCCTTGATTAATTGCTTACGCTGGGGCTCTACCATTACATCTTGTAAGGAGCGGGAAAGTAGCATCAGGTCATTAGTAAACAGAGCAGCAACAAAACTGGCTAGATTGCCACTTTGAGCGATGGCCGTTGACAGCGCAACCTGGTCACCAAGTACTGCTCTGGCATCCTTAGTCAGTATCTCTATTTCCGGATGAACCACGGCTATTTGCAATCCTTCAGGTACCGGCAAACGGTGTACATCCAAGTCCTGGTTTGAGCGAATTAACAGAATGCCCCCTAATAAGGAAGGTCCGACGTTGTCTGCATGGAAAGCCCCATCAGCAACTTGTTCACCTTCTACTGCAAAGTACAATAATGACTCACGGCTCAATGGCGCACCAAGTAACTCATTAACTGCCACGACCGCTCCGGCCGCCGATGCAGCACTGGACCCCATACCACTGCCAAAAGGCATCTTCTTGTGTATTTCCAATTCTATGCCCAATGCCTCCTGGCCAAGGTGGCGCAATAATTGCGCAGCGGCATAACCCGCTGTATTCTTTTCGATGGTATATGGAAGCTTTTTATCGCCCGTACCTGTAATTATTTTGATTGACAATCCTTGCTGTCCATCTATGCGGCGAGCAACAATTTCATCCCCGGGTCGGTCAATGGCAAAGCCGAGGACATCGAATCCCACACTCACATTCGCTACCGTGGCCGGTGCGAAAACTTTCACCTCCTGATAGATTGTATTACTCATTAGCTCAAAGAATTTCCGATGGTGATAATCTCAGCGAATACTCCGGCAGCGGTCACTTCCGCACCAGCCCCAGGTCCGCGTACAACAAGTGGACGCTCCTTATAGCGAGCTGTGGTAAATACGATCATATTGTCACTGCCACTTAGATTATAAAAAGGATGATCTGCCCCTACTGCCTGAAGCCCCACACTGGCGACCTCTCCTTCGAGACTGGCAATCATTCGTAGTACCTTATTCTCTTTAGCTGCTTCAAGTCGTAAATTTTCAAAGTGATCCGCTTCGGATTCAAGTGCGGAAAACACTGCTTCTATGGAGTCCGCCATCAAAACACTTTCGGGTAAAAAGCCGTCGATCTTTATATCGTCGGATTCCAGCTCAACGCCACTCTCTCTACTCAGGATCAAAATTTTGCGCTTAACGTCCTTTCCTGATAAATCGATCCGGGGGTCCGGCTCGGTGAAACCCAGGTCTCTTGCTTCCTCAACTACCTGATAAAAGCTCCGGCCTTCAACGAAGTTGTTAAAGATATAGCTCAGCGATCCGCTCAGTACACCTTCGATTTTGAGAATTCGATCGCCGCTGTCCATCAAATCACGCAGGGTGGAAATGACGGGGAGCCCGGCACCTACGTTCGTTTCGTAGAGGAACTGTACACCCCGGCGATCCGCTATTTTCTTTAACCGCTGATACTGTAGGTAGCTGGAAGATGTGGCGATCTTGTTGGGCGTGGAGATGCTGATACTTTCGTCCAGAATAGCCTCGTAGAAAGAGGTCACTTTATCATCGGCTGTATTGTCGACGAAGATGGTGTTGCTTAAATTAAGGTCACGCATCCGCCCAATAAAAATGGGGAGATCTGATTGCACCTCCGAAGTCTCTAGCCGGTCTTTCCAGTTGTCCAGCTCAATCCCCTCCTCGTCAAAGAGCATCTTGCGGGAATTGGCCATACCGACCACTTTTATCTCCAGCCCCTTTTTCTCGATGAGATAGGGGTTCTGTTCTTTGATCTGTTCGATTAACGTCCCTCCGATCAGGCCAACGCCAACGACGAACAAGTGCAACTCTTTCACATCCGATAAGAAAAAAGCCTCGTGTAAGGCATTCAGTGCTTTATTCTCATTCTCTCTGTTAATGACGACGGAGATATTCAGCTCGCTACTACCTTGGGCGATAGCGACGGCATTGACCCCGTTCTTTCCCAATGCCTGAAAAAGACGACCGGAGATCCCCGGTTGATAGCGCATATCCTCACCAATAATGGCTACCACGCTCAAGTCATTTTCAGTTTTGACCGGATCAACGATTCCACGTTCTATCTCGAATTCAAAGGCTTCACTCACCTTCCGCGCGGCCCGGTTGGCCATTTCTGGCTTGACGGCAAAACTGATGGCATGCTCGCTGGAGCCCTGGGTAATCAAAATCACGTTGATACCGGCACTAGCCAGCGATTCGAAGAGACGAGCAGAAATTCCCGGCACTCCAAAAAGGCCACTACCTGAAAGTGTCAACAGCGCTACTCCGTTGATGGAGCTGATTCCCTTCACCGCCGTTCCATCCAGCAGACTACTTTCATCGCTAATACGGGTACCTTCAAATCCGGGATTGAAGGTGTTCTTGATGTACAGAGGCACCTTCCTTTGCATGACCGGTAGCAGGGTAGGCGGATAAATAACTTTGGCACCAAAATGAGACATCTCCATTGCTTCGGCGTAAGTCATCGTTGGAATGGTGAAAGCTTTCTTCACCCGGCGGGGGTCGGCAGTTAGTACACCATTTACGTCCGTCCATATTTCCACAGCGTCAGCTTTCAGCCCGGCGGCAAGTAGAGATGCCGTATAATCGGAGCCACCCCGACCTAAGGTAGTTGTGAGTCCTCCTTTGGAGGAAGCTATGAAACCAGTGACTATCTGGGCCTTGGGGTGTTCTCCGTAGAAATCCCGAATACGAGCGTAGGTTTTCTCGAAATCGACCCGGGCATTCCCAAACTCCCGATTGGTATTGATCACCTTACGCGCGTCCAGATATTCCGTAGGTACACCGGCAGCATTCAGGGTCTGTGAGATGATGTAAGCAGAAGAACGTTCTCCAAAACTCAGCACGTAATCCATGCTGCGCAGCGAAGCTTCCCGGACCAGGAAAATACCGTACAGTAAATTCTTGAGGACCTCGTGACTCTGCCGCATCTTCGAGGCGGTTTCCTCTCTGAGTTCACCCGCTGGAATGAGTTCCGCTATGGCATCCTGATGACGTTGGGTGAAGGCATTAAATATTTCACCATAACTATCGTCTCCATCGGAAGCCAGACGACCCATTTGCAGGAGACTATCGGTCACTCCCCCGAAGGCGGAAAAGACCACGGTAAAATGATCACCGGAGGCGTAATTATTTTTCAAGATTTCGATGATGCCGCGGATACGATTCGGGCTACCGACGGAACTACCGCCAAATTTGAGGACTTTCATGGGACAGGAAGACATTTGTAAATGCCCACAAACCTACTGGCTTTAGGTAGTATTGAATAGCATTAAGAAAGATTATAGCAAATATGGATATTCATTGTATATTCATTGATGGTTTTGAAACTCAACAAGTGGGGGAATAGCCTCGGATTACGGATTCCGAGTGCTCTGGCAGCTCGTTTCGAACTGGTCGATGGGTTGAAAGTGGAGTTGCAGGCTACGGAGGAGGGTATCCTCGTTAGTCCGGTAAAGCAGCAACTGGATCTTGAGTATTTACTCACTGGCGCGACGGAGGACAACCAACACCCAGAAATATTGAAGGAAATCTAATTTGGAATGGCCCGCTATCTACCCCGACAAAAAGACATCATTAGCTTACGTTTGCCCGGTGGCGACGGTGGGCAACTGGTTACGGAGCAACTGTTCCTCGTAATTAGTGCAACGGCCTACAATCGGCTCGGTAAATGTATTTTAGTCCCCATAAGTAAGGAAATCAGGGATCTGCGAACGGAAGTCAACTTGCCAGTTAATCAGAAAACCAAAGGCGTGATCGTAGCGGACCAATGCCGCAGCCTGGACTGGCGTTACCGGTGGCCTAAAAAGCGGGACCAGTTGAGTGATAACGTGATTTTCCGACGGGTTACGGATACGATTGCAGTTCTATTAGCGCTACCAACTCCGAGGACGTAGGACGATCAGCCTTAGCTAAAGTAGCAAGGTTTTATAGTGACCGTATCGTATTAATTAGAGCGGCACGGGAAAACGGCTTCCTCGACTCCTACCCCTCCATCCTAGCACCAGGACGACGAATATATACCCCGACTAAAAACAGACCAAGCAGCAAGTGAAGCAAAGAAGCCCGTTGATCGGGGTTATAAGCCAGCTGAATTCCCGCCATGGCAAAGTGGAAGATGGCCAGCCAGAGCATGATCTGGTAAGTAAGGGCTACGTCGGTCAATCTTTTTAGATAGGCTCCCACCCCGATTGCGGCGAGGAAGAATGCGGCCAGCCCGTACATTTTCATTAATAAGTAATGGCTACTACCTTCTCCGTCACCAAAACCAGGAATAATATCTCCCGCATTAGGGACGAATAAAAAGAAGAAACCGACGACGGCCTCTACGATTATGTGGAGCAACAGGATAATAACCATGAACTACAGAATGATTTATCAGTTAACGGTCCGAACATCCAAAGGTTCTTGTGGATAACAAAGTGCTGAATCCCCACCAAATAAAAGGGCTTATTTTTTTACTAACCGTTATCCACCACTTTTTCCACAGGTCTCAGAGGCTGCCCCGGCCAGAGATGATAAGCTGCGTAGAGTGCAAAACCCAGTAAGAAAACCGCGCCTCCCTGATGAGCAACGCCAAGGTCAACGGGCACTTCTCCGACGCTGTTGATAACAGTAGCGATGCCCAATATCACCTGAATACCCAACATACTTATTAACAGGATATTAGCCCACCGAAAACTGTTGGAAATCGATTGGCTGAAACTACGTATTGACACCCATAAACCAATGATAATCAATGAGTAAGCGGTCATTCGGTGCAAGAATTGAACCAAGGCGGAAAGAAAGGGTCCCTGGTCGTATTCCACGAAGTTTTCCACCGTCCAGTTGGAGCTTTTCAACAGCACATCCGGCAGGAAACTTCCGGCCATATCCGGCCAGTCTGGATAGACCAATGCAGCCTTGGCCCCACTCATAATTCCACCGAGAATCAATTGAATGACGAGTACGATTAATAATACCCTTACCGGACTTTTCAACTTTTGGTGTGGAAAACCCGCAATATTTGGTTGCCAGACTTTAAAAGTTGTCCACAATAGGTAGGCAAATACGCAAAATGCGATACTTAGGTGCATCGTCAGCTTGTAGGCGTTGACCCAAGGGCGTTCAATAAGTCCACTAGCTACCATGATCCAGCCGAAGCTGGCGGCCAGGGCGGCCAACAACACGACAACGCCCAATCGTTTATTCAGAGCTTTGTTCAGCCAGCCTTTGTAACTAAAGAAAGCGAAGCCAATCGCAAAGACCAGTCCCATCATCCGCGCCCACTGACGATGGAACCATTCCCAGAAGTAGATAAACTTAAAATCTTCCATGCTGATATCCGCAAAGATCATCTCGTACTGAGGCGAATCCTGGTATTTGTCGAATTCCAACTGCCATTCGGCCTCACTACCCGGATAAACGGCCCCGGAGAGGGGTTTCCACTCCGTAATCGACAAGCCACTCTCCGTTAGCCTGGTGATGCCTCCAATGACTACCTGGCCGAGGACCAGAATAAGGCCGGCGACCAACCACCAACGAACGGCAGCATGGTATGTGCCGCCTTGTCGGGCATTAGTGTGGGCTGAAATTTCGTCTTTTCGTCCGCGTTCCATAATGAGTCCTAATAGTTTCTTTTTATAAAATTTCTTTTTCCCCCTTTATTATTATTAGGGCTGTGGAAATGGGGAAAGAGCATTCTGCTTTTACTTGGCTAATCCAACTTCCCCAATCGAACCTGAATTGTGCACATTTAAAACCCGGTTTTCCACGGCATCCATCAGTTTTGTCCAACCGTTCGCAAAAGGCCTCGGCCATTAGTAAACATTGCTACTTTGCTAACCATTTGAATCCATAAAGTGGGGTATTCAATCAAAGTCCGGCAAAATTATCCACGCGGCGGCTGATAATTGTCAACGGAATAACTTTTTGGCATTTCATAGTGGGAATTTGACCCCAGACTGTCAATAGCCGGCGGAAATCACCCCGTGGAAAACTGTGGAAAAGTGGATAAGCACCCCTTGGCGATCACCCTCTGTGGAATAACGTGGAAAACCATAAGCTTTTAAACAGTTATTAACAGACGGACCGTTGAAAAGCCAGTTTTGTAAACTCTTGATTAACTGAATGTTTACAAAAGCGTAATTCTTCTAATGTTTATAAGTTTCCAGCTATTCGAGTCCGTAACGACTCACTTTTTCCGATAAACGAGTGCATCACCGTAAAAAGTGTCGTAAGGCCCCAGGATACGGTGGTAAAGCCAACGTTCGGGAAAGAAACGGTGGGTGGTAAAACGGGCGACCAACTCGATATCCTGCCGCTGCCCGGAAAGGATAGCCTGGAGACCATTGCACATCTTCTCACCCTGGCAATGATAGACTTCCTCGCAGCATTTCGGTGGGCCAAAGGGCGTGGTCATGCTCCGCCAGTAACGAGCGTAATAGGACTCGTGGAGAAGGGCGTATTCCCAATCACCGTTAATCTTGAAATTAACGTAAGGTCGGCTATCCCGGGCGGGTGCATAGGGGGTAGCAGCCAGAATCGAAGTAGCAGGAATCTCGGTAGCTAGCCAGTCGCGGGCCTTGGAGCGACTATCGAACCAGTGGTTACTTTGTCCGGCGAGTGCAAAGCCGAGGGTGTAAATTACTAGCACTACAACTTGCCAGCTTTTCCATTTAGCCCGCTCGATACCGTAGGCAGCGACCAAGGCAAGGATGGGCATGAGAAAATTGGCCCGGCGGACGAAGGGGGTATCGATACTCCAGCGTAGGAGGCATTCCAAAGCGAGTAAGACCCCACAGGCGAAAATGGCGGGGGAGGCCTTGCGCAGCACCTCAGGTATTCGCAGGATTGCGGTACTCGCGGCGAAGGAAACCAATGCTCCGAATCCGGCTACGGTAGCAAAAGCGTAAACAATAGGATTGGTAAGCCAGTGATTGTCCTGAGCGATCACGTCCTGGTTTTGTCGCTGCAGTTCCCTCCAGGAGTCGAGCATTTCTAATGGTGACCAGGAAAAAGCCGTTAAGCTGCCAACGAGAACTAAGAATACCGGCAAGCCCAGAATAAGGGCAAGCAAAGGCTCACGTTTCTGGCTACTGAGCGTAGTAATCACCTTGTATAGCAGATAACCACCAACCACGAATAATGCCAGGAAATCAAACTTAAACCCAAAAGCCATTGCGGTACCGAGAACCAGAAAAAAGAAAGCGGATTTATCTCTATTGTTTTTTTCCCAGCTTACCAGCCCCAGTATTGTGAGGTAAAGGCCTAAAACATAGCCCATGGCCGGGATACCATAGTGGGCATAGGTACAGTTGAGGTCGCAGCAAGCCAATAGGAGTGCCGCCAAACCGGCAGTAGATTCTTTGAAACCCACTCGCCGGCCAATGAGGTAGACAACCCAGATCAGTAGCAGGCTAAAGAACGTCGACAATACACGATTGAGCAGTATGGTACCGGAAACATCGGGGGTGCCACCATCGATTAAATGTCGAAAGTAAAGCAGTTGACCGCTCAGACCGCCGTAACCCCGGACGTTGAAAATGGGGGTGAAATAATGGTCCAGTGAATCACCACTCAACTGCTGGTAGAGATCGAAGGCGATATCGACGTGCTGTATTTCGTCAGGTTCGAAAAGCAGGAAGCGGCGTTTCTCATCGTCGGAGAACCAGCCGGGTGCACGCAGGGCCAGGCCCAGTGCTAAAGCGAGCAGTAATATCGAGACTCCGGAATGAAGATGGGGACGTCGCATCAGTCACAAGATAGAACAAGCACTAGAATAAGCTGGCTTGATCCACATCCGGCAGTAGTCGGAAGCTACGGCGGTGATGCTCGGTAGCACCGTGTTCCCGGATAGCGGCCCGGTGTTGTTTAGTGGGGTAACCCTGGTTGCGCTCCCAGCCATAGTGTGGGTACTTGGCGTGTAGCTCGCGCATCCAATCGTCACGATAGGTTTTAGCCAGAATACCGGCGGCGGCAATGGACATGAATTTACCATCTCCCTTAATGATGCAGTCGTAGGAGATTTCCCCGTAGGGAATGAAATACTTTCCGTCGATTAGTAAATGTTCCGGCCGGGTACTCAACTGATCGAGGGCGCGGTGCATAGCGATATAGCTGGCGCGAAAGATATTAAATTCGTCAATCTCCACGGGTGAGCAACTGGCGACGGCCCAATCCAGGGCTTCTTTTTCTACTACTTCGCGGGCGGCGTAGCGATCGGCGGCCTTCAGTTTTTTGCTGTCGTTGATCAATGGGTGCTGAAAGTCTTCGGGTAGAATGACAGCGGCGGCAAAAACCGGACCGGCCAGGCAGCCACGGCCGGCTTCATCGCAGCCGGCTTCAATACGATCGGGTTGAAAGTGAGGGAGTAACATTACGCAAAGTAACTATTTACTCTTCAGCTCCTCAATTACTTGTTTCAGCTTAATCTCCTTGATCTCGCTGCGCCAAAAATGCCCTTTGGCGGCTCTTTTATGGACGATGATCGCTTGTGGACTCTGGTGCTCCACATCTAATTCTTCGGCTACAGATTTACTTAGTTCAGGGACGTACTGTACCACCAATGCGTAGATGTCCAGATCGTGTTTGGCGTTGGCCACTTCGAACTGCGCCATCGCACTGAACGGACAGCTGGCGCTGTGCTTGAAGATCACAATTGGCTTTTCCTGGCTGGCCTCGAGGGCGGTTTCCAGTTCTGCTGGGGTTTTTATAATTTCCATCATACCTTCTCTAACGGAGATTGGAGCCGGGAAGTTGGAGGTTAGAGTTATACAACCTTCAACTTCTAATTTCCAGGCTCTAACTAAAACACAAACCGTAAATTTGCCCCATGAATCAACGTCAACTCCTGGAAACCGAGCAAAAGGCGCTCGAAATCAACCTCGATCCGCAGATTTACGGCACCTTCGCGGAGATCGGAGCTGGCCAGGAAGTGGCGCGTCATTTCTTTCAGGTGGGAGCCGCCGCAGGAACAATTGCCAAGACGATGTCGGCCTACGATAAGGTGTATTCCGACCAGATCTACGGTACCGAACCCACCAACCGCTACGTTTGCGAGGCTCGCATCTACAAAATGCTGACCCACGAGTACGACCTAATGATGGACCGGTTACGACATGACCGGCCCAAGGATAATTTTTTCGTCTTCGCGGATACCGTGGCCGCCATTAACTACTCCCGTACGATTAAGGGAAATGGCTGGCTGGGGTTGCGTTTCCAACTTACGCCCCAGGGAAAACACAATGATCTGGTCCTGCACGTACGTATGCTGGACAACGACAACCAGCTACAGCAACAAGCCATCGGGATCCTGGGTGTAAACATGATTTACGGAGCCTACCACTACAAGAACGACCCCGAGACCTTACTGCAATCTTTGCTCGACAACCTCAAGGGACGGATCGCCATCGACATGGTCGTGCTGGATGGGCCGGACTTTGAGCACGTCGACAATCGTTTGCTCAGTCTGTGGCTCGTCAAGCACGGACTGACCAAATTTACCATGTTTGATCCCAGTGGCCGCAGTACCCACCCCAGTGAATTTCTTTATCGCAAAGCCGTTATGGTGGTACGTGGCAGCTTTCGCCCGCCTACGCTCGTCAACCAGGATATGGTGGAAACAGGCTACGCAGCCTTCCGCGAGGACCCGAACACGGACCCCAAAAAATCTTACCTGATTACCGAATTGACGTTGGATAACCTCAAGGAAAGTTCAGGGATCGACGAACGGGATTATCTGGATCGCGTCCGCCTGCTCAACGCCCTCGGCCAAACTGTACTCATCAGTAATTACCCCAAGCACGACGACCTGCTGGCTTACCTCAGCGAGTACAAAGTACCGAAACTAGGGATCGTTCTCGGTGTTCAGCAGTTGCTGGAAATCATCACCGAGAAGTATAACAATAACCTCGATGGTCGCCTGCTGGCCGCTTTTGGAGAGATTTTTACCCGCAACGTCAAAATATACGTTTATCCGGCCCAGCAACAGGGCAGTGAAGATTTGATGCGCGCCGAAAACGTACCGATCCCCGAAGGCGTAAAATTTCTCTACCGCCATTTGTTGGACAATGGTCAAATCGTCGATATTGAAGGCTATCGCCCGGACATCCTCCACATCTTTAGTACCGACGTGCTGGCGCGTATCGAAAACGGTAGCAAAAATTGGGAGAAAATGGTTCCGGAACGGGTCGCGGAACTCATTAAGAAAGACTGTTTGTTCGGCTACCCCAGTGAAACGTTGGAGTTCAGTTATTGAGGTTATTTTTACTAACAAAGTAGCAGGGCGGATGGGATATATCAAAGTTTGCTACTTTGATCTTTGACGACCGTCGACCAGGCAGAAGATTCATGCACTCAACGAACATTGCTACTTTAGCTTCGCTGATCGTCCTTCGTCCTCGGAGTTGGTAGCCAGAACTTGTCCGGTCATCTAGTTGCTCCTCGGATTTATTAGTCGCAGTAATCATTAATGTCATGCAATATCTGTACCGGGAAAACCAGAAGTTCAACCAATGGTGGTTATGGTTATTGATGCTGGGAACTCTGGGCTTGGCGATTTGGTCTGGTTACGAAGCCTACGCGGGAACGGGAGATTTGGCACCCTTCATCGTTGCTGCTTTGGTGGGCGGACTAACGGCCATCTCATTGGCGGTGATCACGCTGCGGACCACCGTCACAAAGGAAGGTATCGAGATTGCGCTACTCCCATTTTCCAAACGTCGAATTTTTCGCTCGGAGATCGAACGGGCTTTCGTTCGGGAATACAGCCCGATCAGAGAATACGGTGGCTGGGGTTACCGGATCGGCGCGGCGGGAAAAGCCTATAACGTGAGTGGCAAATTTGGTCTGCAACTGGTTTTGAAGGATGGCGAAAAAATCCTTGTCGGAACCCAGCAACCAGAGGCACTGGAAGAATTAATGACGGGCTACCTGGAGGATGATATCAGCGAAGAAATGCTGGAACTTAAAGCTCTGGAAGCTCAGAAACTTAAACAGCGGCGGTAACGTGACGCAGGAAGTGCCAGACCAATAATTTCGTATCCCCCTGATAATCCTGGGGCCGTAAAAATTTCTGATAAGCGCTTTGTACACCTCCGTCCTCATTGACGAACTTGCTCAGGGTGGCCAGAAGTTTAGTGTAGCGCGGAAAATCGGCGACTTCTGGTACTTGAAGCGCACCCAAATTTTTCAATGACTCTTGCAGTAATTCCGTCGAGTAAGGCGCGTATTTCTCCGGATACTGACAAGCCAGATAGAGGGAGGCCATACCATAATCATCATCGTGAAAATGATCCGGCAGCCGACTTTTGGGCTTGGCATCGCGATACTGGTTAAAGAGTTCTCGGCAGTAGAAAACGAAGCGCTGCACCCGCCCTTCCAAGTCACGTTCTTCACTGAAAAGATCTTCGAAGACGGTACGAACGTGCTCCGGTTCCCAGTCGATCATTTCCAGAATGGCCCGCTTGGGGTCGTAGGCTTCGCGACGAAAATGGCGGCGGTTGGTTTTGTTAGTTAGGGAACGATCGTAGACATCTCGCAAGTCCTTGGCCGCCAGATCAAAATTTGTTTGCCAGTTCTGCTGGGTTTCCCATACGGCACGTAGCTTTTCGCCCGCTTCGGAATTCATCCATTCGGGGTAGGAAGCGAGGTAAGACTTGATCTTGGTGACTTGCATGGGGGGTACCACTTAGGCGTTGAGGGCATTAAGATAAAGAGATCAGATCAATCATTTCCTATTGATTAAATCAATGAACGGGAAAAATTATCAATTTTTACAATACTCTATTTAACCGTACTTTTGAATTCTAACTACGATCCCGTTCAAACTTTAGGTTTCTGGCCGAGAGCTAGCAAATATTTGCAGTTTGTGGGCCGGAAGTAGAGGTTTAAACGGGTTCGATAATAAAACTTCAAATTCAATGGAACATTCAAATGAAAACAACGGCAAAGTCTGGGACGTCAATGAATCCAGCAAATGTCCGTTCATGGCCGGTCAACTCAAGCAGAGCGCCGGTAGCGGTACCTCCAATAAAGACTGGTGGCCCAACGCACTGAAGCTAAATATCCTGCGCCAGAACTCTGAACTCTCCAATCCGATGGGAGAAGATTTCGATTACGCCGAAGCCTTTAAAAGCCTGGACCTGGATGAAGTAAAGAAGGATATTGAGGAAGTGCTCACCACTTCTCAGGACTGGTGGCCGGCTGATTATGGTCACTACGGTCCATTCATGATTCGCATGGCCTGGCACAGTGCCGGTACTTATCGGATTTCCGATGGCCGCGGTGGTGGGTGCTCAGGCAGTCAGCGTTTCGCACCACTAAACAGCTGGCCCGATAATGCTAACCTGGACAAGGCACGTCTGTTGCTCTGGCCAGTCAAGCAAAAGTACGGTGCCAAATTGAGCTGGGCCGACCTGATGATTCTTACTGGTAACGTTTCCCTGGAAAGCATGGGCTTCAAGACCTTTGGCTTCGGCGGCGGTCGTGAAGATATTTGGGAACCCGAACAGGACGTTTACTGGGGTTCCGAAGCTGAATGGCTCGGTAACCAGGAACGCTACGCCGACGGAGAATTAGAACAACCGCTGGGTGCATCTCATATGGGACTGATCTACGTCAACCCCGAAGGCCCTAATGGTAACCCCGACCCAATCGGATCCGCCAAGGACATTCGCGAAACCTTTGGTCGTATGGCCATGAACGACGAGGAAACAGTCGCGCTCATCGCTGGTGGCCACACTTTTGGCAAAACCCACGGTGCCGCCGACCCGGAAGAATACGTTAGTGCGGAACCCGCCGGAGCCCCCATCGCCGAAATGAGTACCGGCTGGAAAAACAGCTTCGGTACCGGTAACGCAGAATACACCATTACCAGTGGTCTGGAAGGTGCCTGGACAACCAAGCCCGCCCAGTGGACCCACGATTACTTCAAGCACCTGTTCGAATACGAGTGGGAGTTGACCAAAAGCCCGGCCGGTGCCCACCAATGGACGCCCAAGAACGCCGACGCTCAGGGAACCGTACCCGATGCCCACGATCCCAGCAAGCGTCATGCGCCAATAATGCTGACCAGCGATCTGGCCCTCAAATTCGATAGCAATTACCGCGCTATCTCCGAGCGTTTCTACAAGAATCCTGAGCAATTTGAAGATGCTTTCGCCCGCGCCTGGTTTAAACTGACTCACCGTGATATGGGTCCTCGTGAACGCTATATCGGTAAGGAAGTACCCAGTGAGGTTCTGATCTGGCAAGATCCCGTCCCAGCCGTCGACCATGAGTTGATCGGCCAGGAAGAGCAAGACGAACTGAAGCGCCGCGTACTGGCCTCTGGTCTTAGTGTTGGAGAACTGGTACGTACCGCCTGGGCCAGTGCCTCTACCTACCGCGACAGCGACAAGCGAGGTGGCGCCAACGGTGCCCGCATCAATCTTTACCCCCAGAAAAACTGGGAGGTTAATACCGCTGGAGATACCCAGAAAGTGATCGACACTCTGGATGGGATCCGTAAGGAATTCAACGAAAGTGGCAAGCAAGTTTCCCTGGCCGATCTGATCGTGCTGGCCGGTGGTGCTGCCATCGAACAAGCTTCCAGAGAGGCCGGCCACGAAGTAAGTGTGCCGTTCGCTCCCGGCCGTACCGACGCTAGCCAGGAAATGACCGACGTGGAAAGCTTCGGTGCCCTGGAACCCAAGGCCGACGGTTTCCGCAACTACCAGAGCAATGACCAACGCCTCTCCGCCGAAGAGATGTTGGTGGACCGCGCCAATCTCATGACCCTCACCGTGCCGGAGATGACGGCGCTGATCGGTGGACTGCGTGTTATGAATGCCAACTACGACGGCTCCAGCCACGGTGTCTTCACCGACCGCCCCGGTCAGTTGACTAACGATTTCTTCGTAAACTTACTGGACATGGGTACCACCTGGAAAGCCGAGAACGACGACGAATTAACCTTCGTCGGAACTGATCGCAGGACCGGTGAGCAGAAATGGACCGGTACTCGCGTAGACCTGATCTTCGGCTCCAACAGTGAACTGCGTGCCATTGCCGAGGTTTACGGTTGTGGCGATGGAGAAAAGCGCTTCCTGAATGACTTCGTGAACAGCTGGTTCAAAGTCATGCAACTGGATCGCTTCGACCTCGTGTAAAAAACTTCACGACTGAACTCGAATAGTAAGGCCCCACCGATCTGCGGATCGTGTGGGGCCTTGCCATTTTGGTTCGGTACCTTTGTGTAATGGATGATATCCAAAAACTGTACGCAAGCTATCGGGGTTTCGACCTCCTGGTAGACAGCCGGCTACTGAACGAAGCTGAGCGGACGCTCTTTTTCGCTCTGCCCGGTGCGCGGACGGACGGTCACGAATACATAACGGAACTCCTTCGCCAGGGTGTACAACACTTTGTGGTGCGGGAGGAATACTGGATCAGGACCTTCGAACAACCGGAGCGGGTGGAAGAACTCTCGCTCTACACTCAAGCAACCTTCATTGCGGTGGATGATGTTTTAGAGATTCTCCATGATTTGGTTACTTATCACCGCAAGCAGTTCGCCGGTCGGGTGATCGCCATCACGGGTAGCAATGGAAAAACCATCGTCAAGGACTGGTTGACGGCACTACTGAGTACCATTCACCGAGTACACGCCAGCCCCCGCTCCTACAACTCTCAGATTGGAGTACCCCTCTCCGTTTGGGGGATTAAAGATCATCACGAAATCGCCGTCATCGAAGCGGGGGTTTCCAGGGCCGGGGAAATGGAAAAACTGGCGAGGATCATCCAGCCGACTCACGGCATTTTCACCAACCTGGGGGAAGCCCACGCAGCGGGCTTCGGGAGTCGCGAGGAGAAGCTTAGAGAAAAAATAGGCCTCTTCGAAACCACCGAATGGACGCTTTTCAGTCGTATGGATGAACTTGTCCTTACTGAGGCTCGTGATTACCATCCTCACCCCGAAACCTGGTGGTTGGAAGATGACCAACTGAAAAGTTCGGTTTTTGAGAAGAGTATTGACATCAGCAAGCTGCCGGTGTTGCCCGAAATTTTTCGCCAGGATGCACTAATGGCCGTTGCTGCCGCCAGGGCGTTCGGGGTAACACAAGCGGGAATAGACGATGTGCTTCCCACTTTTCGACCCCTGGAGATGCGTCTTCGGGTGCGGGCTGGCCGTAATGGTTCTTCTATCATAAACGACAGCTACAGTAATGACCTGACCAGTTTGGCAGCGGCCCTTGATTTTGCCCAGACCCAAGCTCCGTTGGAACGACTGACCGTAATCCTTAGTGATTTGGCGGAGACGGGCGTCGAGCCGGAAACGACCTATGCAAGAGTAGCTCAATTGTTACGTGGCAAAACGTGGCGGGTAATCGGAGTTGGTCCGGAGATCAAGTTACTGGCCGGTCTTTTAATACCGGATAAAATTGAGTTTCATTACTATCAAAGTAGCAATGCTTTAGCTGACGACCTCGATCAATTCAGCTTTCGCGACGAAACGATTTTACTGAAAGGTGCCCGTTCTTTTGCCTTGGAAAAACTGGTGGATAAACTAACCAGTCGCCGCCATCGTACGCTACTGGAGATCGATTTGGATGCCATCGCCCACAACCTGAATGTTTACCGCCACCAGTTACCGGTTGAAACTGGCCTGGCAGTCATGGTCAAGGCGTCGGCCTATGGGTCGGGCAGCATACAAGTCGCCCGGTTGCTGGCCGAGGCAGGAGTAGACTACCTCATCGTAGCTTACACCGACGAAGGAATCGCTCTGCGTGAAGTAGGTATCGAAACGCCGATCATGGTCCTCAACCCGGAAAGTGGAGAGTATCCGTTATTAGCGGAACATAAATTGGAACCAGTCGTAACGAATTTACGGGCGTTAGAAAAGATACTGGCCAATCACCCGGGCCTGCCCCTGCACCTGGAATTTGATACCGGGATGGGCAGATTAGGTTTCAACCAATCCGAGGTAGAGGGAATAGTCCGTTTGTTAAAAACTTCCGGTCAATCTCCCCGATCTGTTTTCACCCATTTGGCGGCCAGTGATGATTTCGCCCACGACGAGTTTACCCGTCAACAGCTCAGTCGCTTTTCCATTATCGATACGGAACTGAGACGTAATGAGTTGGATGCACCGCTGCGCCACGTATTGAATACCAATGGGATCAGCCGTTTTCCGGAAGCCACCTATGAAATGGTTAGATTGGGTATAGGATTGTACGGTCTCGGAGACCGGGAGAAAATCATGAAATTACGCCCGGCTCTTCGGCTTAAAGCAGCGATCAGTGGACTGCGGAAGATCGAAAAGGACAACATCACCGTAGGCTACGGACGAAAGGGCAGGGCAACGATAGGAAGTACGATCGCCACGGTCAGTATTGGTTACGCGGATGGACTGCCACGGCTGGCGGGAGAAGGCCGCTACGGGCTTTTGGTGAAAGGTAAAGTTGCCCCCATCGTTGGTGCCGTTTGTATGGATATGTGTATGATCGACGTGACGAAAATCCCGGAGGTTGCGATTGGTGATGAGGTGATCGTCTTTGGCCCCCAACACTCTATTGAAGCCCTGGCTGATGCAGCAATAACTATTCCTTATGAGATACTTACGGGAGTTGGCGCGCGGGTCCATCGTTTGTACGTACGGGAATAGATTAGTTCATTTACTATCTTGCTAGCCGAATAAATTCGTTCAGCTCTTTAATTTCTGGCCGAGGACTAGCAACTATCAGCTTGGACGAGTGCCAAGACTTAGGAAATCTACTATTGGGAGCTGCCCACGGCTTCGTCTGGTTAATTGACCGTTCTTGTGGTGAAATGTAAGTAAATGCAGCTCACGGGCCGAGAGTGAAATTTTGAACGAATTCAATATCTAAACTCATGATGGCTATGTTAAAAAATCTTCTTTCACTCCTTTTGATAATTGTATCGAGTTTATCGATACAAGCTCAGGACACCATTACCATTCAAACGATTACTCGTGACAATGCCGAACGAGCGGGCACCTATACTTTTCCCGACGGAAACCAGAGTTTCGAGAAAATTCTGATGATCTATAATATCCGGTGCAAAGACAACATCGTAAATACCACTGGTGGTAATGACGTAGGATGTGGTGAATGGGATTACAGCTGTAACACCTTCATCAGCGATCCGACCCAGACGGACAGTACCCGGAGTGAACACCCTACCCACACGATTTCCGGTTTTAATGGTCAAACGTTTGAATACACCACCCAACCGACCTATACTTACTACCAGTACGAACAGCAGGAGGTGACCAACGGTACGGTGATTAATGAAGCGACTTCCTCGGTAGGAATGGGAACGGAAAGCCTGAGCCTTCCCGAGGAAGAGGAAAGCGGTCGGATTCAGTTTCTCTATTCCGCCGATCAAATCATCAGCGGAGGGTTAACGGCCGGTGAACT
Organism: Lewinellaceae bacterium SD302; assembly: GCA_002591745.1. Classification (GTDB taxonomy): domain Bacteria; phylum Bacteroidota; class Bacteroidia; order Chitinophagales; family Saprospiraceae; genus Neolewinella. The sequence continues at coordinate 160,519 of PDLQ01000008.1, forward strand.
GACGGGACTACGACTGGAGTTCATTGAGGAACTGGCCAATGTGCCAAATCTGAGAATTGCTCTTAAAGCAACAAACAAAGTTGAGCTGGACGCCAGCGACCCGGACCTGGATGGCTTCACGGAAGTTTACTTCCTAAGTACGGAAGTGGCGACCTCTGGTATGAATAACTTTAATTTCTACGAGAACTTTGCCTGGGACGGAACTTCCAACCTAATTATACAATTGACTTTTGCGGGAGAAACTCAAAACTTTGACCTCAATGCCACCGCCACCCAGACGGTACACGCACTGTTGAGTGGTGAGGAAGATCGTTTTCTGGAATTCAGCGGCTACGGCAATGCTGAAATCGGCAGTGAGGCCTTTGATGAGATTGAAAATGAATTGACCATCTCTTTCTGGTCCAAGGGGGACGAAACGGTTCTCCCCGTAAATTCTTCCGCTTTCGAAGGCTTCAATGAAGCCGGTCAGCGATCGGCTAACGCTCATCTGCCCTGGAGCAATGGTCAGGTGTACTGGGATTGCGGCTTCGCAGAAGGCAATTACGATCGGATCAATAAAGTAGCCCCGGCATCTGCTTACGCGGGTAACTGGTCGCACTGGGCTTTTACTAAAAATGCTACGACGGGAACGATGAAAATCTTCCTGAATGGCGAGGAATGGCACTCCGGTAGCGGAAAGACCAAGCCAATCTACATCGATGCCATGAAAATCGGTTCTGCCTTTGTAGAATCCAACCGACACTTTGGACAACTCGATAATTTCCGCATCTGGAATAAAGCTCTCGACGAAGCAACGATCAGAAACTGGATGTACCGTGAAGTGAACGAACAACATCCTGACTATGAAAATCTGCAAGCGAACTACCGAATGAACGAGGATGGTGGTAACGTCCTGGTGGATGCCTCCGGAAATGGTTATGATGCAACACTCACGAATAACCCAACCCGCAGAAGCCTGCGCGGCCGCGATATTTTCAAAGGGTTTACTGCCTCCGATATCGTAGCAAACGCCGTTTTCGTAAGCGGCACCTACGATGAGACCAGCATTGAGACGGTGACCTACCTCGACAGCATCGAGAACAATCCCGTGTTGGTAACTGAATACGGTACCGAAGCTAACGAACTGGTGACTGTAAACGAGACCTATTATTTTGCCGCCGGCGAAATGAATATCCTGAACGAAGCAGACGAAGTCATCGGTACCGTCTCCGTTACGCCGGAAGGGAGCATTGAGATAGGTTCACTGGAATACTACCTCAAGCAATCTATGGAGATCGAATTATTATCGTTGGTAACTCCTTACGGCATCGGTCTTGATTTAGGAGACGATGGAAAGTCCTTCGTCTTCGATGTAACGGACTACGCACCCGTACTGCGGGGAGAACGCGACCTGTATCTCAGCTTCGGTAAGACTCAGGAAGAACACGATATCAAATTTCAGTTCATTACCGGTACCCCACCCCGGGAAGTCGTCGGATTCCAAAACGTTTGGCCATTTCGGAGAAGTGGCTACGCTGATATTCAAAATGATGTTCACTTCGAGCCACGCGAGTTAAAAGCAGTGGATAACGCTGCCTTTTATAAGCTGCGTTCCGCAATAACGGGTCACGACCAAAACGGAGAATTCGTACCACGTAATCACTATGTGAACGTAAATGGCGGACCCCAGGAATTTGTCTATCAGGTGTGGAAAGAATGTGCCGATAACCCTATTTACCCTCAGGGTGGAACCTGGACCTTTGATCGGGCCGGATGGTGCCCCGGCGCCGCTACGGACGTTCACGAGTTCGACATCAGTGAAGCCATGAGTTCTGGAACGGTAATGGTCGATTATGGAGTCAACGGCGCATTTTTAAGCGCAGCCAATTACCTCGTATCCAATCAGCTGGTTACTTACGGTCCGTATAATTTTAATAATGACGCAGCTGTGGTCGAAGTTATTCGACCGAGTAAACGGGTGGAATTTGAACGTCTGAACCCCATCTGTAACGAACCTGTCGTCGTTATCCGTAACACGGGGGCCGAAACACTGACCAGCCTGAAAATCGACTACCAGGTCATCGGAAGCTACAGCAGCGAGACTTTCCTCTGGGAAGGTAACCTCGGTAGCATGGAAAGCGAGGAAGTGGCACTACCCATCAATTCCACGAACTTTTTTGCTACTAATGAGGAGCAGCGGGTTTTCGAGGTCAGCATCAGCGAACCGAATGGTGTTGTGGATGAATACGCTCCCAATAACAGCATGCGCTCGGAGTTCGAGTTGCCCCTGTTCTTACCGGAGGGTTTTGACTTTCAAATTCAACTCAAGACCAATAATCGGCCGGCCGAGACAAATTACACGATCACGGATCTGGCTGGAAACGTCGTGATGTCGCGTGAAAACCTCCAGGCAAACACGACCTATGATGATGACATCAATTTACCGGCGGGCTGCTACAGCATCGAGTTGAACGACAGCAATGACGATGGGCTCAGTTACTGGTTCGATCCGGCGGCCGGGAGCGGAGATTTCGGTATCCGTCGAATCACCAGTGCCGGTCTGAACGTACCCTTCCAACAGTTCGAAAGTGAATTCGGTAAATTCATCAGATTTGATTTTACCGTAGGAGAGATTACCGATGTGGAAAGCGAGCAAGCAAATGTTCGTTTTCTAAGCGTGTCCCCCAACCCCACCGATGGCGAAGTACGCATTGAACTTCAGGGCTTCGAGGGTGAGCGAAATCTGGAAATACTGGCGCTGGACGGACGTTTGTTACAACGCAAAGTTGTGCGCTTCTACGGCGAGGAACTTCAGACTCATTTCCTTTCGCTGGCAGATCGTCCTGCGGGTATTTACTTGGTCAGAATCACCGGAGCGGATGGAGTGATCACGAAGCAGGTGGTTAAGCAATAATCATTGAGATAGCACATTAATCGATTTTGGTTGGCAAAACTGTACGGCCTGATTTTTTTTGTCTAACAAAGTAGCAATGCTCATTGTCAACCAATTTCGAGTGCCCATGTCAAATATCAAAGGATACTCATCCGCCCTTAAGCATAGATTGATACCAATCGCTCGTGTAGCAAATTGGTGATCCGACGATTGACCGCTGCTTCCTGCGCCAGGTAAAACGTCATTTCATCGGTCGTGAACTGACCGATGACGATGCCGAAAAGCAGACTGCGGAAACGGTTGTCGCGAGTCAGCATTTCTTTCAGCTTGTCGCGACGTTTATCTTTGGCTGTTTGGTTAAAGTCTACCTTCCGTTTCCTGAGGTAATGATCGGTAATGGAGTGCAGAAGGGTGTGCTGAAGTTTCAGTACGGGACGGAGAGTTTTGTTTTGGTAGTGTTCTACCGGCTGATCCGTAGGTTGAGTGATGACCTCGGGGCGGAGATTTAATCTGTCTTGGTCGGTATCCATAGGGTTGTAACGTAAATGCCGGTTTTGGGTTTCCTCCCTCTTCTATATCATTCGCGCATGGCCAGGCCAGAGGAGTTTGACTGCTGAAATTGGCTGGCCCAAATTCCCCTGGCGATGGTTTATTGTGCAGAGGACTGCGAGATAGGTCTGATCGTCCGGAAGCAGCTATATTGTGTGCTTCCATCAACCTTGCTACTTCGTTAGCCATAATAAACCCGATGATGAAATCTCTGAAGATCATTAGTTTTTTGCCATTCCTGCTCTTGTTTGCCTGCGGTGCTACCCAACCAACCGAGGGTAATGAAGAGGCTCAGAACACCCACGACTACCCCACCACCGGAAGCATTGAAAGTTACGAAGAAGCCTTAGATGCCATCATATCTACGGAGGCAAAAATCGAAATTCTGGCCCGTGGGTTTAACTGGAGCGAAGGTCCGCTTTGGCTGCCGGAGCAGGAGATGCTGATCTTTTCCGATGTGCCGGAAAATACGGTCTACTCCTGGCAAGAAGGAGATACGACAGCTAGTGTTTATCTACGTCCTTCCGGCTTTACCGGCGAAAAGACCGATAGCGGTGAGCCTGGTAGTAATGGACTGACGCTTTCTCCTGAGGGTCGTTTGGTCCTTTGCCAGCACGGAGACCGGCGGGTGGCAGTAACGGATCTGCCGATTACCGGCCAAACGGCCACTTTCGAAACTTTGGCGGACAAGTTTGATGGCAAGCGTTTTCACAGCCCGAACGACGTGGTCTATCATCCAGTCAGTGGAGAGGCCTATTTTACCGACCCGCCCTATGGGTTACCCGGGCAGGCAAATAGCGAGTTGAAGGAATTGAAATTCTACGGAGTTTTTCGCCTGGATAACGAAGGACAAGTACACAGTCTGGACCGGACCCTGATCCGGCCCAACGGTATTGCATTTTCACCGGACGGCAAGAAAGCCTACGTTGCTCAGTCCTTTCCGCTGGCGGCCCAGTGGTTTGTCTACGACGTAGCTGAAAACGGCAAATTTACGGAACGTAAAAGCTTGTTGGACGTTACAAAACTCGTAGAAGATAATCCCGGATTGCCGGATGGCCTAAAAGTGGCTAAGAACGGTACCCTCTTTGCTACCGGCCCTGGCGGGGTACATGTTTTATCCCCGGACGGTAAGCGGCTGGGACTGATCCGTACCGGCCGGGCTACGGCGAATTGTGCCTTCGGTCCGGACGAGAAAACGCTGTATATGACGGCGGATGACCTGCTGTTGCGGGTGGCGTTAAAGTAGCGTTAAACGAAATATGCCGTGGCCACGGATATTGGATTAAGTCGATCTGGTGGGTATTGGAACAACGACCTTCATCGCTCCCGCAGTAAGTGTAGATACAGACCTGGAAGTGAATCGCTGGGTCATTGATGACCGCAATGGTGTATTGGTTAGCCTCAATGGCGGACTACGCTTTTGGCTCAAATAAAATGCTTACCCGGCCCCTTGCAGGTTTTGTTGAAACAGCTTATCTTTGCGCTCGCTTAACCATGGCGCGGTAGCTCAGCCGGTTAGAGCGCAGGATTCATAATCCTGAGGTCGGGTGTTCGAGTCACCCTCGCGCTACATTTCAAAGGGATCAAAACACAGGTGTTTTGGTCCCTTTTGTATTACCCCTCATCCCGCCAATCTACGGGCTCCTCCACTTCCTCAATCACCTCCTTGAACTGATTTTCCAATTCCCGGCGAATCCGGTTCTTGTGAAGCTCACTGCGCTCAAAGTCTTTTTTGACCTCCCGTTTGTTAGTCTCCACCTCGTAGTTATCCAGATTGCCTTTGACGGTATAGTAGAGATTGAAGAAGCCGTTGCGGCGGGCGGGCAGCAGCTTCAGATCGTCGTCATGCTTGGCGATCTTGTTGGCCAGTACCTGACCGGCGTTGACCTTGATGTTGTAGTCCATCACGTGGGTGAAGGAGTGACTGCCGCTAAGGGTCATGTTCATGGCGCTGGACTGGATGAACATCACCGGAATTTGTACGATCTGATCGCTGATCTCCAGGTAATTGCGGAGGTTGGTGAAACGAACCTGACCGAGATCTTTGGCTTTAAGAACGGCTCCAAAGTTTTCAAGCATCTCGAAGTCGTGGAGTTCACCGTCACGAATATCCACTTCGGCCAGCACCAGAAGTTTGTCGTAGTCCAGCTCCATTTCGGGGCTGAAGTAGGCACGGATGTACATCCGGCTGTCCAGCCAGCCTTCCAAATTGTCGCTGGTCAGCACTTCCTGACCAAAATTTTCACCTTGTTCGAAGAATTGTTCGGCGTCTACGTGTTGGGCTTTGATCTTGGCGTTGAGGCGGGGACTTTCGGTGAAGACCAGGTCGGCACCGATCAAAAAACGACCTTCCATGGCGTCGCTTTGGCCTTGAATGGTCATTTTCCGGGGCACGAAGTCAATCTGGCCGATGAAGTTGGTACCCTCGATCTTGCCGTAGTTCCAGTCATCGATTCTGGCGTCGAACTGTCCGTTGAGCAGATCGACGAGACGACCTCTTTTTTCCAGGCTTTTGCGAGCCAGTTGGTCTTCGGTACCCGTGTCCTCCGCTTCCTCGATCTCTTCTTCGGTGGGCCCGGAGAGTTTTAGCAGTTCATCGATGTCCAGTTCGGAACCGGTGAGTAAGGTGCGAAAAGTCAACCGGGCATCTTTGGTATTCAGGGAGTCGGCGAAGAGGACGGGGATCAGGTTGGTGGCCTCACCGGTAAAAGTAATGTCCGTACCCTCGGCCAGGAGCCGAAGGTCATTGACTTTAAATTGGTTGTCGTTCAGAGTCAGATCGCCGCTGGCCAGTTCCAGCTCCTGCTCGTTCACCTCCATGGCTACTTTGTTAACCAAAAAACGGCCGCCGGTCTTTACTTTTCCAATGGTCCTGGGGCTCAGCATATCCTCGTAACGCCCTTCAATCCGCAGGTTTTCGATGGTAATCTCACCGTCGGCTTCGGCTAAGATCCCTTCGGGCAACAAACCGGGCAAAGCTTCACCGGGAATCTCTCCTTCCGCCCCGAATACGATGAGCGGATCATCAAAATTTTCTACCTGGAGTTGTAGTTGAAATGGCTGACCGGCAAACTCCCCGCTCAGGTTTTCGATGGCAAAAACAGAGCTGACTGGCAGGCGCTGGCGGCCGTTGGTGAACTCTCCGGTGAAGTTGAGATCGCGGGCGTCCACATCCATCCGGGGGCTACTCAGCAGCCCGTCAGTAAAGTTGATGCGAAAGGCCATTTCAGGCTGGCGGGCTTCGGTCCATCGCTCCTTGACCGTACCACTCATTTCAAATTTACCCTTACTTCTCAGTTCCCCCAGGTAGTCACGGTATTCTTGTGGCAACAAGAGCAGGAGGTCGGTGAGCGAACTTTCTTCGCTGCGGAAATTGAGGTCTGTTTCCCAGCCATCAATGGCCTGTTTCATACTGCCGTCAGCCAGCAGGTTCAAGCCACCGAGCCCGAGGTAGAGCTCTTTGAAATTGTACGTCTGCTCGGTATTATTGACGACACTTTCTGCTCCGATGCGTAGTGACTGGCCGGCAAAAAGACGTTGGTCACCATTATCGATAAAGCGCAACTCGGCGTTAGCGGTCGTAGCCATGTCATAGATCTCTTCGCCGAAGTCGCCCCGAAAATTAGCGTCGTACAAGAGGGCCGCTGCCTCCAGGCCGAGTTGCTCGTTGATGTAGACAAACTCAATATCCTCCAGCCGGGCATCATCGATGGCAAAAACGGCGGCCTCGGATGTTTGGTCCTGGTTGGCCAGTTGCTCGTCCAGGGGCTGGTAAGCCAGTAACTGATAATTGGTATTGCCATCGGGGTCCACGTAAATCTGTAAAGCGCCGTTGGAGACCACGATCGTCTTGATCCGTGTCTTTCCGAAGATGCTCGACAGGCCGATCTGACAACTCATGCGCTCGGCTTCAATCAAGGGGGTGCCGTCGCTGCCAATCATCGTGAAGTCCTCCAAATCTACCGATAGGCTCGGGAAGGCACGCAGCAAACTGACCGATACGTCACCGGCCGTGATCTCGGTATTCAACGAGTCATTCAAACCCGCAATAACACTTCGCCCGATACTACCGCCCAAAAACTGGACGATGAGGAACAGTACCAGAAAGATGGCAAGCAGGCCTAAGCCGAGGTATTTGAGGGTTCTTTTCATTTTTATTACAAACAACTCCGGGGAGCAGCTAAAAAATTGGATGTATTATGGCTAACAAAGTAGCAAAGAAATGTGCAAACAAAAACGAATATTATCCTGAACGATCACCATCTAATTCTTCGTTTTAAATTTAAACTAACCAACAAATACTCTAGTTTTGCGTTATCTTAGCACGGCTGGCGACCTCCCGGTCGCTCTAGCGCTAGAGCGACCGGGAGGTCGCCAGCCGCAATGTTCACCGAGCGACCGGGAGGTCGCTAACCGTAAGCTTATGTCCGCTGATCTCAATCTCGCTAAAGAACGACTCAATAAGAAAGGGTTTCTCGACCTTGACGTAGATCCCACCCTCGACCTCGTCGCCGAGATTGAAAAACTAAAAAAGGAGCGCAACGCCATTATTCTGGCCCACTACTACCAGGAAAGTGAGATCCAGGACATCGCGGACTACATCGGCGACAGCCTCGGTCTTAGTCAGCAGGCAGCCAGCACGGATGCGGACATCATCGTTTTTGCCGGCGTTCACTTCATGGCCGAAACGGCTAAGATGCTGAGCCCGAACAAAAAAGTCCTTCTCCCTGATCTGAAAGCCGGCTGTAGCCTGGCCGACAGCTGCCCCGCCCCGGTTTTCCGTAAGTTTAAGGAGAAGTATCCCGACCATAAAGTGGTCAGTTACATCAACTGTACCGCCGAATTAAAGACCCTTACGGACATTTGCTGCACCAGCACCAACGCCCGCCACATCATCGATTCCATCCCGGAAGACCAGCCCATTATTTTCGCCCCGGATGTCAATCTTGGCCGTTGGTTGATCAAGGAAACCGGTCGTGATATGGTCCTCTGGAACGGTAGTTGTATGGTCCACGAAATTTTCAGCCACGAAAAGATCACCAAGCTGAAAATACGCCATCCTGAGGCCAAGTTCATCGCTCACCCCGAATGTGAGGCTCACCTGCTGGACATCGCCGATCACGTAGGCAGTACCAGCAGTTTGCTGCGCTTTACGCGTGAGTCGGAGGCTCAGGAATTCATCGTAGCTACCGAGCCGGGCATTATTCACCAAATGGAAAAGGAAAGTCCGGGCAAGAAATTCTACCCCGCGCCCCCTACGAACTCCTGTGCCTGCAATGAGTGCCCTCACATGAAGCGCAATACCATGGAGAAGCTGTACCTCTGCATGAAGCACGAGTTACCGGAGATCACCTTGCCGGAATGGGTGATCGAGCAAGGGGTAGCAAGTATCGACCGGATGCTGGAGATATCCGCCAAAGCGGGTCTCTAACTGGCTAGCGACCTCCCGGTCGCTCGATAAAGCAATCAACTAACTAGAGCGACCGGGAGGTCGCTAGCCCCTTTACCAGGGTTTCAACATTCGCCGATAGGTATCGATCATCACTTGCTGTGGTGCCCCGTTCTTATACATTCGGAAGACCCGTAGATTGGCCATTTGTACCCGGAACCAGTTGTTGGCCCGGTACTTCCGTGCGGAAACTTCAATGCTGCGGGGGATGATGCGAAAAGGAAACCTGGCCTGGGTGCGTTCGATAAAATCATAATCCTCCATGATACGCATGTCGGCGTTGAAGCCCCCGAGTTCCTCAAAGGCCTGGCGAGTAACGTACAGTGACTGGTCACCACCCCGGCAAGACAAAGCATTGAAACGTGTACAATAGGCATTGATAGCCAGTAAGGGATGGAACATATCGAAACGAAAACGGTAGCAGCCTACGGGATCACCTGCTGCTACTCCCTGAACGACATCCTGATAAAAGCCCTTCGGTGGGCGGGTATCGGCGTGAACGAAATAGTAGATATCTGCGTCGGGGTAGGCGGCAACGGCGGCGTTCATCTGGGGCCCTCGACCGGGGCGTGGAGATTCGAAGAAGACACAGCCATTGGCTTCGGTAACGGCTCTGGTAGCGTCGGTACTTCCGGCGCCTGTAACGATAATTTTCCCCTTGCCTTCCAGTTCATAACTTAAAAACGGAAGAAGCTGCCGCAAATTATCGGCTTCGTTCAGGGTAGGAACGATCAGGTGGATAAACATAACTGATGGTCGTCTTAAGCTTGTATCCAAATACGAAAAAGCATAAGTATATGGATTTCGGATTAATTAAGAAAGCGCTCGTTTTCCGTAGAAAACCAGCGCTTTCGGAGCTTGATCGTTGATATTCCGTAGCCCTACTGGGGGATTCTCAGTTTTTGGCCAGGGTATATTTTGTCCGGATGCTCCAGCATGGGCTTATTGGCGTGAAATATCTTCTCGTATTGCATAGGATCTCCGTACATCGCTTTGGATATTTTGGAAAGGCTGTCTCCGCTTTCCACGGTATAGTAGCGGGCTTCGGGCTCAGGATTGAGTACATTGAGCTGGTTATCGACGGAGCCGACACCTTCCACGTTACCCAAAGCGAGCGCGACGCGTTCGGCGGTGGCCGTGGTATCCGCGCTACCAGTCACGATTACTTGCTCACAGAGCTCCAGCTGCAGGTCGTTTACGTTGAGGCCCAGGCGTTCGATCTCAGCCTTGAGTTTCTCTGTCTTGGTGAGCGCGACCTCTTTAGTCACTTCTTTTTCTTTTTTGCCGAAGATTTGGCGGCCTTTGTCGCGGAGAAAGGAAATAAGTCCCATGTATGTTTTATTTGGAGGGTTTAAGAAATAAAGCCGTAAAGGCTTACTTAAGCAACCCCCATTGGATCGGCTTGTTCGATGCGATGGAGCTTATAATAATCGTAAGTATACCGACTTCAAATAATTACCCTCCCGGAAAGTAGCGGGATGATCAAGATCATGATGAGTACGCTCAATGACCTCATAAGGCCGGCCGATCTCAGTGAGCACGGCGTGCTGTAAGGCGAAAAAAGTATCGGCATCAACCCGGGCGGAGCAAGAAGCAGCCAGTAGAATTCCTCCCTTGGCCACCAGGGGCACGGTCAGCTTAGTTAGCCTGCGGTAGGCTTTAAGAGCACCTTCTATTTCATTTTCACTCTTGGCAAAGGACGGTGGGTCACAAACAACCAGGTCGTAAGTCATTCTCCGCTGAGCCAACTTATCCAGGACTTCAAAGGCATCTCCGGAAAGGGTTTGAAAATTATCGGTGGCGGGAAAGTTGAGGGCTACGTTTTCCCGGGCTACACTCAGAGCTTGCTCACTGATGTCCAAAGCTGTTACCTCATTGGCACCACCACCCAGGGCGTGGACGGAAAATCCACCGGCGTAGCTGAAGATATCCAGCACGGACTTGCCCTCGGCCAGTTCGCCGACGCGTTTGCGGTTATGGCGATGATCAAGGAAGAATCCGGTTTTGTGACCCTGCAGGACATTGGCTTTGAGTAAAATGCCGTGTTCCCGAAAGACGATTTCCTCATCCTCTAATTGACCTTGCAGAATAATGCCGTCTTCCCAATCTGCGGGTTTGTCAGTAGCGCCGGCTACGCGTCTGCTAAGTCGAAGAACCACTGTTTTACAGTCGGAAACTTTCAGTAATTCTTCCAGGATCGCCTTCAGCCAGGGTGCCCAGATGAGGCTATAGACCTTAATGACCAGTACGTGGGCGTAGACATCAGCAATCAACCCGGGGAAACCGTCACTTTCTCCATTGAGCAGGCGGTAGCTGTTCGTTTCGGTAGCCAACAGATTTTCTCTTAGCGCCCTGGCCACTGCTACTTTGTTAGCCCAAAAACTTTGATCCACCTTGGCCGGACTGCCCTGGTGTAAAACCTTGATGCGAATTGGTGAATCCGGATCGTAGAGACCCAGGCCGATGAAGCGGTCTTTGCGGCGGTCAAAAATAATGGCCAGGTCGCCACTCTTTCCTTCTCCCTTCATGCGCTCAATGGCTTGGTCGTATAACCAGGGATGGCCGCTGCGGAGATGGCGTTCGCCGACGGCGGTAAGGCGGGTGGCTAATCGGTTTGGAATGATCTAATGTTTTAATGATCTAATGATAGAATCATCTAATGATAGAATGATCTGATGACCTGATGATAGAATGTTCCGGTAACTGAATGATAGAATGGACTAATTAGATCATTGCATTATTCAATCATTAGCTCATCACCTTATTCCGCCCGATACTGTCGTAGTGGAAACCTAACTCCCGCATCTGATCGAGGTCGTAAAGGTTGCGGCCGTCGAAGATGACTTTCTCGTTGAGGAGCTTGGCGAGGACATCGAAACTGGGGGTACGGAAGACTTGCCACTCGGTCATAATAGCCAGTGCGTCAGCGCCGATGAGGGCTTCGTACTGCTCGTCTACCAGGGTAATCTTGTCGCCGAAGATGGCACGGATATTGTCCATGGCTTCGGGGTCGAAAGCGCGGATATTGGCACCGGCTTCCAGCAGTTTTTCAATGGTGTAGATCGCGGGAGCTTCGCGGATGTCGTCGGTATTGGGCTTGAATGCCAGGCCCCAGAGGGCGATGGTTTTGCCCTTGATGCCGTCTTCGCCGAAGTGGGCGATGACTTTGTCGGCGATACGCATCCGCTGGATGTCGTTGACGTTCATCACCGATTTCAGGATCTTGAAATCGTACTCGTTCTGCCCGGCGGTCATAGCCAGGGCCTGCACGTCTTTGGGGAAACAGCTACCACCGTAACCCACACCGGGAAAGAGGAAACGTTTGCCGATGCGGGTGTCGCTACCCATACCTTTGCGCACGGCGTCTACATCGGCACCCAGGATCTCACAGAGATTGGCGATCTCATTCATGAAGGAGATACGGGTAGCCAAGTAGGAGTTGGCGGCGTACTTGGTCATTTCGGCACTGCGCTCGTCCATCATGATTACGGGGTTACCGCTACGGACGAAGGGAGCGTAGAGTTTTTCCATCTGCTTGCGGGCGCGCTCGCTGCTGGTGCCAATCACCACGCGGTCGGGTTTCATAAAGTCTTCCACGGCCACGCCCTCGCGCAAGAATTCCGGATTGGAAACAACGTCGAAAAGACTTTCATCCAGGTTTTCCGCTAAGGCGGCGTGTACCTTTTCGCTGGTACCTACTGGAACGGTACTCTTGTCGATCACGACGGTGTAGCGGGTAATGATCTTGGATAGGTCTCTGGCAACTGCCAGGATGTAGGACAGATCAGCGGAACCGTCTTCGCCCGGAGGCGTGGGCAAGGCCAGGAAAATGATGTCGGCGTGGTCTACCGCGTCCTGCAGCTTAGTTGTGAATTTGAGCCGCTCTTGCCGGGTATTGCGCTCGAAGATCACTTCGAGGCCGGGCTCGTAGATGGGCACTTCTCCGCTACGCATCCGCTCTACTTTGGCGGCGTCGATGTCTACGCAAAGTACTTCGTTTCCGGTTTCGGCAAAACAAGTTCCGGTCACTAGGCCTACGTATCCGGTTCCGACAACAGCAATTTTCATTCTTCTGGTTCTTATTTGGGAGCGCAAATATACGGTATTAGGCAGTAGTTGTCTCAGGGAGAACTAATAGTGAATTCGAATACTTAAAATGGTTAGTTTTATGGCTAGCAACTCTGAGGAGCGTTTTCAGAAATTAGTCGTTTGCTGGCTAACAAAGTAGCAGTGCTGGTTTGTTACGAGTACGACAACTTCCTGCAACGATCAGCGAAGCTAAAGTAGTAATGCCGGTAGGCTAATCCTTCGAACTACCGATCCCCATATTGATATGCCACCCTTACTTCGCAACATTATCCGTTCCTTTCCCCTCCAGTTGCTGTTACTGCACCTGCGGAAAAACCTGATGCTGTTGCTTTGGTGGATGATTTTTACATTGACTGTACTTGGGTTTATTGCCCCGGATTTAGGCGCTCAATATCTATTTCTCGATCCCGAATACCTGGGCCGTACCGGTTTTTGGAGTTTTTTGCTGATGGGACTGGCCTTCGGTTTTTACGTAATGAGTTGGAACTTGTCCACCTATCTGCTGCTAGCCAACAAGTTTGAGTTTTTGGCCTGTCTGGCCCGGCCCTTCCTGAAGTGGTGCATCAATAATGCACTGCTGCCGCTCGCCATATTCTTCACTTATCTGGTTTCGCTCTATCGATTTTATGGAGTGAATGGAAACTGGTCTCAATTGCTGGCTGCCTGGGGTGGTTTATTGGTCGGCCTGGTACTGAGTCTGATTTTATACATGCTTTATTTCTACCTGACCAATCGCGATGTTTATTATTACACCGGTCACCGGCCAATTGCGCCTAATCGAGTAGTGTTAGAACCCTTCGGCCGTCAGCGTGGACTGATGCTGGCTGAACGTCGTCAGCGGGAAAACCCCTACAACGTAAAGACTTACCTGGGTGGTAAGTTGCGGCCACATCTCGTTCGCTCGGTTGCTCATTATGATCGTTCCACCCTGGAGGCCGTATTCCGGCAAAACCATTGGAACGCACTCTTTCTGCAATTCGGCACTATCTTTTTTCTGGTTATTTTGGGTTTGTTGATCGATCAACCGGTTTTTCAGTTTCCTGCCGGATGCAGCATTTTAGTTCTGCTGAGCTTGCTCACTTTCTTTGTCGGTGTTATTCACTACTGGTTCTCGGAGTGGCGATTTGTCATCCTTACGGTGTTTCTGATCGGAATCAATTGGGTGACTTCCCTGGATACTTTCAAGCGGAGTAACTATGCCTACGGAATCAGTTATGATCAGAGCCCCGTTACTTATTCGGATGAAAATTTACTTAAAATAGCCACCGATACGGATCGGGTGCGACAAGATAGTCTGGCAACCATCGAGTTGCTGAATAACTGGCGCAAAAAGCAGAGCAGCGAATGCCCGCAATTTACCCTGGTCTGTACCAGCGGTGGTGGATTGTCAGCGGCTTATTGGTCGACCCGAGTCATGGCTGAGCTAGAAAAAGCAACGAACGGCGAGCTCTGGCAGCAAACCGCGCTGATGACCGGTGCTTCCGGCGGAATGCTGGGCATGGCTTACCTACGGGAATTGCACCAGCCGGAGAATCGTGAAATGCTGTACAGTGATGAACACTACCGCGGAGTGAGTTCAGACCTGCTCAACCCCATTGCCTTCTCGATCGTCAGTAACGATATATTCCTGCCCTTTACCGAAGTAAAGATCGGCGACGAAACTTACCTCCGTGACAGGGCCTACAACTTTGAAAGGCAATTTATCAAAAACACGGCGGGCTTAATGGACCTTCCTCTCTCTGCTTACCGCGAAGCCGAGCGCAAGGCCGAATTACCGCTCATGATCCTCACTCCGGCTATTGTCAATGACGGGCGATTACTGGCCATCTCCGCCCAAAATATCAGCTACCTGATGACCAGCCCGGTTGGCCGTTTAACCAGCACCGAACTTTCACCGGATTTCGTAGATCTCGGCAGCTTGCTAGGTTACGAACAACGCGACAGCCTACGCTTCACCACTGCCCTGCGTATGAACGCGACCTATCCTTACATCCTGCCATTCGTACAACTACCTACTCAACCCGTAGTTCGCATCATGGATGCTGGCTATCGCGATAATTACGGTGTACTGACTGCGGCCCGCTTTCTTCAGAATTTCGCGCCCTGGATTGAAGCCAATACTTGCGGGGTCACTATGGTACAGATCAGTGCTTTCAAGCAACGCTACGGAGCAAGACAGGACGAAGAAAATCCCGAAGGGCTAATTGAGAGTCTCTTTGGTCCGGTCGGTCTGGCGAACAACTTCTTCAACGTTCAGTCTTTTGAACAGGACAACACCCTTGCTTACCTCTACGATCTATTGGGCCAGGACAATTTCCACCTCTTTCGTTTCAATTACCTCCCTCGGGACGAAGCCCCCTTACGCGCCGCCATTTCCTTCCACATGACCGAAGCCGAACGCCGGGAACTGAGCGAGGCGATGAGTAGGAAAGAACATCAGGAAGAGGTTCAGAGACTCTCTAGGTTTTTAGGGATTGAAGGACGGAAGTAAGGAGGATCGGAGCTACAAGTTGGAAGGAGGTAAGGAAGTAGCGAGGCCAACGACTTCTACCTTAATTTCTTTTCCTTTAATCCCTCGGCCCCTCAAGAAATGAAACCAACAATCCGATCCCAAAACCAGTAGCTAACCGATCCTTCGCATAACTTCCCGCCTTGATGGCTACCCCGGCGATATCGATGTGGGCAAAGCGCGGGTGCTCGTGGGTGAAAATTTCCAGAAACTTGGCCGCATCGATGGCACCATTGATGGGTTTTCCGCTGTAGTTTTTGATGTCGGCTACGTCGCTGTCCAGGCCGCTTTTATAATCGTCCCACATCGGAAGGGGCCAGCAGCGTTCTCCGGAGCGGTTGCCAGCGGAGCGAAGTTCCTCCACCAGTTCCTCGTTTTTACTGAACAGAGCGGCGCATTGGTAACCAAAGGTGCGTACGGCGCTGCCGGTCAGGGTAGCGATGTCGATCAGGGTATGGGCATCATAGTTAGTTGCGCCGTAGCTAAGGGCGTCACTCATGATGAGCCGGCCTTCGGCATCGGTGTCGATGATTTCGATGGTCTTCCCGCTATGGCCGGAAATTACATCACTGGGCTTGATAGACAGGGCATCCACACTATTATCAGTGAGTGGGACCAGGCCAACCACATTTACGGGCAGGTGTAGTCGGGCGGCGGTTTCCAGCGTACCAAATACGGCGGCCGCTCCTCCCATATCGCTCTTCATCAGGTGTAGGTTTGCGCTACCCTTTATACTAATACCGCCGGTATCGAAAGTTACGCCCTTACCAATAATCACCGTAGGCTTTTCCGGGGCGTTTTCTCCCTTGTATTCCATGATCACAAAACGGGCCGGGTCTTCGCTACCGCGATTAACAGCCAGCAAAGCGTGCATTCCTTCGGCTTCACAGCGGCCTTTGTCTAATACTCGAACGTCGTATTCAAAACGGTCCCCGCTGTCTATGGCCCACTGCGCCAGATCCTGCGGTCGTTTTTTATTGGCCGGTGCGTTTACCAGGTCCATACAGCGCATTCGGGTATCGGCAATCTGATAGGCGCGGCCCATTGTATCCACAAGTCCGCTGCGTTCACCGAGTACGTAGACGTGGGCGTCTGTTGCAGCCAGTGGATGAACTTGCTCATCGTTTCGGTAGCGGCCAACGCCATAGGTTCCTAGGAGGATTCCGGTAGTGAAGGCAGCGAGCAGTTTATCCTCCCCGCTTTCATTATTAGTGTTTGGGCCCCAGTATATAGCCAGAGTTTTATCCAGACGATCTTTCTCGCGGAAACTTACTTTCCTACCCAGTTGTTCCAGCAAGCCTGTCCGGCCTGACAAATCGGAAGGGGCGGCAGTAATTTCGCCGTCGATTTTGAAAAGATAAGCTACCGATCCATCAGCACCGAAGAGCGTGCGGTATTTATTGTCGGGTATGCGCTGCCAGGCCGTTACGGCCCCGGGGAAATCGCTGACAATTGAATGATGATCCAGCTTGGTTTCCTTGTCGAAAACGTAAAAGCGGATAGTGTTTTTGGGAAAATCAGTACGAGCTTCGAAGATCATACTACGAAGGTACGGATTGTGGGCTTAGTTCTACTTTAGTGCCTGATAGATCGCTGAATCGTTTAATCCCCATTTAGCCAGGCGGTGCGCCAGGGAGACCCTCAATACACCTAATCCATATTTGGCACTGCGGCGGAAATTAATGCTACTGGCTTCTTCGAAATATTTCGTTGGGCAAGTCACCTCGGCAATGTGGAAACCATGGTAGATGATTTGGCTCAACATCTCATTGTCGAAGACAAAATCGTCATCGTTGGCATTAAAATTGATCGTTTCCAATACCTCTCTTCCAAAAGCACGGTAACCGGTGTGGTATTCGCTCAACTTATAGTTAACCAGAAAATTCTGGGTTGCCGTCAGAAAACGATTGGCAACGTATTTGTACAATGGCATGCCGCCAGCCAGGGCACCTTTACCTAAAATGCGTGAGCCAAGCACGACCGGGTAAAGGTCTTCCCCGATGATATTGACCATGCTGGGAATCAGTTTTGGCGTATACTGGTAGTCCGGGTGCAGCATGATCACGATGTCTGCGCCAATTTCCAGGGCTTTGTTGTAGAGACTCTTCTGGTTACCACCGTATCCTTTGTTAGTCTGGTGAGTAATCACGTGCTTGATACCCAGCTTACGGCCCAATTTACTGGTGTCGTCTTTACTTGCGTCGTCACATAAGATCACCTCGTCTACGAGGTCGAAGGGAATTTCCCGGTAGGTGCGCTCCAAAGTCAATGCTGCGTTATAGGCAGGCAGCACGACGACTACTTTTTTGTTCTTATACATCCTCTGGCGGTGGTATTGGGCCGCAAAGGTAATGATTCGTTAGTCTTTTCTTTTGGTAAGAAACGCTCGGGCTTTCGTGTGAGGCTTACATCGTCTTCAGCCGCGCCTTCAGCGCAAACAACTCATCCCGGTACTGGGCTGCACTCATGAAGTCCAACTCCTTGGCGGCTTTTTTCATTTTTTGCTCCGTGGCTTCGATGCTGCGTTCAAGTTGATCACGGGTCATACTGTTTACCACCGGGTCGGCGGCAATACTCGGAGTGTCACTTTCGATGTAGGCTCTCTTTTTGGCAGATTTGCCGCGGATGTCGAGGATGGTCTTACGCTCCAGAATCTCTTCGCGGCTTTTTGCCAGGGTACGGGGAGTAATGCCGTGTTCTTCGTTATAGGCGATCTGAATACTACGCCGGCGATTTGTTTCATCAATGGTGCGTCGCATGGAGTCGGTCATCCGGTCGGCGTAAAAAACGACCAGGCCGTTTACGTTACGTGCGGCCCGTCCGGCAGTCTGGGTGAGACTGCGCTCGTTGCGCAGAAAACCTTCTTTATCAGCGTCCAGAATGGCTACCAAGCTTACTTCCGGCAAATCCAGTCCCTCCCGGAGCAGGTTGACCCCCACCAGTACATCGAATTCTCCGAGACGCAAATCACGGAGAATTTCTACCCGCTCCATCGTATCCACCTCACTGTGTATATAGCGAACCTTTACGCTCAGGCTTTCCAGGTAATTGGTCAATTCCTCGCTCATTCGTTTAGTGAGTGTAGTCACCAGCACGCGTTCGTTCTTCTTGCGCCGCTCATCAATTTCTTCCAGCAGGTCATCGATCTGATTCAGACTGGGTCGAATCTCAATTGGCGGGTCGATCAGTCCGGTGGGGCGGATCAATTGTTCCACTATACTTCCACCCGTCTGCTCCAGTTCATAATCGCCGGGGGTGGCGCTCACGTATACCACTTGGTTGGTCAGACTCTCGAATTCGGTAAAGTTCAAGGGTCGATTATCCATCGCCGAAGGTAATCGGAAACCAAAATTGACCAGGCTGAGTTTTCTGGCCCGGTCACCACCGTACATGCCCCGCACCTGAGGAATTGTTACGTGGCTCTCGTCGATGATCAAGAGATAATCGTCCGGAAAGTAATCCAGGAGACAGAAGGGGCGGGTGCCCGGTCGGCGACCGTCAAAGAAGCGGCTATAGTTCTCTACTCCGTTGCAGTAACCGAGTTCCCTGATCATCTCCAGGTCGAAAACGGTCCGTTCGTTGATCCTTTTAGCTTCCAGCAACCGACCTTCTTTTTCGAAATAGCGCTCCTGCTCGTAAAGTTCATCTTCAATGGATCGGATGATCTGGTTCATTCTTTCCTTCGGGGCGATGTAGAGATTAGCGGGGAATATAGCCGCCGTGGTCATGGCCTCGATCTTCTTACCGCTGTCTACGTCGATCCGTTCAATACTCTCTATTTCATTGCCGAAGAAAACGATGCGGTATCCGAAATCCACGTAGGGCAGGTTGATATCCACCGTGTCCCCCTTTACGCGGAAAGTAGCTCGGCGAAACTCCACTTCCGTGCGGTTATAGAGACTGTCCACCAAGTCGTAAAGCAGGCTGTTACGGCTTTTGGTCATACCCGTTTTCAGACGGATAATCCCGCTTTTGTAGTCCTCCGGATTACCCATACCGTAGATGCAACTTACGCTGGCGACGATGATGATATCACGTCGGCCACTCAGCAAATTACTGGTGGCCCGAAGTCGCAGTTTATCTACCTCCTCATTAATCTGAAGGTCTTTTTCAATGTAGGTGTCCGAACTGGAGAGATAGGCCTCCGGCTGGTAGTAATCATAGTAAGACACGAAGTACTCTACGGCGTTGTTCGGGAAAAACTCACGAAATTCACCGTAAAGCTGGGCGGTCAGGGTCTTGTTATGTGTCAGCACCAGTGTCGGCCGGTTCAACTCGGCAATCACGTTAGCCATGGTAAAGGTCTTACCCGAGCCGGTAACTCCCAAAAGTACCTGCGAACGTTCCCCGCCTTCAACATTGTCCACCAATTCACGAATAGCCTGCGGTTGGTCGCCGGTGGGGCTGAAGGGAGAGTCAATTTTAAAGGCCAAGGATACTGAATTTTAAACGAGTATTAGAAACTCTAAAATACCACGAAAAGTTGAGGGGCGGACCGGGAGAATGTTTTTTATTTTAGCTGGCGGCATTGCTACTTTGTTAGCCAAACAAGCTCGTAGAATATAGATGCCAGACAAGATGCGTACATATTGAGGCTGAGTCTATTTTCTATACTCTATCATCCATGCTCTTTGGTCTAACAAAGTAGCAGTGCCGAAAAAGACCATTTCCGGTACTAAAACTTAACTTTCGTAAATTTGACACAGCCTTACCCCACACCACTTTCAATCTAGACACATGCGTTTACTTTACCGTATCTCAGTTTTCCTGTTATTGATCTTCACAACGGCCACGGCCGTCCAGGCGCAATGGCTGAGTTTCATGGAAATTACCGAAACCAATTTGACCCTCAGCAGTGTTGCGAACTCCGATAACGAGGAGAAGGACATGGAGCCGGCAGACCTGAACAACGACGGGCTTATGGACCTGATCGTTGTACGTAAAGTGCCCTTTTCCAACGAAAACGGTGCCCCGCAATCCGATCTGTTGCTGATGAACGTCAATGGGGAACTGATCGACCAGACCGAACTCTACGCCCCGGAATTTATCACTAACGTCTCCCACGCCCGTGATGTGATCATTGATGATTTCGATAGCGATGGCTGGCCCGACGTGGTGATTGCTAACACCTTCGGCCAGCTACCACTCTATTACCATAACCTGGGCAATGATATTGACGGAAACTGGCTGGGCCTGAGCGATGAAACCGCAACGCGCTTTCCCTCGGAACTGGACAACGAAGTTCTCGTTTGTGCCGTAGCGGCCGGTGACCTGGATGGCGATGATGATCTGGACCTCTATTTCATCAATTACCGTCGCACGGCCAGTACTGATATTGCGGGAGATTTCCTGTTCATCAACGATGGTAACGGAAATTTCACGGCCGAAGGACAAACTAGGCTGGGGGATTTGAGGAACTCCGCATTCGGTACCGGCGTGGAAATTCGGGACATGGACAACGACGGTGATAACGACATCATCAAAGTAAGTACCCTGTTTTCGGTCCCACCCTGGAACGAGCGCGGCGTCTTCGTACTCTTCAACGAGGGAGACGGTACTTTTCAAAATTGGCAGGATGTAGCTAATCCGTTTAGCAACTCGATTTACATGATCGAGATCGCGGATTTCAATCTGGATGGTAAACAAGACCTCTACGTGGTGGATGACGGAGCTGATTTTGTACTGACCGCAGCCGAGATCAATCCAGATAACAACATCGGTTACAGTAGCCAGACAATTCCTTTCGCAACTTCTGGCTTTGGCGGTAACGTGCACGCCGGCGACTTCGACCTGGACGGCGATATGGATATCGCTGTGGCGGATGTGGATATCGACATTCCACCCTGTCAATCGAGCCGCCGTTACGTTTTGCTCGAAAACGATAACGGCACCATCGGCTACCCCCTTTTCGGCCCGGATCGCGACTGGGAAACCAACGTCTACGATTTCGCCCTTCTGGATATCAATAACGACGGTCTCCTTGATTTCGTTACCGGTAAATGCGAAGGCTATGCCCTGTTCCTCTCCGACAATTGCGAGCTGGCTCCGATCACCTCCGACTTTGATAATGACGGCATCGCGGACGCCTGCGATGAGTGCCCTACCAATCCCAATCCACTCTGCGTAGCTGATCCATCTTTCCCGACCGTAAGTACCGACCTGGCCGTCCCGCGTCAGTGGAACGAATTGCTGCTGGCTTCCATCCGCCGCGATTTGGCCCGTCCCACCGTACACGCCCGTAACCTCTTTCACGTCTCGGCGGCAATGTGGGACGTCTGGGCCACCTATAAGGAAGAAGGTTGTACTTATCTCTTCGGCCAAACCGTGGGAGAATTTACCTGCGATGGACCCGAATTTACGCCCGCCGATGTATCGGACCAGGCGATCGAAACAGCCATCAGCTATGCATCCTACCGGATTTTAAGCCACCGCTTTGGAAATTCGGTCAATGGAGAAACACTGCAAACCGCCTACGATTTCCACATGGGAGAGCTGGGGCACGACATCAGCTTTACCAGTACCGACTACAGTACCGGCTCTGCGGCCGCCCTGGGCAATTTTGTGGCTGAATGTTACGTCAACTTCGGCGCTCAGGATAGCTCCAATGAACAAAATGATTACGGTAATACCACTTATGAACCGGTTAACGATCCTTTGGTCGTAGACCTGCCGGGCAACCCGGATATTACCGACCTTAATCGCTGGCAACCGCTCACCCTGGAAATTTTTATCGACCAGAGCGGTAATGTAATTCCCGGGGCCACTCCGGAGTTCCTGAGTCCGGAATGGGGTTTTGTAGCGCCTTTCGCCCTGGCTGATTCCGTTTCTCAGAATCTGGAACGTGACGGAATAGACTTTCAGGTTTACCACAACCCCGGCCCGCCGCCAATGATCGAACTGGACGGCTCCGGCGATACCGAAGATTACCAGTGGGGCTTCGCTACGGTTTCTACCTGGTCCGGCCACCTCGATCCGGAAGATGGCGTAATGTGGGACATCTCTCCGGCTGGCGTAGGCAATATTGTCGACTTCACCAGCGAAGTTTCTGAATACCCCCAATTCTACGACCAATTGGAAGGTGGAGCGGCTAATACCGGCCATGAGATCAATCCGGTTACCGGGGAAGCCTACTTGCCCAATATGGTCCCCCGGGGCGATTACGCCCGCGTGATTGCTGAATTCTGGGCGGACGGCCCGGATTCCGAGACGCCCCCCGGCCACTGGTTCACTATCCTGAACGAATACGTGACGGACCACCCGGACTTCGAGCGTAAGATCGCTGGAGAAGGTGAGGAAGTTGATGAGAACGAATGGTACGTCAAGGCTTACTTTATGCTCGGGGGAGGAATGCACGACGCCGCCGTCACCGCCTGGAGTATTAAGGGCTGGCACGATTATATCCGCCCGGTTTCCGCCATTCGGGCACTGGGCGACCTGGGTCAGAGTAGTGATCCTGACCTGCCCAACTACGATCCGGCGGGTATGCCGTTGATTGAAGGTCGCATCGAACTGGTGGAAGTCGGTGACCCGCTGGCCGGCAACGGAAACGTGAACGTCGGTAAGATCAAACTCTGGGCCTGGGCTGGTCACGACGCGATCAACAACGTGGATACCGACGCCGCTGGCGTAGACTGGATACTAGCCGAAAACTGGATGCCTTACCAGCGACCCTCTTTCGTTACACCCAACTTCGCCGGCTATGTCTCCGGTCACTCTACTTTCTCCAGTGCCGCGGCCACTATGCTGACGGCTTTGACCGGTACCGAATATTTCCCTGGCGGTATGGGCAGTTTCGTAGCTGAGCAAGACGAATTCCTGGTCTTTGAAAATGGGCCGAGTGTAGACGTCGAGCTACAATGGGCGACCTACCAGGACGCGGCCAACGAATCCGCACTCTCCCGAATCTGGGGCGGCATTCACCCGCCGGCCGATGATATGCCGGGGCGGATCATGGGTGTACAAATCGGGACGGATGCCTTTACCAAGGCCATCAGCTACTTTACGGATATCGACGGCAATGGGCAGGCCGATCTCTGCCAGGAGTGTTTTGCCGGAGACCCCTGTGACGACGAAGATCCTACGACCTTTGACGATGTTTTCGACGAAAATTGTGATTGTGCAGGCACGCCCTGCCCGGCCGAAGGTACGGCTTGTGATGACGGAGACCCCACCACGGGAAATGACTCGGCAGACGGCTTTTGTGGTTGTGCCGGTACGCCTTGCCCCGCTGAAGGGACGGAATGTGACGATAATGATCCCACGACCTTTGACGACGTAGCCGATGGTTTCTGTGGCTGCCTCGGCACACCTTGCCCCGCAGAGGGAACAGCCTGTGACGACAACGACCCAACGACGGAGAATGACGTAGCGGATGGCTTCTGTGGCTGTGCGGGTACGCCTTGTCCCGTTGCCGGCACGGCTTGCGACGATGGCAACCCCATGACTTTCGATGACGTAACGGACGGAATTTGCGGTTGTGCCGGCACTCCCTGTCCGGCTGAAGGGACGGAATGTGACGACAATGATCCGACGACCTTTGATGATGTAGCGGATGGTTTCTGTGGCTGTGTCGGCACCCCTTGCCCGGCGGAAGGCTCGATCTGTGATGATAATGACCAAACGACCTTCGACGACGTAGCGGATGGTTTTTGTGGCTGTGCCGGCACCCCCTGCCCCGTGGCGGGATCCAGTTGCGACGATAATGACCCGGCCACCTTCGATGACCTGGCGGACGGCTTTTGTGGTTGCGTCGGTACGCCCTGCCCGACGGAAGGAATGGTTTGCGACGATAACGACCCAGCCACCTTCGATGATCTGACCGACGGCTTTTGTGGTTGCGTAGGCACCCCTTGTCCGGCGGAAGGAACGGCCTGTGACGATGGCGACCCGAACACGATCAACGACGTACAAGATGGGTTCTGCAATTGTACCGGTATCTCGTCCACGACAATCTTTGGTAATCAGCCTGACCTGATCGTGTCACTGGCTCCGAACCCGGCTACGGTCGAACTCAACGTAGCCGTTCGAACTACCGGAAACGCTGATCTGACGATCTCTGTCTACGATAGCCAGGGCCGTATTCTTTCTACCCAGATGATGCCGAACGTAGGATCCGAAATGAATTTGCGGGTTTCCACGGCCGACTATCCTGCCGGGCTCTACTTCCTGCAGGTTACCAAAAATGGCCGGCGGGTAAACAAGCGATTTGTAGTGGTCCGATAGCAGAGGCGCGAGCTCATAATCAGACACTGCTACTTTGTTAGCCAGAAAGACAAGCATAGACATCGGACAATTCCAATCGCTTGTTTAGGGGCTTATGACTAACAAAGTAGCAATGCTTTGCTATCGTCTGAAGCATTGCTTTCGAAGGAATAAAACACTTTAACGAAAAAAATATATTTTCAAAAAAGTGGAATCGGCCAATCTCATTCGGTATTGGGGTATAACTGTCTCGTAAATGAGCATATTAAAGCCCTATGAAGCGCCCTCTGGCGGGATTAAGTCCTGGCACGAAGACGAGCGCCCCCGTGAGAAATTACAAGCTGCGGGGGCCGCTCGGCTTAGTTTGGCTGAACTGCTGGGGATCCTCATTGGTTCCGGTCACGCGGAGGCTACCGCAATTGAAGTGGGTCGGGAGATTCTGCGGGCCGCTGATTACGACCTCCACACCCTTGCCCGCTGGCAGCCGGCTGATTTTTGCCGTTTTAAAGGGATCGGCCCGGCCCGCGCCGTTACCCTGACCGCCGCCATGGAACTGACGCGCCGCCGGGAAAATCAACGCTTCCGGCCGGATACTCCGCTGATGAATAGCCAGGATACCTACCAGTACCTCCGTAGTATCCTGGGAGACCTGGAGCACGAGGAATGTTGGCTTGTATGCCTGAGTCAGTCCAACCGGGTACTGGCCACCCATTTGATCAGTCGCGGCGGTATCACTGGTACCGTAGTGGATGCCCGGGTAGTTTTTCGCCACGCCGTCAATACCGCTCGTTGCGTCAGTCTGATCCTGGCCCACAATCACCCCAGTGGTAACCGCCACCCCAGCCCGGCGGATATTCAACTGACCCGTAAACTGGCCACGGCGGCCCGTCACGTTGACTTTACCTTACAAGACCACTTGATCGTTACCCAGAGTACTTACTTCAGTTTTGCCGACGAAGGCATGTTGGGGATTGATTGAAAGACCGTAGCTTATGTAATATGAAATGGATAAAAGTTTTGAGGAATACCTTGATTTTCGCCATTGGTTATTTGGCCCTGGGTATGGTGTTCGAGTATTTTTCCAGCGATGTGGATTTTTCAAAAGGCAGAATCGCGAGGGATTCATTAATTGGTGTGATCGTCGGCTTTTTGGTGGCACTAAGGCATCGGAACGGATAGCTTGGTTACTCCCATTTCATGCTTCCAAAAATTGCTAACGTTCTCTTTCGACCGTCTTTATCCACAGTCTGGAAACTACGCAAGTGCTCTAACTCCGAATGCTCATTTAACATTTCCAAACTCACTTTTCCCTCTATCTCTGCGTACCAATCGTCCCAGATCACGAGGCTGTTTTCCGGGAAGGGTTGACTTATAGAAGCTTTCGTGAGGACGCGGTGACTGGTTGGGTCAAAGGGGTCACGCTCCAGGACCATACTCATCGGTGGATAGTAATAGCTGGTAAATTGGTAAGTGGAATAATCCTTGCGGATAAACTCAGCGACCTCCTGCGCCATTTTTTGGGGAGCTTTTAACCGGAAGTCTCGGGGGAACTGTACGGAGTATTTTGAAGTGGAATACAGAAAGACTACTACGGTGAGTATGACCACGATATTGGCAATACGCTTTCCTTTTGCTCCGAACTTGGCCAGTTTCCAGAGTGATTGGGTGCCGGTTAGTGCTACGACGGCGATATAGGGCGCAATCGTCAACATATTCCGCGTCAGCCCGAAAGATTTGAACAATCCGAATTTCCAGAAAATAGTGTGGGCACCAATCACGCTGAATACGCCGGCCAGTAGAAAAGCTGGAATTAAGTGTCGCCGCAGTTCTTTGATCCGTTGCAGTAGCGGAATCGTGATGGCCAGAACACCTACCCAAAAAAACACGTAGATGGGGATGCCGAGAATATTGAGCAAGCCCTTAATGTAGTGAATCCAGGTACCGGTCTTACCATAGGTGGGAGCCAAAGCAATATTAGGATTCTTCGCAAAAACCCAATTCCAGCTTTGTTCGAAAAAGAGAGTACCGAACAGTGTGTAAAACAAGTGACCAAATAATAGCAGTGGGATATACCGCAGCCACTCCCGTCGAAGCATAAAATAAACGGCGGCCAGGGCAAGGAAGAACAAACCCTCCGGCCGCACGAAGGGCATAAATGAGAAGACCAGTGCCGCTAGGGTATTGCGCTCTCTGGCCAGCAGGAAAAGTCCCGCAATGGCCATAAAGGAAAACATCGGCTCGGTTAGTCCGGAAAGACTTAGTTGCAAATAGTGGGGCATGCACAACAAGAGCGGCATCGCTAGTTCCGCATTCGGGACCTTCATTTGCCTTGCTACTTTGAAGGCCAGAAATCCAGATCCGATCGCCATGATCGAATTGAAGAACTTAACGCCAATAAAGCCGAACCGGGAAAAGGGAGCTGCCAGCAAAGTATAAAAAGGCCGCGCCCAGGAATTGATCAACAACTCCGGATAATCAAAGACGTACTTGTTGTGAATGTAATGATTGACGCTGTCGCCATCATCTCCCGTACCATCCATAAAAAACAGCAAGATTGCTTGCTGAATGATGATCAGCCCGAGCCAGATGGAAACGCGGTATCTGGCGTAGAAATTTGAGGGATTTCTTATTTTTAAGGGCGGCATACGAATTGTACTTGCTGCGGTAAGTTAACCCACCCCGTCACCGATGCCCAAACTAAAAAGCACCAAAGCCAAAATATTTTATTGGTTCACGTTTAATTTGTTATTAATCACATCCGTCCAATATTTCGTGGAATGGTTGGATGATTCTTCGAATCCGGACTTCTGGACGGGGGGAGGCTTCCTGAAAACAATCTTCATTAGTAGCATTTTAGCATTGATTCTCAGCGTAGTTATTGTAAAGATCGAGGCCACGGCGGCCAAAAAATAAATGGGGGATTCCGGCACTGCCGAAATCCCCCGTTCGTTTTACGTTGCAAAACTTCTACCCGTTCATACTGGTCAGGAATTCCTGATTGCTGGTGGTAGATTTCATGTTTCGCATCAGGAATTGGAAGGCTTCCTCCGGCTTCATATCGGCCAGGTGGTTGCGTAGCACGAACATTCGTTGGAGAGTATCACGCTCCAGCAGTAGATCGTCGCGGCGGGTACTGGACTTGGTAAAGTCGATGGATGGATACATCCGTTTGTTGGCCAGGTGGCGATCCAATTGGAGTTCCATATTACCGGTTCCTTTGAATTCCTCAAAGATCACCTGGTCCATTTTAGAGCCAGTGTCGATCAGGGCCGTAGCCAGAATAGTCAGTGAGCCTCCGCCTTCGATATTACGGGCGGCACCGAAGAATTTCTTAGGCTTCTGGAGAGCGTTGGCTTCTACACCACCGGAGAGTACCTTTCCGCTGGCGGGCTGTACGGTGTTGTAGGCACGGGCGAGACGAGTGATGGAGTCGAGCAGGATGCAGACGTCGTGTCCACTTTCTACCATTCGCTTGGCTTTCTCCAGTACTACGTTGGCCACCCGCACGTGGTTATCGGCGGGCTCGTCAAAGGTAGAACTGATCACTTCAGCGTTTACGCTGCGCTTCATATCCGTCACTTCTTCCGGGCGCTCGTCAACCAGCAGGACGATGAGGTAAGTTTCCGGGTGATTCTTGGCAATGGCGTTAGCTACGTCCTTGAGCAAAAAGGTCTTACCGGATTTTGGCTGGGCTACGATCAGCCCCCGTTGTCCTTTACCAATCGGCGTGAACAGGTCGATCAGACGGGCACCGAAATCACGTCCGTCGGCGCGGTCGGCCAGGGTGAACTTCTCGGTAGGGAACTGCGCAGTGAGGTAATCGAAAGGCACCCGGTCACGGATGTCTTTAGGGTCCAGGCCATTTACCTTTTCTACGTCGAGGAGGGCGAAATACTTCTCTCCTTCCTTGGGAGGGCGCACCGGGCCACGGACAGTGTCGCCAGTCCGTAAACCGTAGGATTTTACCTGATTAGGAGCAACGTAAACGTCATCCGGGCTGGTCAGGTAGTTGTAATCTGCACTACGCAGGAAACCATAGCCATCGGGCATCATCTCCAGAATACCTACACCGGCTACGATACCGTCGAGGTCGAATTCCGGTTCACGGGGTTCGCGCTGGCGACGATCGTTGCGATCGTTGCGATCGTTACGGTTACTGCGACGGTCATTACTACGATCATTTCTGTCGTTGTTGCGGCTGTCCTGTTGTTCGTTATTGTTCCGGCGATCATTGCGGTTATTATTCCGGCGATCGTCGTTGTTACTATTCCGGTCATCGTAATTGTTGCCCCGGTCGTTACTGCGATCATTGCGGTTGCCCCGGCGATCGTTCCGATCGTCGTAGTTGTTGCCTCGGTCATTGCTACGATCATTGCGGCTGCTCCGGCGTTCTTCCTTACGGTCATTATTTACGACCCGGCGTAATTTACGGTTGGCACGACCCTCTTCTCCACCTTCTTCGGCATCGTTACGACTCCGGCGGTTATTCCGGCGGTTATCACCTTCTTCCTGCTTTTGCTGGTTCTCTTCGTTACGACGTCCCCGGCGAGCTTGCGGCTCGGCTGCCTGCTCTTCGGAATTACTGTCTTCTTCTTTTTCTTTCTTGCGACGGCTGTTACGACGGGCGGGTCGCTCCTGAGCTTCTGCCTTTTCGTCTTTATTACGTGGGCTGCGAGGCGCGCGTTTTTTCTTCTTTTCTTCCCCTTCGGGCTTATCGTCTTCTTTTTTGACTTTGCGGTCGCGGAGCATAGCAGCACGGCGACTGGGCACGCGGTCAGTGTCGGAAGCCGCGATCGGTTCTGGGGCGGAACCAGCTTTTTGATTAGCTTGCTCGTCCAGGATCTTGAGAATGAGTTCTTGTTTATTTAGCCGTTTATAGGCTTTCATATTCATGCGTTCCGCGAGGTCCTTCAATTCTGGAACCAGCATCCGGCTGAGTTGCTGAAAATCGTACATTATTATGCTTAGGTAAAGTGAAGTCTAACCGGCCCGGGTTGGATATAGGTAAAGGAGGGAGAATGTAAACAGTCGAACGAACTGGAGTGCTTTCGGGGCCCCGGAAAGCAGTTGGACTGAAAACAAGATTAGAAATCCATCGACAAAAGGGAACTAATTCCCCCGGATGGAGACTTGATCAACTAAATTCTGAAAAAAGAAGCGGATTGATCGGTAAAAAGTCGAGATGAACGGACGCTCATTCTCGAGCGGTTACGATACCAGGTCGGTATCAATGGCGTAAAAGTAGGGCTTTTTTCCGTAACACGTTGCACCTTGTGCTATCTTTGCCAAAATAACTGCCGGCCCCGTCAAATGGTTCGCCAACTCCCCAAAGAAATATAATGTTAGAGATTACCACCCTGCGCAATGAAAAGCCGCGCGTACTCGAAGGACTAGCAAAACGCAACATCACCGACGCTGATCAGAAAGTCGCGGCGGTAATAAGTCTCGATGATGATCGCAAGCGCCTGCAGACCGAATTGGACGACATGCTCGCCGAAAGAAACACACTGAGCAAACAGATCGGTGATCTCTTCAAACAAGGTAAGGCCGATGAAGCCAAAACGGCTCGTGAACGCGTTGGCACCATTAAGGATGAGGTTGCTAAACTGGAAGATCAGTTGCGAGATACCAAGGCAAGCCTCGAAGAGCAGCTACTGGATCTCCCCAACGTACCCCATACGAGTGTTCCCGCTGGTGCCGGAGAGGATGATAACGAAGTCTATCAAGCTCACGAGGGCGATTTGCCGGTACTGGGTGAAGGAGCTAAACCCCACTGGGAACTGGCTGATGAATACGACATCTTTAGCCTGGAACTGGGAGTAAAACTCACGGGAGCTGGTTTCCCCGTATTTCGAGGCCAGGGCGCCCGTCTGCAACGTGCCTTGATTACTTTTTTCCTCAATGAGGCACACAAAGCCGGTTACGAAGAATTCGTTCCACCCCTGCTGGTAAACGAAGACAGCGCTCGCGGTACCGGTCAGTTGCCCGATAAGGAAGGGCAAATGTACCACGTCACCAAAGACGAACTTTACCTGATCCCCACCGCTGAGGTGCCGTTGACCAATATCTTCCGCGACGAAATTCTCGCAGAAACTGATTTTCCGGTCAAGATCACCGGCTTTACTCCCTGTTTTCGGCGTGAGGCCGGTAGTTATGGAGCTCACGTCCGCGGCCTGAATCGCGTTCACCAGTTTGATAAAGTAGAGATCGTCCGCGTCGCTCATCCCGACAAAAGCTACGACGACCTAATGGAAATGGTAGACTACGTCGGCGGATTGCTCGATGCCCTCGGTCTCCCTTTCCGTATTCTTCGTCTTTGTGGCGGTGATACTGGTTTCGTCAGTGCCCTGACCTTTGATTTTGAGGTTTGGAGTGCCGCTCAGCAGCGCTGGCTGGAAGTCAGCTCCGTCAGCAACTTTGAAACTTACCAGGCCAATCGCCTGAAACTCCGTTACCGCGATGCCGAAACCGGCAAAACCCGCTTAGCCCATACCCTCAATGGCAGCGCCCTGGCCCTGCCCCGCATCATTGCGGCCCTGCTGGAAAACAACCAGACGGAAGAGGGAATTCGAGTACCAGAGGTTTTGCAAGGGTTATTAGGGCAGGCAATGCTCGTTCGTAAGTAGAGATGGCGGAACCATTAAGAACTTCTCTTTTTTCGTAAAGAACAACCTCGGCCCTCAAAACCTTATATTGCGGACAAGTTCTACAAGCAAAAAGTAAGTAAATGGGCGGCTACGGCATCTACATCGTTATCACCTTAATCTTCAGCGGCATTGGTGCCTTGGTCAGCCGGCGGTTGAAAAGTAAGTTCAAGCAGTACAGTCAGGTACCGATGAGCAACAATATGAGCGGAGCCGAAGTGGCCGAGCGCATGCTGGCGGCCCATAACATTCGCGACGTAAAGATCACTATGGGCAAAGGCTTGTTGACGGATCATTACAATCCCCTGAAAAAGGTCGTTAGCCTCAGTCCGGATGTCTATCAGGGGCGCTCGGTGGCCGCGGCAGCCGTGGCGGCTCACGAGGTGGGGCATGCTGTGCAGCACGCCAATTCCTACGTTTGGCTCTCTTTCCGATCGGCCATCGTGCCGGTGGTGAATCTGGCGGCCAAAGCCCAGCAATTTTTACTCTATTTTGCCCTGGCCGGCCTGGCCGTTTCCGGTGGCGAGATCATCCTGCTCATCACCATTGCCGCATTTGCCATTACGGCCGCCTTCTCCGCCATCACTTTGCCCGTGGAGTTTGACGCCAGCAATCGGGCCCTTCATTGGCTGGAAAGCAGCAATATCGCTACCGGCCAAAAACTCGCCGGTGCAAAGGATGCCCTGTGGTGGGCAGCCATGACCTACGTAGTACAAGCGCTGGCTTCTTTCGCTACGCTGCTTTATCTGGTTTCCATTTTCTTGGGGCGCAGAAATTAAATTTTGGCTTCAACTTCGAGGAGCCTGCGACGATCAGCGAAGCTAAAGTAGCAAGGCCAAATTTTAGGAGATTTAAACTTCCCTCTGTAAACTCCGGGCAATTTAAATCTCTTACGAGAAACAAAAATCTATCGGGTTCCCCGGCGTCAAGGTCTTCCGGTATGAGGTACTCGCTAGAGCGGAATTCATGATGCCCAACGCGACGCTCGGACCAGAGGTCCTCGACCCTGGAAAAATTGAATGCCTCTGGTTTTTTTTCTTAATAACCATGGGTTGTTCAAATAAGCTTGCCGGCCCGCCCGACCTAACGCCTAACCGGGCGGGCCGGTGAGCCTGTTCGAGCGTTTCCAGGAAACTTTGCTACTTTGCCAGCCAAAATATGAGCTTTTTCCAAAATCTAACCGCCTGGTTGCGTCCTGCACCATCGCCCCAGGAAACTATTGATCCCAGCATGAAATTTTTGATCGTCGGTCTTGGTAACCCCGGAGCCAAATACGAAGATACCCGTCACAATATCGGTTTCCGGGCCGTGGAGAAAATGGCCGGAGACGCTGATTGGAAACCGGACAGTCACGGACTATTGACCCGCGTTAAACATCGGGGAAAGCAGGTCATTCTACTCAAGCCGGATACTTTTATGAACCTGAGTGGCAAAGCGGTACGCTACTGGCTGCAAAAGGAGAAAATCGACAAAAAAAATCTGCTGGTAATCGTAGATGATCTCCACCTGGACTATGGTGTAATCCGCCTGAGAGGTAAAGGTAGCGACGCCGGTCATAATGGACTTAAAAGTATCGATTCGCTGACTGGCGGCAACAATTACGCTCGTTTGCGCTGCGGGATCGGCCGTGATTTTCACCCCGGTCAACAAGCCGATTACGTATTGGGCGAATGGAAGGGAGAGGAAGCCAGCGGTTTGCCCGACTTTATTGACCGCATCAGCGAGGCGGCTTTTAGCTTTTGCGCCCATGGGTTGGGAAATACGATGAGTAAGTTTAACAACAAATAGACCTGGCGATTAGAGCTGTAAGGATCGTTGATTGTTGCCATTCTTAAGCGGTGACTTCTGAACCATGTTGGTGGCTTCCTGTTAGGCCACCGTATGCTTAAACCAACTTCCACGCAAATAGAGCAGGTCACCGTAGTGGGAGCCGGCTTCGCCGGACTCTCTGCCGCTTGTCACCTGGCCAAAGCTGGTTACCAAGTCCGGTTACTGGAAAAGAACGACCAATTGGGCGGCCGTGCCCGCCGTTTCGAGGCCGAAGGATTCACCTTTGACATGGGGCCCTCCTGGTACTGGATGCCGGAAGTCTTTGAAGAATTTTTCAATGAATTTGGTCGCACGGCTTCCGATTTCTACGAACTCAAACGACTGGACCCCAGCTACGAAATATTTTTTGGGGACGAGGACCGTATCGATGTACCCGCTGGCCGTACAGCCCTGTTCGAGCTTTTCGAACGACTGGAGCCAGGAAGTAGTAAGAACCTGGAAAAATTTCTCTCCGAAGCTGAGTATAAGTATAAGGTGGGTATGAGCGAATTCGTGCAAAAGCCCGGCCACAGCATCATGGATTTCGCTGATCTGCGCGTGGTCCGCTCCGCTTTCAAATTGCAGATGCTTACCGATATGGCCAGCTATCTGCGCAAGCTCTTCAAGCATCCCCAGCTAATTCAGCTGCTGGAGTTTCCGGTACTCTTTCTGGGGGCGACCCCGGCCAATACCCCGGCTCTGTATAGTTTGATGAATTACGCCGATTTGGAACTGGGAACCTGGTACCCCATGGGTGGAATGCACGGGATTATTGAAGGAATGGTGAGTATTGCAAGAGAGCAGGGGGTCGAATTGATTCCCGGAAGCGCGGTCAGAGAGGTGGTTACCGAGAGGGGCAGCGTGCGGGAAGTCATTACGGAAAATGGCCTTCGCTACCCTACGGATATTTTGGTAGCCGGGGCTGATTATCATCACTTTGAGCAGGAAGTACTAAGCCCTAAAGACCGAGTCTACAACGAAGCTTACTGGCAAAAGCGTACTATGGCTCCTTCCAGTCTGCTCTTTTACGTGGGGTTGGACCGTAAAGTGCCCGGCTTGCACCACCATACTTTATTCTTCGATGCCGACTTCAACCGTCATGCCAACGAAATTTACGAAGACCCCGCCTGGCCGGAAGATCCGCTTTTCTACGTTTGCGCTCCATCGGTGACCGACCCTTCCGTAGCACCGGAAGGCAAAGAAAATCTTTTCTTCCTGCTGCCCCTGGCCTGGGAACTGAACGATACCGATGAAAAGCGGGAAGCTTACTGGAACCTGATGTGTGAACGACTCAGCGTCAGGATCGGTTTTGACATCCGACCCCACGTTATTTATCGTCGCAGTTATGCCCACCGCGATTTTAAATCCGACTACAACGCTTTCCGCGGCAATGCCTACGGACTGGCCAATACATTGATGCAAACGGCTTTCCTGAAACCAAAACTGCGCAGCAAAAAACTGGACAACCTCTGGTACGCCGGTCAACTCACAACGCCCGGACCGGGGATGCCTCCCAGTATCATATCCGGCGAAGTAGCCGCCCGAGACATTGTAAAGGTTTTTGGGAAACCCACTATTACCTCCACCCCATCCGTTCAATTGACCTCATAATATCATGCTCAGCCTCTACCAAGAAGTCTGCCGGGAGTGTTCCCGTCTGATTACCAAACGCTACAGTACCAGTTTCAGCCTGGGTATCCGGGTCTTTGATGAAGAATTGCGAATGCCGATTTACGGTATTTATGGTTTTGTGCGCTTTGCCGATGAAATCGTAGACACCTTCCACGATCACGATAAAGCCAGGCTATTGGAGCGCTTTCGTCAGGATACCTACCGGGCAATCGAGGAAAAGATAAGTTTGAACCCGATCTTGCAATCATTTCAGGAAGTCGTCCACCGTTATAATATCGGCCTCGATCTGATCGATCCCTTTCTGGATAGTATGGCTATGGACCTGGAAGACCATAATTACCACCAGGGATTATATAAGCAGTACATCTATGGCTCGGCCGAGGTAGTGGGGTTGATGTGCCTGAAAGTTTTTGTGGATGGAGACGAGGTAGAATACGAACGACTGAAGGCGCCGGCCATGAGTTTGGGATCCGCTTTTCAGAAGATCAATTTTCTGAGAGATATGAAGAGCGATTTCCAGGATCGTGGACGTGTATACTTTCCCGGGGTTGACTACGCTACTTTCAGCCAGGCTGATAAGTCCGTTATTGAAAAGGATATTAAAGCCGACTTCGATCATGCGCTCACCGGTATCCGGGAACTGCCCCACGGGGCACGGCTCGGGGTTTACCTGGCTTACGTCTACTACACCAAGTTGTTTCAAAAGATCAGCCGCTCGCCAGCTACCCAGGTACAGGAAGAGCGCATCCGCGTACCGGATACCAAAAAGGTATACCTGTTGGCCAGCACGGCCTTCCGCCATCGCTTCAACTTGCTGTAAAAAACATCGCTAAGCTATTTTGGTGACTATTGATAGTCGGAGTGTTCTCGCACTCAACCGACACTGCTACTTTGTTAGCCCAAAACGCCCAGTAATAAAATTCCTCGAAGTTGCTAAGTAAAACCTCACCTGAATCCGGAAGCCAGCAACTACCCGACCATTGGATAAGCTATTTTCTGCTTTTCGCTTTCGCCTCCGGTAGTCTGGCGCATCTGTGGCCGGCCATTCTGCCCGTTACCCGCTATACCACGGATCCGCTATTGCTAGTAATCAACGGTCTGGTGCTTTTCGCCATTTACCGGCGCAATCAGGACAACCGTCTCTGGTACTGGCTTTTCGCTGCCTATTGGCTGACCTTCTTTACCGAGGTGGCCGGCGTAATGACCGGTGCGGTCTTTGGTGAATACGCTTACGGTGCTACCATGCGCTGGCAATGGCTGAACGTGCCATTCGTAATTGCACTGAATTGGGCGATGCTAACTTTAGCCGGGAATCAACTGGCATTAAGGATTACCAGAAATCCCTGGTTGGCGGCTGCTCTCGCTGGCGCACTACTCGCGTTATATGATGTGGCCATTGAGCCCGTGGCCATTGCGCTGGATTATTGGAACTGGGCCTCGGCGGAGGTACCCTTGCAAAATTACCTGGCGTGGGCAGGGGTCGCTTTCCTGATTTCGCTACCCTTGCAACTGCTCAGGATTCGTTTTCAAAGCCCCGTCCTGATTATTTACTTTTTTGCCCAACTGGTCTTTTTCCTTATCCTTAATCTCGGCTTATGAGCAAGCAATATTACGATTTCGCCATTTTGGGAGGTGGCGCGGCCGGGCTGAGTATGCTTTGCCACCTTCATCGCCAGGGGGCATTGGAAGGAAAACGGTTGTTGATCGTGGAGCCACTTGCAAAAAATAGTCATGACCGCACTTGGTCGTTTTGGGAGCGGGAGGCCGGCCCGTTCGAAGAACTGGTATATCACCGTTGGACTTCGATTGGCGTTCATAATTACGACAGCGACGCAAACTACGTCCTCGCCCCCCTGAGCTATAAGCTCATCCGTAGCTCTGAACTGTACGCCTACTGCGACGACTTGATTGCTTCATTGACAAACGTGGAGCGCATTCAGGAACGCGCCGAGGATATAAAGGCGCTTGACGATGGTGTAACCTTTAAAGCGGGCGGCAAAAACTATACAGCAAACTGGGCTTTCAATAGCCTGCCACATCCGGTCG
Source organism: Lewinellaceae bacterium SD302 (assembly GCA_002591745.1). GTDB lineage: Bacteria > Bacteroidota > Bacteroidia > Chitinophagales > Saprospiraceae > Neolewinella. Next base: position 197,319 of record PDLQ01000008.1, read on the forward strand.
ATTACCGGAAAATCAAGGAACCTTATCTCGACCAGCATTTTCGAGGCTGGTTCATTCGTAGCGAGTTCCCGGTTTTTAATCCGGATCACGCCCACCTCATGGACTTTCGTACGCCGCAAAGGGGAGAAACTCGTTTCTTCTATGTTCTACCTGTATCCCCTACCGAAGCTATGGTCGAGATCGCCGTCTTCTCCAACAATCACCTTACTTCACAGGAATATGATCAGGAGATCGAGAATTACCTCGTTGATCAGTGGCCTCAACTCGATAAATACGAAGTTTACCACACTGAACAGGGCGTTATTCCTATGACTACCTACCAATATCCGTCGCAAGAAGGACACCTTATATATATAGGCCTCGGCGGAGGGTATGCCCGTCCCTCCTCCGGTTATACCTTTTATAACTTGCAAAAGCGACTCGGCTCAATGGCCGAGTCTTTTGCGACCAATAGTCTGCCTGGTAAAGTAAAGGCCTGGCCTCGTCGGCATCTACTGTACGATGCAACAATTCTCGATTTACTCCAGGGGGGACGGTTGGAAGGCGCAGAAATTTTTCCGAACCTTTTCGCTAGTAACCCCACTGAGCGGGTTTTGGACTTCCTGAACGGAGAAACCAGTCTCCGGGAGGAAATACGTCTGATGAGTACTACCAGGATATCTGCTTTCGGTACAGCATTCCTGAGGCAGTTAATGAACGGATAGTTTGGATTTGTTTACGAGATTTACTATATTGCTTGTCCGTCTAAACTGATTAGGTTGGTTTCAATTCCAAAACACGATCTGTATTTCCAGTTGTTTTTTGGTTGGCAATTCCGATGAGCTAGCGACGATCACCGCAGGTCATCAGCGAGCTTTTAATATTTTGGCTAACAAAGTAGCCATGTATATAGCGAGCTAAAGTAGCAAGATTGGTATTCTATAAGTTCGAATTAACTTTTGGACAAAGGAAATTCCCTCTGCATTTGGTTTCTAGTGATAGAAAACTTACTTTCTAACACTTGCCGGAACATAAATTGGTTTTAGGCCGCATTGTGCCTTGGCAGCGAAATAAATCTTTAAAAAAAGTTCATTTTGCTTGCCTATGTTCTAAGGCCGTATGTATCTTTGCGGTCCCATTAACGGATGGGGTGTTGCAGCGAAAATGCTTTTAAAGATTTTTGAAAAAAGATTTAAAAAAGCTTGCGGGAATAAAAACCCTGCGTATCTTTGCAGCCGCTTCGGAAGCGAGGCGAAAAACAAGCTAAAAATTGTGGTCGAAAGTGACTGCATTTATAGATAAAGACCGGTGAAGATCTGAGTGGGCCGATAGGGTGCCGAGGGATTTTCGGGAAGCTGGTTGAATGATCTTTGACATCAATGGTAGGCGAGGTTCTGAGTCGATCTATAAACTATGCTACAAGCATTTGTTTGGAACGACCCTGAAGTCAAATTTTTCAGCATCATATTT
>PDLQ01000080.1 GCA_002591745.1 Lewinellaceae bacterium SD302
TTCTACGAGACGGCAAGTATCGGCGACTACGTCTTCCTTGACGAGAACGCCGACGGTATTCAAGACCCCGTAAATGACGAGGGTATTGAAGGTGTTGTGGTGAGCCTGACGGATGAGAATGGCGATCCGGTAGAAGATGCCGACGGCAACATCGTTGCCTCTACGACTACCGACGCTGACGGTCTGTACGAATTTGACAACCTGGTCCCCGGTGACTACATCGTGGTCTTCGAGACACCGACCGGTCTGATATCCAGCCCGGCCAACGAAGGTGGCGACGACACGATCGACAGCGACAACGTAGGCGGCCAGACGGGCGTCATCAACCTGACCTCCGGTGAGGATGATGATACCAACGACGCTGGTTTCTACGCTCCGGCTTCCTTGGGCGATTACGTTTGGGAAGATACCAACGGTGACGGTATCAATAACGAACCTGCAACTGCCGGTATCCCTAATGTAACCGTAGAATTGAAAGACGAAAATGGTGATGTCATTGCAACGACGATGACGAATGCCAACGGCTTCTACTCCTTCACCGATCTGATACCTGGAACTTATAGTGTAAACTTCGTACTGCCGGCAGACTACGTCTATACGACCGAAGGAGCCATTGGTTCTAACGAGACAAATGATAGTGACGCCGCTGCTTCCGGCCCAATGGCTGGTATGACGGCCCCGGTTGTCCTGATAAGTGGAGAAACTAACAATGACGTTGATGCCGGTCTACAACGGAATCCTTCTATTGAGCTGGATAAAGTATTCGTAAGCAGCACGGTACAACCCGACGGTTCCTACAATGTTGTCTACGAAATCCAGGTAATCAATAGCGGTGGTATTGGTACCTATACGCTGATCGATACGCCTCAGTTTGATGACGATATTACGATCAATAGCGGTAGTGTGGCTAACGAAGTAGCAATGCCTCTGAATACTACGGGGCCGACTACGCTAGCGATGAACTACCAAATCCCTGCTGACGAAACAGACGTCTACGAATTGACCTTCAACGTTACGCTTAACCTTAGCGGTGATGCCAATGATACTGACGGAGGTGACAATGAGTACACCAGCTGTGAAGAAGGTGGTGACGATTTGGATCCATCTACCCTGAAAGCACTGTTGAACCGTGCTGATCTGGACACGGATGGCGACGGCGAGGCTGATCTTAGTGATACGGCTTGTCCTGATCTACCTGCTTACGAGTTAGATAAAGAGTTCGTATCCGCTACCCAACTTCCTGATGGCACTTTCGAGGTGGTCTACACCATCGAAGTAAGCAACGTAGGTGGTGCCGCCGGTCAGTACGACTTGAGTGACACCCCGGCCTTTGAAGACGATGTAACGATCAACAGCGGTTCTTACGCCGGTGAGGAGAGTGGTGCGCTGAATACCAACGGTTCGACTCAACTGGCCGACGACAACGCAATTGCAGTTGGCGCCACGGAGTTGTTCACCCTAACCTATAACGTGACGCTGAGCCTTGACGGCTCTGTCGCCGACGGCGGAGATGACGTCTACACAGTCTGTGACGGTGGCGAAGGTGAAGGCATTACCGGAACCCCTGGTACCGGCCTTTACAACCGTGCCGATCTGGACTATAGCAACAATGGCGAGCCGAACATCAGTGACGATGATTGTGGCGATCTGCCAAATATCGAGCTGGAGAAAGAATTCGTTAGTGCAATTCCAAACGGAGATGGTACTTATGATGTGACTTACACAGTAACTGTTAGCAATAACGGAGGTGCCGATGGTACTTACACGCTGAGTGACACTCCTGAATTCGATGCTGATGTAACCATCCTCAATGGCTCCTTCTCCGGAGAAGCTGGCGGTGTGTTGAATACGAACACTGCTACTTTGTTAACCACCAACAATAATATTGCTGCTGGAACTGATGAAGTATTCACCCTTGTTTACCAAGTCGAGCTTGAACTCTACGATGGTGATACTAACGGCGGTGACAATACTTACACGGAATGTGGAACTGGTGGACCAAACGGCAACGGAATGCCGGGCGAAGGTCTGTACAACACTGCTGAGATTGATACTGACGGCGACGGAGAATTCGATGACGAAGACGATGCTTGTGGTGACCTGCCACTGTTCGATCTGATGCTCGACAAGAACGTAACCTCCGGAACGGTCTACCAACAAGGTGATGCTGTGACTTATGAAGTCATCGTTACCAATGAAGGTGACATTGATGCAACAAATGTTGAAATTACTGATACGCCACAAACGGGCTTAGTATTCAGTAGTGTAACACCACAAGCTGGCGTAACCAGCACTGGTAACGGTAGCTTTACAATTGCCAGCCTGCAAGTAGGGGCTACGGTAACGGTTGAACTTAACTACACCATTAGCCCAACCTTCCAGGGCGAGACCCTGAACAACGCGGCTGAGATCACCGAAGACGGACCTTACGACGATACTGACTCCAATCCTGAAGAAGGACCAGGTACCGATGAAGACGGTGACGGCGACGGTGATGATGATGATGAAGACAATGTCGACATCGAAGTTGAACAAGACTACGATCTCGCTCTTGAGAAAGACGTTACTTCTGCTGGTCCGTACCAGCAAGGCTCCACCGTTGAGTACACGCTGACAATCACCAATGAGGGTAGCTTGAACGCTGCAAATGTTGAAGTGACTGATACACCACAAGCTGGTTTGGTCTATCAAAGTAGCAGTGCTGGTGGCAACGCTAACGTACTTCAAGTCTCTGAGACAGTCTACACGATTGTTGATCTGCCACAGGGCGCGACTGAGACCATCGTACTGACTTACACTATCGATCCGACCTTCCAGGGTGAAACCCTGAACAACGCGGCTGAAATCACCGAAGACGACGGCGACGACTCTGACTCCGATCCTGAAATGGGACCCGAAGAAGATGAAGACGGCGACGGCGACGGTGATGACGACGATGAGGATAACGAAGATATCGAGGTGGTTCAGGATTACGATCTGGCCCTTGAAAAAGATGTTACCTCCGCCGGTCCTTACCAGCAGGGCTCCACGGTCGAGTACACGCTGACGATCACCAACGAAGGCAGCCTGAACGCTGCGAACAT
>PDLQ01000081.1 GCA_002591745.1 Lewinellaceae bacterium SD302
CCACCGTCAATCGCCGACATGATGTTTACGCTTACGAGCGTCACATACCGTCGACATCAATTTCGTATCTTCGATCCGAGCCGATTGAAAATCGGCGCCTGCGTTGGCACTCCCGTTCTGCGCAAAAAGATATAAACGCAAAGTCAATCATCAAATTGAATCGTAAACAGTTCATCAATACCACATTCCAGAAACTTACATATTTTGTAAATCGCTTTGAGGTCAATCCTCTTGGCTGTGTCATTGTAGAGAACCGTAATGGTACTTCTATTTAAACCGGTAGCTTTGGAGACATCACTAATTTTAAGTCTTTTTGTTCCAAGAATTGTTGAAAGGTTGCAGTGTATCACAAAATGTTATTTAGAATAGTATTTTGACGTTCTGATTATAGTGACTATCTTTGCAATTATAACAATTAGTTGTAAATTGCGGTCATGAGCCAACAGAAATTTAAGTCCAAAGATAAAGCAAGCCTTCAGAAATTGAGAGGGGGGTATTACACTCCAAGAGCACTGGCATTGTTCGCATGTAAAAGTGTTTTAGATGATTCAACATCAACTATTCTAGAGCCTAGCTTTGGTGATGGAAATTTCATGGAGGCATGTTTAGAGGTTATAAATCAAAAAAATATCAATAATGCTCATTTAGTAGGTGTTGAATTAGATTCTGTTGAATATGAGAAAGGTGTTGAGCGTATTTTAGCATTCAATAATACGAATACAACATTTTCATTTATAAATAAAGATTTTTTCAATTCGTTCCCTCAATTGAAAAAGTCAGGAATCGACTGCGTAGTTGGAAACCCGCCGTTTATAAGGTTTCAGTATTTTGATGAAGAGAGTAGAAATACTGCATTTAGATATTTATATGAAAATCATTATAAACCCACAAAATTAGCCAATGCATGGTCAGCATTCGTACAACTTTCAATAGCACTATTGAAACAAGGTGGTAAGCTATCTATGGTAATCCCAGCAGAACTACTTCAAGTAAAATATGCAGGTGAACTGAGAAAAAGAATACTTACAACATTCGATAAGACTACAATCATCGGTTTTGATAAGATTGTCTTTCCAGATATTTTACAGGAAGTAGTTGTATTAATTTGTGAAGGGAAAAATAGTGCTAAATACAATTCACAGTATCCTGGGTCGATTAGGTATATTTCAGTAAGAGATGGTGAAGAACTTACATCATTAAAGTTAAATAACTATGAATTTCAAACTGCTGACGAGAATCTTCTAAACGGTCACAAATGGACGAGTCTATATGCTAAACAAGATTCTGTACGTAAACTTGTTACTGTTTTAGATGATAATAGAATTAAAGAATTAGGCCATTTCTTATCAGTTAATGTAGGAATTGTCACTGGAAGAAATAAATTCTTTGTCGTCGATGAAGAAACAGTAAATAATTATGAATTGGAAAAGTTTACAGAACCTTTAGTTGGTAAAACTTCTGCTTTAACTAGTCATGATTTCACTGTCGATGATTACGAGAGTTACAAGAGTGAATATCCTGCTAAACTACTTAACTTAAAGGGTGTTCATTCGGATGAATTTACTGAAGGGTTAAAGCAATATATATACGAAGGAGAATCAGAAAACGTTCATAAAGGTTATAAATGTAGAATCAGAAACACTTGGTATGAAGTTCCTTCTGTTTATGTTTCAGATGGCTTTTTGTTTAGGCAGATTTATAAATATCCATTGTTAGTCAGTAACTCTTCTAAGCTAGTCTGTACTGATACCATACATAGAGTGAGACTGAAAGATAAATCTATAAATATGAATAGATTAGCTCTTTCCTTCATAAATTCATTGACATTTGCTTGGAGTGAACTTTATGGTAGAAGCTACGGTGGTGGCGTCTTAGAATTGGAGCCTAGAGAAGCTGAACAACTACCAATTATCTATTCAGATGAAATTTCTTTGAACTACGATTATGTTCGAAGCCTATTAAAAGCAAAGTCAATTGATGAAGTCTTAGATTACGTTGATGAAAAAATCCTCCATCAGCACCTGAACTTATCTTGGGATCTTATATTAGAATTTCGACAAGTTTGGAAAGATTTATCCTCAAGGCGGCTAAATAGAGCTTAAACATCATGCGGGGGAAGCCCTTTATATCTAAGTCTATAGATTTCATAAATCCGTTCATTCATCCTTTCCACTCTTAGGTTTGAGTCTTGTGGTGGTACGTTCTGATCTACTGTTCCAGTTTGTGGGTTCCAGATTACTAAGCTAATGGATTCAGCAAGATGAGGTTGATCAATTACATTGTATCTTGTTCCTAATCGCTCTAGTGTTCGAATTATATCGTGCTCCTGTTTTGCATCTAAAGCTGGCTTCGGTAATATTACCATGAATGATACAATTGCGTACGGAAATCTAGTATGAACAGTAGTTGCTTCTGTTCCTAAGTCATTAATCATATTTTGCCAGTTCTTTTTGATGCTGGCACGTTTATTAAGGGACTTGCTATCAAATACTATTCTAGGTCCATCGGGACGATAAGCTACATCAAAATTTTGAGGTCTAATTCCGCCTATAACCCTTACTGGGCCAACTTCTACTGAGTCATTTTCTGTGCTGTGCAGACTATTTGAATTAACTTGCGTATCAACTGGTATCCCTCCTAGCATTACCGCAAGAGCTTTGCCAAATTGAAGGTCTATAAAACTAGCAAAATTAACACTTTGCTGCCGATCAAATTCGTTCGACTTCTTAGCCTTTTGTGTCGAGGTATTTATGTTTCCTAACCATTCCGTTCCCCAAGATTTCAATTCGTTTACAGGAATGGTTACTTCAGGCATAGGTTGTAAATCAGCCATGTTCAATTATATTTGGAGCGAATATAAAGAAAAAATGCGCAGAACACTGCGCCACCGTCAACCGGCTAAGGCCGGCTGCGTTGGCGCTCCCGTTCTGCGCAAGAGATGCATCCAAGATTCCTTATAACTCTAGTAATCTGCGATAATATTTAAATGCTGAGAGTGTGAACTGCAATTAGTCTGGTTAGAAAA
>PDLQ01000082.1 GCA_002591745.1 Lewinellaceae bacterium SD302
CATATCCAACTACCGTCTTCCTGCTTAGAGAAGTAATAAGGCATATTTACTCTAAAGAAGTCATTCAACATATTTAATTTTTTTAGATTTTATTAGGTTTTGAACGTTTCGCCCAACGGAGGCGCCAACGCAGCCGGCCTTAGCCGGTTGACGGTGGCGCTGTGTTAGGCGCATTCATTTTAGCCCCCAATCGATTCTATTTACTCTATCATAAAGGAATTTTGCTTCTGAGGGTTCAACCATATTTATAAATGCAATTTTCCCCATTAACCATTCATAGTAATAGTTACCTGTTATTCCGTGATTTTTTTTAAGCCAGTCGATATGGTTATCTACACCATGCTTCTCACACATATAAATTTGACGGGACGTACTATTTATAAATCGATTTGGTATTTTCACATCGTCTTTAACAATCAGACCTGTTACGAATCGGCGATTTGAATTTGGACCATAATATTGTGTCTTCTTTTCGTTAAGCTGAAATCCTTCTTCTTTGAACACTTTCCTTAAAAAAGATATTTTAGGCAGTTTACTTTTCTTTCCTGAGAAAGTTATATCATCTGCGTATCTACTATAACAAATATCATTTTTAATAGAAAAATTCTCGAACCTCCGATCAACATTTCTCATTATTATATTAGACAGATTAGGACTAGTAGGTGCTCCTTGTGGTAAAAACTCTCTCTTAGACTTCGCTTCTAATTTAGCTGTGCAAAGCTTAGCAAAATCATAGCAAAGATTATCTACATATCCTAAACTTCTAAAAGTTGTATACACCTTATCGACACCTATTGAAGTAAAAAAGTCTTTAATATCAATATTTAGAATCCACTCTTGGTTAACATGAACCTTGGCATTATCGACTATTGATTTATTTCGAACAAATGCAAATGCCTTTGGATGAACATCTACTTTATTGAGAATAAAGTCATTAATATATTTCTGAACAATTCTTAAAGGCACAAACGGAACTGATATTTTTCTCTTCCCCCCTCTCCTTTTTCTTATGTAGTAATTAGCGTAAAAGTCAGACCTCACACTAATTAAATGCTTTAAATAGTGATAATCGGTCTGAACAAGTAGACTAAAATGTAGCGGAGAAAAAATTACAGGAAGACCTTTACCATCAAGAAAATCAGCATACTCCAAGGTGGTCTTTAAAAACTCTTCAGACCTACCTTTTTTCTTGGCCTCATTAATAAAAAGCGATCGCAGAAAAGCCATAATAATATTACTCTGAATTGAATTTCAGCCACTAGGGTGGGTGGTGCGAGGCTGGACGACGCCCTAAGGCGGGAGGACATGCTTCGCATCGTTCAGTATAAAGTTACTTAACACCTTTCTTAGCTAAGGCTAAGATTACTCCGAAGAGAAATGCTAATATCATTAGACTTTTCCACGAAAGCTCGTTGGCAAATATAATATATCATCTGGACTTGTGAACTCGTAACGATTTTTACTTTTAATTTTTGCAGTTATGTCGTTGTACAGTCTAGCTCCATATTCAGTGATTTTACCTTTCCCAGCTAAAATTTTCCTTTCGATTCCATTATCTATTATCTCATTGAAATCAGCTTCACTCAAATTCAACTTTAGCCTTGTGGTTTCTAAATTATTGCCCTGCCTTTTAAGCTTCACATAGCATAAAAGTCTAATATTTTCAGTTGAGTAAACTCCTGATTTACTATTTACAAGATTGTCTAATTCAAGCTTTTTTGCAATTGACAACCATAAATACATATCTTTTCTTAATGATTTCAATCTATCTATTCTGGCGGAACTACTCCTTGCGATGAGTGGTATCCAGTTATTGGCTGTTGACCAAATAATTGGCAAACTATTATTTGGAGTTGCATGAGAAAAAGCAACTAGAGCTTGACTGTTATCATGACCTAAGGGATTCTTCTTATAGCTGACACCTTTTTCACTGAACTTCTTTTGAGTATACAATTCTTCTCCATATCTGTAGCACATTTCTCTTATTGGGATCATTCTTGGTCTGTATCCAAAAACAGATGATTTTGAAGAAAAACACCTATCCAGTTTTTCACCATACTCCTTAAATGATACAACCATTTCGTTTGCCTTTGCGAATTCTTTGAGCCTTTTGGATGATTGTTTTAAAATTACAATAGATGAAATATGAATTCTTATTTTTACTACATCGATTTTTTTGAAAAATGGTATTATATGCTCCTTAATAAATTTCAACAGTGTTCCTCCACTACCAATGATGTCATCAATTAAAATAACATCAACAGTTAGGTATTTATGACGAATTTTGTTACCTGATTTAAATTCAATATCACCATTTTCTTTGATTTTCACATCTTCTAAAAGAGAGTCCAATTTGAATAATTTACTATCTCTATACGCTTTCGTATGAGTATACTTATACCCCATTGACACACCGCTTTTACCGTCAAATCCGATTGGAAAAGTTATTACATCATTAAAACCTTGTCTAAATTTCCTTCTATAATGATCCTTTTGATACTTTATTTTGATGCTATCATTACTCTTTTTAGAACGAACCCATTTTTTTAGCCGAAATCTGTAATTTTTAACGATTTCTAGAACTTTATTTTGATTAGATTCGAAAATTTCTAAAATCTGAGAATCACTATAATATCTTACTTTTGAAGCAACCTCAATTGCTTTTGATCGATCTGATTCATCAAATTGATTTAGCCAGTTTATAAACGTAGCATAATTTACGTGGTTTGGTATTTTACGTATGATGTTCTGAATAGTTACATGATCATTTTCGGTTAACATTCTTTCTCATTTTATTTACGTTGCGCCTAACGGGAGTGCCAACGCAGGCGCCGATTTCCAATCGGCTCGGATCGAAGATACGAAATTGATGTCGACGGTATGTGACGCTCGGAAGCGTACCCATCAGATCGGCGATTGACGGTGGCA
>PDLQ01000083.1 GCA_002591745.1 Lewinellaceae bacterium SD302
ACCGTCAACCCGCCGATTGTAGCGTGTAGCGCTTCGAGCGTCACATGCTCGTAAGGATAAGTTCGTATCTTCGATCCGAGCCGATGTGGAAATCGGCGGGCTGCGTTGGCGCTTCCGTTAGGTGCAACATAAAACATTAAAAGTTAGTATCTTGTCAGTATTGTACTAGTTAACTTAAGTCTATAATGATAAAGTAATTATGTTTCGTGATAAAATTAGTGATATACTAGTGGAAAAAATTAATTTGGCAAGAGAACTTATTCTTGATGAAATTCTCATTTCTAATGAAGGTATAATATCAAACTTTACGACTGTTCTACCCGAAGAAATTTCTGAATTGAAGTGGTTGAAGTATCTTATAGTATCTCCACTTGAAAAATCATCAATAGTAGGTATTCATGAGAGCATATTTGATCTATCTTTTTTAGAAGAATTTGAACTAAAAAACCACAGAATTCAAGAACTCTCTCCTTCAATCAATAAATTTGAAAACCTTAGATCATTAAACCTTTCAAATAATCTTTTAAGGAATATTCCTAGCATCGATACTATTTCTGTTTCTTTAAGGAGTTTAAATTTATCGTCTAATAATATTGAGGTTTTTCCTGAATCAATAATTGGGTTAAAAAATCTAGAAGAACTCGATTTATCAAATAATTACATAAGACATATTCCTAATGAGGTAGGTGAATTGTCGAATATCGAATCAATAAATCTAAGCAATAATAGTCTTACTGAGCTACCTAGAGGTATTGTAAATCTACCCGATAATATTGAATTGAAAATTGAAGAAAATCCATTAATTAATCCTCCGATAGAAATAGCTAGACAAGGGCTAAAAGCAATCAAAAACTACTTTGAAGATTTGGACAGAGGCGGTGTAATAAATTATGAAGCTAAATTGATATTTGTAGGGAATGGGAGGGCAGGTAAGACTTCAATTTCCAAAAGGTTGGGAAAGGAAAAATTTGTAATTGGCGAAGATGTGACTCATGGAATAAGAATCAAAGAATTATTATTGCCAATGGGAGATGAAAATACTCTTAAAGCCAATATTTGGGATTTTGGCGGACAAGAAATATACCATGCAACACATAGGTTTTTTTTAAAAACTAGAGCTCTTTTCTGTCTTATATGGGATAAAGAGACAAATGAAGATGCTATTAGTCAAAATAGTGACCAAGTAAATTTTACTATTGATTACTGGTTGGAGAAGATACATGAATTGAGCGATGCTAGTCCAATATTACTTGTTCAAAATAAAATTGATAAATGTAATCAAGAATTAATTGATAGGATTTCAATATTGGAAGACTACAATGTAAAAGAGTTTTATAGTGTAAGTGCTAAAAACAATAAAAATATTGATCATTTATTGAATGGTATCATTGATACTTTCAAGAACTCTGAAGAGCTAAAAGATATAGTAGGATTCTTAATCCCTGTTCCATGGATGAACGTTAAGCTGAAATTAGAAGAACTTACAAATAATGATGAACTTAATTATATTAATTATTCAGATTATTTGGAAATTTGTGACGGGCAAGGATTAGATAAAGTTAGTGCTAATAATTTAAGTCATAATTTATTACATCAAATAGGCACAATTTTACATTTTGAATCGCCCAAAAGCTTGAAAAATATAGTTATTCTGAACCCTGAATGGGCACTTGAGGCAGTGTATGAATTACTGAGATCACGTCTATTAATTTATAACTTTGGCAGAATAAATGATAGTGATATCGATGAAATTTGGGACTATTATGATTATGGCGAACAAAATATATTACTCGAGTTAATGAAAAAATTTGAGTTGTGTTTTGAAGATTCTATCAATAAAGGAGAATATATTATTCCTCAATTACTGCCTACTGTTTCTCCAAAATTTGAATGGGATTTTAGTGAGAATAGGTTTTACGCTTTCCAATATAAATATTTGCATAGAGGGATATTTACAAGGCTTATAGTAAAATTGAGTAGCTATTCTTTTGAAAACTGTTTTTGGAGAAATGGAATCGTGATTCACAAAAATAATACCCAAGCATATGTTACGCGTGATTTGAAGCTTAAAAGAATTTTTGTACACCTGAGAGGGCATGCTGAAGATGAGCTTCTGAGGGTTGTGATTGATGCATTAGCGGAGATTGACCCTAAAGCTGAATTGAGGCTTATGGTAGGTTGCAATTGTGACGCTTATGAATCTAACGTACAATCTCAGAATTATTTTTATCACACTAAATTAAAATTATATAAATCAAAAAATGTAAATGAATTACTTTGTGATAAATGCTCTAAGAAAAAATCTATATCGGACATATTTGGAATAAAAAGTGAGCAAAAAAATAATTTAAGTGCTATAAAAAACTACAATAGTGAAGATTCAAATCTACTACTTAAAATCAAAAACCTTATCAAAGATAGTGAAACTCTAAAAGCGATTGAAGAAATATATTTGCTAGCAGAAAAAAATGAGATCAAGAATGTATCAAGTCAAGCATTGCATTTAATGTCAAGATACAATCAACTTAACAAACTTTATCTAAAAGGAATCGTGAAATTGGAAGAGTATTTGATGAACATGGCTAAAATAAACGATAGTTTATTGCATATCTCAAATGATTATGAAAAAAATAAACGGTAATAGAAAACGATATTTCAAATGCACCTAACAATACGCCACCGACAACCCGCCGATAGGAGAGTATGAGCTTCGAGCGTCACATGCTCGTGAGGACAAGTTCGTATCTTCGATCCGAGCCGATTGGTAAATCGGCGGGCTGCGTTGGCGCTCCCGTTCTATACAACGCGGCTGGCAGAAACAGGCAGCGGCCTGTTACCAAAATAAACCCGTTGAGGCGTGTACGATTAACTTTGCCTTGTGTTCACGCTCAAAATTTTC
>PDLQ01000084.1 GCA_002591745.1 Lewinellaceae bacterium SD302
TGCCACCGTCAATCGCCGACATGATGTTTACGCTTACGAGCGTCACATACCGTCGACATCAATTTCGTATCTTCGATCCGAGCCGATTGGAAATCGGCGCCTGCGTTGGCACTCCCGTTAGGCACCATAATTTTTAGTAACTTATACCTAAAATCAATGATGACGAATAAAATACTCCTATTAGTAGTAAGTCTATACTTACCATCATTAGGTGCTCAATCAATCTGGACTAATTATAGTGTTTCTGATGGATTGTTAAGTTTATCAGTACAAACAATAGAAAAAGACATAAATGGTAATCTATGGGTAGGGTTTGGATCAGGATCTACTGGGGATGGAATAGGAAGGTTTAATGGCTATAATTGGGAATATTACAATACATCCAATAGTGAAATTTCAAGTAATGCAATAAGACAAATCCAATCTGATTCAAATGGTAATATATGGATATGCTATTACGGTGGTTTCACGAATAGTATTCAAAACCTTACTAAATTTGACGGGCAAGAATGGGAGGTATTTGATGAAACTAATTCTGGAATCCTATCAGATTTAGTGTCAGAAATTCAGATAGATGAATATAACAATATATGGACATCATCACGAAATGGATTTTCCAAATATAGTTCTAATGTTTTTACTAATTATGAATTAAATATATCTCCAAATGATTTTGTGGTTGTAGATTCATCATACATCTGGTTCGCTTATACGTCACCATATGGTAACGGAATTGGCAAATATGATTTATTAAATCAGGCAATTATAGATACTTTCAATCAAAATAATTCAACACTTTCCGGTTATTCAATAACTTGTTTAGATCAGGATAGTCAGGGTAGATTATGGGTTGGATTTAATTTTGGTTTTCAAGGAGGGTTTGGATCAGGTGGAAGTAATGGAGGGTTAGCACTATTTGACAATGGAAATATTATTCCGATAATGCCATTGAATAATAATCAAACAGGAGTATATGATTTAGAAATAGACTTAAATGATAACGTGTGGATATCAACTAGATGTGAAGGACTATATAAATATGATGGTGTTTCATGGTCTAAAATATTAAATTTACCTATGTTAGGCTGTTCTGCTGAAATAGAAATAGACAAGAATAATGAAGTTTGGTATTCAGAAAGTTTAACAGGTATATGGACTAATAGTAATGTTATTTCAAGTCGTAGACTGCTAAATAAAAAAGTAGATGATGAAATAGTCTACCCTAATCCAGCAATTAGTTCCATTTTTATTAAGAATATAAAATCTGGAGATAAGTGTTTTCAAATGTATAACGCTAATGGAATTAAAGTGATTGAACATAGGTTGCCTCAAAATAAACTAAATGCAAATATTCCTATTAGTGATCTCAATAATGGAGTTTATCTATGGTGTATTGTGAATAGAAATGGGAAATCAAAACAAGGGAGAATAATTATTTTGTGATACTATTTTATTTTCGTCGTAAATTGCATGTTATGAATATATTGAGAAATTGATACAACTACTCTAGCCGGAAAGTGAACAGAATAACGGTGCCTAACATAGCGCCACCGACAACCCGCCGATGATGAGTCTGGCGCTTCGAGCGTCACATGCTCGTAGGGATAAGTTCGTATCTTCGATCCGAGCCGATTGGGAATCGGCGGGCTGCGTTGGCGCTTCCGTTCTGTAAAACTCAACCCTTTGAAAAAAGGATTCGAATTTGAGATTCTTTCTGAGCGTTTAAATGGTAAAGCCGAAAATTATTGTTCTCGCACTAAAGAATTCCAAGAGTTATCATAATTTACGGTCACGTCCGTCGCTTCACAGAACAATGCGCCACCGTCAATCGCCAGCTTGACATACGTTCCGAGTATCACATGCCAACGTGATTATTCCGGTTCTTCGAACCGGGCCGATTGGAAATCGGCGGCTGCGCTGGCGCTCCCGTTAGGCGCAAGCTAAACAACAAGAATATATTACCTTTATAATATGAATAGTGGAAGACATAGTTCTAGAGGGTATCTAGTTCAAGCACTCGCAGCGGTTTTAAGTTCTTTTGGAGATGACTGGTTAGAAATTAAGATTGAACCTGATACTGTAAACGATAAAGTAGATATTTTATGGTTTTATAATGATAAAATTACTGCCGCCCAAGTTAAGTCATCCATCAATAATTTTACAGAAAGAAAAGTTTATGATGTTTTGGCCGATTTGATTTCTGACTATCAAGACGCCGATAAATTCGTATTATATATCGTAGGTAATTGTAATGATAAGTTACTTCGTAAGTTTAGAAATTTTGATAAGATTGGTGATCTTCCTAGTATAATTTATGGTAAAAAAGATAGTATAATTGTTGAGGTTAATCCCTTAAATCTTGATACACTTTATAATGCAATCTATTCTAAAGTTCATAAATTCCTATCTAATAGAGGCTACATACTTGATTATGAATCTGTAAAATTAATTGCTGAAGGCATTGTTCTTAAATTTGTCAATTTGTCAACAGGAAACGATAGATTCAGCAAAGTTCAATTTGAAAATAAGCTTTTAAAATGGGTTAACTTCTTTTACGAAGGCAATGAAGAAAATCGATTACTCGATATCGGATTTGTTAGCCAAAGTAAATTATTTACTAAAGAGATTTCTTATAAAGATTTATCTAATTTAGAATTTGCCTTAAAAGATAAGTTGTACGATCAGATACAAATTTTGATTGAATCAATATTAGAAATCAATTTGATACCAAATCAGACTTTTGATTATAGAAATAAGGCAGTTGCTATACCGGTCGTAAAGTGATTTGGGAGTAAGTTACTACATTAGCGCATGACCTTTTCGCTGTCTTCAGAACAATATGAGGAGTTGCGTATGCTCCAGAAGCGGCCGGACCTTTCCC
>PDLQ01000085.1 GCA_002591745.1 Lewinellaceae bacterium SD302
CCACCGTTAACCCGCCGATAGGGTAGCGTGTACCCCGATCGTCACATGCTCGTGAGGATAAGTTCGTATCTTCGATCCGAGCCGATGTGAAATCGGCGGGCTACGTTGGCGCTCCCGTTGGGCGAAACAAAAAGTACATTACGACCCTAATGGGAACAAAAAATCTGTTTCGAAGCGCTTATTCTCTATCAGCGTGAAAAAATCACGCGTAATTGGCTGTTCGACTTGCTTATAGTTGCAGGGATGTGTTTTTTGCCGTAATTTGCGTGAAAAAATCACGGAATGCTACTCAGGCTGTATATAGATAACTTTACTTCGTTTTCAAAGGATGTAGAGTTAAATACTTTTCCAAATAGAGGTTTAGACAAGCATAAAAATCATGTATATGAAGTCGCTGGCATAAGCGTACTGAAGCTTATATCGATTTATGGTGCAAATGCTTCAGGTAAATCAAATATGATTAAAGCACTGTCTTATCTAAAGTCATTAGTTCTTGATGAAGAATTACCTGATGTTAGTTATGTAGAGAAGTTTGCTTTAGCATCGGCTAATTTGGAAAAACCATTTAAAATTGCAGTTGAGTACATTTCTGAAGGCATAGGTTTTATTTATGGTGTTGAAATTAGTGATGATGAAATTTTGTGTGAAGAGTTGTATAAGTCTGGTCTTGGAATAAGTGAAGATGAGTTGATATTTAGGAAAACGATTGAAAACAATAGCGCAAAAATTAAATTTTTTGATTCGTTTTACGAGTCTGAACGGAATGAAATTCTATTAAGCGTAATTGAGGAAAGTCTTCTAAAGAAAAATAAACCAGTTTTTAAATTCCTAACTACGATAAAAGGAACGAATTTACAAGATATCTTAAAGGCATTTTATTGGTTTGATAATACATTAAGAATAATTAGACCCAAAGAATCTGCTTTTGGCTTACCGTACCATCTATCAAAAGATAAACTTCTCTGGAAGTTTGCAAATAATGTCATGAAGGCATATCATGTTGGTATTGAAAAACTGGTGTTAGAAAAATTTACAGCAGAAGAGTTTTTTGGAATGGATGATTCTTCTATCATATCAGAATTGAAAAGTAACCTCAATAAGAGCGAAAATGAGTTTGTAACTCTTAGAAGTGAAAATGGTAATGATGAAATTTGTGTAGTAGAAGAAAATAATGAGTTATTTGTATTGCAATTAAAAATTAAGCATTACTCAAAAGATATTGAAGAACCTTTTAATGTAGATAATGAGTCTGATGGTACTAAAAGACTGCTAGATTTTATACCTGCTTTTTATATCTCTCTAAAGCATCCGGCGGTGTTTTGTGTTGACGAAATAGGGCAAAGCATACATCCTATTTTAATCAAAAAGTTGATTGAGAAATTTTCTTTTGATGACGAAACTGCTGGGCAAATCATATTTACAACACATGAATCTAATTTATTAGATCAAGAAATTTTGAGAAGAGATGAAATATGGTTTACAGAAAAAGAAAAATATGGAGGAACAAGCTTATATTCATTAAATTCATTTAAAGAACATAATACTAAGAACATACGAAAAGGTTATTTAAATGGTCGTTATGGAGCTATTCCTTTTCTTGGTAATCTTGAAGACCTAAATTGGCACGCAGATGATCTTATCTAGAAATCGTAGTTTTGGAAGGGAAGAGCCAAGTCGTGATGCCAAGTTGTTCTTAATTGCATGTGAAGGAGAGAAGCGTGAATATGATTACTTTAACTACTTTTCTGAATTAGATTCTCGTATTAATGTAGAAATAGTTAAACCTGAAGTAGGTGATGATAATTCTCCCGTAGGGTTATTTAAGAAAATTTTGCTTCTAATAGAAGGTTCTGATGATATTGAACCCGTTTATGAATTATCGGAAGATGATGAAGTATGGTTTGTCATCGATACAGATGATTGGGGAGAGAAGATAATTGAATTGACGGCTTTAGTTAAAGAGTATCCAAATTTTTATATTGCTCAAAGCAATCCATGCTTTGAGGTGTGGCTATATTATCACTTTACTTTTAATGAGATTAACTATGACCATTTAAGAGATTCGAGAAAAATGAAACAGTATTTAAATGATGTCTTTAAAGGTGGTTTTGATAGCAAAAAGCACCCAATATTGATTAGTGATGCTATTAAGAATACTAAGTTTAATTATAGAGAAGGGGAAGACAATATGCCTGAAAAAGGATCGAGCCAAGTATATTTACTTGCAGAAAGGATATGTAATCTAATATCTAACAAAATTGATAGTGCTAGGAATAAGATTGATTGAAATAACATTTTAGAAATTCGCCCAACACTGCGCCACCGTCAACCGGCTAAGGCCGGCTGCGTTGGCGCTCCCGTTCTGTAAAACTCAACCTTTTAGAAATGGATCTGAATTTTAGATTCTTTCTGAGCGGTTAAATTTTAAAGCCGGAAATTATTGTTCTCGCACTAAAGACTTCAAAGAGTTATCATAATTTGCGGTCACGTCCGTCGCTTCACAGAACAATGCGCCACCGTCAACTGCCTGCCGATACGAGTGCTGCGAGCGTTACATACCGTCGACATCAATTTCGTATCTTCGATCCGAGCCGATTGAAAATCGGCAGCTGCGTTGGCGCTCCCGTTCTATACAACACGCCTGGTAAAAACGGGCAGCTGCCCATTTCCGAAATTGCCATTATGATTCTTTGAGGCGAGTACAAATGATGCTGGATGTTCTCGCT
>PDLQ01000086.1 GCA_002591745.1 Lewinellaceae bacterium SD302
ACCCGCCGATAGGGTAGCGTGTACTCCGAGCGTCACATGCTCGTGAGGATAAGTTCGTATCTTCGATCCGAGCCGATGTGAAATCGGCGGGCTACGTTGGCGCTCCCGTTCGCCGCAACACATAAAGACAAAATTAGAAAATGAATACATATTTAAATGATAAGCCTCTCGATAATGTAGAAGATGATAAATTTTCTAGAGGTAAATTCGCTGATAGAATTACGGAATTGGTCAAGTCCTATAAATCAGAAGATTCTATAGTTATTGGCTTATATGGAAAGTGGGGTGAAGGAAAAACCACAGTTCTTAACTTTGTAATAGACGATATTAGTGAATTAGAAAATTTTATAGTAATTAAATTTAATCCTTGGAGATATATATCAGAAAAGGATACGATAATTGCTTTTTTTAACTTATTGGCGGAGAGTATTAATGAAAAATTGTTAACTAATAAAGAACGAATTGGAGAAACCATAAAAAAATATGCAGATATTATCACCGGAGTATCGACAAATATAATCGGTTTAGATGCAGGTGCCGCGACAAAGAGTATAGGCGCAATATTAGCAGATACTGATTTAGACAAGTTAAAATTGCGATTAAACAAGCTTATTTTAGAGCAGGAGAAGAGAATTATAGTGACACTAGACGATATTGATCGTTTAAATAACAAAGAAATTCAAAATTTATTTAAATTAATTAAATTAACAGCAGATTTTAAAAGGACAACTTATGTATTGTCATTTGATAGAGAATTAGTAGCCGCAGCACTTGGTGATAGTTTCGGAAGTAAAAGTATAGATGAAGGTTATAAATATTTAGAAAAAATTATCCAAGTACCTATATATCTTCCAACTATTTCAAGTTCTTTATTAAGAGACTATTTTTTTGAGCTAATAAGTGAGGTATTCGAATCGCTCAAAATTAAGATAGAAGATAGCGAGAAGGAAAGATTTGTTTTTATTTTTAATAAATGTATGCTTCCTTTGATGAAAAATCCACGATTAGCGATAAGGCTTTCGAACACAATTAGGTTTAAATTTCCGATTATATATGGTGAAGTTAACTCTGGCGATTTTATTATCTTACAAGCCGTGAAAATATTTTTGCCAGAAGTTTATATATTCATTGAGAAATATCCTGCAATATTCACTAGTGATAACAATAGCCAGCGTGTGTTTTCACGAAATTCAGAATCGAATGAACATCATTTGAAAATTATCGATGACCAACTTTCAAAATACGATTCAATAACTAGGAAAAATATTGAAGAACTTCTATTTGACTTGTTTCCAATATATAAGAAGAAAAGGGAAAATAAAAGTAATTATTCTGAACATGACTTCCAAAAATGGTATAAAGAAAAAAGATTAGGTTCCCCATTATATTTTAATAGGTTTTTTCAGTTGAGCGTTCCTAAGGATGAATTATCTGATAATTTATTTACAGACTGGATATCTTTAGTCGAGAATAACTACGAAGATTCACAAGCCTTACTAATTTTTGAGTCTTTACTTAAAGAGGGCATGTTAGATAGTCTCTTAATGAAACTAATGAGGATAGAATCTTCATTAGTTTCAGCAGCTAGAATAAATATATCTAAATTTTTTTCCATTGTAAGTGATAAGTTACCTGTCGAAGAAGTTTCTTTTATAGGGTTTTATTCTAAATCGGCAATTATTGCGGACTTTATTTTTAAAGCATTACATAATGTCAATTCGTTTGATGAAAGGAATGAACTGCTTATTGAAATTTCTAACAATATTGAAAACCCTTCCCTTTTAGCGCAATTAATTAGAAAGGCAAGGCCCAGTGATAAGCACAACGATTATAATGATGACGCTTTGTCTAAAATGACAAGAATACTTGTTTCAATATATAAAGACAACTATGCTTCATTATTTAATGGTGAAACGATGAATGGGTGGCTTGTATTGGCCTATTGGGCTATGTTTGGAGATAGAGAAACACTATCAGAAAAATTAGTATCATATATTGACGCAAACCCTGGAAGCGCAATCGATATAGTGCGTGCATTTATGTCTGATACAACATCAACAGTGCACGATTATCCATATAAAAATATTCTAACCAATGAAACCTATGAAAGAGTTTTATCGGTATTGAATCCAGAATTTATAATATCAGATTTTAATAACAGTTTCGAGCATAATATTGAAGCAATATATAATGGAGATAGCTTTAGTGGTCCTCAATCACGAAAAGATACTGCTTCACAATTTATGTACTTTAGAAATAATTCAGTTAAGGGAGAAGAAGAATAAATATGCGGCGAACATAGCGCCACCGACAACCGCCGATATGATGTGCTAAGCTTCGAGTGTCACATACCAGCGAGACTAATTTCGTATCTTCGATCCGAGCCGATGGAATCGGCGGCTGCGTTGGCGCTTCCGTTCTGTAAAACTCAGCTTTTTGGAAAAGGGCATGAATTAGAGTTTCCTTCTGAGCATTTAAATGATAAAGCTGGAAATCGTCGTTCTCGCGCTAAAGATTTCCAAGAGTTATCATA
>PDLQ01000087.1 GCA_002591745.1 Lewinellaceae bacterium SD302
GGGTTAGGATCGCAGTTATCGCTGGTCGTACCGGCGGGGATAGCGAAGATCGCCTCACAGTCGGCAGTGTTCGTAGAGAAGAACAGTGGTCCCTGGTCTGGGATACCGTCAAAGTTAAGGTCCTGGGTAGGAGCCACGATCGTCGGGGCGTCGAAGTCACCTACTTTCACCAGCTGGGTGAAGGTGCGGATGCTGTCTACCTCACACCAGTCGATGACGGTGAAAGTCCGGACGAACTTGTAAGTCTGGTCACAGGTGATGATCCGGGGACCGTCCTGGAAAGTAGCACCGAGGTTACAGAAACCTTCGGCGTCCAGGAATATTTGACCACCGCTAGCAAGGGTGATGAAAGGGAAGTCCTGTGGGGTAGGTGCTGGGTTCTGGTTACCGAAAGCGTTCGGTGGCAGCAGGGGTGGGTTCTCATCACAGCTGAACTGAGCCAGACTGTCTACACCGTTTACGTCGCTAATGGAAGGGCGAGTGAAGGTGATGTTGTAAGAGACAACGGTGGCAGGGTTCTCCTCGCCGCTTACGCTTGGGCAGTCGCCGTCGGTAGCGGTGAAAACACGGGTGATCACTACGTCTTCACAAGCGTCACCGTTTACTACGATGTCGTTCACACAGATCTCTACGTTAGAGCAACCGTCGAAGAAGTAAGGGATACCATTAGGAATGGTGTTACCGTTCAAGTCAACGTAGTTGCTTCCGTCACCACCGGCGACAAGGCGAGCGCGCAGTTGTGGGTTCATGGAACCGAATAGCGTGTTAGCACCGGTACCGTCCTGCGTCCAACAGCGGGATACGTTGGAAGGAAGAACGTTAATGTTCACCAGATCGACGTCATCACAGAACAATTCGTCAGCGGAAGTAGGCAGTTGGATGGTGTCGGGAGAAGTTTTGTCTTCGGCGTTCACGAAACCCCAAGCGCCAGTTAGTCCGGCAATCTGTTCGGGATCAGGAGTAACCGTCCATTGCCAAGTACCACAACCATCGATGATAGGACCGTTACTTGGGTCGTTATCCATAACTACGAGATTATAGGCTTCTGCACTAGGAAAGGAATCGTTACCATCAACGTCAAAATCACCAGTCAATACCTGACTTGGCAACAACATGGCGCGGCAGTTCTCGTTCAGCGTTACGTTTACTTCGGTAACGGCGGCGAGGTTAACCTCTTCAAGACCAGTATTCATCTGGCAGGCAGCAACAGCATCGGCAAAATCATCAGTACCGTGGGCGCTGATAGCGAAATTGGATCCGTCGGGAACAGAACCGGCAGCATCACAAGCAAAAGTGAAGAAATCAGTAGCAGCGGCACCACCAGAGCCATTCCAACCCGTAGTCGAGCCGGAACCGTTCTCACCACCGGTCATATCGATGATATAAACGATGTCACCGTTATCATACAGTACGGTTTGGAAAAGTACCTGAGCAGCCCCACCGAAATGAACACCGTCCCACTGAATGACGTGAGCACCCATCGTGGCGTCAGCGGCATGTGGGTAGATGGAAGGCATGTCGTACTGTAGCACGATACCCATTGTGACGTTTACATCATCGTGGTAAGGATACAGACGAGCGGCAGCGTTACCGTCACCACCACTTGTAGAGTAGTTAGAAGGTAGTGCACAATCATTCGAAAGATCAGGACCATTGTCAGTCAGATCGTCAGAAATGTATCCGTTGGTCGAAATCCGCAGATCGGTCATCATAGTACCAAAGTAGGTAAATGGATGCTCCAAGGCTGCCGTAAAAGCAGCGTCATCTCCCGTTCCGAGAAGTGTACCCGAAGCAGAGATGTCGATCAGCGTAAATGAAGGAACATTCTGAGTAATTGCCGTATAGGGAACTCCTACTTCTGGCTGGTTCTCACACGGATTTTGTGCAAGAAGGCCTCCCGCCACAAACAGGCAGCAGACCATAAAAAGCATTTGTCTAGCTTTTGTCATAAGATTACGATTATAAAATAAAAATAGGTTCAATTCTAAAGGCTTCAGTTCTTATTCCTGGCGGTCAACCAGGCCCATGAACGATAAATATCCCTGTAAAGGAACTGATTGTAAAATAACGGAATCGAGATTTTTCGAAGTCTACGCCACTTAGAAATAAGGGCGGAATAGCACAAAGGCTACTAGTTTCAGAAAATTCGGTCGTCGTTAAAATTCAAAAAGGTCTTACACAAGTATATCTAATCGGGACAAATATATGTAAAAAAACGGCTCGAATCAATTGAATTCCGACCTTAACATTCTAAGGAGGCTTCCTAACAACAAAAAACTCCCCGCCGAATATTGCATTCGACGGGGAGTTTGCTGTACGGTCACGATCAGATCGAGTCCGTGAATCAGTATTTTAGTGCTTACTTAACAACCACCATTTTCTTGGTAGCGGTGAAGTCACCGGCAACCAGGGTGTAAGTAAGTACACCGGTAGCACCGAGCTCGGCGCGCGTGATGTTC
>PDLQ01000088.1 GCA_002591745.1 Lewinellaceae bacterium SD302
AAGAGCGACGAATAGAATTTGTCTATCTCCCAACCTATTCGCCAAATCTCAACTTAATTGAGCGACTTTGGCACTTTATGAGAGTAAAGATTTTAAACTCGACTTACTATGAAAAGCACAATGAATTTAAATCAGCAATACTCTCCTTTCTTAGAGACATCAAGCAATACAAGTCGGAATTACGGAGCCTGCTGACGATGAATTATCGGACGGTAAATGGTGTGTCCGTGCATTTGTCCCAAACCACTGGCTGACCGGTATAGTTTAGTATTATTCTTCGTTTCCTTATTGTCTCTTATTGTAAATTAAATATGTTAAATAATGAAAAATTACTTCGAAAGTCCTTTTAAAGGAAAAATAATCAAAGACCACATAACTAATCCCAATATAATTTCGGGTAAATATTCTTATTATTCTGGTTATTATCACGGTCATTCATTTGACGATTGTGCTCGTTATCTGTTTCCGGACAGGAATGATGTCGATAAACTAATTATCGGTTCTTATTGTTCAATAGGGAGCGGTGCAAGTTTCATAATGGCAGGTAATCAAGGTCATAAATATGATTGGATTTCCAGTTTTCCATTTTTTTATATGTCTGAATTTGATGTTTTCAGTAAAAGCCAAGATGGATTTCAAAAAGCAGGAGATACAGTTGTTGGGAATGATGTTTGGATTGGTAGTGAAGCTATGATAATGCCAGGAGTTCAGATAGGAGATGGAGCTGTTATTGGCAGTCGTGCTTTGGTTACAAAAGATGTTGAACCTTATTCAATTGTAGGGGGAAATCCAGCCAAATTGATAAAAAAGAGATTTAGTGATGATGACATCCAAAAATTGCAGGAAATGAAATGGTGGGAATGGGATGAAGAAACCCTTTTTGAAGCAATGCCAATTCTTTGTTCAAATAAAATCGATTTGTTGTACAAGTTTTTTAGAAAAATGAAATGATAAAAAGAAGGTTCCGAAATTCGGAGCCTTTTTGTTTTAACTGCGTTTGCGGCTAAAATTACACATAACGTTTTCGGGCTTTGCGTTCGGGCGGGTTTCGGAGCACAAAGTTTCAATTTATTACTAAAGTTTAATAGAAGCACAAAGCTCCGAGTTTGCACGTCAGCCCGCCTGACGCAAAACCCGTGTTAGCACCAGTTTTTATTCTTTAATAGCACTCATTACAAGTTTACATAGTTCAGCGTACTCTTTTCCGTCATAAACATCAGGACTATTTCTAGTTACAAAGTGATACTTTTCGTTTATCAACACTTCTAAAATCCATTCTTCTCCGTCAAGTATCATATTTGGGTCGTGAGTTTCAATATTCCAAAAATTTACACTATCAATTTTCGCTATTACTTTCTCCCAAGTTTCTGATTTTATTGTTTTCTGGTCGTGTTTAATTCTTCGTCCAGCGTCATAACCACCAAGCCCTTTGGTTTTACTGTATATCAAAGTAATTTGTCCATTGATATTTTCTATTCTGTACGAGAAGGGATTTGACCAAGTTCCTAAATGTGTAAATCTGATTATTTTTTTGTCTTCATTCCGCAATTTGTAAAGTATTGGTTCTTTCATACTCTTTAAATGCTTGGAATACCATTGGTTTACAAAGTCACTTAAAGTGTCATTTGGTTCAGGAAAATTACACGGAAACTCCTTTTTCTCTATACAGTCATTTTGTCGTTTTGTAAATTCTGCACTTAATAACGGAAAATAATATTCATCTGTTGAGTTCGGTTTATATCGTAAATCAGCATTGAATACTGCACAACTTGTCAATGTCAATATTAGTCCTATGTTGATTATTAGTTGTCGTTTCATAAAATTGGTGCTAACTTGTTTATATGCGAAAGTGTAATATCACGCAATCGCTTTCGAACCAAATATAAGAGTAATCACGTACTTTTACGATGAAAACTAAAATGCGGTGAACAATGCGCCACCGTCAACCCGCCGATGATAAGTCTGGAGCTTCGAGCGTCACATGCTCGTGAGGATAAGTTCGTATCTTCGATCCGAGCCGATGTGAAATCGGCGAGCTGCGTTGGCGCTCCCGTTCTATACAACACGCCTGGTAAAAACGGGCAGCTGCCCATTTCCGAAATTGCCATTATGATTCTTTGAGGCGAGTACAAATGATGCTGGATGTTCTCGCT
>PDLQ01000089.1 GCA_002591745.1 Lewinellaceae bacterium SD302
AAACCTAAGCGTTTGATAATGATCCAATATCTTGATCTAAAATCTGTTTGAAGTCCTGCTTAAAAAGGATATAAATCATGGCCCGTGTACCCATCACGTGTGCGGTTTCAGACAACGGGTGCGCCAACGCAGCCCGCCGACCACAATACTCAACCGAAGATAAACGAGTTTTTATCATCATCAACCTTTAGCCCGAAGATTCCGGCGGGTTGACGGTGGCGCAATGTTGCACGCATTTTTCATAGGTTATCAATCAATTCTTGAAATTTTATTGATTTCTTCTTTGATGCTGCCAAAATTAGCCTAAACCTTAACATTTCACATATTTTAGGGATCTGATTTTCTAATCGCCTACTTTGAACTAAATTGTGTTTACCAATATGTATAAAGCCATTTCGAAGTTCGTATAGCTCACTCATAAGACTATAAAGTTTACTTTCAATAGTTTTAAGTAAACTTTCTGACTTCATACAATTACTTATATACATAAAATCCGTAAATAGTACTCTTGGATTTTTTCTTGGTTTAATATCCTTTCGAGAAAGATATTCTTTTTTTCTAAGATACTCAATATAAGTAATATTATTTGCATTTGATCGGTCAACAGGTAATCCAGTCATAAAGAGAAAATGTTCAAAGTTGTTTTTTAATACTTTTCTACCTTCATTGATGTAATACCCACAAAGAAATTTAGACACGAAATCCTTGATTTGATTTTGTCCAAAACTAGGACTTGGAATTAGAACCTCAAAGTACTGCCAGTAATCGTATAAACTATTTGTCTTTCTAGCTTTCAGATAAAATCTCTCTGCAAACAATAACCTATTAATCAGGTCGCCACGTTTATCGCCAAAAAATTCATATGGATTGATCTTGAATATTTCAATATATTTTTCAGCCTCAATATTATCGCTTGCTACTGACCTTCCATAGCTACCAAAATCATTTTCTGTGAGGCTTAGTATGTTAGAAAAGTCACACTCCGGATTTACCGAATCATTTATCCTTAATACTTCTGAAGCTTCTAGGAAACTTTGACTGTGTTCGTTTAGTAAAATTTCAAAATCTCTATTCTCTACTAATTTTGACATAACAATCCTATTATCATTATCAAAGAAGCTTGCGAATAGATTTTTTCTTCTTTCCCTATCTAGTTTATTTTTTACCTTTCTAAAATCATAATGATTCGGAGACCTAAACTTAAACTCCCCGTATTCAAAATCAATAATTTTTCCTTTACCACATAGTACATTATTAACTTTTAAAGCCATCTCAACTTTAAATGGAGATTTATCAAAATAATTACTAATTCCTTTTAGGCGATTAGTAAAATCATTTTTTATTTCATCATATATCTTTCCTTTAGCCTTATCCTTTTCGTCTCCTGAAGTCATTTTTCGTACAAATTCTGGAAGGGGAAATGTATTATCTTCTAAAGGTTTAGTAGAAAGAAGAATCATGGTATTTAAATCAGCACTTCGAAATCCTTTTAACCGAAAGGTAGATACTATAATTTTAGTCCAGTAATAGATGTCTTCTTTATGAACTTCAAGATTATCGTCACTCTTAATTATTGCTCTCAAAACAGATATTGATAATTCAACAAGTCTACCATTGACATTGTCAATTGTTTTACTAATGCTATTTTTAAAAAAATCTGATCTTATCGCTTTTATTTTGTCTGATCTTATTGAACTAGAAATAAATGTATGTTTCAACATTTCATAAAATCCAACTAAATCACTTTTTAGAAAAAACCTTTCATGATCTTCAATTAAACGTTTTATATGCTCTTCTATGTTTGTTAATACTCTTGCATCATTAATTGCCAGATAATATTTAACTCTAGATAAGTGATATGTAGGTTCAGACAAATCAATCTGAGGAAGCCTACAAGATAAATCGTTAATTACTTTTAGCGAATTCCATGTGAACCTACTTTTTAGATAACTCTTTTTCTTCATAAGAATTAAGATTCATGTGTTTTCATCGGGCTCTTGCGTGCAACGGGGGCGCCAACGCAGCCGGGCCTTAGCCCGGTTGACGGTGGCGCAGTGTTGCACGAATTTTATTTAGCTAAGATATGAACTTTGATGTCTTTTCAGGCCGGTCCCAACAATATTA
>PDLQ01000009.1 GCA_002591745.1 Lewinellaceae bacterium SD302
ACGTAGGTCGTGCCATTGCCGCCGGCGATCAGGCGAGCCCGCAGCAGCGGGTTCATGCTACCGTTCAAGGTCGCAGCACTGGTGCCCGATTGGGTCCAACAGCGGGATACGTTTGCAGGAAGCTCGTTGATATTCACCAGGCTGATGTCTTCGCAGAACAGCTCAGCCGCAGGCGTAGGCAGCATGGTGTCGACCGGGCTGGTTTTGTCCTCGGCGTTCACGAAACCCCAGCAGCCCTCGAAATTCTCCAGGACCATCTCATCCGGACCGGGGTTGGCCGCCGGAGCGATGGTGTAAGTGAACTGACCACAGCCGTCGATGATCGGGCCGTTGCTCGGGTCGTTGTCTTCCACCACGATGTCGAAGGCGAATTGCTCCAGACAGATCGTGTTGCCGGCCAGCACCATCTGGGGCGTCAGCTCTTCCTGACAGTTCTCGTCCAGCGTCACGTTGATCTCCGTGATACAGCCCAGTTCGGGTTCTTCGAAGAGAACTTCTACGTTCACCGTCGCCGTAGCTTCGTTGCCGTTGACGTCGATGGCCGTGATCAGCAGTTCGTTGTCACCGATGTCCTCACAGTCGAAGATCAGTTCGCGGTCGGCGAAAAGCTCAGCTACTCCACAGGCGTCGGTGGCCGTGGCCAGGTCATCGATGCTCAGTTGGGCCAGGCCCTGGCCGTTGAGCGTGATCGTCTGGTCGGTGGTTGTGATCACCGGCGGGGTCGTGTCGCGCACCGTCACGATGGCTACACAGGTCGTATCGTTACCGCTGTCGTCCGTGGCCGTCAGCGTCACCATGTTGTCGCCCACGTTGTCACAGCCAAAATCAGTCATGCTGGCCATCAACTCGGGATCGGCGTCGCAGTTGTCCGTCGTACCACCGTCCAGATCGTCGGCCGTGATGCTGCCCATGCCCATATCGTCCAGGATCACTTCAGCGTCCTGGCAAATGATGACCGGAGGTAAAGTGTCCAGGATAGTAGCCAAAAAGCTGGTCGTATCCATATTACCGCTCTGGTCGGTGGCCACTACCAGAATCTCGATCGGGGAATCGTCCAGATCGTCGCAGTCGAAAAGAATCTGCTCGTCCAGGAAGTTATTGCCACCGGCGAACGTAGACATTGCTACTTCGTCAGCCCGGAAAATCTCAACGTTGGTCACCGTACAGTTCTCGACCGTGTCGAAGGTCATCTCGGCTACCACCAGCTGGGCCATACCGTTTTGATCCAGGTACAGCGTCGTGTCCGGATGAGTGACCACCGGGGCGATGGTGTCCAGCACCATGATCGTTACCGTACAAGTATCGGATTCGTTACCGGCATCGTCGCGCACAAAGAAGCGGCGGGTCGTCATCGGAATATCCGCACAGTCGAAGCGGCGGGCAGTCGGACCACCGAAGGGAGGTCCTTCGCCCTCAGGAAAGAGATAGAAAGGTCCGGCGGGGGTCGGGTCGCAGTTGTCCATTTCCACGAAACCAAAGGCCAGATCCTCGGCGGCGGTAACACTGTCCTGGCCGTTTTCGTCCAGGAAGATCGTGATCACGCCGGGACATTCCAGGGTCGGAGCGGTGTTGTCTTCTACCGTGATTGTGGCCATACAGTCGTCTGACTCCGTTCCGTTGGAAACTGTCAGCGTAACCGTGGTCATGCCTAAACCAAACGGACCAGTGGGATCGATGGTGAAAGTTAGCGGCATATCGTTTGGATCAGTAGACCCTCCATCGAAATCTTCAGCGGCGGGGTTTGCCATACAGTCGGCGTCAGCATCGACCGTAATATCCTGGCAAACAGCGGTAGGTGGGCCGTTACAGATATTATCCAGGCAATCGACGGAACTAATGTGACTTTGTATTCTGCTAATGTTGCCCGCCGTAAATGTTGTAGCAGAGCAATTGATGATCGGTGTCATAATTGATCCCGCTTCAGACTGGCCATGCACACCATTCCATACGTGGCCAAACTCGTGAGCACTCAGTGTCCGCAAGCAGTTCGTATTGCCATTCCAATTCTCACATACATTGTAACGGGCACTTCCACAAGTACCACCGATGGACTCTGCACAACCGATCAATCCAAAGTTATCGGGGTCAGGACCTACATAGCAGCCGCGGATATTACGACCTACCCAAATCTGCCCTTGATCGTGAGTAGGAAAATTTAGCTCGGCATAAGCGGAAAAACTCTCTATGATCTCTTCCGCAATGTCAGAAGCCGTAAACGGGTCAGCGGCCTGAGTAGCAGGAGCAAAAATATTTATTATGCTATAGCTGACATCAAGCGGAGAATATAAACCGTCTACCAAGTTTGTGATCTCAATTAAACGGGCCTCCGTCTGTGTGACGTCACCTTGTATTTCAACAAAATCAAAAGATGCTGCTAATGAGACTTCAAGCTCCACACAACCGGCCATTGCCGATGATTCTGGAGAGTCATGCCCATCTTCGTGTGGATCAGGTTCATTAAATTCCTCTTCAGCCTGAGAACTGGCACATACGCCTTCCTCGTCGCCGATTACGGCAGATGGCTGGTAGAGTACATATAGATTATCCGGAGCACCTTCCTGCATCCTGGCTAATGGTTCGAAGTACCATTCTTCTACACCATTTGACACATAAGCGATAAAGTATTCGGGCCAGATGGTCAATCGAACTTCCGTACGTCCGTCTCCATTCACTTGCCCGCGGTAAGCCGGATTGTAAGTCAACGGGCGCTCCTCGATACCATTAGCCGTAGCCACCTGCAGACGATAGTTTTCAGCAAAGATGTCAGCGTCTACCAGTTTGAAATCCCAGTCTTTGGCAGCGCCAATTTTCAATCGAAAATCAAGTTGCCCACCCCGAGAATTCTCAGCTGCCAATTCTCCAATTGGCGCGTCATCAAGTTGAAAGATACTTGCTTCGGCGAAGGTTCGCTCCAGAAAATTGGATCGATAAGCAAATTCGCTGGCCTCAAAGGTCTGGCCTTGAGCATAGACTGGAATAACTATTGCGGTTACCAATAGTAAAGTCAAGAGAACACGTAGTTCTCCAGGTAGAAATTTCATCATCAGGTCGTCAATTAAAACAGGTCCAGGTAACTAAAGGTCACCTCAAATACTTATTCGTCGTAATATTATGGAGAATACATATGTGCGAAAGGTCGCTTACAGAGATCAAATATAGCAATTTAATGGTTGCCCTTAAGCGCATCTCATTGGTAACCACCCGGCTAAATGGATAAAGTATGATTATAATATAAAGTAGCCCCGTACGATCTACACGTACGGGGCCAATTTACCTCAATTGGTTAATGACTAGATGCAAGGTTGATTACACTGGCCGCGCAGCCAATTATCACATTCTTACAACTCGACTATACATTCTTGCAAGTCATTAAACTCACTACTTCAAAATTGTCACGTTCCCTTTCTGAATCAGTTCTTCACCGTCCGGACAGACCACCCGCAGGTAGTAGCCATAAACATCAGGCTCCAGCTCATCGCCCTGGAAGGTACCATCCCAGCGACCCAGAGGATCGAAGCTTCGGTACATTTCCTGCCCCCAACGGTTGAAGATCATCAACTCAAACACTTCGATCTGGTTGATGAATTCCGAGCGGACGCGCAAGAAATCGTTCTGGCCGTCGTCGTTCGGACTGAAAGCATTGGGCAGGTAAACGCGATCGGGCACGCACATCACGTCGATGACGAAGACGTCGATCTCCACGGTTTCCATACACACGCTGCTACTAACGTCTACCAAGTAAGTTTGCAGACCTGGCTCACTCGGCGTAGCAACGGCCGTGGAACCATTGGGATCAATGGTACCATTAGGCTCGATCCAGATGTAGTCACAGTCACCTTCGCAACCGAAGACCTCCAGCGTAGTGCTTTCATCCAGCACGATAGTATCAGGAGTGGCGGTTCCGAATAGACCGGTTAGATCCGTGATGTCAATCATCACCTCGGTGGTCACTGAGCAACCAGTTTCCGGGTTAAGCGCCGTTACGTTAATCGTAGTGGACTCATCACCCACATAGACGGGGTTGTTCGGGTCACTCAGATCAACCTGATCGGCCGGATCGTAGGTGTAAATGTAATTCGGGTTGATGCCATTCGGGAAGAGTGATACGGGATCACCACCAAAACAGCCCTGCGGATTCTCGTCGGGCAATCCGTCGTCCAGAATATCCAGGGTGGCAGTTATTGCCAGAGTGTCCATACAACCGAATTCGGGTTCGGTAGCCTTGGCGTAGATGGTAACAGTACCTTCCTCGTCTACGGTGAGATCAAAGCTAGGGCCGCTACCGATCTGATTGGTTAGTTCGGGATCATCAAACCAGGTGATCGTAGCGTTGGCGCTGTTCGTCGTTGTCACCGTGAAAGTACCTGGCTCACAAAGGATCGTATCCTGGGGAGTTGCTTCCAGATCGATGAACTCGGAGGTAGAGACGAAGATGGTATCGCTAAACTCACATTCAGTGGATGGATCGAAAATCGTTACGACGTAAGTCCCGTCTTCCGTTGGTACGATAGCCGGGCTGGCACCATTACCAATATCCGGCATCCACTGGTAGACGTAATCAGGATTGGTCGGCCCGCCGGGGAAGGTAAAGTCCTCGCCGAAACAGGCGAATACCGTATCCGGATACATGTTTGGATCGAACTCGATCAGCTCCACGTTGAAGATTAAAGTATCCATACAGCCAGTTTCCGGATCGGTAGCCTTGGCGTAGATGGTGGTGATGCCTACTTCGTCAACGAAGATGGTAATCTCGTCGCCGCTGCCGATTTGATTCATCAGCGGGGCATCGTCAAACCAGGTCACCTCAGCCATAATGGCGTTAGTGGTAGTAAAGGTGATACTATTCGGCAAACAGATCGTAGTGTCCTGGGGCGTGCCCTCAAACGCAATGTCCTCGGAGACATCAATGTAAATACTATCGGTGGCCGAACAGCCGGTCGCTGGATCGGTGATCACGACGACAATCAGGGTATCGTTCTCAAATGCCGCGGTGGGGTTAGCATCGTCGCCAATATCCGGGGTGTAGTCGTAAATATAGGTCGGGTCGGTCACTGCGCCGGGGTTCAACTCGAAGTCTTCTCCAAAACAGGCGCGGATGGTATCCGGGTAAGCCGGCGGATCGAAGTTCAGTAGCTCGGCGCGGAACTCCAGAGTATCCCGGCAACCGGTGATCGTGTCTACCGCTTCGGCGTAAACAATGATCACATCGCCGTCGTTGACCAGCGTTACGGTATAGTCATCCATCTCCACAGCCAGGGTATCATCAGAAAAAGGAACATCATCGAACCAATTAACTACTACATTAGGGCCATGACTGGTCTGAAACTGTACGGTATCCGGGAAACACAAGCTGGTATCCTGGGTACTTTCAGGCTCAAACATCAGATCCGGGGCTACGATGACTGCTACGCTATCGGTTTCGAAGCAGTTTGTCACCGGGTCGGTGATGGTCACCGAGTAGGTTTCGTTCTGGCTCAGGGTCACCACGGGGTTGGCCGGGTTACTAAAATCACCGATCATGGGCGACCAAGTGTAGATATAACCTTCAATCGGCTCGGCGCCGGGATTCAAGGGCGTCGGTAGTTCAAAGCAGGCATTGACCGTATCCGGATATGGCGTACTAATAAACGGCTGAACGTCGATGGTGAATACAATGACTGTATCACAGCCAAATTGGTTGGTCACAGTCACGTTCAGTTCCACGACTCCCTCGTCCTGGGTCATAATGATGACGAACGCACTGTCGAGTGCACTTACAATGATGGGATTATCCTCCCACATAAAGGTCAGGGTGTCGTTCGGGTCGTTGTTCACTACACCCACGAAAGTGTCCTGGGTTGCGCAAACCGTAACGGTAGCGCTAGGCGGAACGGCTTCAGCATCCACCTGCTGATTAACGATCACGAGGGTATCGAAGGTCATACAACCGAACTCGTCGGTAGCTCCGGCAATTACTGTATCACGTAGAATAGGATCGAACATCGCGGGGTTCATCGTACTGATCACGTTGCCGTCGAAGTCCGTCCAGATTATGTCCACGCCATCATCCACCACGGCGGTGATGGTGGCCGGGTCGCCACAGGTAAACACCTCGGGAAGTATATCACTACCGTCGGCGTTGATTTCGTTATCTACCGTTTCGGGGATTACGCCCCCCATAGTATCCAGCAGGAACATGTCGATAGAATCGGCGATAATCACCGTAGTAGAACCGGTGGCCGGGCACTTCACATCTCCGTCGAAAGAGTTTACCGTCACGGAGTAAGTACCCGCCTCAAAGACCGTGGGGTTAGGATCATTGGGATCAAAACCAATGGCCGGAGACCACAAGTAACTGTAAGCGGGGTTGAAGTCGGGGTTCAGTTCGATACTGTCTCCCGGACAGATAGTTACCTCGGTTGGAATATCGATCTCCGCCAGTTGGATGTCCAGCGTGCTATCGATGGAGGACATACAGCCGTCTTCACTGACGACTGTCAAAGTGACGGTCAATTCGCCACTTTCGTTCATCGTTACTGTGTGAACGCCGGGTCCGGTAGCCATAGCTGGCGTTGCATTCAGCCCATCAAAAGTCCAGTCGTAAATCAGGGTATCACCCGTGAGATTGAGCACTGCTTCTATGAAGTCCAACTCCACACTTCCATCTTCCTGACAGCGATTGGCGAGTAACTGAATATCCGCAACCAGAACAGTTTCCGCGACCGTTACTTCCTTGCTTATACACTCGATACAGTCATCCGGGTAGATCGTGCAAAGAGTAACATCGTAGACCCCCACGGCAGGGAAAGAAAAGCTTGGATTAGCTTCGTTGCTCGTCCCAAGTCCGTCGAAATCCCACACGAAGCCGAAATCAACGGTGCTCGTATTGGTGAAAAAGATGGTGGAGCCGGAGCAGTCGGGTTCCCACTCGAAGTCCAGGATGCCATTGTCGTCCTGAACGACGAGGGTGATCTCGAAGGTATCGGCGCAGCCAAACTGGTTGGTGGCTATAAGGGTCACATTGTACTCCCCAAAGTCACCGACAAAAACCGGTTCAGGGTCATTGATTGTCGTTGGATCAAAGATACTGTCCGGGCTCCAGACGTAGGTCAGCGTGTCATTGGGGTCATTGTTGGTGATGCCGAATACAATCTCATCGACTCCACAAGCCAGCACGGTATCCGGGGCGCTCACGTCCACGGGGCCACCAATGATGGTAACCGTTTGTTCTTCGGTACAGCCGTCGGCGTCGGTAGCCACTACGGTAATAACCTGCACGCCGGAGTTATCCAGGGTAATGGAAGGTCCACTACCAATTTCCGTACCAAAGGCATCGAAGTAAGTATAGGTGACTACCAAAGTAGCAGTGGGGGTAATCGTAACCGAAGCCTCACAGCTCGTGATGAGCGAATCTACCATGAGTCCGATCTGGTTCGCTACGTCCACCGTGATATCCTGTACCAAAGTATCGCTACAGCCATTCGCGTTCGTAGCAACGAAAGTAACTGTATAGATACCCGGCCCGGGAAAGGTGTAAGTCGTATTAGCCAAGTCTGAGGTATCGGAGTCCAGATCCGTTACCCCGAAGTCATAGAAATAAGTATCGGCGTTAGTCGATGTATTATTAAAGACGTAAGTAATACCACCACATTCCGGAACGGCATCATAGGAAGCTTCCGGAGAATCCAGCAAGGTGATAGTGGTTTCCAGAACGGTCTCACAGTCATCTACTCCATTGGTGATGGTCACACTGAAGGTGGTCGACTCATCGATCATTGCGATCGGATTCTGGGCCGTCGGGTCGTCCAGCAGATCGGCCGGTGCCCAGAGATACTCGAAATTGAGGCTGTCCGGCGCAAAAGGATTTAACTGTATCGTATCCCCGAAACAAACATCCCGTTCGGCCAGAATGAAGTCAGTAGGGTTATCCGATGTTGTATCAAATTCTCTGGAGAACGTCTGCTCACAGTTATTTTCATTGAAAACCGTGAGAGTTATCGTGCCCGTTACGTCACTCGGCAGGGTGATGCAGGGGTTGGGCCCGCTGGCGGTTGCGATAATGATATTGTTGATCTCAACTTCCCATAAAAAGCTGTCGATCGTAGATATGGTATCGATGCTCAGATCACTCAAGCAGAGAATTGTGCTGTCCACACAATTCAGGGCGGCAATGAAGAAATCCGGTACGATAGAATTGTTGACCAGGTTCAGGGTCTGTGAGAAAGTATCGGCACAAAAGGTATTTGGCACGGCAACCAACTCGATGTTGAAACTACCTGTATCAATAAAATCCTGTAATAAGAAAGAATCAGAATTACTGATCAGCTGGCCGTCGATGAACCAGTCGAAAAAGGGCGGGCTGGTACTGATGTTGTCGAATAAGACCGTCAGGTCATCACACTGCACTTCCGGTGCTTCGAATTCCGCCGTGATATTCTCACAGGGGTTGACGTTATATTGGAAGTCGCGGCGGTTAACGGAAAGCAGTTCACCGGTTTCCCGATCGTATTCTCTAATACAAACGCCGATCACAAACTGCCCCTGCAAGGTCGGGAAGGCAGTCATCAGACCGGTCTCGGAGTCAATCGTGAGCGGATCTCCGTTGCCGCCAAGCAGGTTTTGCAGACTGAACCCAGGCGCAAAAACTACCGTATCGTAGGGTGGCGGAAAAGTTGGTACCGGCTGGGGCGTATTGATTGTCCCTCCCTCAAAAGGTGTGCACAACTCGTAGACGAGCGAGTCTCCGTCAATGTCAGTAGCCGTATTCTCAAACACGAAAGGTTCGTTGGCACAAACGTAGATCGGCGGGAAATTATCAAATTTCGGGCTGTTGTTTGCCCGGGCGATCGCCGCATCGTTTACCCTGATGAGGAAGGTAGCTCCCGTCTGAAGCGGATCAACGATATTGTTGATTGTCTGGTTGCGGCAGCAACGCTGGTAAGCGAAAGTGTAGCCCCCTTCTACGATGGGCAAAGTAATAGTTCCCTCGTAAAAAGTTGTATGCACACAAACCGGGGAAAGATTGACCAGACAGAAAGTGTCTAGCCCCTGGTCCAGCGTATCGTCGGTACCACTGAAATCCAGTTGTAAGCCATCAATTAGAAAATTATTCTGATCGAAGACTCCAATGTAGGCCGGGTCGTCAAAGTAGACATCCGGATCACCGAAGAAGCAATCCCGGTAGACGGCCAGTTTGACCTGAATGGTCACCGTATTATCGGTGGTTTCCAGAATATTGTATTCCATGTTACCGCCCACGATGTGGGTGGCTTGAGCTTGCTGGGGCAGCAGGGAGAGGAAAGCCACTGCCAAACAAACGCGAATGAGTGTTTTCAAATAATTCACTTGCTATTCATTTATCGATTCGGACAATGGATTATTTCTTACGCTTTTGGTTCGCAGCGTTGACGATTTGGACTCGCCGTTGCTGAGATGCCAAAAGGCCAAAGACTGACTCCCGGGGTTCGTCGAGCCGGTCACTGATATTTTCTACCGTAGGTCGGCTTTCCCCGAAGGACTCACCAGACATATTGAGTTTTCCGGAATTGATGTAAGACATCAGCGCACCGTTATTGTACCGTCGGAAATAATTTCGCACGGCATCATTTCGGCGATCACTCAACCGCAGGTTGTAGTCTTCCCCGGCCCTCGGACTGGCGAATCCACGTAGTTCAATTTCAAAGCTACCACCGTTACGCAGGTGTTGTTCCAGCGCTTGGGTGAAAGCTTCCAATTTATCTCGGCCACCTTTCACTTGCAGGTCAAAGAAGTCCATAAATCTGGCGGCCAACGGAAATGCTTCTGCGGGTGGCTTCCCTTCGGTGTACGTATCGATGAACTCCTTACGGCGGCTGTAGTAGGGCTCGTAAGTCTCCGTATAAGAGAGGCTCGTCGTCCGCTGATAGGTCCGCGGGTTGGGGTTATCATTATCGAAGTAGACTTCCAGTGGCAACAGCAAATCCAGGTTATTGGGGAAGAGTGGAATCACGTAACGCAGTCTACCGTCTTTAAGCCTCAGTTCTTCGGGGTCGATCAGCAAAGTATCGGTCCGGCTGATATAATCCGGCCGACTGGTCTTAACTACGAACGAGCGATTGAGATTAACGGTGAAGTTGAAGTCGTTACCATCGTTATTGGTTTTGATTCCAACCCGGTCTCCGCCCACTCGTGACAGATCTACGGTCGCTCCGGTCAGCGGATCGTCGGTAATACCGTCTACCACCAGAATTTCCAGTAGTTGCCCCAGGTAAAGATCTTTGCGAATCGATTGTCCGTCGGGTACGTATTCCCTGAGATCCAGGGGCTCGATCGCCTCTCCAAAGCCATCTCGTTGGCCAACGATCACGTAATTTTTCCCGGCATCCAGAGAAAAGGTTACGTCATTTCCGTCGGGGTTTATCTGCTCCGCTACGGGAATCCGATTACCCTCGGCGTCTAATTCGTAAAGATTTACGGTTACCCCATTCAAAGCGCTATCATCGTTACCATTAAAAGTAAACACATTCAATTCCACCGCCGGAGCCAGATAGAGATCGCGGCGGATCAGTCCTTGGTTAGCCAGTTCGGGGTCGTTCAGGTC
This sequence comes from Lewinellaceae bacterium SD302, assembly GCA_002591745.1. GTDB lineage: Bacteria > Bacteroidota > Bacteroidia > Chitinophagales > Saprospiraceae > Neolewinella. The sequence continues at coordinate 10,559 of PDLQ01000009.1, forward strand.
GATGACGTCCACCACACTGCTGAACCCGGGCTTGGTGGCCCGCAACTCATATTTCTGACCAGGCTCCAACTTAAAGGCAAAATCGTTGCCTTCCAGATTAATGATCTCATCAACCAGTTCAGGGCCGTTAGGTGTCATCAGGTAAAGGCCTACGGTGGCTCCCAGCAACTCCTGATCAGTCAGTAAATTAAACGTTCTGGCCAGCAGATCGATTCGATTATCCGGGGTGAAGGAGTAGATGTCGTAGCAACAGACTTCCTTATCCTCGGAGTAGAAAATAGCGTCGGGTACCTGGCGAGTACTACTTAGGAAAGCCTTATCGTCATCGTTGGGTGATTGGCTGTAGTAGGCATCATCGAAAGATGAATTGACCGGCAGCCCCAGGTTAAGCGGGGTGGTAAATTCATCCCCTTCCAGGTAAGACTTATAAATATCCAGTCCACCGAAAGTAAACCGGCCGTCGGTGGCGAAGTAAAGTGACTGACGCTCGCTATGGTAAAAAGGTGTCACATCATTACGGCTGGTATTCAAATCCGTAAGCGGTTTAATTGTCCCGGGTTCCCCATCACTATTTAGTGGAGCCATATAAAGGTCCATTCCCCCTACCCCACCGGGGCGATTGGAGGCAAAGAAAAGTGCTTCGGTACCGTCGGCCAGGGTGGCCACATTAGGCATGGTCGTACTGAAACCGGCTTCGTTCAGTGCGTCGATGGGGCGCACATTACTGAAAGTACCGTCGGCAGCCGCGTCGGCTCGGTGCAGGTTACAGATCATTTTGTCCCTTACCGTATAATCACAGATGGTAAAAAACACTTCTTTGCCGTCGGCGCTAAAGGTCGTGTGGGTAACGAGCTGGCGCTCCCGGTTCATTACTCCTTCCAGTGCTTTAGGATCCTCGCTGCCACTTCCACGCATAATCTTGGAGAGGTAACGCGGTGGATTCAACGTGTCTTTGTCAAAAACGAAACGGAGGCTGGATAAGTAACGGTCTCCGTTCGTCCGCTCCAGGTAGGCGTAATCGGAATTCTCCGAATTGATCGGTGCCCCCAAGTGATTCATGTCGATATCTCTGGCGTCGGGAGCTTCGTCGATAGAAGTGTTGGCGTTATCAACATTCAGCTGGGCTCTTTCCCTCAGTTCTTCGTCGGCACCGGTTTGCTCATCCAGGAAGGTTTGGTAGTTCAGTGCCGCCAGATCGTAATTGCCCGTAAAGAAATAATCTTCGGCCAGGTAGTAGCGGGCGTTCGGGTACTCGCCTGCTTCGGGCAACGTCAGTAATTTCAGCAAAGCTTCGGCCGAAACGCGGTAAGCGCGGGCGTGATAAGCAGACTCCCCCAGTTTCGCCAGTGCCACCGGGTCGTTCTCCTTGTTCGGAAACTCCATGGCAATCCGATAAAAGCGGTAGGCGCTATAATGATCTTCCATCATCGCCGCCTCATCACCCGCCTCCAGGTAGCCCGAGTAAGATTGTCGTTGCCCAATCAGCAGTTGACAACTCATCACCAAGGCGAGTAGTAGTACTATTTTTTTCATTGCTTGTTAGTTCTTGGGAAGATTTAAATCAGCGGACAACTCTTAAAAGAAAGCGGTTTCCTTACGTTTCGGATCAGGTAGCGTAAACTGATCTCCAGCCCGCCCCGGTTCTCGGTGGCAATATCGAAGCGGCTGACGTTTAAATCGTAATTCAGGGCAATTTCGATGTTATTCAGCCCCAGTTCCATGGTCGGCCACCAGGAATCCTGGATTTCATTGCGGCGCATCCCCATCCCTACAAGAATGTTGAATTGACGCCCCAGTTTATTATTAAGGTGTAAGCGAACTCCACCCATCGCCAAAAATTCTTCGTATTCACCTTGGTTCTGGAAAGTCAGGTTACCTACCAAGTCAATGGGCTTGGCAATTTGCAATGTACCCATTGCATAAGGACTCAGGCGGCGTTCCAGTGGAACTTCAGTATCTTCAATGAAGGATTGTTCTGGCTCGAAGAGGTGAAAAAGTGCTACCCCTACATCGATCTTGGTCCGACGGTCATTCCGGTGCACCAGATTGGACGTTTGCTTGGCCTGGAAACGCAGGTTGATCCCGGCACCGAAGTCGGGAAAAAGCCGGCTGTCGTTGGCGAAATTCTCACCGGAATTCAGATTTTCATCGAAGATCTGACCATTGAACTGGTTATCAAAACGTAGATTATCCTCATCAAAGGCCCTGGAAACCAGCCCGGCCTGCCCGCCCACAGTCAGGAAGAACTGCTGAGAAAGCCCGAAGGTATAGGATAGATTGAGGTCCACGTCTCCCCAGGTCAGTTTACTGTCGCCGGCCCGATCGTAATTGAGGGCAATGCCCCCTGAGAAAAAGCCCTTGGCATCACTGCGCCCCAGAAACTTACGGTCATAGGCCGCGGTGAAAGTCTTATAATCGACCGGTACATCCGTCCATTGGGACTTATAGTTCCCCATCAGCCGGCCATCGCCTTCGAAAATTCCCGTCAGAGCGGGGTTCAGGTGGTGGGGAGCATGGTAGAACTGACTGTAATGGAAATCCTGAGCGCCAAGCACTCCACAGATCAGCCAGCCAAGCAGCAAAAGCGTAGATGTTCTTTTCATCGGACGTTTTTGGGTAATGATTGAATACTTAGTTTCATAATAAAATTCAGAAGTCGCTACACTTCCGGATCGCGGAATTGCTATGACTTCAAAGTAGCAGTGCTGATATAATCTAGTCGCAAATCTTTTTTCCGACCAACGCTATCAACGGTACAACTCACCGGGATCGAAAAGCGATCTCAGTGGATAGTATTATGGTGTGTAGACCTCATTCGGTAGAAAAGGCAAATCAAAAAGCTCACCGAATTCGGCCCCTGATCCAAATCCTTTAGCGTAGGTACGTAATAACCGCCTCAAAGCGATTTAGCGCGGCAGGGGAAAATCACGCGCTCGGCCAAAACTAATACTAAAAAATCATATATCAAAAGACCGCTGCTTTTAATTTTGACACCGTTTTCTAATCGAATCGTACATTTTTGACCGGAATTGCAATTTTCGACCTCTTTTTCCTATTTTACGTTCGATTTAGTTTGACACTGTTTAGTTTGACACATTTTCACACACCATTTACACCCTATAATTAGGTTTGATTAAGATACTTTAAATTCTCTATGGGTTGGGTTTCCGCCTGACCGCTTTCCAATTTTTGCTTTCGTTGGCACTTGCCTCAGCACTATTTCCCCCCGTGTGTTGTGGCCATTTTCTAATTGCCAATGGATTGAACGTGAAGCAGCTATTAATTTCCCTCTTTTTAATTTGCAGTGTATCACTCACCGCGAATAACATCATCTACGTCAGTACGTCAGGTACGACTTCAGGCTCGGGTTCCGATTGGAGCACTGCTACTTCGTTAGTCAACGCCTGTAACACAGCAACTGCTGGCGACGAGATCTGGGTAGCCCAAGGCACCTACCTTCCCGGCGATAGCCGTACTTCTTCCTTTAATATCCCCGCCGGCGTACGAGTTTACGGTGGCTTCTCCGGTCAGGAGACTACGCTCGACCAGCGTCAGCCAGCCAGCTACATCACTACCCTGAGCGGCAACATTGGCGATCGCAACGATCAGGAAGACAACGTATATACCGTAGTAACTATGAATAACGCCGGAGGGAAAACGGTACTTGACGGCTTCGTGCTCACGGGAGGGAAAGCGACTGAGTTCATTCATGACTTCACCATGGCTACTACCGGTGGCGCCCTTTACATCAGCGGCGGCAACAACGGACAGGGTCCATTGATTAAGAACTGTACTTTCACCGGCAACATGGCCAATAACGGTGGCGCGGTTTTCATCAACGGCAGCAACGGATACGTGAAGCCTCAATTCGTAAGCTGTACTTTCAATGACAACAAAGCCGTACTGAAAGGTGGCGCTATCTTCAACGACGCCACTAACGGCAAAGTGGAAGCCATCTTCGAAAACTGTTCTTTCAACCACAACGGTGCTACCAACGGCGGCTGCATCCTCAACAATGGCGACAACGGAGAAAGCAAGCCTCTCGTCATCAACAGCGAGTTTACCGGCAATACCGCCGCTTCCGCCGGATCGGTCATCTACAACCTTGTAAAGAACGGCGGCACTGCCAACCAAACGATGAACAATTGTAAGCTGGAAGATAATGTCAGTCACCTGGGAGGCGCCATTGGTTCCAACAGCAATATTCAACAAAGCGCTTCATCCTCACCAAACAACAACGGCGGTACACTACGTCCCGTCAACTAAGAGCTACGTTCCTGATTCAAATCATTTTTTAGGAAAAGAACTTTTGTTTTTCTATCTACATACATTACCTATTAGGGCTGCCGATAATCGGTGGCCCTTTTTTAGAGCTATACCTACCTAGCTGCATATCCACTACCGGTATCAAAACAGTCACCCGCGTACCAGCCGCCTCTCCATGTTCATCATAGAGGTCAGTGATCGTCACGGGCGAAAGACTTTCTTCTTCCGTTTCGGTATTCAGCAGCCGTAATCGGCTGAGGGTAATGTCCGTACCCCTGGAACGGTGTTCGGAGCGGCGGGGGTCCTTGGCCTGAATTTCAGCCACTTTGGATCGCCCTACCCCGTTGTCTTCCACCGTAGCCAGAATGGTACTTTCGTCGTGAACAACGAAGCTAATGTCAATCCGGCCGGGTTTTTGTCCGCGCAGGCCATGCTCGATCGAATTTTCTACGTAAGGCTGAATGATCATTGTCGGCACGCCCAGGATGTCTTCTTCCAGTTCTTCATCTACGGTCAGAGTATATTGGAGCCGGCCTTCGAAACGCAAGTGGCAGTTAATCTCCAGGTAATTGGTCAAAAAGACAATCTCGTCTTCCAGGCTGATGTATTCAAGGTTGGTGTACTCCAGACTTTGGCGCATCAACATGGCGAACTGGGCGAGGTACTTGCTGGCCGTACTGGCCTTGTTGGTGGTAATAAAGGACTGGATGGAATTCAGACAATTGTACAGAAAGTGGGGGTTCATCTGTGCCCGCAAAGCCCGCAACTGTAGCTGTACAGCCTTGAGTTTTAGCCGCTCCGCTTCCTTTTCACGGGCCTCGGATTCGTATTTGGCCTCCAGCTCCCGTTGCTGTTGCAGATTGAGCCGGTCCCGGTATTCGAGTTGGTGGTCATCGTAATGCAACTGGGCCAGGTAGGCGGAGCGATAATCGCCGGTTGTGGCGTAAAGACGGCCCAGTTCGTAATACGTCTCGGCCAGGACCTGGGGGCTATCCGCTAATTCCGCCAGGTTAGCCGCTCGCTTTAGTTGCTTGATTGCTTCGTCGAAATCGGACTGCCCTTCCCGAATTTTGGCTCGAAAAATGGCCATAGTGGCCGCATTTACGTAATCCTCGTTGTCCAGTGCCTGGTAGGCGGCTTCGGCACGATCAATGTATTGCTCGGCCACGGTAAAATCTTCGCAGTCAATATAATAGCTCCCCAGATTCCCCAGCGCTGCGGCGCGGGCCTTGGTACTATCATCGGCGCGACTTTCCAAGACTTTATTGAAATAGTAAGCAGCTTTGGAGGTTTCTTCCGCCAACCAGTAAGCATTACCCATATTCAGGTAATTCCAGGCTTGGCGGCCACTAAGACCGATGGCTTCGCTACGTTCGATCGTTCGCTGATATGCTTCGATAGCTTTGAGGGGGTAGCCAGTCCGTTCGTAAACGTTTCCGAGTCCGGTATTAATCAGTGTATGAAAGTAGTGCCCCTTCAGGCTGAGTTCCCGCTGACGATTCCCGATCACGGTCAGGGCCTGCAGGTAATACTGAATAGCCTTGGGGTAATTACTGAGGCCCAGGTGCATGGCGGCGTAACGACAATCAGCCCGGGCGGCCAGTTCGTCGTCGGGAAAATTCTCCAGTAACTTTACGGCCATTTCCAGGAAATACTCCGCCCGTTCCATGGCCTCCTGATTAATCAGGTTTCCGGCCAGGTCGATATAAAGATCGATACGTTGAGAGATAGAGCCATACTCATCCACCAGCTCCCTGGCTTCGTTTAAAGCTGCTTCTGCTGCGGTATAATCGTAACGTTGATTGAGGAAGGTAGCAAGATGACCGAGGTAAACAAGTCGCTCGTCGGGCAGTTCGTTTCCCTCCAGCAACCGTGCTTGTTCTTTGAGTAATTCCTCGGCCCGGGCCGGTTTGGTATAGACGTATAAAGCAAGGACCTGATTGATCAGGTCCACTCGAGGTTCTCGGCTGGAAACGGTAGTTAATTCCGCTTCGAGTTGCAATAATGTGGCTTGCTTTCGCTTCAGGTCCGTTGTAATCATTTCATGTGACGGGCGAGGAAAGCAAAACTAACGGCAATTCGACTACTGAGGGGTGATGTCGCCGCAGATCCGGCGTAACCACCAGCTGCTTCGCTTACCCCCCTTAATGTTGGCCATATCTTTCTTATCGAAAGTAGGGTTGTTTTTACGTAGTTCGTCAATCGTTTTCTTCCCTTTATTAGACATTTGCTTAAAATTGGGTGTAGTTTTCTCAGGGACTAAATTATGCTTTTTCCCCGACATAGCCGGGGCCATAAATTAGATGCCTTCCTGTAAACGGCGTAATTGCTCCATAAATGCGGGCCTGCGGCGGCGAGAAACTTCGATCTTTATATCATCGTCCATGATCAGGTACCCACCATCACCCTTAACAAATCTTCGCATGTAATTGAGGTTGATTACGTGCCTTTTATGGACTCGATAGAAGTTAAAGGGGGTCAGCATGTCCTCGTAAGCCTTAATGGTCTTGGAGGCGGTAATCCGCTGCCCACCCTGCATAAAAATGTGGGTATAATTGTCTTCGGCTTCGAAGCGGATAATTTCCCGAATTTTAACAAAATGAATACCATCCAGGGCGGCAATCGACATCTTTTCGAAAGCGTTGGGGTGGTTGTTGTAGTTCTGCATTACCTGCAACCGTTCCTCCGTTCGGCTCTGAATGCGTGGCTGTATCCGGGATACGGCCGTAACCAGCTGCTCAGGATTAATGGGCTTGAGGATGTAACCGATGGAAGCGTACTCGCAAGCTTTTACGGCAAACTGATCATAAGCAGTTACAAAAATGATGTCGAAGGTGATCGGCCGCAGTCGGTTCAACAACTGAAAAACCTGACCATCGTGTAGGTTGATGTCTAAAAAAGCTACGTCGACCTGAAGTGTCGGATCACTGAACAACTCATAGCCGCTCTGTACTCCGTCGGCTACGCCGATTACTTCCACATCGTCGCAGTGCTCGCCGAGCATATGCTTTAAATTGACGAGTCCTTTCTGCTCGTCTTCTACGATTACGGCATTCAACATCTTTTGTCCTGATTTTTTCACATCCATGTTTTTTAAGAACATAGACTTCTCTCAAAAAAGCTCTTTCTGTCGGCCCTTCAACTGGGGGCCTACAAATGTACAAAATTTAAATATAGTTGATGTAGGCGTGCCGCTCTTGCGTGCCGCCGGCGGCTTCTTTTTTGCATTGCCAAAAAAAGAAGCAAAAAACGCTAGAACTCAATAACTCTGAGGAGCTTGTGACGATCACCGAAGGTAAACTCGCTTCGCTCAAACAGTATTGAGTTCGTTCCCTGCTCCGGTCATCAACTTCTAGCAAGCGTGAAAGCTGCTCATAGCGACATGCTCGGGCTCCGTACTCAAAGACCTTTAGGATTACCCAGAACGATTAAGCTAGCGTAGGACCGGCCATTCAGCACGGTAGTGGAGTAAGCCACCCGAGACCGTTAAGAACGCTGAACTGTTTGAGCTAACTCAAAGGCATTGACGCGAAAACTAAGCGTGTTACAAATCAGGAATACTTGGTCGGTTCCTAAATTTTTATGCGAGTTTTCAGCGTTTAGGTTTCGGGTGGTTTGCGCAGCGTTAAGCCGGGATGATAGGCCTAGACTTTTTTTGCTTCGTTTTTTGGGGCGATGCCAAAAAATGAAGTCGCCGATGGCGCACGTGAGCGCAGCGTTTCATGCGCGCATGCCGGAGGTGAATGTATGGCAGCGCTACTTCACCACCAACTCAACCACTTTCTCCTGCCCATTCAGCTCCACCTTTAAAGTGTAAGTACCCGGCCGCAAGTAAAAAGACTCACTGTCTCCGGCCTCGATCCTCACCGGCCGTTCACTTTCGTCACGGTCCTTGTTCAAGGCTTTTTCTAACTCATCCACACGACTTTTTTCAATGGTCAGATCATAGCTCAGTCGGTTCAGTCCCTTGGTCATTGCTACTTTGAAGTCCCTTACCTTAGGGCCATCCTTCAGACTAACCGTTACCGTTGCCGTACCAGCCCGGGGAGCAAAAGCTTCCATCGTCACCTTTGGGTCAACGGCAATACGGGGCCACCAGCGGCGACTTCCCCAGCGGCCCGAATAGCGAATCGATTTCGGTGCCAGTACCATCAAATCAGTACCCGCCGGATCAAAGGACTGAATACCCTCGATGTCTAAACGATAAAAAGAGCGACCGTGGGTCCCCACCACCAGATCCTTTTCCTCTACCTGGATAGCCAAATCGTGGACGGCCACCCGTGGCATACCTGTAGCTACTTCGTAACTCAGCCCCCGGTCCAGGCTGATGTAAAGTCCGTGATCAGTGCCGACGTACAGTACATTTTCGTTCACTGGGTCCTCGCGAATTACATTCACTGGTTCGTGGGATAAATTCGCGCTGATGTCCCGCCAGCCGGTGCCGTAATTTTCGCTGACGTAAACGTAAGGTGCAAAATTGTCGTTACGGTAGCCATTCAGGCTCAGGTAGACCCGACTTTCTTCGTGGGCACTGGCCTGGATGCGACTGACCCAAAGACCAGTAGTTTCGGGGGTGCAGTTTTCCCAGCTGTTGCCTCCGTCTTTGCTGACGTGTATCAGCCCGTCGTCGCTACCGGTGTACAGCAAGCCAAACCGCAATGGACTTTCGTGGATACTACTTAGAGTACCGAAAGGCACATCACCCGGCTTGCCCCCCATGGTGAGGTCTTCGCTGATGGTTGCCCAGTCATCTCCCTGGTTGTAGCTGCGGTGCAGGTGGTTACTGCCAAAATATACCACGTCCGGCAAATGAATGGACAGATGAATCGGTGCCTGCCAGTTCCAGCGATAGGGGCGTTGGCCCAACTCATGCTTGGGCGTGATGTACTTCCGCTCTTCGTTCTTGGGGTTGATTCTAAAGTAGTTGCCGAATTGATAGCCGGTGTAGAGGGTTTCATTATCGCGGGGGTCGACCTGCACCTGCATACCGTCTCCGCCCATTACGGACTGGTAGGGATACTTGCCATACTGGTGCCAGCCCTCGGAAGGCTCGTAATCGTGGGGGCCACGCCAGACACCGTTGTCCTGTAAGCCGCCGTAGACCCGGTAGCCGTCCGGGTGGTTATCCACGGCAACGGAGTAGAATTGCCCTACGGCGGGGGTATTGGCCTTGAGCCAGTGCTCGCCGGCGTCGTAGCTGATGTTTACGCCACCGTCGTTTCCGTTGATCAGATGATTGGGGTTCTTGGGGTTGATCCACAAGGCGTGGTGATCCGCGTGGACGTTATCACCATTGATACTCTTCCAGGTTTTGCCACCGTCGTCGCTGCGAATGATCGGCACGCCCATCGCATATAGTTGCTGGCAATCGTTGGGATTTACGGCCAGTTGACCGAAATAGTAGCCGTAGCTGTTGTACACGCCATCCAGATAGTCCGAGTGCGTTCGGTTCCAGCTTTTGCCTTCGTTGCTACTTTGGTAGACCTCCAAACCCACCACCGGGGTATCGAAAAGCTGACGATTCGCATCCTCCAGGTAATCGACCATTTGGGCCGTGGTCAAGCTGCCGTCTTCCAGCTTTTTGCGCAGGGATTTGCTGTCCAGGTCGCGTGGAAAACCGTTGCCGCGCAGGAAGCCGTCCAGCAGATAATCTTTCAACCTCAGTACGTCTTCGAGGGGCATGGATTTGAGCTGATTTTTGGTCAGCACTTCCGGATCAGCCGCTTCTTCGGGCCGGCGGTTGTAGTTGTCCAGGCTAACAAAGTAGCAAGGCTGGTTATCGGCACCCACCCCGATGGCCAGGCCGATGCGGCCGGTTCCTTCCCCGAGCGGGAAGCCACTTCCGGGCTTAATGAAGGGTGCCCAGGTGGCGCCGCCGTCGGTACTTTTATAAACCCCGGAACCAGGACCTGCCTCCGTAAAATCCCAGGCACTGCGCCGACGCTGCCAAGTGGCGGCAAGGAGTTCATTCGGTCTTTGGGGATTACGAACCATATCTACCGCGCCGGTCATTTCATTAACAAAGAGGGTTTTGCTCCAACTTTTACCCCCGTCGGTCGTGCGGTAAACGCCACGTTCGGGATTATCTCCGTAGAGGTGGCCCAGTGCGGCTACGGTAACGTCATTCACATTGCCGGGATTAATGAGTACGCGACCGATATGGTGGGTTTCGTCCAACCCGAGGTGGGTCCAGGTCTTGCCCCAGTCGGTACTTTTGTAGATACCGTTGCCCGCGTAGCTGCTGCGGCTACTGTTTACTTCACCACTACCTAAATAAATGGTTCCGCTGGCCCAGTGGACATCGATATCACCGATGGTCATCACCGATTCGTGCTGGAAGAGAGGCTCGAAACTGAGGCCGTTATTTTCGGTGAGCCAAAGTCCGCCACTGGCGTAGGCTACGTAGAAGCGGCTGGGGTTGGCGGGGTCCACGGCCAGGTCGGTCACCCGTCCGCTCATGACGGTGGGGCCGATATTGGTAAACTCCAGTCCGCCAATCATCGTGCTTGCTTCCATTTGGTTACGAGCGTCCATTCCTTTAGCACGTTCAGCGGCGGAAGTTGGGGTTTGGCCGCTGAGGACAGAGGCCATAATCAGTAAAAACAGGGAAGCTAAATGACGCATAGAATAGATGGGTTTAGAGGGGTAAGATAAGCAACTGGTAAAAATCAAAAATCCCCGGCCAAATGAATGACCGGGGATTTTCTTATCGATTGCCAGCTTGTTACTTGGCCATCGCATTCTTGATTGCGCTGACGATGCCCAGCAAAGCTCCGCCACCAACGCCGCCACCGGCAACGCTGCCAAGGATGCTGGCGATGTCCATGGAAGAAGAAGCGTTGGCTGCCTCGGCACCTTCCATGCCCAGCATACCTAGTAACTGGCCACCCAAACCGCCTCCTACAATACCGAGGATGCTGTTCACGACCGTCCCCATATCGAGGCTTTTGACGATGTTAGCGATGATGTTGCCCCCAGCGGCACCGCTTATGAGCTGAATAATGAGTGGTAACCAATCCATAATTCGTGTGTGTTTAGATTAAATAGTGTGTGTGTGTGTGTGTGTGTGTGTGTAAAAGCAATAGCTCTTACTTTAATTCAACTCAATGTAAATAATATTTTACCAAATATCATTTTACAGAATGTTTATCTAATAAAAATACACCTTGCAGAATAAACAACTCGAAAAGACTGCCGCCTATTACGAATTCGAGGGCACCTCATAAAGGTGAGAGAATAATTCTCAGTCTCACTATTCGTAATTGACGAGCTGGTTAAAAGACTCAAAGCCGGAACCACCAGAAATCACCACTACGACCAGAAAAAATTGCTATAAATAGATAGGACTAAGAGTTTGTTTGGATTTATATTTCCTGAAAAACAAGCTCTAATTAATATAACCCTTCGTACAACCAGTCCGCCAGCAACTGCCGGTTCCGGTCCGAGACGATTCGTTTCTGGTCCGCACTGTTGGTGATATTGGCCAGTTCGATATAAACGCCGCTGGGTAAGGTTTCGCGCAGCATGTGCAAATCCCGGTGAGTAACGGTTCCCTGATATTCCCGTCCTTTCTGGTAGATGGCGTACTTACTGCGGATAACTTCCTGCATCCGGTTGGCGCGGGCTTTGCCGACAAAATCGGTATCGTGGTAATAGAAGAACAGGTCGATCCGTTTCTTACTGCTGCGGCTATCAACGTGAAAACAGACCATCGTCTGCTGGGTGAGCCCCTTAGCGAGATTTTCCTGGTACAGGGCATTGACAATATCCGAACGCTGGGTGAGTCGTTCCTTTTGCCCCCGCACCATCGGGACGCCACCCCAGAGCACCTCGTCCTGGTCGCAATCCAGCCAGTTGCCATCACGGATGCCGTCGTTGGGGTCGCGGCTGATCATGTAAGCCGTACCGCCGTGCTGGATGATGTTGCGGCAAAAGCGCAGAGCTACGTCATAGGCGTACTCGTCCTCGCAGAGCTGGTGACCGGAGCGTTTGCCCACCGCTCCCGGGTCGGGACCGCCGTGGCCAGCACAGATGTAGAAGATTTGCCCGGCCAGTTTATCATCCAGCAGTGGCGTCTTGGCCAGGGCTGGTCCAAAGATATCGAAGGTTCGGTGGCCACTGGTCGTAGTCTGCTCCTGTAATTCGATGGGGTTGACCTGAACCTGGCTTTCGCCCAACTGGGCTGCAGCCTCAGCCGGTGCCAGCAGTTTTTTGCCGTAGATACTCAACTCATTCGGGCAGTTAATCAGGTAGTAAGGGACCAGCAAGAGTTTGTCCTGGCGAAAATCCTCGGCACGGAGCCGGGCGGCCAGTAATCCTTCGTTATAGTGTTGAATCGCCAGTGCCAGGGCATAATCGGTAATGCCCACTGAAGCGCGGATGGTCTTACCGTTAAAAGCGTATCGCTGCAGAGGCAATTTATAACTCTTGCCCACGTAAAGGCCTTTGTTGGCCCTTAACCCGTTAAGGGTATAAAATTGATCGATATTGCACTGGTGGCGTTCGAGTTGAAAGCGGCGCAACAGGGAAATCACCCCGTCGCCACGCTCGGCGGTCACTTCGATGTAATCCTGGGCGACCAGACCAGAACCGAGGCTCAGACAGGCCAGTAAGAATAGATATTTGATAATCTGCAAATGCTAGGGAATTAACTGGGAGGCAAATATAGTACCTTTACCGCCATGAGTTTCATTGGGCAAACGTCCGCCCTGCTGCGGCAGGAATTTCGGGCCGAATTTCGCAATCCTTACCAACTGGCGGGCATCCTTTTGTACGTTCTGGCGGCGGTCATTATTGTATACGTGGCGCTCACTCGCTTTTCCATCATGGTCTGGAACCCCATTTTCTGGGTATTACTTTTTTTCGCGGCGGTCAGTGCGGCCGGCCGCAGTTTCGTACTCGAGCAAGGCCGGCGGCAACTGTACTACTACTCACTGGTCAGCCCCGAAGCCATTCTGGCGGCAAAATTTCTATACAACACCTTACTCCTCTTTGGACTGGGCATCTTTCTTTGGGGACTACTGATACTTTTCAACGGTGGCGACGTAGGCATCGACGCAGCCGGTAACCCCGTCAGCTCTGCCGGAGGAAACCCCATTGACGACAACGGACTCTTCCTCCTGGCCATTCTAGGTGGCAGCATCGGTCTCAGCGCAGCTTTCAGTTTTGTGGCGGCGCTTGCGACGCGGGCCGGCGGCACGGCTACTTTGTTAGCCATCCTGGCATTTCCCCTGGTGATCCCCCTGCTGTTGGTGCTGGTGAGATTGGGCGGCTACGCCATTGGACTAATCAGCGGGGACTTCTCTACCCCACTTTACCTCTTGCTGGCCATCGACCTGTTGCTGATCTCCGCGGGGATGCTGTTGTTTCCCTTTGTCTGGCGAGATTAGCCCGCTTTAATCGCATCAAACCTATCGTAGCCCTCACCAAGTCTTTTTACTACGGCATCCTTGCCCAACACTTCCATCATCGCGAAGGCATCCGGTCCTTTGGTCGTACCGCTCATGGCCACGCGCAGGATAGGCAGCACGGCACCGAAACCGAGTTCGTTTGCTTCCATGAAGGCCACAATGGCCTCCTTTAGTGGACCGGCAGTCCAGTCGTCTACCTGGCCCAACTGATTTTGTAACTGCTCGAATTTAGCGCGTTGCTCGGGTTTCCATTTTTTGCGAATGATCTTCTCTTCCAGCTCGGTGACCGGCCCAAAGAAGTACTGACTTTGCTCCACGAAATCGGGGTAGACCGTTACGCGCTCACGCAATAGCCCAATGACTTTCAGTAGATGGTCGTCGGTGGTATCCACGCCGGCCCGAACGAAAAAGGGTTTTACCTTCGGCAGCAGTTCCTCCGGGCTATCGGCCAGAATGTATTGCTGATTGTACCACTTGGCCTTGTCGTAATCGAAGCGGGCACCGGATTTACCGATGTTATCGAGGGTGAAGGCTTCCACCAGTTCATCCAGGCTGAAAATTTCCTGCTCCGTTCCGGGGTTCCAACCCAAAAAGGCGAGGAAATTGACTACGGCGCGGGGGTCGAAGCCAGCTTCCCGAAAACCAATCAGGTCTTCGGCTTCCCAAGCCAACGGGAATACGGGCATGCCCAGTTTCTGGCCATCTCGCTTACTAAGTTTGCCTTTGCCGGTGGGTTTAAGGATCAGCGGTAAATGAGCGAAAGCGGGCATCTCGTCTTCCCAGCCAAAAGCTCGGTACAACAGGACGTGGTGAGCGGTGCTGGACAACCACTCTTCCCCGCGAATGACGTGGGTGATCTTCATACTGCGATCGTCCACGATATTGGCCAGGTGATAGGTAGGTAGCCCGTCGGCTTTCATCATCACTTTATCGTCCAGTTCCTCGGAGGCGAAACTAACCTGCCCGCGCACAATATCACTGAAGCTGACGGTGTGGCCGGGCTCGATCCGCAGGCGTACCACATAGGGCGTACCGGCCTCGATGAGTTCTTTGGTTTTAGCCGCTCCCAGACTAAGGCTATTGCGCATTTGCATCCGGCTGCCAGCGTCGTATTTGAAACTGTGCTTTCCAGCAGCCTCGGCGGCACTACGGGCTTCTGTCAGTTCCTCGGGAGTATCGAAAGCATAGTAAGCTTTATCATTATCCAGTAACTGCTGGGTATACTTCTGATAAATATCTCGCCTTTCACTCTGGCGGTAAGGACCGTACTCACCACCCTGTTCTGGTCCTTCCATCGGATCGAGTCCACACCAATTCAGGGCTTCACGAATGTAGCTTTCCGCTCCTTCCACGTAGCGCTTCTGGTCGGTATCCTCGATGCGCAACACGAAGCTGCCGCCGGTCTTCTTAGCCAGCAGGTAATTATAAAGCGCCGTGCGCACTCCCCCGATGTGGAGAGCGCCAGTAGGCGAAGGAGCAAAACGTACACGAACCGGTAACATAGAAGAAAATTAAGGCGATAAAAAAAATTAAAAAACATTGTACGGTCAGGCAGCACTTTGCCCAAGCAAACGTTATTAATGTGACAAAACAAACCAAAGGTCTGTTAACGGGTTGCAAACTTAAGACCTGGCGATTAAAAATCGCTTAGTTTTGTTAGATTATAGATTAAGATTTGCGCGCCCCGATCGGGCAACCTTTTTACAACTGGGATTCGAACTATAAAGCACAAGTCAGGTAGTAAAGAAATCAGGCCTTCGGAACTTCTCCGAATGTCAAACCCATTTTTATAACCAACAACGAACATTCTCTCTCCGTTCTATTCAGTCACCCTTTTTAATCCCATCTAAATGTATTTAGTCAAAACACCCAAGATCATTCAAAAAATGTTTCCCAACTTTCACTGGAAAGTGGAAACCGATCAACCCACCATTTACCTGACCTTCGATGATGGCCCCATCCCTGGCGTCACCCCCTGGGTACTCGAACAACTGAGCTACCACGAAGCGAAAGCTACTTTCTTCTGTGTAGGCAGTAACGTCCAGCGCCACCCTAACCTGTTGCGCCAGGTACAGGCCGCAGGACATACCGTGGGCAATCATACTATGACCCACAAGGACGGATGGCTAACCGATAACCTCCCTTACTTTCACGACATCCGACACGCGGGCGAACTGGTCGATTCCAGCCTCTTTCGCCCACCCTATGGTCGGATGAAGCCCCGTCAGGCTCAGTTTCTGCAGCGTCACTATAACGTGGTGATGTGGGATGTCCTCAGTGGTGATTTCGATCCTAAGCTGCGGCCCGAAGATTGCTACCAAAACGTAATTCGTAACGCAGGGCCCGGCAGCATCGTTGTTTTTCACGACAGCATTAAAGCACGGGAAAATCTGGAGTACGCCCTCCCCCGCGTCCTCACTTATTTTGCCGAACGTGGCTACAGCTTCGGTGCCCTGACACCGGACCTGCTACACAATACGCGCAGTCTGCCCACGCCAGCACTTCGTACCGCCTAGCAGTTGCCAAGAACATTACTTTTTCTTCCTTACCCGGTCGCCCTTCATCAGGCGGTCGGGTATTTTCGTCTAAGAGTTAACTGGATTTTCTGATTGTCTTAGTTGCTTTATATTAAATTCTATACTTTGGCTAACAAAGTAGCAATGTTCGTTTAGTCCCGGAGCTTAAAGCATTCGGACGAGCCCAAGAACAAGGGCCTCCAGTTCGAGTATTGCTCAGACCTACGACATCTGGTTTCCAATCGCATGATGGCGTCTAACGATTACCGCCCTTACGAGTACCTCGGACAGGAGGTCCTCGACCCAGGGTCTCCTTAATTTTCTATCAACTAATACAAATGACTACCCGCTTTTACCCATTGCTTCTCTTACTCTCCATTTTGGCCCTACCCAACACAGCTAGCGCCCAAAAAGAATTCAAGACCACCAATGCTATGTTCGGTGATCTGGAAGCCCGCCAGATCGGGCCGGCCGTCATGAGTGGCAGAGTCAGTTGTATTACATCCCCCAAAGGTCAGCCGGAGGTAGCCTACATTGGCTCGGCCAGCGGCGGGGTCTGGAAAACCAATTCCAGTGGCGGTGACATGGTTCCGATTTTCGATGACCATACCATGAGTATCGGCGATATTGCCGTAGCCGCTTCCAATACCGACCATGTTTGGGTAGGAACCGGAGAGCCCTGGCCGCGCAACAGCGTCAGTATCGGTACGGGCGTATACAAATCGACCAATGCTGGTAATCGCTGGGTACAGATGGGCCTGGAAAAAACGGAGCGTATCGCGGACGTTATCATCCACCCTACCGACGAAAACACCGTTTACGTAGCCGCCCTGGGCGCGCTATGGGGCCCGAATGAGGAACGAGGTGTTTTCAAAACCACCGACGGTGGACAGAATTGGACTAAAATACTTTACGTTGACGAAAACACCGGGGCGGCCGATCTTAGCCTGGACGTGAATAACCCCGATATACTTTATGCCGCTATGTGGTCTTTCCGTCGCCGGCCCTATACATTCGATTCTGGCTTTACCGGTACCAGTGCCCTTTACAAAACCACTGATGGTGGCGCCAACTGGAATAAATTAACTGGTCTGCCCGACGAAAAACTAGGCCGGATGGCCATTGCCGTAGCGCCTTCCAACTCCAATGTGGTTTATGCCTCCATTGAGACCGGCAACAAGGAAACGAAAGGCTTTTATCGCAGCGTCGATGCCGGCCAAAGTTGGGAGTTGAGCGACCAGAGTTTCAACTCTTACGTCCGTCCTTTTTACTTCAGTGAGATCGAGATCGACCCTTCCAACGACAGCATCGTCGCTAAAGCCGGTTATACGGGCATTATCAGCAAGGACGCCGGCAACAGTTTCCGGATGATGGATGGCAGCGCCCACCCGGACTATCACGATATCTGGATCAACCCCGAAAATGGCAAACACATCCGCGTAGCCACCGACGGGGGTGTCTTCGAAAGCTTTGATCGCGGCAGCAATCTGAAAATGTACCAGAATTTGCCCGTTTCTCAGTTCTACCACGTCAGTGTCGACCACCAGACGCCTTACCGCGTCTATGGAGGTTTGCAGGATAACGGCAGTTGGTTCGGCCCCAGCCGCGAAGCAGGTGGCATTAGCAACGCCAGCTGGAAGAAGACCTATGGCGGCGACGGTTTCTACAGTTTCCGTCATCCTACGATCGAACACATCGTATTCAGTGAATACCAGGGCGGTATGCTGGTTCGTTTCGACGAACGCACCCGCCAGGCCAAGAACATTGCTCCTTACGCAAGTGAGGGCGAGGAAAAATTACGCTGGAACTGGAATAGCCCGCTCCACATCAGCGAAAATGGTGACCGGCTTTATTTCGGCTCTCAATACCTATATCTCTCCAAAGACAACGGGGATAGCTGGACAAGAATCAGCCCTGACCTGACCACCGACCAGGAAGATCAGCAACAACAGCAACTCAGCGGCGGTCTCAGTATCGACAATTCGACGGCCGAGAACTATAACACCATCTACAGTATCGCTGAAAGCCCGCTGGACAA
Source organism: Lewinellaceae bacterium SD302 (assembly GCA_002591745.1). Lineage (GTDB taxonomy): Bacteria > Bacteroidota > Bacteroidia > Chitinophagales > Saprospiraceae > Neolewinella. The sequence goes on from PDLQ01000009.1 coordinate 28,789, forward strand.
AAACACACTTTGGGTCGGCTCCGACGATGGCCTGATCCACTTCAGTGCAAACGGTGGCAAAGACTGGGCTGAAGTAAGTAAGAACATCACTGACTACCCCAGCCCGGCTCCCTGGATCACTTTTGTTGAGCCCAGTCCACACGATAAAATGACGGCTTTTGTTACGGCTGATGGCCACCGCAACAGCGATATGGGCACCTACGTTTACAAAACCACTGATGGCGGAAAGAACTGGACCCAGATTGCCACCGAGGATGTGGAAGGCTACGCCCTGAGTATTCGCCAGGACCTGGTCAATCCGAACTTGATCTTTCTGGGTACCGAATTTGGTCTTTACATCAGCCTTGATGGTGGCAGCACCTGGGCCAGGTTCCGCAACGGTGTCCCTAAAGTGGGCGTCAGAGACATGGTGATCCAACCCGAAGCCAGTGACCTGGTAATGGGCACTCACGGCCGGGGCGTCATCATCCTGGATGACCTGGAAGCCATTCGCCAGCTCACCCCGGAAGTAACCAGTGAAAAATTGGTATTTCTGGAGGTCCCAAACAATTATCTCTCCGACGGAAACGGTGCCTCTTCGGGCGACTACAGCGGGTCAGGTAATTTCTCCGGGCCAAATCCTTCCACTCAGGCACGGATCATGTACTACGCCGGTCGTCGCCACACTTTTGGGAAGATGTACATCGAGGTTTATAAGGATGGAGAATTGATCAAATCACTGCCCGCCGGCAAGAGTATGGGATTGAATGTAGTCACTATGCCGGTACGCCTGCCAAAACCTAAGACCGCCCCGACCAAGGCACGTATGGCCTTATTTGGCACCGCCCAGGGCCCGGCCGTCCCCCTCGGCAAATACGATGTCAAGCTGGTAAAGGGAAAAAGTACCTATGAGAGTGATTTCACCCTCATTGCCGACCCCAATAGTCCCTACGGCGCGGAGGACAGGGAAGCTCAGCGCTCCACTATGCTCAAACTTTACGACGCCCACGAGGACCTGGCCTGGTACTACGACTTCCTGAAGACGGTAGAATCACAACTGGACTCCATTGCCGACCAGAAACTGCCCCGGAAACTGTTTTCTCAGGTCAACACCCTTAATGATCGCGTTGGTCAATTGAAAGGCACCTTACTTTCGCTGGACGGAGACGGTTATACGGACGAAACTACCTTCCTGCGGGAAGAGTTAGGCAACATTTACTTTGCTATTGCTTCCTTCCCGGGCCGTCCCTCTGGCTCTCAGATTGATGAGACCGACCGGCTGGTAGGCGAGATCAATCGGGTTGGTCGCGAAGTAGATGAAATCATTGCTAACTCGGTGAGCCAAATAAACTCGGGTCTGGAAAAGAAAAAACTTCCTTTGATCACCTGGACCAATAAGGAAGCTTTTCTCGATAACGATGAAGAAGGTGAAAGCGGAAGTGGCCCGCAGCGCTTGGGACAGAAAATCCCCCGTCGATACCAGGGAATGCTTGACCTAATGCGCTTGAGTACACTGGGGCTGTAAATATTTCACGGTATCTATAGAGAAATATAGTTACCGTAGGCACTCCGTTTCTTGTTGTAAACCATGAATGCTGTCTGGCTAACGCTGGACAATCGTGGACTATTCATACGGCGGTATTCTTCCTGTGGATCTCCCTCAGGTGATCAGTGCCCGGTTATTACCGTGTCCACTGGGGTACTGCTCGTTCAAATCAGTAATCTGACGCCCGCCACAAACCTTGAAGGCCAGGAGTGGTTATGACGGAAACGATATCTAGCCATGCTCTTCCAAAAGACCGACGACAAACCCGTACTCACCGAAAGTCAACGTCAAATCCCTCAACTCGCCTGGGTAGACGGATTTAGCCGATTACTGGATACCAAATTCAGAATTCCGGGCACCAGCGTTCGGTTCGGGCTTGATTTTCTGATGGGACTGGTCCCCGGAGTCGGTAGTGTGGCCAGTCTCGGTTTTTCGGGGCTGCTCATCATTACTATGGCCCGCCACGGTGCCAGTGGGATGTTGGCCGCCCGAATGATCTTCAACGTACTGCTGGATACCATTGTAGGTTTCGTGCCAATACTTGGCAACCTCTTCGATTTGTTCTACAAAGCCAATTACCGCAACCTGGAACTGATGCGGGAGTTTTACGGAGAAGGTAAGCACAGAGGCAGTGCCTGGCCCGTGATCATTGGGGTAGCCGTAGCGATACTGCTGGTGGTAGTCGGAACGATCTGGCTGATGATCAGTTTATTGCAGTGGATATTCTAGCAGCGTGATTTTTATAATCCGTGGCATCTTCTGACGGACTTCAAAGTAGCAGGGTCAGTGCTTACGGGACGGATACTTACATCACTTACTTTTCACAGTGGCACCGTAATTCATTAACCAAAGCCCGGTGCTCCCCCAGCAGCGTTTCGGCTACACTGTACATCTGCTCGTAATAGTGAGACATCGCCTTTACGTCGGGGTGAGCTAGATCGAGATCCTTAGCGCGAAAATTATAAAGGTTTTTCACACTGGACATCACTACTTCAATCTCATCGATGCGTGTGAGCAGCAGATCCATCCGCGTACGATTAACTTGTTGGCTTTCGTGAAAGGCCCGCATGGCGCTTTCCAGACGACCGGTTTCGGCTAAATCATAGCGGGTAAGATCATGGGTACTGACGCCAAACAGATTACTTATCCTAAGCAACTTACAGATCTTGGGCTCTGCCGTTGCGCTCTCGTAACTGGCTATATTCCCCCGATTCAGACCGACTTTTTCCGCCAGATCCTGTTGAGAAAGCCCCATTCGCTTACGTAGCAAGCGTAAATTCCGGGCGATAAAGTTCGGTAGAGGGGCTACAGAATCGGCAACTTTGGCAGTAGTAGTGGTAGAATCGGTCATAATGCAGCTCTTAGCGGAAAGTAATACGTCATATTTACAGTTGAGCAGCTAGGAAGGTTGAAAGATGTCAATATTTTTTTCATTTTTCAGCAAACTGTCATAAATGGCACGAATCTTGCAAATATCAAGTTATAAAGTGCGTTCTACACTTGACTTTTAACATCGCGGGGCTTAGTTTTGTAAACATATTTTACAATTCACCCGCAAAAACTATTTGAATATGACACTCGCTGCCGTCGAAAGACAGAAAGATATACAAGAACTTCTCGCCAAGATTACCAGCAGCCTCCGTGCCTTCAGTCTAAAACTGACCGGCAACATGGATGATGCCGAAGATCTCTATCAGGATACTGCCCTGCGGATCATGACTAATGCTGAGAAGTACCGGCCCGGTACTAATTTTAAAGCCTGGGCGGTGACAATTATGCGTAACATCTTTATTAACAACTACCGTAAGAAGGTACGTCGTAATCTGATTATCGATCAAACTCCTAACAACTATTACATTAATTCCGGTAACCGTACTGTAGCTAATGATGGTGAAAGTGTAGTTACTTTCAATGAGTTACAAGAACTTGTTGACAAGCTGCCCGATGATTTCCGCGTGCCTTTTTTGATGGCCTACCAAGGTTATAAGTACGATGAGATTGCCGAGCAATTGGGAAGCCCACTGGGTACCATCAAGAGTCGGATCTTCTTCGCCCGTAAGAAATTACAGAAGATGTACGAAAACGCCATGCGCGAGCGCGCGTAACATTCGTGGATCAATAATTCTGATTCAGCTTATTAGGCAGCGAAAGAAAACCCGGGTCGACATTAAGTCGATCCGGGTTCTTGCGTTTGGTCTGCCCCCCAAGAAAAACACTTTCGTTTTACGCTTTTCTCACTCGTTGCAGTAGCTTTATGATCTTCCCAAAAGCTATTTCCCGTGAAAAACCACCTGATCGTCTTCGTAGTAGTCGTTACCGCCATCCTGGCTCAGAATGACCTGCACACCCAACAAAGCGCTATCCTTTACGGACATGATCGTAGCAGTGACAATGAAGATCCGACGAATACTATCCCTGGCCTGGCTCCCTTTTATCACGGTGTAGCTAGTGGCGACCCATTAGCCGACCGGGTCGTGATCTGGACCAGGGTGACCCCGGACACCTTAAATGCTGCCCCAATTGACGTAAACTGGCGCGTTGCCACGGATCCGGACCTGGAAAACGTAGTGAACAATGGAACGGTGATGACCAACGCCGAACGAGATTACACCGTAAAAGTAGACGTCACCGGCCTGAATAGCGGCACCACCTATTACTATGGATTCAGTGCCCTGCAGACGCACTCCCTGACTGGTCGGACCAAAACAACCCCGACCACGGATGCAAGTGATCATCTCAAATTCGGCGTTGTAAGTTGCAGCAACTTCCAGGCTGGTTACTTCAATGCCTACGGTCGACTGGCCGAAAGAAACGACCTGGACGCCGTGATTCATCTGGGCGACTACATTTACGAATATCCTAACTTTTTCTACGGCTCAGAAGTCGTCTGGGACGACCGACTGGTGAATCCACCCACCGAGATCATCGATCTTTTCGACTACCGTACCCGCTACGCTACTTACCGCCAAGACACTAACCTACTGAGATTACACCAACAACATCCCATGATCGCCGTCTGGGACGATCACGAAAGTGCCAACGACAGCCACGAAAACGGTGCCAACAATCATACCCCCGCCACCGAGGGTTCCTGGGCAGACCGGAAAGCTGCTTCCCGCCAAGCCTATTTTGAGTGGATGCCGATTCGTGACAAGGCCGACACCTCCGTCTACCGGGCCATTAGCTACGGGAACCTGGCCGATCTTATCCTCCTGGACACCCGACTGGAAGGACGTGACCAACAGATTAATGACATCAATGACCCAGCTCTCTACGCCGAAGAGCGAACTATCCTCGGCGAAGAACAACGTAGCTGGTTTTTCGATCAACTCACCAGCTCTACTGCCAAGTGGAAACTGGTGGGTCAGCAAGTCCTCTTTTCCGCTTTTCACGTCGGATGGGCCGGAGGTTTTCTAGGACAGACATATGAAGAAACCGAAAGCAGCTTCCTGGACATCTGGGATGGCTACCCCGCCGAACGCCAGCGGGTAATTGATGAATTGATCGATAACCAGATCGACAACGTCGTTATTCTAACCGGCGACTTTCACAGTTCCTTTGCCTTCGACGTGGCTGAGCCGCCCGTTTCCGTCGAACTCGTCGACATTCCCGGAGCGGGCATTTTCCCCTCTTACTCGCCCACCGTTTATGATTCACTGACCGGTGCTGGTTCCGTAGCCGTAGAATTTGCTACTCCGAGCATCACTTCCGCTAATTTCGACGAGAATGCGACCGTGGAGTTATCTAACGCCTTCGAAGCTCAAATCAACCAGACTATTCTGGCTGGAGGTGGAACGGTCGACCTCGGCAATCCCAATCCACACCTCAAGTTGGTAGACCTGGACCGTCATGGTTATTTCATCCTCGATGTCAGGGAAGACAGTGTTCAGGCCGATTATTTTTACGTTCCCATCTTATTTGAATCCCACGACCAGGAATTTGGAGGCGCACGTTATACCAATGATGGTGACAATCACCTTAGCAAAGCCGACGGCCCTACTCCGCCCAAAGCCGAGCAAGACGAACCGGCTCCTCCAAACCCGCCCGGCACTAGTACTTTTACCAGAGATATCAGGACCTCAGCCCGGGTACTATCTATTTCCCCCAACCCGGCTTCAACAGAAAGCAACCTTCACTTCTCACTGAGTAAGACAAGTACGATCAAAGTAGACATTACTGATCAGGGTGGTCGCTCATTACGGTCACTTTATCAGGGCGAACTTAGGCCAGGTCTATACACGCTTAAGCAATCAGTAGCGGGCCTACCCGCGGGTAATTATTTCTACCGGATTATACTTAACGGTGAGTTGCCGGTCATACAACCATTGATGATCGTTCATTAAGGTAAATATCTTGGCTAACAATGTAGCAATGTTTTCGTGAGCTAAGCACCCAAGCAACCTGAGATCACCGCAGGTTAAATTAATAATCCTGATTAAAGATTTATGTCAGCAAGTCATGAACTGACCATTGTGAGGGCATTTCGTGTCAAACGGACCAAACTTACTCCGGGCTGCTCTTTTTTGCCGGCGCTTGCCCCCTGGCAAAAAAGGGAAGCATTGCAATTACATTGCTACTTTGTTAGCCAAAAGACTTAATTTACGTGCCGACCCACACCTCAATCTAATAATGAAAGAATTTAAAGTCCGCAGCGAGCAAGGAGAACTGGTGCTGCAAAAGTCCAGTAAACTTGTTGGTCTGAAAACCAATACAGAATCCAACCCCGACGAGGTAGCCAGCCAGGTGATTCCAAACCTGGGTGGCTTCGAGGTGGTCACCTTACAGGACAAAGCGGACATAGATGCCGCCCTGGACCAGGTGAGGAGCAATAGTAAAGTAGATGTGGGTACCCACGTTTATTTCGCTAAAGGAGATAATCGGCCGGTCGTCCCAACGGGTATCCTCTACATCAATTTTGTAGATGAGGTGAGTGATGAAGAGAGTCAGGTTGCGTTGGACGCCTATGCCTTGGAAGTACTTGAAAGAAGAGCTGGCAACCTTGTTGTCGCTCAGGTTACGGCCGGAAGCCCGAACCCCCTGAAGACCGCGGCACTGCTTCAGGAACTGAGTATGGTAGAAAATGCCATTCCCGATCTTGACGTTCCGTTGGACCAGTATTTCACTATTCCCCGGGATGGTTTATTAAGCCACCAATGGCACCTGGCCAACGACGGACGTATAGATGATGCCAACTTCCCAACCCGCCCCGGAGCAGATGCCAGGGTAACGGCTGCCTGGCGTAAGTTGGGTAGCCTGGGTTCCAGTAACATCAAAATTGCGGTCATTGATAACGGCTTCGATCTCCAGCATCCGGACTTACGAAATAAAGCCGTCAGCCAGTTGAATGTACTGTCTAACGTGCCTCAGGTACCCACCGGAGCAGCACACGGCAACCACGCTACTCCCTGTGCCAGTGTAGCCCTGGCTTCGGCCAACGGTTCCGGCATTGTGGGCGCAGCACCAATGTCACGGCTTATTCCCGTTCATGGGTTGAGCTATAGCCGCTGGATTACCGAACGAATGTTTAACCACTGTATTACCAGTGGCGCTGACATCATTAGTTGTAGTTGGGGCACTATTCAATCCGCCTACCGCCCCAGCAACCTACACCTGGATGCCATTCGTAAGGCCGCAAGTCAGGGCCGTAACGGTAAGGGCTGCGTAGTTCTTTTTGCGGCCGGCAACGAAAACGCGGACCTGCTCAATTACTATGCTACCATACCGGAGGTGATTTGTGTGGGTGCATCCACTAGTAACGATACCCATGCATTTTACAGCAACCGCGGTGCACAAATCAGCGTAGTAGCACCCAGCGACGGTGGATGGCCCATACTGGCTGCCCGGGCCAGCTGGGATGCGGGGATGGGCGGAAACAACCCGTACTACGTGGACGGGCGCGACCGAGGGCCTTATTACAAACACTTTGGTGGCACCAGCAGCGCTACACCCTTGGTAGCCGGTGTATGTGCTCTGATCCTCTCGGCTAATCCTAACTTAACGGCAGCGCAGGTCAAACAAATCCTGGAGAAAACAGCTGATAAGATCGGCAGTGCCAGCGAATACGACTTTCGGGGGCATAGCCGCAAATTTGGCTTCGGTCGGGTCAACGCAGAAAAGGCCGTAGCAGAGGCCATTAGAATGGGGAGTACCAGTAGCGGAGGCGGTACCATCCCTCTTCCCGATCTACCTACGCCTGATCCAACGCCTACCCCCAATCCAACGCCTACTCCTAATCCTACGCCAGCCCCTAATCCTACGCCTACTCCCGATCCTACGCCTACGCCCGACCCCCCGACTACAACACCACCGATTACCGGGGGCGTGGACGCGGGCCTGGGTGTTTTCCGCTTCAGTGTAAAGCGGCAAGCGGCAACTGGATTCGGGCTGCAGATCGGCGTGTACCGTGACTACGCTACTGTCCTGAAGGAAGCGGAGAAATTAGAGCGTCTCTTTAATTTACCCGTTATCGTGAGCATAAATAAAGTAAACGGTGCATTGGCTTACAAAGTCGTCTTGGGCGCCTTCAATACGGCCGATGAGGCCCGGGCTCAAATTGGACGGGCCAAGGCTGCCGGTTATGCCCCCTTTGTTAGGAATATCCGGGATCTAGGCTAGTGGATTCTTCTAGTGACTAAGAGCTTGTTTGGATTTCTATTTCCTGAAAAACAAGCATTTATGAACCTGGCGTCACCAAAAATAGATCGCTTGACCCGCCAAGCTCACAATTTTATGGTATAGTCAGAACCATTAATCATTGTTTTTCAGTTCATAGCAATTCCCAAACAAGCTCTAAATAAAAAGCCGCGCTGGTCATAGTGATTAGTGCGGCTTTTTAATGCCATTAGTCCGTATGCTTTTGCTACTGCTTCACGAAGCGGCGTACGGCCAATTGACGGCCATCCTCAGCATTGAATGCCTTAAGGATATAAGTAGCGGCGGGCAGCCCCGTCAGGTCAAGTTGAGAGGTGCTTCCATCAGCGGTTTGGCTACTAGCCCGGATGGAGCGAACCCTATGGCCTAGCAAGTCGGTGATCTCATAGGTAACCTCCATTAGCTCGGCGGTAGCTAGATCTACGTTCAGGCGGTTTGTGGCCGGATTGGGAAACAGCTTCAAGTTACTGATAACGACGTCATTCTGGTCATTGGTACTGCTTGGGTCCTCAGCGCAAGTGTAAGAAAACAGAAACCCTCCGGCGGAAGTACCAATGTCCGAAATCAACACCAGGTATACACTACTTCCGGTCGAAGTCAATTGGTCGCCGGGAAGAAGATCTGTGCCGGAATAAGCGCCGATCTGAGGAGCACCAGGGTTGTTTCCATCGTAAATGTTGAGAAAATCCTGGCCAGCTTCCAATTCGAATTGGTCAATGGTCAGGGTAAATGGTGTCTCATCCGGTGAGTTCAGCAGAATGCCTCCCTGAAAATTATTTGGGTAGTTGCCAGGATAGCCGGGTGACTGGACCAGCCCAGAACAAAGATTCAGTTCCTGAATGGTCAACTGCTCGAAGATAACGGCCTCACACAGTTGGCCGCTAAAATCCACGATAACGAAATCCTCAAAGACCATGGTGTTACAGCCCTGCTCGTTACAACTGGTCAGGCTTACGTCGTAAGTACCCTCCTCAGCATAAGTGTGAACAGGATTTTGCTCCGTCGACGTATTTCCGTCTCCAAAATTCCACTCCCAGCTATCTGGCTGTTGGATACTGTTATCCAGGAAACTGATCATACCGTCACAACTGATGCGATTTTCGGCTCCGATGGCCACCGTGGGTGCCGCCGGATCAGCGCATGACCACCGGAACAAAAACCCATCTCTCGTGTCGGACAAGTTGGACGTAAAGTGTACGGTAATTACGTTTCCAGTACTTTCGTAGCTCAGATTTTCAGCATCTCCGGTGAGTGACGTAATTAAGGGAGCGCTAATATTGTCTCCATCGTAAAGGTGAATAAAATCTCCGCCGGGCTCAAGCTCCAATTCCAGCACCTCAAAGATAATTGGGCGGTCCTCAGAGCTGATAATGGTATAAGTGAGTTCTTGATTGAGTTCGTACTCACCATCCGGACCACCACTATCGTAAAGGGCACCTTCGCAGGATTCGATTACCTGATTCTGGCTAAAAATTCCGGCACTACATACGATGTTCTCCGGATCGACAAGTACGGCGTTCTCAACAGTGTTCACCAACGTATCTCCACTACCGCAACTGCTATAGGTGGTCAGGGTTACGGTATAGCTACCTTCAGCACCGTAAACATGGATCGGGTTCTGTTCCGAGGAAGTACTACCATCTCCGAAGTCCCAAAAGATGTAGTCGGCAAAACTAAAACTGGTAAATTCCACCAGCGCGTTTTCATTGCAGACAAATGTTTCCACGATAAAATCAGCGGTCGCCTCGGCCGGTGAGTCAAAAATGACGCCAACGGCCTGCCAGGCAGCGTGTACTTTAAGCGGATATGGACCACAGCTGCCGTACAGGTCTCCCGCCGCCATCGCGGAATTAAAGCCGGAATCGTGGTAATTCGAAGAAGGAGTCAAATAGAAGGCCAGATTATGAAAAGCGATCTCGAGGGCCGTGTCCATGGACATTGGGTCAAGGTCATAGGCAAAGCCCAGGTCATTCACTCCGGTTTCTCCTTCTACAAGCATTTGATACCAGTGATTTTGTACGCCGCTGTTGGTGTGTACGCCGGCACCATCCGTCCAGTAATCTCCGTCGTAGGTATCTGGATTATTATGGATATTAGGATCAGCCATATTGCGAATACCTGACCCGTTTGCGGTGAAAGGGCCACCGATCGTCCAGTTTCCCGGGTCATTGTTTTCGATGATATTCATCGTAGCTCCAAAGATGTCGCTAAAGGACTCGTTGAGTGCCCCGGACTCGTCGTTGTAGATCAGACCGGCGGTTCGCTCGGTCAAACCGTGGGTTAATTCGTGGGCCACCACGTCAGAGGTGACCAGTGGAGCGATTAAAGTACCGTTGGGGCTTCCGTCGCCATAGGTCATTCGGCTCCCATCCCAGAAGGCATTTTGAAAATTATTTCCGTAGTGCAAGTGGCTTTCCAGTAACTCGCCGTTTCCATCAATACTGTTACGGCCCAGCGTGGTCAGGAGGTCATAGTAAGCCTGGGTGCCCCAGTGTACATCGGTAGCCACTTCATCTTGGTCGGGATTGACATTGTTCCAGTAATTGTCAGGGTCAGCGAAATTGGTGTAAGGATAATCACTCTGGCCTTCCGAATTATAAGTTTCGATCCCATTCCCCCGGCTGTTATCGTGTAGGATATATTTCAGCGTTTCATCCTCCTCGGTCATGAATTCGCGAATGCCGGAATAACGGGTTTCAGCAGTCCCCTCGATCAAATTGCCGGGGGGATGTACGTGGTCGTGCTCCCGATTAGTATGAATGTGTTCTTCACGGGCTATCTCGTCACCCGTGGCCACGTCCAGATATATCGTTTTATGGCTTATCGGGTCTGCGGAGTAAATTTTAACCGCGTAAGCTAACTGGAAATCCCGGTTATTAAAATCCATTTCAGCGGGCACCCACAGTATCTCTGCATTCGGGTAATCAGATAGCGTCGGGCTGGCTTCCCAGCCGTATTTTTTGGCGGGGAGTAAATCCAGTGCTGCGGCGATGGCCTGGGAAGGTGTCAGTAAAACCGGCGCGGCGGTTTGCTGGTCTACGAAATACAGATCGCCGGTGGCGTGGGTCCACAGATCTCCCCGACCGTGCAGGATTATCTGGCTGGCTCGTATCTGTTTCCCATCCACGAAATGTTGTAAACGTAAGTGTCGATTTCCGTGGCGATCCGTATCGTCGGCAACCACCTTCAGGCTGGAGCCGGCTGGTAATTCAAGTTGACGGATGATCCACTCGGCACCTCGGAAAAACGATTGTTGATTGGCCGATTGCAGGCGAATGTATTGGGGGTATTGCTGATTGTCGTCGTAGCGCAGTACGCTGGTCCCGGGAATAAGATCATCAGCCGCGATCCCTTCAACCAATTTAGCGGAAACAGCATTCATCGCTAGAAGCATGGAAAGGAAAAACAGCACGAAAGAACGCAGCATAATCAGTGGATTTTACGGACGGACAAATTAACCCTTATCCCGGCATTATTTGATTGAAACCATTCGGACTATACAAATACGACATTAAAGAGACTTTAGGGTTCCAGAAAGCTCTTAACCCACAAATAATAAGGCCGCCCCGACTATATATCGGGGCGGCCATTATTAAAATCGTTTTATCGAATCGTTGAATCTACTGCTTAACGAAGCGACGTACTGCCAACTGACGACCGTCTTCGGTGCTGATGGCTTTAAGGATGTAAGTAGCGGATGGTAGTCCCGCCAGGTCGAGTTGGAAATTACCAGCGGCCTGACTGCCGGCCCGGACATTACGCAGGTCCCGGCCTAATAAATCGGTAATCACGTAAGTCACTTCCATAACTTCGTTAGTCATCAGGCTTACGTTCAGGCGGTTCGTGGCCGGGTTGGGAAACAGCGTCAGACTACTGATCGCGGCGGCGTCATTATCGCGTACGTTAATGACTTCCACGACCTCCACTTCGATGGTGGCGGCGGCGGCACACACCTCGGTAGAATTGGCGTCCAGGCGCAGTTCATAAAGACCGAGGTCGTTCCAGGTATAGTCCAGTATTTCACCGGTCGCTACGGCTGCTCCATCGATACTCCAACTAAATTCATTCAGCAGGTCAGTTCCATCGTAGGTATACTCAACCTGGCTGCCCTGCTCAACCAGGATCGGACCATCAATAGCCAGGGGCAGACTTAGGCTATTTACGTTTACCGTCGTTTCCAGATCGGCATTATTGCCGTCGTCCTGGACTAACAAAGTAGCAGTGTATGCTCCCGTTGCCGCATAAGTATGGGCGTGTGGGCCGGGGCCTTCCGCAGTGGTTCCGTCACCGAAGTCCCAGTCGTACTGGAAATTGGCGGCACCCTGAAGTGCTTCGAATACATAAGTACCCGGGCAACCTTGTTCCTGGGTTGCACCAATGGATACTTGGTCGATACTACCAACTCCACAGTCGTAAGCGAGTTCGAATCCTCCTTCCGTAACACTGCCGTCAGTCAGGAATACCACGTAAAGACTTCCGCTGGTGGACGTAATTACGTCTCCGGGGCTCAGGTCAGGGTTAGAATAAGTTCCAATCAATGGTGCGCCAAGGTTTTCTCCGTCGTAGATACTGAGGAAGTCGAAACCCGCCTCTACATCAAATTGAACAACGGTCAGGGTATAAGGATTTCCACTGGGTGAGGTAAGTAGTACCGCTCCCTGAAAATTATCCGGGTATTCTGAAGGAAAATTAGGCGACTGAAGGAATCCGGTACAGAAATCAACTTCAACAATATTTCCTTCTTCAAAGACGATGGTCTGGCACAGTACGCCGGTGAAATCGACTTCGACAAAATTTTCAAATACCTGGGTATTACAACCCAATTCGTTGCAGGCCGTAAGACTTACGTTGTAAATGCCGCTTTCCGTATAAGTGTGGGTCGGATTTTGCTCAGTCGAAGAGTTCCCATCACCGAAATTCCATTCCCAGCTGGTGGGAAGGCTGCCTGACAGGTCATTAAAATTTACTACGCCATCACAAACACTCTGATCGTCGGCACCGATGTTTACAACCGGGGCGGTGAGTTCAGCACAGGACCATTCGATCAGAAAGCCGCCGTCCGTAACGGTAAAGTCAGAGTCAAAACGAATCGTTATCGCCCCTCCGGTACTTTCGTAGGTCAGGTTTTGATCCGATCCCGTCAGGGTGGCAATCAACGGTGCGTTGGCATTATTACCATCATAAATGTAAATGAAGTCATAGGTGGCTTCAATGTTCAACTCTACAATGTCCAGGATCACCGCTGTTCCCTCCGTACTGATGATCGTGAACGTATAGTCTTCAAGGTCCTGATAATTACCGTTCGGGCCACCACTATCGAATAGAGCACCGGAGCAAGATTCAACGGTTTGACTCTCAGTCAAAAAGCTAGCCGTACAGAGAATATCTTCCGGATCGATAATTACGGCGTTTTCCACGACGTTAACCACGGTATCGTTGCTACACTCTCCTCCGAACGAGGTTAGGGTAACCGTGTAACTACCGACGTCACCATAGATGTGAACAGGGTCTTCTTCCGTGGAGGTATTACCATCGCCAAAATCCCACAAATATTCGTTAGCGAAGCTAACGTTATTGAACTGAATCGCTTCATCAGGGTCGCAGAATACGGTGGACTCTAGCGTGAAGTTGGCCGTCAATACAGCTGGGGAACCAAAGATCACCCCTACCGCTTGCCATGCTTCCCATACGCGAATAGTATAACTACTACAGGTGCCGTGCAGATCGGCAGCAGCCAGCGTGGAATTAAAGCCGGCATCCTGATAATTGGAAGAAGGCGTCAGGTAAAAGGCCAGATTATTGAAAGCAATCTCGAGAGCACTGTCCAGGGCCATGGGGGCCAGGTCGTAAGCGTATCCTAATTCATTAACGCCCGTCTCACCATCTACCAGTAACTGGAACCAGTGGTTTTGGACGCCCGAGTTGGTATGTACCCCAGCTCCGTCGGTCCAGAAGTCACCATCGTAAGTGTCCGGATTGTTGTGAACATTCGGATCGGACATGCTGCGAATACCCAGGCCATCAGCCGTTAATGGGCCCCCGATGGTCCAGGAGCCATCCATAGGATTTTCGATAAAATTCATACTGGCTCCGAAGATGTCGCTGAAAGACTCGTTGAGTGCACCCGATTCGTCGTTATAAATCAGTCCGGCGGTCCGTTCGGTCAGGCCGTGGGTCAGTTCGTGAGCGACTACTTCCGAGGTGACCAATGGTGAGATCAGGAAGCCTCCGGGGTTTCCGTCACCATAAGTCATACGGTTTCCGTCCCAAAAAGCATTTTGGAAATTGTTACCATAGTGTAAATGACTCTCCAGTAGTTCTCCATCTCCATCGATACTATTACGGCCGAGGGTTTGTAGCAAATCGTAGTAGGCTTGGGTGCCCCAGTGGACATCGGTAGCTACTTCGTCTTGGTCGGCATTGACGTTATCCCAATAATTGTCCGGATCGGCGAAATCAATGTATAGGTAAGCATCCTGGGTTTGGGAGTTGTAGGTCTCCACGCCATCTCCACGAGTGTAATCGCGGAGAATGAATTTCAGGTCTTCATCTTCTTCTGTTTCCAGCGTCCGAATGCCGGAGTAGCGGGTTTCTGCCGTTCCCGGAATCACCGTTGTTGCGGGTTCGTGGTGGTGACCGTCAGCGCAGTTGTGCTTGTCTCCATTTCCGTCTCGGGTATGAATATGTTCTACACGGGCAATTTCGTTACCCGTCGCCACGTCCAGGTAGACCGTTTTATGGCTCAATGGATCAACGGAATAAACCTTTACAGCGTAAGTCAGCTGGAAGGCCTGCCCCTCGAAATCCAAGTTGGTCGGCACCCAGATCAGGTCGGCAGTGGGGTAATCAGAAAGTGCCGGGGTTACTTCCCACCCGTAGTCTTTGGCGGGCAGGATATCCAGAGCCGTAGCAATAGCCTGTGAGGATGTCAGCAATACCGGGGAGGCCGTTTGAACATTTACCGGATAAAGATCGCCGGTAGCGTGGGTCCAGTGATCTCCCCTACCGTGCAGGATGATTTGGCTGGCCAATACAATTTTACCGTCCAGGTGCTGCTGTAATCGCAGGTGACGCATTCCATTTCGATCCGTGTCATCGGCCAGAACTTCCAGCGTGGTGCCGGCTGGCAGTCCAAATTGGCGAATAATCCATTCTGCACCATACTCGAAAGACTGCTCGTGACCGGGCTGCAGGCGAATGTATTGAGGATATTTTTGTCCATCGGCGTAGCGCAGAACACTGGCACCGGAAATGAGATCGTCGGCCGCCTGGCCTTCGATCAGTTTAGCGGACAGGCCGCTGGTTGCTAACAGGATGGTTAGCATTAGTAAGGTAAAAGAACGCATAATACAGATGGGGTTTATGCTGGTGACAAGGTAGTGCAGGAGAAAAATTCGTTCACAAAACTTATTGAGATTCAAAAACTCAGACACTAAGATAATTTTTTCGCGCGTAAAAGTTAGGTCTGAACTCAGAGAGCAGTTGTATAAGTTATCGTTTCACGAAACGGGTAGCGGCGATCCGCTGACCTTGCAAGCTTATAATCTCCAGCACATAGGGAGCGGCCGGTAACTGAGAAATATCGATTTGTGCTTTGGTCGCTAAATCTCCAATGGCTTCTACCCGGCCCGATTGAAGGCTGCGGCCCAATTGATCAGTGATGCGGTATTCGTAAGCTCCCCGTGACCAGTCCTGTAGCAAAAACTGAAGTTCGCTACCCACGGGATTCGGATAAACAACGAGTCCCGAATTAGCGGAGGCCCGTTGATCTTTCGTTCCGGTATCCAGTAAAACCGTTACCTCCTTGATCGTCGCTGCGTCACAAATTTTTGAGGATGTGGCATCAAGTCGCACTTGGAAAGTTCCTTCGTCGGGATAATCCACCGTAAAGCTTTCTCCCGTGCCGACGGCCCCATTCGTTTCTATCCAGTCAAAGGTTTCCAGCAAATCGCTGCCATTTTTGGTCCAGGTGACGGAAGTACCCGGCGAGATGGTATCCGGTCCGACAATCTGTAAAAATAAACTGAGCACATTGATCGTAACCTCCTCCTGGAGAAAGACGGTATCGCCCTGGTAACTGGCCACCAGAGTCGTTTGGTAAGTACCGGTTGCCGGATAAGTATGGAAATGCGGCCCTTCACCAGTGGCGGTAAAGCCGTCGCCGAAATCCCAGGCATAGTCGTAAATACCCAAGCCAAAACCGGGCTTGAAGATGATGGTGGAAGGGCAAAACATTTCGGGCTCAGCCACCAGTTCAACGAAGGAGATGTCATTGACGCATTGCCAGGAAATGTCAAAACCGGGTGCCTCGCCGAATCCGCTAGTGGTGAATTCCAGGAACATGCGGTTGCTCGTTGACTCTACCTCATCCCCGGCTTCCAGATCGGTGGTCGAATATTCTCCGATCAATGGTGCTGTATTATCCGGCCCATCGTAGACCCGCAAGAAATCACAGCAGGTACCCAGGTCAAAGTCGTTGACGATCAGCTTTAGTGGCCCCTCATTCGCCGAACTGATAACGATACTCGAATTGACGTTATTCGGGTAATTTTCCGGATAGTTAGTACTCAAGATTCTGCCGCCGCAGCCGGCAATACTCTGGTCTTCATCATCTTCAAAAACCAAGACCATACATGCATCACCGCTGAAATCAATGAGGACGAATGCTTCGAAGGTCAGGGTGTTACAGCCGAGTTCGTTACATGCGGTCAGTGTTACATCGTAATTGCCATCGGTTTCGTAAACGTGGGTCGGGTTTTGTTCAGTTGAGGTTCCTCCGTCGCCGAATTCCCAACTCCAGCTCGTTGGGCCTTGGGTAGACCGGTCCAGAAAGTTGACCACTCCGTCACAACTCACCGTACTCTCCGCGTCGATAATAATGGCCGGAGGAGCAATGGCCGTATTGGCACACTGCCAGTCAATTTCGAATCCAGGCCTCGAGACCGAACCATCCGAGGTGAACCGCAAAAACATGGTCGGGCCGGTACTCAGGATCAGTTCACCGGGCAGCAGATCCGTTCCATTCCACTCACCGATCAAAGGGGCGCTATCGTCCGCTCCATCGTAGACGCGCAGGAAGTCACAACAGCCTTCCAATTCAAAACTCTGTACTGTCAGTAAGATCGGCCCACCGTCGTCTCCGGTGATCTGAATGTCGGAAGAAACTCCGTTCGGATAGTTTTCCGGGAAGTTGGTACTAAAAATGGCACCGCCACAGCCGCTGATGTTCTGACTTTCTCCGTCTTCAAAAACGACGACTTCACAGGCCAGCCCCGTCAAGTCAACGGTAACGGCTGCGGGAAACACTTCGGTATTGCAGCCCAGATCATTACAAGCAGTGAGGCTCACGTTGAAAGTGCCGTTATCGGTGTAAGTATGCGTCGGGTTTTGCTCGGTCGACGTGTTACCATCGCCGAAATCCCACTCCCAGCTACTTGGCCCCTGGGTAGAAAGATCGGTAAAGTTGACCACCCCGTCGCAGCTTACGTCCACGTCCGATTCGTAAATGACCGTCGGTGGTGCAATGGCCGTATTAGCGCACTGCCAATCGATCTCGAAACCAGGTCTCGAAACCGAACCATCCGAGGTAAAACGCAAAAACATTACCGGACCGGTGCTCTGGATAAGGTCATTTGGCAAAAGGTCCGTTCCGTTCCACTCTCCGATCAGTGGGGCAGAAGCGTCCGGCCCGTCGTAGGCGCGTAAGAAATCACAGCAACCTTCCAACTCGAATTCCAGAACGGTCAGTAATACCGGTCCCCCGTCATCGGCGGTAATCTGAATGCTGGAGTTAACGCTATTCGGATAATTTCCCGGAAAATCAGTACTGATGATCGAACCTCCACAACCGCTGATGGCCAAGTCTTCACCATCTTCAAACATGGTCACTTCACAGGCAAGACCACTCAGGTCTACAAGGATAAACTCAGAGAAGGTTTCCGTGTTGCAGCCAAGATCATTACAGGCGGTCAGGCTGACATCGAAGGTGCCGTTGTCCACGTAGGTATGCGTTGGGTTTTGCTCGGTTGAGGTGTTGCCATCGCCAAAATCCCAGGTCCAGCTGGTCGGCCCCTGGGTAGATAGATCCATAAAGTTAACTAGCCCGTCGCAGGTGATGTCAACGTCCGAACCGGCGATAACGGCAGGAGGCGCAACGGACGTATTGGCGCACTGCCAATCGATGATAAAGCCAGGACGGGTAACTGATCCATCCGAAGTAAAACGTAAAAACATCACCGGCCCGGTACTCTGGATCAGGTCGTTGGGCAGCAGGTCCGTACCGTTCCATTCGCCAATCAGAGTAGCCGTAGCGTCCTCCCCGTCGTAAACCCTTAAAAAGTCGCAGCAGCCTTCCAGTTCGAATTCCTGAATGGTAAGCAATACCGGCCCGCCATCATCGGCGGTAATCTGAATGCTGGAAGAAACACTGTTCGGGTAATTGGCCGGATGGTCAGTGCTCAGCAATGTGCCTTCGCAACCGGAAATCTGTTGGTCTTCTCCGTTCAAAAAGACGGTTTCCATCAACACTTTTTCCGGTGTCGGGCAATTGTTGCCGACTAGCAGACTGGTAGAGAAAAATAGAGTAGCAATGAAAACGAATGTAGTAGATATGCGCATCGGCCGTGGAGTTCAGGTTCTTAAACAGAGCCTAAAGATACAAAGCATCGTTCGTTCATCTAAAAACGAGAAATGCCTTCAGTTTTACCAGGCAGCAAGCGCCGGTAAAACTGAAGGCATGATTCACTAACTGTGCTACTTTGAAGCCAGAACACATTTTAAAGTCCGTATTCAACATTTATCGTTTGCCACCCTCATCCGCTAAATACGCGTGCACATCTCGTGGCCAAAATATTGAATGTCAGATCTTATGCCGTCACTTCAGCGCTCACCGCCGGTACCATCCACCCGTGTGGATCTGCCGCCTTACCGCTACGCAAGGCATTAAGGTGAGCCTTCAGCATATTACCGATCTTGCGATCTGCTACCGGGGGCAGCACCATGGATTTGTCACCGTACTGAAGTTTGGCCACGTGGGAGACGACCGCAGCAGTGCCGGCCCCGAATATTTCTTTGAGTTCCCCTTTGTCATAAGCCTCAGCAACCTCGTCGATAGTGATGGTACGACTAGTAGCTTTGATGCCTTTGTCTTTAAGGATCGTGAGGAAGCAATCGCGGGTAATCCCCTTCAGGATAGCGCCGTCGGTTTGGGGGGTGATCACCTCGTCGCCGATGACGAAGAAAATATTCATGGTGCCCACTTCGTTGACCTCCATCATATCCTTTCCGCCCATCCACATTACCTGGTCGAAACCCTTCTGCTGGGCTTCGTAGGCCGGGCGTAGGGAGCCGGCGTAGTTTCCGGCGGCTTTAGCTTCTCCGGTACCACCCGGCACGGCGCGTACGTAATTTTGCTCCACCAGCAAGCTAACCGGCTCTGCGTAATAAGGGCCGACGGGGCCGGTGAAGATGCAAAAACGATAGGTCTGGCTGGGGCGTACGCCGATAAATTCGTCGGTGGCGTACATGTAGGGGCGGATGTAAAGCGCCCAGCCTTCGGCGGGTGGAATCCAGCCGGCGTCCATGGCCACCAACTCATTGACGGCTCGCAGGAAACGTTCTTCCGGAAAGGCCGGCATCATCATCCGCTCGGCGCTGCGGTTGAGACGTTGGGCGTGTTGTTCGGGGCGCATCAGCAGTGGCGTTCCATCCTGGTGCTTGCTGGCCTTCATACCCTCGAAAATAGCCTGGCCGTAATGAAGGACCATACTGGCCGGGTGCATGGTGAAATGGCCGAAAGGTTCGATACGGTCGTTCTTCCATTCCCCGTCACTATATTCACTTACGAACATGTGGTCGCTGAAAGTCCGGCCAAAGGGAAGGTTATCGAAGTCGATGCTGTCCAAACGGCTTTGCTGTACGCGGGTAACAGAAATAGAACTCATGGATCTAGAATTTATGATTTAAAATTTATGATTTAGAACTTGCCCGACACGGCGTCTACGCAAAAGCAATAATCTACGAGCGCAATATGGTCTTTATGGCTTCAAAGTAGCAAAGTATAACGGCCAGACTGCCCCCTTGCAAAGATACGTCATTGTCAGAACTTGCGAATAAATTTTGGTGCCAGAAGACTTATCCGACGATTGTTTTGAGGGGCCGTACCATACGGCCGTATCTTCGGAATTATTAATGGCTTGAAAAATATATCGAATTTCGAAACTTCCTTGATTTCAAAACTGTATTTTTGCCGAAAGGTTTTGGTCCAGTAGCTCAGGGGATAGAGCATCTGCCTTCTAAGCAGACGGTCCTAGGTTCGATTCCTAGCTGGATCACCAAGCAAAAGCCCCGATTTTTCTGCGAAAAATCGGGGCTTGCTCGTTTTACCAGATTTTGCGCACTTTAGTATAAGGCCAGTGATACACAACGTAGCAAGAGAAGACGGTACCAAGTTGATCCGGATATACATCTACCACAACGGCAAAAAGCGATACCCAGGCACCGGGCATCACGTTTTATCATCGGACTGGGAGCACTGTTAATAAACATCTTATTGAACAACAAATGTAGCCGTCTTTCTTTCTTCACCAATTTGCAACTCAATAAGATAAGTTCCCGGGTTCAAAGAGCTGATATCAATTGGTAAAATTTGTTGCCCCCTTGCGATCAACTCGCTTTGCTGCCGTAGCAGAGCACCATTTAAGTTGTACACTTTTATGGTAGCCTCACCCATTTCTACTGCGTTGTACGGTATGAAAAGGGTTGAGGATGTGGAAGGGTTTGGATAGGGTAAGAATTCAAGGTCGCATGCAGTATTTAATTCAGCTGTTGTAGAAAAGCTCCCATCATTGATGTACAGTTTTGCAATTCGCTGATGTATATCCCATCTCTCCCCCGCAATGAGGACATCTTGGTGACCATCGCCGTTGACATCCGAAAAGACGATAGAACTATACCAAACCCTGTCGAAAGGCATCCCCGTCATCTCGGTGAAATTGCCCGAACCGTCGTTGGTGTACAGTTTCGCAACACTCCCCGTAATGAGGACATCCTCGTAGCAATCGCCGTTGATATCCGAAAAGGCGATGGAACCACTACTAATCCCTTCGAAAGGCGTGACCGTTCTTCTGGTAAAATTACGCGCCCCGCCGTTGGTGTATAGTTTTGAGATTTGCACATATTCATCGTTCCTCCCAGTAATAAGAACGTCCTCGTGACCATTTCCGTCGACATCCGAAAAGGCGATGGAACTAAACTTGACCCCTTCGAAAGGCGCGCCCGTCACTTCGGTGAAATTACCCCAACCGTCGTTGGTGTATAGTTTTGCAATTCCCTCCGATACCGTATTCAGCCCCGTAATTAGGACATCTTGGAAACCATCGCTATTAACATCCGAAAAGGCGATAGAACCTTTTCTAACCCCTTCGAAAGGCGTGTCTGTCATTTCAGTAAAATTGCCCGAACCGTCGTTAGTGTACAGTTTCGCAATTTCATCTTGTACATTGTTCCTCCCCGTAATGAGGACATCTTGGTAACCATCCCCGTTCACATCCGAAAAGGCGATGGAACTCGTCGCAACCCCTTCGAAAGGCGTGTCCGTCATTTCAGTAAAATTGCCCGAACCGTCGTTGGTATACAGTTTTGCAATTCGCTCATTTCCATGGTTCTCCCCCGTAATGAGGACATCCTCATAACTATCCCCGTTGACATCCGAAAAGGCGATGGAACTAACCCAAACCCCTTCGAAAGGCGTGTCCGTCATTTCAGTAAAATTGCCCGAACCGTCGTTGGTGTACAGTTTTGCAATTGGCTCAACTTCAAGTTCAAGTACATCTACAATGCTATTCCCTGTAATGAGAACATCCTCGTGACCATCGCCGTTGACATCCGAAAAGGCGATGGAACCTCTACTAACCCCTTTGAAAGGCGTGCCCGTCATTTCAGTAAAGGTTTGTGCAGCAAGGATTTGTGTTGACAAAAG
The DNA here is from genome assembly GCA_002591745.1 of Lewinellaceae bacterium SD302. Taxonomy (GTDB): domain Bacteria; phylum Bacteroidota; class Bacteroidia; order Chitinophagales; family Saprospiraceae; genus Neolewinella. The sequence continues at coordinate 50,943 of PDLQ01000009.1, forward strand.
AAACAAGATTAGTAATTGCGCTTTCATTTTTTGAATAAATTATTTTTTGGGTTGCCGCTAACTTTCTTTACACACAACCTTAATATCTCACAACTGTATATCAAAAATTAATATCGGAGTAATTATGCACTTTACCGAAATGTGAACAATACGCTAGAAACCATATAAGAAAAGACAGCGATTAGAGAAGTCGAGCAGTTCCCGGCGATTGTTTCGGCAACCTAAGATAGCGGATAAAGTAAATAAGTGCAAATATTCGCACTAGAAATATGATCTTCTCACGCGGCTCCTAAGGCTACTGATTAATGTGTGATTTTCAAATTTTTCTTCACACAATCATTGCACGCCTTTGTTAATCAATGACTTACAACGGATTTTTCAATCCTAGCTGAATCACAATGAAAAAGCCCCGATTCCTCTGCGAAGAATCGGGGCTTGCTTGTTTACTACGGCCGGAGCACTTATTCTGCCCGCTGCCACTCTTGCGTCCGGTACAAACCCGTCCAGTGCTTACCGCGTACGAAAAGGACATCGGGGTTGTCGTCTTCGTACCATACACTCAGTTTGTACTCTGCCCCTTTTTGTGGATCCATGATGCTGCCGCCGGCCCAGTGATCATCTTTTGCTTTCAAATCTTTGATGATAACCAAACCGAGCATAGGGGCGTTTTTTTGCTTACCGCTGCACTTTTCGCAAACTGCATCATCGTTACCGGTCAGTATTTCGGCGATGTGCCCCGTAAACTCACCGTTTGCGCCCTTGATCTCAATGACGCTTTTGGCTTCCCCGGTCTCATCATCAATGGTTTTCCAGCGGCCCGCCGGACTGTCCAGGGATTGGGCGTTGAGGCCGAAACCCATCAAGGTGATTACGGTCAGGAGAATGAAGTTCTTCATTGGTTACATTTTGTGGTACGCTCTATTAAACGTTCCTGAATGAGATTTCCTTTTATCGGTTGATCACATTCTTGAACCGGGGTCGCTTCGGCGTCACATCACCCATTTTTTCCTTCTTCATAGCCTCGTACTGTTGGTAGTTTCCTTCGTAGAAAACAACTTCGGCCTCGTCCTCAAAACTGAGAATGTGGGTAGCCAGGCGGTCGATGAACCAACGGTCGTGACTGATCACCAACACACAGCCGGCAAAGGCATCCAAAGCATCTTCGAGGGCACGAAGGGTATTGATGTCGATATCGTTGGTCGGCTCATCCAGCAGCAGTACGTTGCCGCCTTCCCGCAGGGTCATGGCCAGCTGGAGGCGGTTGCGTTCCCCACCAGACAGCATTTCGATCTTCTTCTGCTGGTCGCCACCGGCAAAATTGAACCGGCTGAGATAAGCCCGGGCATTAATCGTCTGGGTACCGACTTCGATGTTATCATGCCCCTGGGAGACGACGTCATAAACGGTCTTGCTGCCGTCGCTGAGTTGCTCGTGACTCTGGTCGACGTAGCTGACCTTGACCGTCTCCCCAACGTCGATCTGGCCACCGTCCGGTGTCTCCTCTCCCATGATCATCCGGAAAAGGGTCGATTTACCAACACCGTTGGGACCAATGATGCCGACGATGGCGTTCTTCGGGATGGTGAAACTGACGTCTTCGTAGAGAATACGGTCACCGTAAGATTTGGCGACGTTCTTGATCTCAATGACGTTATCGCCGAGTCGCGGTCCCTGAGGAATAAAGATCTCCAGTGTTTTCTCGCGTTCACGACCTTCTTCGCCGACCATTTTATCGTAGGCATTCAGGCGCGCTTTACCCTTGGACTGGCGGGCCTTGGGGGCCATTTTGATCCACTCCAATTCCCGTTTGAGGGTTTTGCGACGCTTGCTCTCTTCTTTTTCTTCCTGGGCCAATCGGTTGGCTTTTTGTTCCAGCCAACTGGAGTAGTTGCCTTCCCAGGGAATACCTTCTCCACGATCGAGTTCGAGGATCCAGCCGGCTACGTTATCGAGGAAATAACGATCGTGAGTTACGGCGATCACGGTGCCGGGGAAGTTTTGCAGGTATTGTTCCAACCAATGAACGCTGTCGGCGTCGAGGTGGTTGGTGGGCTCGTCCAGCAACAGAATATCGGGGTTGCTCAACAACAGGCGGGCCAAGGCGACACGGCGACGCTCACCACCGGAGAGCACGCTCACTTTGGCATCATCTGGCGGGCAGCGCAGGGCATCCATAGCGGTATTGAGCTTATTGTCCAGTTCCCAGGCGTTCAGGTTTTCGAGTTGTTCCATCAGTTCCCCCTGGCGTTCGATGAGTTTATTCATCTCGTCGTCGCTCATCGGTTCGCTGAACTTGAGGTTTACTTCATCGTATTCTTTTTGCAGGTCCACGATGTCCTGAACGGCTTCTTCCACGACTTCGCGAACTGTTTTTTCCGGGTCCAGTTCCGGTTCTTGCTCCAGATAGCCGATCTTATAATCTTCGTTGAAGACTACGTTGCCCTGGAAATTCTTATCCACCCCGGCAATGATTTTTAGCAAGGTCGATTTACCGGAACCGTTTAGACCGAGTACACCGATCTTGGCACCGTAGTAGAAACTCAGCCAGATATTATTGAGTACTTTTTTCTGGGCTCCGGGAAAGGTCTTGGAGACGCGCTCCATGGAAAAGATGATCTTGTGATCAGCCATATTCAGGGTTGTTTTTTAAGAGTTGCGCAAGATAAGGTTTTGGATACAACTACAATTCCAATTCTTCCCCAATGGCTTCCCGCAACGCTTTTATTTTTCCTTCTATCTCCGCGTAGCCACTCATCGCAAAATGACGGTTAGCACGAATTTTCCATAAATAGCTGCTCAACATATTCTTTTCCCGCTCGGTAAAATCGGTTGGTAGCTTTATGCCCGTAATGCTACCTTTTTCATCAAACGTGAGTATTGGGGCAATGTATTCGTTCAGTTTCTCAAAGTAACTTTCATGAAACTGCCCTTCCTGATATTGCTCTTCCAATTTCAATAGGGTCTTGTAATCGTACTCGTACAGGGATACGATATCCTTCCTGAGTACGTCATTGGCAATTAATTCTAATCCCCTTGATTTGAGTGTCTCATAGCCGGAAGTATTCTGAATGGAGATAAAATCTCTGGTCAGGGTGAAATAATACATTTGCAGTGAATCTGTTGCGGGCGTTTTTCCGGCGAATACCTCCTGCCAAAACACGCAGGTACGTAACCCGGCTTTATGGCCGTAGATATTTTCCTTTACGTCATTTAAATCCTCCGTGAGTCCGCTGTGGATTTCAGCCAGAATTTTAGATGCCGCCCGGTTTTCCCGGCGATCTTCATTCCAGCGATTGAGTCCGAAAGCCAGGATCACCGCAAAAAAGATCGAGAGAAATTCGTAAGCGTATTTTTTCCAGTTTTGCTTTTTCATGTCCCGGTTTTTAAGCAATCAGCGCCCTCAGGCGCAACACATTGAGGATAGAATAAACTTCCGCTCTTCTACGCGCGCATGAAATTTGGTGCGAAGGTTTCATGCGGAGTTCGCAGAAGAGCAGAGTTAAAATCTCATCTTTGTAAGACGCGCCGAAGGGCGCTTGTAAAGTAGGTTCCCCTTTCAACTCTCGTCTTCGATTCCGTTTACGATGCGATGAACTCCTCCATACAGAATGCGATCTTCATTGAAATTGATTAGTAAGCCTAATTTATACCAGTTAGTTTAAGGTAGGTCCTCAATTGCTTGAAGTGAACTTTATTTAGTTTTTCAACTGATTTGAGCTCTAATATAACTTTGTCTTCAACTAACAAATCAATTTTAAATAATTCTACACCTCGTAGACCATCTTCATCAATACTGACCGGAAACTGTCTCTTTACATCAAACCCCTCCTGCTTCAGCCGATTAAAAAGAATATGTTCATAGGCATTCTCTAATAATCCAGGACCATATTCCGTATGTATATCTAACAAAATACCGCGGACCGCATAGCTGATTTGATTTTCTGATAATTCCATAATTTCTTGACTTCCATATAAAGAAGCGCCCTTCGGCGCGGTACATCGAAGATAAAATAAACTTCTGCTCTTCTGCCTACACTGCATGAAATTTGGCACGAAGGACTCATGCGGAGTTCGCAGAAGAGCAGAGGTAAAATCTCATCTTCGTAAGACGCGCCGAAGGGCGCTCCATCACCCCCCAAATCAAGCTATCAAAAATTCACGTAATTTTTCACTGCCCGGGCAACATTCGCCCCGTCCATCGCTGCGCTCAGAATTCCACCGGCGTAGCCGGCTCCCTCGCCACAGGGAAATAAGCCGGGCACTTCGGCGTGCATATAAGTCTGCCGGTCGCGGGGAATCCTGACGGGGGAAGAGGTGCGGCTTTCCGTACCGATCACGTTGGCATCATCGGTATAATACCCGCTCATCTTACGGCCAAAATCCTGAACGCCCTGCCGCAAACGCTGGTAAATACCAGTGGGCAAAAGATCGTGCATTGGTGCGGCGTGCAACCCCGGGATGTAGCTGGTGTCATTCAACTCACTGGAAACTTTCCCCGCTACAAAATCGGTCAGTTTCTGGGCCGGGGCGGCCTGGCTACCGTCACCCGACTGAAACATCGTTTTTTCCACTTCCCGCTGAAAAGCTAGTCCGGCAAATACGCCATGCTCGGCGTAAGGCTTCAGGTCTTCCAGTTCCACGGCTACTACGGTGCCAGAATTGGCGTAGGGACTGTCGCGCCGGCTCAGGCTCATACCGTTAACGACCAATTCACCGGGAGCCGTAGCCGCCGGCACCACCAGCCCTCCAGGGCACATACAGAAGCTGAATACCCCCCGATCCTTAACCTGGGTGACCAGCTTGTAGCTACTGGCCGGCAAGTTTTCTTCCCGTTCCCGCTGGCGATATTGAATCTCGTCGATCAACGGTTGCGGGTGTTCGATGCGGACGCCCAGAGCGAAAGGCTTAGCTTCCAGACGGATTGCTTTGGAACGAAGTAATTCATAAATATCACGGGCAGAGTGGCCGGTAGCGAAAACGTAGGCTGCGGCCCTTAGCTCAGTTCGGTTTCCTTCGTGCTCGACGAGCAATGAAGTAATTCCTCCTCCCTTTTCCTGCCCCAGGTCCACCACCCGGTGGCCGAAACGGATTTCCCCGCCGTACCTGATGATCGTTTCCCGTAAGTTTGCCACTACTTTGGGGAGTTTATTCGAACCAATATGGGGGTGGGCATCAATCAATATCTCCGGCTGGGCGCCGTGCTCCACCAACACCTGTAAACTCTTCAGGTAATTTCCTCTTTTCAGGCTGCGCGTATAAAGCTTGCCATCCGAATAAGTGCCAGCACCGCCTTCTCCAAAACAATAGTTGGAATCCGGATCGACCCTCCCAAACTGCTGGATAGCGCGTAGATCGCGGCGGCGTTGCTGTACATCTTTCCCCCTTTCCAAAATGATTGGCTTCAGTCCAATTTCCAGCATTTCCAGGGCGCAAAACATCCCGGCCGGTCCGCAGCCGACGATTATTACTTCCGGGGCATCACTCACGTCGCGATAGCTGGCGGAGACGGGAGCCTCTGCTTCGATCGTATCTTCGGGTGTATAAACGTCTACCCGGAGGCGGTACACTGGCTGGCGGCCCCGGGCATCGATACTACGTCGATTGACGATGATCTCCCCAATTTCCTGTTTGGCAATCTTGCCACTTCTTACCACGGCCTGGCGGATGGCGGCGGCGTCCTCAACGGCTTTGGGTCGGAGGGCTATTTCTATGGTTTGCATGTTGTCCGGTATTTATCCAGAATTTGGGGCAAATTAACCATTTAGCGCATTTAGTTTGTCATTCAGCCAATAGAGCGAGATTCATAAGCAGTGTGTTCCATCATGTGTACACGTCTCGGAACGCACTGCGCTCGAAACCTCGCTCTACTGGCTGAATGAAGACCTTAACGAGCTAAATGGTAAATCCACATCTTGTGCCCTCATGTGCTTCTTGGTACACTTGTGTTTTTCATTAATCAGGTCTAGCATAAGAAGTCCCACTCCCTTCAAAACCCTCGGGTAAATAAATCACCACAGTTACCTCGTCTTCGGTCAGGCCGCGCTTGGTTTTCATGACGGGCCGTAATTTTTCTACGCTCGTCAGCGTCAGGGCGGAACCGGACAGAGCGGGTTCGATGTCCCAGCGACCTTCCTCTTTTAGCGTCCGCATCAGGTTTTTTTGGCCGTTGTACATCAGTACGGAAGTCTCGATCAGAATATAATTGCCAGGCCAGTTGACCACGGAAAGTTCGTCCGTTTCCGCAATATCCAGGGTTACGGATTTGATACTATCGGCGGGAATGGTTTTATGAAAAATGTCGGCGGGGTCCTGGGCAAAAAGGCCTGCGGTAAGGAATACGAAAAGTAGCGTGAATAGTGGCTTCATGGAAGTAGTTTAGCGTTGCTGCATTTTATAACGCTCTGGTCCGGGGCAGTGTTATACGTTGACTGACAAAGTAGCAAGGTTTATAAATCCACGAGTGCAAAAGCTGCCTAATAGCCATTAACAAGACCGCAGAGACGCGAGCCTTTACTTCTTATGATTCCCGTTTTTTTACCTTCGGTGAATGTCTCTGCGTTTCGCAGACTTACCTACTAAACAGAGAGCCTTGCCGAATCATCCTCCAAAATACTATTCCGAACTCCTGCAAAAGTCGGATGAACTCGGCTTCACCATGCCTTCGGAAATGCCGGAAGGCCAGTTATTGAAAACTTTGGTTGCCGCAAAACCCGGTGGAAATTTTCTCGAACTCGGAACGGGCATGGGCCTATCACTGGCCTGGATGCTGGATGGCATGAATCAGCAATCTAATGTACTATCGCTGGATAACGACGAGAAGTTGACGGCCGTTGTCAAAAGCATCATCGACGATGAACGGGTCACGATTCTTTGTACCGACGGTGACGAGTGGATCAAAACCAATGCTCACCAACAATACGACCTGATCTTTGCGGATACCTGGCCCGGAAAATATCGACTACTGCAAGAGACCATCGAACTGCTTAAACCGGGTGGTTTCTACGTTATCGACGATATGACCCCTCAAGATCACTGGCCGGAGGAGCACTTCCCCAAGGCTTCGGCCCTGAAAGAGGTCCTGCATAACCATCCACAGTTGACCGTGGTGGAAATGAATTGGTCTACGGGAGTCTTTGTCTGTACGAAGTTATAAATCCGACCGGACTGAAATAGCGCGTTAATTTTGGCCGGCTACTTACCTTTACGATTCAGGGCTTCTAAGGAAGTCGGTCTGAAAGCCGATCCCTTGAGAAGTTCTTCACTTAAAACACTGCTACTTTGAAGTCCTCCTCTACCCTACTCATTAAAGGCGGTACCATCGTTAACCGCGGCAAGCGTTTCGTGGGCGACATCTACGTCAAAAACGGTTTTATCGAGAAGATCGCCCCCAGCATCGACCGGACCTGCGACCGCGAGATCGATGCCACTGGTCTCTACGTGCTGCCTGGCATCATTGACGATCAGGTCCACTTTCGCGAACCCGGTATGCCCCATAAGGCCAACATCGGTAGCGAAGCCAGGGCAGCCGTAGCGGGAGGAACGACCAGTTTCATGGAAATGCCTAACGTGAAGCCCCCCACCCTGACCCAGGAACTGCTGCAAGCAAAATATGACATCGGCGCAGCCACCAGTATTGCTAATTACAGTTTCTACATGGGCGCCAGTAACGACAACCTGGATGAGGTAATGCGCACTGACCCTAGAACTGTCTGTGGTCTCAAGATTTTCATGGGCTCCAGCACCGGCAATATGCTGGTGGACTCCGAAAAAGCTCTGGAAAACCTGTTTAGCCAGGTGCCCATGCTCATCGCCACTCACTGCGAAGACGAGCAGACGATCCGCGCCAATACAGAACGCCTCAAAGCCATCTACGGCGAGCGGGCCACGGCCATGCTACACCCCATCGTACGCAATCCGGAGGGTTGTTACCTGAGTTCTTCCAAGGCCGTAGGTATGGCCAAGCGATTCAATACCCGCCTGCACATCCTGCACATCAGTACGGCCGATGAGATCGCGCTGTTCCGCAACGACATCCCCCTGGAGGAAAAGCGAATTACCGCGGAGGTTTGTGTCCACCACATGACCTTTAACAGCGATGACTACCACCGCCTGGGTAACCAGATCAAATGCAATCCCGCCATTAAGGGTGAGGAACACCGTAGTCACCTGCTGCCGGCGCTGCTAGACGACCGCATCGATGTGATCGCCACCGACCACGCGCCCCACACCTGGGAAGAAAAATCCGGCCACTACTGGAACGCTCCCGGCGGTCTTCCGCTGGTGCAACACAGTCTGGACATGATGATGCGCTTCGAGCAACGGGGCGAAATCAGCCTGGAAAAGATCGTAGAAAAAATGTGCCACGCCGTGGCCACCTGCTATCAGGTCGATCGCCGGGGCTACCTCGACGAGGGCTACTGGGCCGACATCGTTCTCTACGACCCCAAGGAAGAATGGACGGTGGCCAAAGACAATATTCATTATCACGTGGGCTGGTCGCCGCTGGAAGGCACCAAATTCAAAGGCCGGGTGAAGGAGACGATCGTCAGTGGTCGTTCTTCTTACCGGAATGGAAAATTTGATGACTCTTTGCGGGGGGAGCGGGTTTTGTTTGACCGGTAATTTTGAAATAGGAGATAGGAACGCTGCGCTTTTGGAAATAGGGGCGCTCGTGACAGTCAGACCGCTTTGCGGACCGACCTTGAATGGGAATACAGCCTAGGAGCGAGTACACATCCGTGGAGCGCAGTACATTGTCATCTATTTCTCAAAGCAGAGGCAGCGCACACGGCGGTCCTGTTTATAATATTCAAATACTGGATTTAATGAGATCGTGATGAGCAATTCGGTCGCTTTAGCTCTTCCTTAAAAACTAACTTTCTGCCGCACCTCTTCGTAATAGGTGACTAATCCATAGCCTCCTTCAACATTACCAGGGCTGGTTAGGTCTACCAATGGAAGTTCGTTAGACCCCGGGAGCGGCCCTCGGATAGTGTTAGTGTATTCCTGGTAAGCACGCGTGATGTCGTTGAGGCGGTAAGCAACGAATTCCAGGGCGGAGAGCTCTACGACCGTAAATTCCGGGACTAAGGGGGGTACCAATTCAATAGTTTTTCCAAGAGTAAATTCAGTAGATAGGTCACCTCCTCGCTGAAAGGGGTTTCTAAGACCGAAACCGATGAATAAGCTATCAAGTGGTTCAGCAAGAGTAATAATACTGTCTTCAGTGTCATAAGGGTAAAAACCCAGTAGATAATCTTCCGTCAATAGCCAGGATTCGGCGGTGAAGGTGATTTCTTCTTCATTTTGGCTCACCGTATTAACGAGTTGAGTGGATGGAACTGTTGGCGATGGAAATGTAAGGGTGGCGCTGGCGGGTGGAAAATCCGGGTGGGTGACGCGGACTTCGTACTCGACTTCGGGGAGGAGTACAGAAGCAGTTGTGCTAACATAACGGCCTTTATCGAAACGCAGGCTATCGACTTGTTCGCCGTTGCCGTAAAGCAACACTTCGGCGTTAGGTAAATAAGTCAGTTCCCCGGCTTCTGCTGTGCGTAGGCTATTACCTACGAATAGTTCGTAAGGGCGGTCCAACGACCAGAATCCGTAAAGCGTCATTCCCGCGTCGTACGGAAATTCTAGGTCTATTTCCTGGGTGGGCGGCAGGCAGGCCGTCGTACACAATAGCAGGAAGAAAGTGATTGAGCGAAGCATATTACTTTGTTTTTTGAGCATCAACGTTTGGCAAACTCTTTACGAAACGATACGTACGGATAGATGCCAAAGACCCCCTCTACCTGTGCCTGTCTTGCCGGCTGAGCGATTGGAAATTTACCTTCCCTATCAAGCCCGCGAACTCGCTGAAATTGGAAATAGGAGGCATTGGCTTGGTTCAACAAATTGTAGACTCCGAAGCTGACGGTATTGCGGTGGCCGTTACGCCCGATCCAGTTACGGTCGACTCCCAGGTCGAGACGATGTACGGCGGGAAAGCGGGCGTTATTGATACCATCGTAAATGGGTATTATTACTTCCCCGCTAGGGTCGGGAATTTGAGCGACCGGAGCGGTATAGGCAATACCGGACTGATAAATGAACTGGGTATTGATTCGCCAGCCGTCATTACGCAGTGATTTACTGAGCCAAAAATTTACGGAATGGCGACGATCGAAGCGGGGAGAGAACGGGCGGCCACCATTGATTCGTTCAAAAGTGTGTCGACTACGAGCAATGGTGTAATTTAGACCTATTTCCAAAGTCGATCGGCGGTAGGTCAGTGATGTCTCCAGTCCGTAGTTCGTACCGCGCCCGCCGGCAACGCAGCAATCCGTCACGTTGGGTGTATCGTCGTCCAGAAGCTGGATAAAGTCTTCAGAGGTCGTGCGTACCAAGTCGTAGGCCTCCCGGTAGTAGGCGGCCTGACTCACTTCAATAAAACTACCCAAGGAATAATTGACACTCAGTTCAGCTTTATTAGCAGCCGACGCTGGCGCGACCTCAGAGGCCAACAGCCAGGTATTGAGTTGCCAGGCACCTCCGAATGACGGTAGGGCGTGCTCGAATTGAGCAATTCGTTCGACCGTCAGCTTGGTCGTCAGCTCATTGGTCATTTTATTTTCCAAGCTGAGATAACCGGTCGGCAGGTAGGCCGCGTAGCCATCCGACCAGTAGTTGTTGAGTTGGCCACCAAGGCTTAAACGGGTCCTATTGCCTAGTTTTCGATCCCAGCTCACGAATAGGTTTAATCTTTGACTACGGCGAATGTCGGAAAGAACAGGAAAGGGGGTCTCGGCGTCCTCCACGGTTGCGGGAGTGCTGGTCAGTTGCTTGGCGTTTAGACCAAAGACGAGCCGTCCCCCAGTGGAGATACGTTCCGACCAGAGTCGGATTCCAAAGTCATTAATACCTCCGGAAACATTAAAATTGGCGGTTGGGAAGAAAAAAGTGAATTCGTCACGCTCTTCGGAAAATTCATTCCAGAAATAATTAAATCGAGCACCGTGCAGCAAGGTGTTAAGTGACCAGCTATTCTTTAGCGGGTGAACGTAATTCAGGGAGTGGCCCTGGTTGTTCCAACCGACGGTAAAGCGCTCACGGAACTGAGTCGTGCCCCAATCAGCAGCGGCAATTCCTTCCTGTGCGCTAACTAGTGCGTCATGAGTCCAAAAGGCTCTTGCGATGATTTCCGCACCAGAGGGCAATTGATGGCGTAGAGATAGATTAACATCAGCTAGTTCCGGCAGGATACCATTTTTTAAATTGTTTTTACTAAACAGACTGATTAGGCTTAAGGGCGCCGCCCGTAATCCAATGGCAACCGCCGTGCGCTCGCTTTTCCTCCACGGACCATTCATGTAAAAGCCGGTGTTGATGGGGCCGATGCTCAATTTTTTATCCCTTTCCGTAAAGCTGGGCAATTTCGTCGTCGCATCCAGCAAGGCACTGATGCCACTGCCTTTTTCCAAAGGGGCGGCAATTTTATGTACAGTGAAGCTTTTGAGTACATCGGCGTTGAATACGGAGAATAGCGGACCGACGTGGGTTTCATTATAAATGGGTACGCCGTCTAACAGCGTCAGGTTTTCTCCAGGTAAGCCTCCTCTAATGTGAAGACGGCTGTTGGCTTCTCCCCCGCTTTCTACGCCTGCGATGCGTAATGCAGCCCGCAAAGGATCTGCTTCTCCAAAAAGTGCCGGAACTGATTTTATGTCACTTTCATCTAATGTGGCAATCGAACCACTCGTGCGACGCCGTTTGGCCGTCACCGAAATAGTGGAAATGGCGTTGTTGGATGGAGCTAGATTAACCTCCCCATTTAACGGCAAGTCCTGTGCGAAGATAGTATCCTCTACGTAGGCTACATGGCTAGTGATCCAATACCGTGATGTGTTTTCGGCCAGTTTAATTACACCTTGCTCATTGCTGAGGGAGACGATATTATTTTTCGCATCAAAAACATATACGTCAATTACTGGCAACAGCGTAACACTGTCCAATAGCTTCAATGTAATACTATCTGATTTTTGAGTTTGTAAGCTATTACAAACCAACAGAACTAAAACTAAAAAACAGAACTTCTTAAGAAAAGAATTCCTCTTCATCCAATAAATATTAAACGGATTCTTTGCACAAGAAAGAAATTGACTTCCTATTATTTCTTCACGCAAAGAATCCGAAACTATTAAAAAGATTTAAAAATCGTTATAGCCCAAACTCGAACAAGTATATGGACAACAGGCAAATACAAACATGCCGGAAAATTCGTCACTTCTCACTCCGCTAGTAATATATTCAGCGTCATAATCATAAATAGCATCAAGTGCACCAGATTGATAAAAACTCATGTAGAAGTAAGTAGTATTATATGGATTTGTAGTACTAGTTATAGTTCTAACATTATTACTACTCCAGCCAGTACCTCCAGTTGCATTTGCAATCTGTGATTGAATCCCCCAGCCAAAAGTAAAAGTCATATCGGTTTTCGCTCTGGTGCCTTGCCTCCAATTATTTCCAATACTTGCACGGGCCCATGATCTTTGTTCGCAGTGAGCACGATACCAGTATTGATAATTTGTGGGTTGGCCAGTAACTTGATCAAAAAGTAATTTCACACCAACTCTAACACCACCAAGAGTTGTAACCTTATGGTCACTGATCTCCACGCTTTCGGCAAACCTTTGAATAGCATTTGGCTGACCCGAAGGACGCGAGCAAATAGATCGACCGGATCCTAGCTGCAGACTATTATAATTAATGACAATTACGCCAGCTTCTTCGTCAGTTTCAATTGGAAGATTTAAATAGTCGACCTGAATACTTGACAAATAATGTATTTCACGGTCGGGTCTGTATACTATCTTATCATTTCCAATTACTACCGTCCCTCGCTCATTTAAGAGGGCTCTTTGAGTTCTATCAGCCAACTTAAAAAATGGAAGTTCGTTATCAAGATATAACCATTCACTATTCTCCGTAACAATAACCCGAAGCGCTTCGTAGTTTATGCTTCCATCATGATATGGAACAAGTAATTCATTCAGTGAGCGTCTCAGGGAAACGAAAGAAGATTTCTTTTCTATTTGGTCAAGTTGCTCTTCTGAAACTCTCCGATGCTCGGTAGACGTAACAGCCTCTTCCGTTGCGAGGTAAGTATCCAAGTCAGGGAAATGCAAAATTCCGTCAACGACTGGAATATCAATTTTGTCATTCAATATTTCGAAAGAAACTACTTCAGTTTTTTCGGCCGGGGGGGGGGGGGACCCCATTCTTCTTTTTGGCATCCGGACAGCGCCAGAAGAAAAGTTGTAAAATAAATTAAATATCTCATGTGAAAATGGATTAGCGAAACTACACCTAATGCTTACATATCATGTGAATTAAACGATCTAGGGTTTTAGTTTCAGGTTAAGAATATCTTACACGTATCTTGTTTCGTCTCATCTAATTGCCATACAATATTAGGATATTCACCAAGGAAAATAAAATTTGCGGTCTATTGATATTTGTCAAAAATGCGCGTACGCGCGAGATTATTTAACATAAAGTGTTTCCAACAATAAACAGCTAATTAACATTGATCTGGATTTCACTAAGTGAAATTCAAACTAGCAATCCTAATTTCATCTACTAATGCACTCTAATTAAGTATCAAATAATATGTCTATCCTCTCCACCGCTCTCCTGCTCTTCTTCATCCTGGACCCCTTGGGGAATGTCCCGCTGGTTTTAACCTTACTTAAGGATTATAGTAAGCAGCAACGTCGCAAGATCGTTCTCCGTGAATGCCTGATCGGTCTGGTCATCCTCGTTTCCTTTCTATTCGGCGGCGAGGTTTTTCTGAACGTTTTTCACTTGGAAACGGAGGCCGTGCGCATCGCCGGCGGCTTGATCTTCCTGCTCATAGGTTTGAAAATGGTATTTCCCAGTGCCGACGGTTCGCCGCTATTCCCGCCCGAAGAAGAGCCGCTGATCGTGCCGATAGCCTTACCCATGATCGCCGGCCCCAGCGCCCTGGCTACTTTGTTAGTCCTGAGCCATAATCATCCCGACGACCAAATGGGGCTGCTCTACGCTTTGCTCCTGGCCTGGTTGGTTTCCACCCTGATTCTCTTCGTTGCTCCGGTATTGTATAAAGTGCTGCGTAAAAAAGGACTCATTGCCCTGGAACGGTTGATGGGCATGCTACTACTGATCCTTTCCGTGCAAATGTTTATTGATGGAATTCGGGGAGTGTTGGGATCTTAATGATCTAATGAGACAATGATCTAATGAGACAATGAGACAATGAGACAATGAGACAATGAGCTACTGATAAAATGATTTAATCGGGGCCAGCTTACTTCGTTTCAGGGAATCACCGTCTGCTTCTTGAATCATCATTCGCTAAGGATAACGTATCAAAGAGTAATTAAGATTGAAGCTCGTCGAAGCGCTCCACTAGATCATTACTCATTAGATCAAAATCATTTGACTTAGGCCACGTAACGGCTATTCCCCCTACCCTTCTTCCTGCCGCGGTCACGATTTCCTCCTCGCCGCTTACCATTCTTGCTCCACTTTTCAGTGGGTACGATCGCTTTTGGGTAATGGCCGCCGATCTTGACGCCATATTCCTCCTGTACGTGAGGCGGCATCTGATCCGGCTTGTGAATCCACTCGGCGGGCAGAGTTGCCAGTTCGGGGCACCAGAGTTTGACGTACTCTCCCTTCGGATCATAGCGCTCCGCCTGGCTGAGAATGTTGAAATAGCGGTCTTCCCGCGGGTCGGATCCTATGCCGGCCACGTAATTCCAGTTGCACCAATTACTGGTCACGTCGTAATCGGTCAGCACACTTTCAAAGTATTCGGCCCCCATTTGCCAGTTGAGGTGCAGGTCTTTAACCAGAAAGCTGGCCACGTTCTGGCGACCACGATTACTCATAAAACCGGTAGCGGCAATTTCCCGCATATTAGCGTCGATGAAGGGAATACCCGTTTGTCCTTCGATCCACTTGTCCAGCAAACGGCGATCGTTGTGCCATCGGGGATTAACCGCTTCTTTGGGGCCGCCCTTCAGGAAAATCTTTTCGTCATACTTTTTGCCCTGTAAGCGAAAAAACTCCCGCCAGAGCAATTCGAAGAAAACCCAGTAAGTACTGTCATTACTCACCACCTCATCTTCAAACTGTTTGAGTTCATGGTAGATTCGCTTTGGACTCAGGCAACCCTGGGCCAGCCAGGCACTGAACTTGGTACTGTAATTTTTGCCGATCAGTCCGTTACGGGTTTCCTTGTAGTTTGCTACGGCCTCCGTATCAAAGAAGTATTCGTTGAGACGCGCCAATCCTTCGCTTTCGCCACCGGCAAAATGAATGGCGGCGCGTTCGTCGTGGACCGGCTCAGAGATACCGAAATCACTCAATGTTGGTGGTTCTCCGTAATCGACGTTATCCTCGATCAGGCGGGGAATACGTACCGGCGTCGGCAACGGATCTCGGACGGGGGTGATTTTCTCTACCTCTTTGCGAAAATTGGTGAATACGTCGGGCGTATGGGTAACCGGAAAAGGAAGATCGGAAGTATAGTAAAGCATCTTTCCCCGGCTGTAGCGGATTTCGCGACCGATGGTCCAGAGTTGTTGCTCCACGGCATCCTGTACTTTCAACTCCTCCTCGGTACGTTCGCGGTTGCAGAAAACCCAACTGGCCCGGACCTCCAGTGTAAGGTCACGCAATATTTCTTCCGGCTTACCGATACGGATCAGTAAATCGTTTCCGCGTGACCGCAGGTTTTTTTTCAGCTCTACAACACTTTCCAGGATAAACTTCGCGCGGTGGCTACCGGTTTTGGGAAAACCGAATTTACGGGTCTGAGCCCCAAAAGTACGGGGGTCAAAAATATAGACGGGCAGCACCTCCTGGGCGTGCTCCAGGGCCTCGGTCAGGGCTTCGTTATCGTGGAGGCGAAGGTCCTGGCGGAACCATACAATTGCGGCGCGTCTTCCCATGTTTGTCTATTGCGTTCGATTAGTTACAAACCTAACTGAACAGGGTTGAAAGGGTTGAGCCGCAGGGGTGGTTTTTAAGGGTCAGCCGGCAGATATGACAGTCAGGTGGAAATAGAGCAATGCTACTTTGAAGACATAATTGAATACGGACCGCTGCTCTTTAGCGTTTACGAAAAGAATCGCATAAAAGCGGCAGCCTGCAGCCTATTCTATGCCTTTCTTTTTGACTTCAAAGTAGCAAGGTTATAAACCAGCTTTAAATCCCCGCTAATGACTACTAGCGCAAAACCGTCACGCTACCGGACTGGACCAACTCATCCTCCTCGCAACGGAAAACGACTTTCCAGAGGTAGACGCCGGGATTGACATCTTCGCCCTGAAAAGTGGCGTCCCAGCGGCCGAAGCGATCTGCGGTGGCGAACATGCGGCCACCCCAACGATTGTAGACCTCGAAACTGATCACCTCGGAAACAGCGAAAGGGTTACTGATGCCGAAAGTTTCATTGGCGGCCGGGCCGATGCCATTGGGTGTAAAAGCTTTGGGCAAAAAGACCTGAGAACAGTCAAGGTCGTCCGGATCAATGACTTGCAGGATAATGCTGTCCGTGGCGATACAGCTACTTTCGGCATCCTGGATAAGGACCTGAAAAGCCTGATCACCAGCTACCGAAGGGGTAATCGTCGGCTCGGAGATGGAGGGATCACTGATGTTGTCTACGGGCGTCCAGTTGTAAATGACCCCACAGGTAGAGTTCATCTCGATATCGAGGCTTTCCCCCAGGAAGAGGCGTTGATCCGGGTTGACGATCATATCGGGCGACAAATAGAGTTCATTGCGCTCCGTATCGGTTAAGACGCGGTTATAGATCCGGATCTCGTCCATCAGTCCGGTGAAGGCCGTTTCGTTGGCACCCAGGCAATTAGCGGAACCGAAAGTAAGCTCACCACTGTTAAAAATGTCGATCCGGGAGGTACTTCCCTGCTCTCCGGCGAATTCATTATTGACGTATAACCGAACCCGGCGATTGTCACGTTCCAGTACGATGTGTTGCCAACAGCTGCCGTTGACGATGCGGTAATCAACCCGCACCTCCTGATTGCCCTGGCGCAAATAAGCCGAAAGGGTGCGGGTAGTAGGTGCGTAGCGGATGTAAAATAATTGCTCAAAATCGCAGGCCGTATCCCGCTTGCTGATCAGATACTGGGTACCGTTGACGCCCACCGGCTTGAAGTAGAAACTGAGGGTGAAGTCCTCGGTATCAAACTCCCGGTTGATATTGTTGGAAGTACCGCCGGGGATACGAATGAAATCGTTGCCACCAAAGAGCTGCATGGCCTGCCCGCTAACACCGCAGGCAAACTCCGGTACGCCGCTGGGGATGCCACCGTTGGCACTATTGCCGGTGAGGTCGGAGAAATTACCGTCGAAATTATAGTGAGCTACCAGGCCGACGGTCGTTTGGGCACCGAGGGTTGAAAGTAAGAGTACAGCGGCAAGTAAAGTGAGTATTTTTCGCATATGGCTTGGGGGAGACCACGCCTTTTGGGCGGGCCATAGATTAGACGATCCGGGGGGCGGATTTAGTATGGGCCGCAAAGTTAATCCAAAAAACGTTCCTTCCATTCGGGGCGGGGTAACCAACATTCTTCGCTACGACCAAACCAGCGGTAGCGATTGCGGGCCACAAAATCGTAAACAGCGTTGCGGATGAAGGCAGGTACGACCTTAAAAACGTTCGCCACGCTGTAGATGCCGCCCATGCTGGCTGCGGTCTCCAGGGCAGCCGTACTTTTTTGGTAGGCCTGCTTATTTTTGACGAGGACGATACTATCCAATGCGGCCGGATCCAATTTGAACTGTTCCTGTAAGCGCTGTCCGACCTCAGATTGCAGGCTGGCGAATCGAATCACCCCTTCTTTATCACGGGCCAGCACCCACTGCACTGCTCCGTTGCAGAGATTGCAATGACCGTCGAATAATAGCACCGGATGTTGATCAGTGGAAGTCATATTAGCAGAACATGCGGGTACGCTTATGGTTGAGTCGATTAGGGATGCCGTACAATTAATCAAGCAGTTTTGGAGCAAGTCTTTTAGCACCCAACATCTTCTCGGGTTTTTCGTTATTCTTCAAGAGCTTGTTGGGAATTCAAGATTTGGCCTGCATGCACCAAATTTAATCCTGAACTGCATCGTTCGGTCAGTTACGTAGCTCAGCGGCCTTTGGGGTAGGGACCCTAAAGGTTTAGCAGGCTCCATCCTCTCTCTTTGTTCAAACTTAAATTCGCAAGCACTCGGCTCAAACCAGAATCCCCAACAAGCTCTAAATCCTCAAATCCCTATTCCTCTTGTTCAAGATCGCCCACATCACGGATCTTCACCTCGGTCGGCCGGGGGAGCAATACCTGGAGCTCGATCTGCGCGGTCGCTTCTCCGCCGTACTGGAGCGGGTAGTTGAAAAAGACAAACCGGATTTACTGGTCTTGGGGGGTGACTATTCTCTTCATAACCCAGATGTGGAAGCCTGTAAGTGGTTGCGTGACCAATTAGCGGCTACAAAGATTCCCTACTTTATACTTTCCGGCAACCACGACAGCAGTGGCGACCTGATTGACGTTTTTGATCACTCCAGTCTGGGTTACGGCAAACTATATTTCAAATACTCGGCCGGCGGTTATGACCACCTGGTGCTGGATAGTTGCCTGGGGGAGATCGACCGGGAACAACTCAATTGGCTGGAAAAATCTCTGGCCCGGGCCGAACGCCCGCTACTCTGGATGCACCACCCCCCGGACCTCATGGGCGCTCCGTTCATGGACGGTCGCCACGCGCTCAAACAGCGGGAACCGTTACTACAGATTTTACACGCTTATCAGAAACCACTTGACGTATTTTGTGGCCATTATCACGCAGCCATGGTCTGCACCAGCAAAAACCTGACCATCCACGCCGCACCACCCACCAGTTTCTATATTTGCCCCGGCTCTACGGTCTTCAAACAAGAAGAATACCCCCCCGGATATCAATTGGTCTTGTTGGGAAAAGAGCGGACAGTAGTGGTACCCCGGTACGTTAGATAACCCATCAGCAATGATCAGCCTGCGGGTGGCCTGAAAGTAAACGGACAGCGTCAAAGACCGCTTTCATCCGCGTCCCCGCAATCAGCGTTATCAAAAATCATCCAGTAAGTCATCTTCCGGTTTTAATATTATCCGTTCAGGTCGCGCCCGGTCGAACACCAAAATCAGCACGTAGCAAATTGCCATCGTGAGGGAAGCGATTACCCCAAGGTATGTTTCGTCAATGCCTAGTTCCGGTGCCGTGAAGTAACCCGCTACGCAACCCACGTAATAAATCAGGAAAATTACGCTCGCCAGCAGATATCCCCCCTGTATCTTACTGCCGCGTACCAGCCCGGCCACCGCCGAAAGCAATTGAAACACTCCCAGAAAGAAGAGGCCGAGAAACGCCAGAATGAGCGTATCCGAATCTTCCGGATCAACGAAAGTGGCAAAGGCGATCGCTACGATCATTACCATGCTGATAACGATTGCCGCGATCCTTCGTTTTGAAATTTCAAGCCCCATACTTAATTGTTTTTTAGGAACGTCAATTTAATGAGTCTCCGATTTGCGTCTTGCCCTCACTGCCCTGAATTTCTTGGCCGAAATCCTCATGTAGCTAGGTGGTGTCTGGGGTAGGGGCCCTAGATACATAGCATAATCGTTTTCCACTAATCATTCAGAACTCTGATTACTGCGTCTCAATCAGGAAATTTATTAAATCGTCGTTCCTCACCAAATGTAAGCAAACGGTACAACTACCTTTACGGTGCCGCGTTAACATTTTAAATCATCAGACCAGCATGAACCTCAACGAGCTTAACCAACTCATCCGTAAAGACCGCAAATCCGTCTTCCCTCAGTTTTTCACCGATAAACCCATCAGTCGGGAAACGCTGGAAATTTTGTTTGAAAATGCCAACTGGGCCCCTAACCATGCCCGCACGGAGCCCTGGCGCTGGGTGGTCTACCGGGGTGAGGGACGTCAGGAACTGGCCAAAGATATGGAGCGGACCTACCGCGATAACGTTGCCCCCGAAAAGCAGGACGACAAAAAGATCGCCAAGGTGACTGACAAGATCCTCAACGCGGATACCATTATCGGCATCGTCATGCACCGTGATGAAAAAGAACGCATCCCGGAGTGGGAGGAAGTAGCGGCCGTAGCCATGGCCGTACAGAACCTCTGGCTCAGTCTGGATACCTTGGGCATTGGTGGTTATTGGGCCAGCCCGGGCTATTTCACCCGCGACACTAAATCACTCAGCCGGATGGGTGAACGCGAGCGTTGTCTCGGTCTTTTCTTCCTGGGTCACCACGCAGCTCCGGAATTGCCAAGGGAAAGAGGTGACTGGCGAGAGAAGGTACAGTGGGTAGAAAACTAACATTATGCAAAGCCGACTTTTTAATATTGATACTGCCTTGCTCACCAGCCGGTGTGTCGTCCGCCGTTTTCGGGAGGGGGAAGGAGAAGCTGCCTACCATCTGCTGAGCGAGAACCGTTCCCACCTGGAGGATCATTTTTCCGGTTTGATCGAGTCCGTCGGCAATCCGGAGGAAGCGGAAGTCTTTTTGCGACGGCGCATTGCCGGCTGGCTGCTTCAGGAGGAATATGCTTTCGGCATCTGGCTGACGGAAAGCAGTGAGCTGATCGGCTACGTCCACCTCTTCGAGATAGACTGGCATACGCCCAAGGCCGAAATCAATTACTTCATCGACCGTGAGCAAACCCAGCAGGGTTTGATGACCGAAGTACTGGCGCGGGTTGTCCGTTTCGCCTTCAAGCAACTCGAACTGGAAAAGATCAGTTTACAGGTGCTCTCCGACAATTACCCCAGTCAGCGACTGGCGCGGCGCATCGGCTTCCAGCGGGAAGGGATGCTGCGTAATGAATTCAAACGCTCCGGCGGGCAGTTGGTAGACCTGATGCGGTTTGGTTTTGCGCGGGATACTTATGGGGAGTAGATAGTATGGTAGTTTGATAGTCTGGTAGTAGCCTAATCGTTCGACAGAGGAGGCGGTCAGACGGCTATTGGACAAAAGCTTTATCGGTTCACAACTACCTTAACCGTCTCCCACTGGTGGTCTACATACCTTACCCTCAAGGAATACATACCGCCCTTTAGCTCACTAATGCTGACGTCAATTTTGTCTAAGCCTGGTGCCAAATTATCCACCATAAGCACCTTCCGTCCGAGTTGATCGAAAATTTCCACCAGCGATATGCTCGTATGTCCGCTCATCGAGATTTGATTACTGGCAGGGTTGGGCCATATCGTCAGTTCTTCATCGCCTTCAACTATTTCATCCAACCCCACCAGCGGCTCCGCACATGGGCTTCCGGGATTATCAATGGGGCCAAGACGATAGTTGGGATAGTAGGGATGATCACGGAAAACGGGGTATGGCATTTGCAAATAACCTTGCTCGAAATCGCATGCTAAACCCTGTTCATCGGGATTATGAATGACGTGATGTTCCCAGCCACTATTGCTAAAGGCATAGATTTTGCAATCCGGCCCCAATTGTAATGAAAAAGAAGAAGGCGGTATGAATAAACTATCCGTATTTAAAACCTCCCCTACTTTGATCACTGAATTTTCAATATCAGCGCTTTCAAAATCATACTGTAATATTTCTTCTCCATTTGTCACGTATAAAAAGCGCTCGGATGGTGACATGGCTACGCCACCTGCAGTAGTAAACCAATCTACTTGAAATTCAATTGGCAATGGTAAAAATCGATAATTACTTCCTTCGCCAGTGATCCTGTCAAAATCCCAGTACTGTAACCCTTCGTACACATTAAACCGGAAGTATTTATCCCCACTAGGGCTAAATCTAGATTGACCACTACCATCAGTTGAATCAGTATCAATAAAACCATCTGCAAAGTAACCATGATTGTATACCCCACTACTATCTAATAAGAATACTGCGTATTCATTACTATTATGCATAGGTGATATTATCCACCAATCCTCCCCATTTCCGTGACGAACAGTAGCAATTGCTCCATTTTCGAAACTAGACAAATCGATAGCTACATTTTTTTCAATTATTTTTCTTGTGTTATCTACCGAGTCATAGATAATCTTAGAATAAAAAAGTCCGTCATTCCTAATATCAATAGCTTGCCCAGATTGGTTGTACTCATATTCAATTGGTTTATGCAATACAATAAAGTCGTTTTCGCTTTCAGGCTCTGGTAAAACTACAGTAGCTTGCCTCGCTGTAGGATATGCAGAATTCGAACAATATTCATTATGTATCTCACCTGGATTTATTCCACTCCCTCCAGGTAATAATTGATCATTGTTTCCATAAAACTGACAGCCATTCGTATATGAAATTAAATTTCCTGCTACGTCACTAATTACTGCAGAAGCTCCTCTCATAATAATTGGTAATTCTTTGGAAAAAACTACTGGTATGCCTGAACTAAAATTGATTTCAACTCCACCGTTTACATCTGACATCAGCCAAACATTATCGTAATTCTGAGCAAGCAAAACGTAAGGAAAGATTGTAGTCCCCGCAAGGACTACAATCAGACTAATTAATTTGTGCATAGTATTAATGAATTACGATTTTATGAACTTCGCTACTTTGCTCACCATAGCTGATGCGGAGAGTATAATATATAGTAACCCAGTTTATTCGTCATCACATAAATAGATAACTTTTGTCGCTAGCATTGCAACTCACTTTGCTACTTTGTCAGCCAAAAGAAAAACCGACGTACCCAAAGGCACACCGGCTTCTCACGAACTTAATTATATCTGTGTTTTACAGCGTGCCTCTACGCTCCTGCTCCCGCTCAATGGCTTCAAACAAGGCCTTAAAATTACCTTTACCAAAGCTCGTTGCTCCTTTGCGCTGGATGATCTCGAAGAACATCGTCGGCCGGGGCTCGATCGGCTTGGTGAAGATCTGAAGCAAATAGCCTTCGTCGTCGCGGTCCACCAGGATACCCAGCTTGCGGAGTTGGGCGACATCCTCATCGATCTCGCCGACGCGGCCGTTCAACTCATCGTAATAGGTGTCCGGTACGGTGAGGAACTCAATGCCACGGGCCTGGAGTTCCTTGATGGTAGCAATGATGTCATCCGTCGCTACGGCAATGTGCTGGATACCGGGGCCTTCGTAGAAATCGAGGTACTCTTCGATCTGGGATTTCTTACGGCCGTCGGCCGGCTCGTTGATGGGGAACTTGATGCGGCCGTTGCCGTTACTCATCACTTTACTCATCAAAGCGGTGTACTCGGTACTGATGTCGGCATCGTCGAAACTGATGATCTGGGTGAAGCCCATCACGTTTTCGTACCATTTACACCAGTGGTTCATTTTACCCAGCTCTACGTTACCGACCATGTGATCGACGTATTTGAGGCCAACGGGAGCAGGTTGGTAATCCGGGTTCCAGGCTTCGTAGCCGGGTAGAAAAACACCGTTATACTTACTGCGTTCCACAAAGATGTGTACGGTTTCTCCGTAGGTGTGGATACCGGCAGTCACTACCTCGCCATTTTCGTCGCTATGAACTTTAGGCTCGTAGTAACTCTCGGCGCCGCGAGAGGTGGTGGCTTCGTAAGCGGCGCGGGCATCGTCTACCCAAATAGCAACAGTCTTCACCCCGTCCCCGTGCTTATCGATGTGGCGGCCGATCTCCGTACCACTCTTCAGCGGGGAGGTGAGCACGAGGCGGATTTTGTCCTGGACCACGACGTATGATTCCCGGTCTTTCAGTCCCGTGGCCAAACCGGCGTAGGCCAGTGGCTGGAAACCGAAAGCGGTTTGGTAGAAGTAGGCGGCCTGGCGGGAATTACCGACGTAGAGTTCTACGTAGTCAGTACCGTTCAGGGGCAGAAAATCTTCCGTTGGTTGTGGTTGGTGGGCTGGGGCGGTAGCCGTGGTCGTGGACATAGTTGCTGTAATTATTGTTGCCGTGGCAAATATATACTAAAATAGCTTGGACGCAGGCGTCCAAGCTATTATTTAAACGATTTGAATCTAATTTCAGTTTATGACTCGTAGATCACCTTACCGTCTTTCATCATATCCTTGATGTCACTCATGTTCTTGATATAGGTGTAACGACGGTTGAACTCGCCATCAGGGCGGTCGCCTACAATGTAGTAGCGCACGTCCATATCCGGGGAATTGACGATCACCTGGTCGCTGACCCGCATCATCTCACCGTCGGAGAGGACATCGCCGTCCTTATCCAACTCGGCCACCACGATGATACGATTACCGTTGGTGAAAATGGACTTTATATCCAGATCGGCATCGCGGTCTACATCGGCTTCCACCATAAAGGTGCGCTCTTCACGTTCGCCGGCGTCATCCGGCCAGTCAACGTCAATTACGGGCACCTCGATGGTTTCTTCTTCCATGACTACGCGAACTTTAGGTACCTCGATGGTACGGGTTTCCATCCGGGTTTCTACCTCGGCCCAGTCTACGTCGAAAGCGGGCATCTGACCTGCTTCGGTAGTAACGTCTACGTCAACTTCCGGCAGTTCGGCTTCACGGGTCTGGTCTACGTCACAATTCGTCAGAGCCGCACCCATAAAAAGGGCAGCGATTAAATACTTGAATTTCATTTTTAGCTTGTTTCTGTTCTCAAAAAAAATCAGGACCGGGTTACATAAATCACCACCCAGCCTTCTTCTTTATAGCAACAGAACCCCCTCAAGTGTTCGATCAACGCAACGCAGCAACCCGCCGCTCCAGCTCTTCGGCGGGAAACAACTGCCAGAATACGACCAGGTCAACGAACTTTCCCGGTGCTACCGTCTTGTAGTTTCCCTGTACTTCCAGTTCGGCAAAACCTTCTTCCGGAGCCAGGTAGATTTCCAGCGGTGCTTGCTCAGGAGCGACATTTGCCGGCAGACGCCAGCTTTTCAACAGCGCCAACCCATCGTTTACGTAAGCGTTGTAGATATAGCGTTTACCCGTATCCTTGGCTGGAGAATAATAGATTTTCTGCTTATTCGGCTGGGTAGACGCGTCGAGATCCAATACAACCGCCCCATCAGTTTCACGGGTTGTTACGATCAGCTCATCGTCACTAAAGCTCACTTCTCCTCCGGCCGGATAACTCGTTGTACCGGAAAAGGGCAAGCGTGTATTTTCCCATACGGCCACTTCTACTGGCGCACTGCCCCGGTTATAAACCTGATAACGTAGCGTTGCCAGTGGGCCTCTCGCCTCATCCACCGCCAGCCGAATACTTTTGATCACCTGCATGCCGGTTTCCTTATCAACTGGACTGTAAAAGTGCATCCGATTTTCCCCCGTTTGGCTGAACTCATATTCCGCCGTATCAAACATTGGCGGCGGCCAGTTCCAGTGGCTCTGCGGGCTGGTCCAAACCGTACTGCCCCACTGCCAGTTGTTTTCATCCCGCTCGGTTTTCAGGATTTCCTTTCCCTCGTAAGTAAAAGAGGCAATGCGGGCACCTACTTTCGGGTCTACGTCCATCCGCAGCGGCCCGGCCGTCAAAGTCTGATAATGGAAGGTTGGATCGTCGGGGCTAAGTTGTCCTTTCCCTTTTTCCGGAATGGCTGTCGAGTCGTTCCCACAAGCGGTGAGTACGAAGGACATGATTCCACATATAATTATTTTGAGTCGCATCTTTACTACTATTTTGGCTGCCAAAGTAGCAAGGTTTACGGTAAACACCGGAGAAGTTAGGTGTCGGAGAAACAAATAATACTTCCCAGTACAGCGACGATGCGAAGAAGGTAAGCCTAGATGACTGCCACCAACTCACTGGCCTCCTTGATCGCCAATTTCGCATCCAGATTTTTGGCAATGTTGGCTCCGCCTACCAGGTGAACGCTCATACCCGCCGCGGCCAATTCATCGTACATGGCCCGGAAAGGCTCCTGGCCGGCGCAGACTATTACATTATCCACTTCCAGCACTTTTGGCTCGCCAGCGACATTGATGTGCAGGCCCTGGTCGTCTACTTTCAGGTATTCAACTTCAGACAGCATTTTGACTTTTTTCATGGTCAGGCTGGCCCGGTGAATCCAGCCGGTGGTTTTGCCCAGATTCTTTCCGTGTTTCCCTTTGGAGCGTTTGAGCAGAAAGATATCCCGCGCCGGTGGAAGTGGGTCGGGAGCCACGGCCAATGAACCCGGCTTACTGTAATTCAGGTCGACGCCCCACTCTTTCATGTAGTCTTTGAAATCCAGACTCGGCGAGGGGTGGTCGAAATCGTGGGCCAGAAATTCAGCCATGTCGAAACCAATCCCCCCGGAACCGATGATGGCTACGCTTTTACCCACCGGCTTTTTCTCATAGAGTACCTCGGCATAATCCAACACCTTCGAATGATCGGCTCCCTCAATGTCGATTCGGCGCGGGGTGACTCCGCTGGCCAGGATGACCTCATCGTAGCCACCGGCTTGCAACTGCTCAGCTGTAGCCCTGGTATTTAATCTCAGCTCTACTCCGTGTTTTTCGATCATGGTAGCGTAGTAACGCAGAGTCTGGGCGTATTCTTCCTTGCCAGGTATTTCCTTGGCCATATTGAACTGGCCGCCGATGATCGGTTCGGCTTCGAATAAAGTCACCTGGTGGCCACGTTCGGCGGCAATGGTAGAAGCAGCCAGTCCGGCCGGTCCGGCACCTACGACAGCAATTTTCTTTGGTTGGTTCGTCGGTGGGTAATTCAACTCTGTTTCGTGGCAGGCACGGGGATTGACGATACAGGAAGACACCTGCATGGTGAAGGTGTGGTCCAAACAGGCTTGGTTACAGGCGATGCAGGTGTTGATCTCCTGGCTGCGACCTTGTTTTGCTTTTACCATTAAATCGGCGTCGGCCAAAAAGGGGCGGGCCATGGAAACCAGATCGGCACAGCCCTCCTGAAGTACCTCCTCGGCCACTCCGGGCATATTGATGCGGTTAGTGGTAATGAGCGGGATGTTCACCTCGCCCATCATCCTTTTGGTCACCCAGGCGAATCCGGCTCGGGGAACGACGGTCCCGATGGTCGGTACCCGGCTCTCGTGCCAACCGATACCGGTATTGATGATGGTAGCACCGGCGGCTTCTACGGCTTTAGCCAATTGCACTACTTCCTCCCAGCTACTGCCGCCTTCCACCAGGTCCAGCATGGAGAGGCGGTAGATGATGATAAAGTCCTCCCCTACCGCTTCCCGGGTACGGCGGATGATCTCCAGTGGAAGCTTGATCCGGTTTTCGTAGGCTCCTCCCCATTCATCCGTCCGCCGGTTGGTCTTGGTAGCGATGAACTGATTGATCAGATAGCCTTCGGAGCCCATGATCTCTACCCCGTCATAATTCGCCAGCCGTGCCATTTTAGCGCAATGAACGAAATCCTGGATAGTGGTTTCGATCTCTTCTACCGTCAGGGCCCGGGCTGGAAAAGGAGTAATGGGTGCCTTCGTATCCGAGGCGGAAACATTATCTTCTGAAAAGCCGTAGCGACCTACGTGCAGAATTTGCAAGCAAATTTTACCACCTTCTTCGTGAACGGCCGCGGTAATGGCCTGGTGCTGAACAGCCAGTTCCTCGTTATCAAAAGCATGACCGAAGGGAAGTGCCAATCCCTGTTTGTTTGGGGCGTGGCCACCGGTAACGATGAGTCCTACTTCTCCCTGAGCTCGTTCCCGATAAAAAGTCGTCATCCGTTCGATCCCGTCCGGCACATCCTCCAACATGGTGTGCATAGACCCCATGATGGCCCGGTTTTTAAGCTGGGTGAATCCGAGATTCAGGGGCTGAAATAATAAGGGAAAGTGGGGATTGGTGGACATGGTCGCTTGCTTTAGATCGCCAAGTTAAAGAGTTTCAGCGAAAATTCGCTATTTTCACACAGCTCGTCGGCCGAGGCGGACGGAACGGCCTGACTCGTCCGCCGAGCGGGTTCTGGAAAATAATAAAAACTGATCTCCGCTCGGCCGACGAACCAGCTACTAAGGTCGTGTCTTGGCGGACGAGCTCGCTATCACCCCCTGCTACTTTGAAGTCAAAACATATACCAGCACCAACAGCCCCTCCGCTCGGCCGACGAACCAGCACCTAACGTTGCGTTTCGGCGGACGAGCTCAGACCGACTATAAAATCTTCCTCTTAATGCCAATAAGTTTTTCTGCCAATTTGTAATTACAAATACCACTATCTCGATACCCTTCGTAATCAGCCAAGGAGGAATAGTTCCATTTTAAAGCATCATCAACGAGACCTGCTTCTTGCGGATTATCGTGGATGTAATCGAAACATATTTTAATGTAAGGAATGTATCTCGTGAAGGGTTCATCTTCATCCAATTCCCACGATTCTGGTATAAAGTCTGAATAGGCAGGTTTGTATTTTGTTTTTGCCCTAAAAATACTGCCTCTCCGATCTCGTCGATCGTTAATGATTCGGGTATAACTACTCAGCATTATCCTGAATGCGGCGTGCAATTCTTGTTGTTTATTACTCTGCTTGAAATTCAAGCCTTCCAGTTTTGGAACAAGTTGAAGGTGAAAGTGTGTTGGCATCAGACAATAGCAAAGCACATCACAAACAGGGAGTAAATGTTTCTTTATTTTCTTTTCAAAGAACAAGTAGTCACTATCAGATTTGAAAAGTAGCTCTCGATTGATACTCTGGTTGTATACGTGATAAATCGTGTTTGCGTGATACATGCTTATAAGTTATAAAAATCGACCCAAGCTCGTCGGCCGAGGCGGACGGAACGGCCTGACTCGTCCGCCGAGCGAGTTCTGAAAAAAACAAAAACAAACTGATCTCCGCTCGGCCGACGAACCAGCTCCTAAAGTCGCGTTTCGGCGGACGAGCTTGCTATTACCCCTTGCTGCTTTGAAGTCAAAACCTACTACCAGCACCGACAGCCCCTCCGCTCGGCCGACGAACCAGCTAGTCGCGTTTCGGCGGACGAGCTTGCTATTACCCCTTGCTACTTTGAAGTCAAAACCTATACCAGCACCAACAGCCCCAATCCGCCCAGTAGAAACAATTTTAGCTGCGTACTGATCCGGCCATAATCCCGGGCGTTACGGCTGCGGAGTAGTTGCCAGGCGAAGTAACAAAGTGCCAGACAAAGCAATACAACACAGATCAGAATTCCCGGTTTACGGAAGGCCGGCCACCCCAGCAATAGTGGAGCCAGTAATGCAAAAAGATTGAGTAAGGAAAGCAGGATGCCTAAACTGCGGCTATTGGAAATACCGAGAATAATGGGGATGGTACGACGGCCGATCAAGCGGTCACCGTTGATGTCTTCCATATCCTTGACCAGCTCACGGAGCCAGGTGGCGACGAAGGCGAAAATGCCGTAAATGAACAGGATTCTGATGGTGGCCGGCTCTGAAATGACCAATGAATTCAAGCCCTCCAACTCAGCCAGGGCGACCAGGGCAGGAACGCCGGCGCAGAAGGTAGCTACCAATAAATTGCCCGCCAAAGGTATAGGTTTCACGTAACGGGAATACAAGCTGAGCAGGCCTACGGCTACGGGATATAGCCAGATCAAATGGCTTTTCCCGAGTGACAGTGCCAATTGCAGACTGATGCCGTATCCAATTAATATCAGGACAACAAAAAGCCAGCGACAGTTGGCCAGTCCGAGATCATCAACGTGGTTCCTTCCCGGCTTATTGACCGCGTCGGCTTTGGTATCCAAAATATCGTTAATAACATATCCGGCCGCCGTAACGATGGCACAGGCGATGACCAACAAAGCAAATTGAAGATGCGACAGTTGCGCATCGATCCCATTCCGCTCGAAGGCCGGTAAAATAAGACGGTAGAAAATCAGCGACTGGGTAAGTGCTACCACCAATAGGTTGGGAAAGCGGACCAGTTGCAAATAGGGCAGCATGGATGAGTGGTCTAAAAAACCCGTCCGAAAGTTATTCGGACGGGTTCCTGATCTAACCGCAAAGTTAGAGCTTGTTTGGATTTCTATTTCCTGAAAAACAAGCATTTATGAACCTGGCGTCACCAAAAATAGATCGCTTGACCCGCCAAGCTCACAATTTCATGGTATTGTCAGAACCATAAATCATTGTTTTTCAGTTCATAGCAATTCCCAAGCAAGCTCTAAGTAGCTTATTTTATTTCAGCAGTTCGCGGCTGATCACTAGTTTCTGAATCTCACTGGTGCCCTCACCAATGGTACAGAGTTTGGAGTCGCGGTAGTATTTTTCTACGGGGTACTCCTTGGTGTAGCCATAGCCGCCAAAAATTTGTACGGCTTCGTTAGAAACCTTAACACAGGTTTCACTGGCGTACAGCTTGGCCATAGCACTAAGTCTGGTTACCGGCAGGTGAGCATCCTTTAGTCGTCCGGCCTCACGGATGAGCAACTCGGAAGCTTCGATCTCCGTAGCCATATCGGCCAGTTTAAAGGCAATGGCCTGGAAGCGGCTGATGGCCTTGCCAAATTGCTCACGCTCTTTGCTGTACTTGAGTGCGTGACCGTAGGCTCCCTTAGCGATACCGAGGCTGAGGGCAGCGATGCTGATGCGACCGCCGTCGAGAATCTTCATGCTCTGGATGAATCCTTCACCTACTTCACCGAGTACCTGGTCGGCTGGAATGTGACAATTTTCAAAGATCATTTCAGCGGTTTCGCTGGCGCGCATACCGAGTTTGTCTTCTTTCTTACCGCCACGGAAGCCTTCCTGGCCCCGTTCAACGATAAAGGCCGTCATACCGTGGCT
The DNA here is from genome assembly GCA_002591745.1 of Lewinellaceae bacterium SD302. GTDB lineage: Bacteria > Bacteroidota > Bacteroidia > Chitinophagales > Saprospiraceae > Neolewinella. The sequence continues at coordinate 81,705 of PDLQ01000009.1, forward strand.
GTCCAGCAGTTCGCCGGTACGGGCAATCACTACCGCTACGTCGCCGGTGAGGCCGTGGGTAATGAAATTCTTGGCGCCGTTAAGGATGTAGCTACCGTCTTCCTGACGCTCGCCGATGGTACGCATCCGACCGGCGTCGCTTCCGGTGTTCGGCTCGGTTAGCCCCCAGGCACCGATCCACTGACCGGTAGCCAGTTTAGGCAGGTATTTTTTCTTTTGCTCTTCGTTACCGAACATCAGAATGTGGTTCGTACAGAGAGAGTTGTGGGCCGCGACGCTGAGGCCGATAGAGCCACAAACCTGAGCGATCTCGTCAATGATGGTAATGTACTCGGCGTAGCCCAGTTCGCTACCATCGTATTCGCCCGGTACCAGTACCCCAAGGAATCCGTATTCTCCCATCTTGGTGAATAGATCGCGGGGGAAGATTTGGGCTTCATCCCACTTCATTACGTTGGGCAGGATTTCGGAGTGAGCGAAGTCGCGCGCACTCTGGCGGATCATTTCGAGTTGCTCTTCGGCGGCATTAGTTGCGGTGGTGACCATAAATAAGTTGATTATGAAGTGAGGCTGAATGCTTGGTTAGGCGGCTTACAGCCTGCTTGGAGACCGTAAAAATACCCCAAATTTTTGACTTTAATCAATGCTTGGCGGTCGTAAATAAACAAGCGGAATTTGAATTGGTTGCCCCCCTCTATTTCGTTTACAAAAAAGGGACAAACCCCATATAAGCGAAATACAATTCCGTTTCAGATTTACTAAAATCATCAACCCAATATTAAATTTTACTTAGTGTAAAAAAGTATAAAACTATTGCCCGTAGCTTTGCATTGTATCTGGCAAATAGAGGATACCAAGAAAATGACCTTCGTCCAGCAATTAAAAGCCCTCAACTATGAGGAATATAAATACAACCATTAGACGACAACTCTTTCTCTCTACGGTGTGGTTCATCAGCACACTCGGCTTCGTCGAACTTTCGGCCCAGCCAGACCGCAGCATCTTCGATCTGCTTTCCACTGATCCGTCCGCAGGGATTGAAATGGCCAAGCCAGTGATCTTGCGTTTGCCGGTCGACAGCATTTACGCCAAAACGCAGAATAAGCAACAAGCGGTGATCAGTTTCACCGATGACAATACGGGCCGCGAGTATCGCCGGCCCCTCCATGTAGAGGTGCGCGGCAAATTTCGCCGCCACCTCTGCACCTTTCCTCCCTTAAAGCTGAACTTCTCCAAGAAGCAACTTAAAGCGGACGGGCTAAGCAAGCACGACAAGTTGAAACTGGTTACCCCCTGCTTCGATGATGATGTCGACGCACAAGCCCTGATTCTGAAGGAGTATTTGGCGTACAAGCTCTACGAGCAACTCAGCCCCCTGGCCTTTCGCACTCAATTACTGGAAATCACCTACCGTGACATTCACGGACAACACCCCGACCGTACCGTATTGGCCTTCGTACTGGAGGACACTGATGAAATGGCCGAACGCCTGGGCGGCGTAGAACTGGAAAACGGACGCGGTCTCGCTCCGGACCGATTCGATCGCCGGGCTGAAACGACCCAGGCCCTTTTTTCCTACTTAATTGGCAACCTCGACTGGAACCTATCCATGGCCCACAACCTGAAAATGGTCGAATTGACGGATGGTACAATTGTGCCCGTCCCTTACGATTTTGATTTTAGTGGTCTGGTTGCCGCGCCTTACGTCAGATTGAACAGCAATATTGGCCAGGAGTATGCCGGACAGCGCATTTACCTGGGCTTTGATTGTTCAGACTATCTCCTACAGGAAGTCTACGCTCACTTTGAACTCAAACGCAAGGATCTACTAAAGACTGTTCGAGGTTTCACGATCTTACCCGGTCACCATAGATTCCCGGCCGCAGAATATATAACGGGGTTTTACAGTGAATTTCGTCGCATTCTCCGCCTGCAACACCACCAGGGAATGGCGGAAACGCTCTACCAACTCATTCGGGCCGAGCAGCGGGGAATTGTACCTGCGGGGGGCAAGGCGATGTACTACGGTGTGTCAAAGTAAACCAACGGACCGTTCCGACTAAAGTCCGTGAACTTAGGGCGTAGAATATAAAGCTGCTCAGTTAGTACGTCAAAATGACGAATCCTAGGTTCACCATCAAAAGTGATTCCATCCCTGCGCCTTCAGGGGGTGAATCTTTCCACCCTTCGAGTGTAGTTTTACCCCTTCGGAGGCTTCCGTCATTTCGCCACAGATGTAGATATCTGGCATAAAACGAACCTTGTCCAGGTCTTTAGGATCTACCGTAAAGAGTAATTCGTAATCTTCTCCGCCACTTAAGGCACAGGTGATCGGGTCGATGTTAAACTCAAGAGCTTGTAGCTGAGCATCTTCGTGGATGGGCACGCCGGACTCTTCGACGATGGCCCCCAGTCCGGAAGATTTACAAAGGTGAAAGACCTCACTGGCCAGTCCGTCACTAACGTCGATCATCGCCGTAGGCACCAAATTGGCTTTGGCAAAGGCATCGACCATATCGGTTCTGGCCTCTGGTTTGAGTTGGCGCTCTAGCAAATACTTGCCACGCTCTCCCATATCGGGCTGCACACCGGGATTTTCTTCGTAAATCCGTTTTTCTCTTTCCAGGATCTGCAGCCCCAGGTAAGCCGCGCCCAGGTTGCCGGTAATACACATGATGTCGCCGGCTTTGGCACCGCTGCGGCGGGCAATTCGATCCTCCGGCGCGCGGCCGATAGCGGTGACGCTGATATACAGCCCTTTATTGCTGCTGGTGGTATCACCGCCAATCAGGTCCACCCCATAATGCTGGCAAGCCAGGCGGATGCCCGCGTAAAACTCCTCCAGGGCCTCCACCGAGAAGCGGTTGCTAATAGCGATGCTGACGGTTACCTGCTGCGGCCGGCCGTTCATGGCGCAGATATCGGAAATATTGACCACCACGGATTTATAGCCCAGGTGCTTCAGCGGGGTATAGGCCAGGTCGAAATGAATCCCCTCCACCAGCATATCGGTGGAAACCAACAATTGTTCCGGTCCTCCGGTAGCGATGATCGCCGCATCGTCTCCAACCCCCAAAAGGGTCGTTTTCTGCTGGGTGGCAAAATCTTCGGTCAGTCGATCGATGAGGCCAAACTCGCCGAGGGAGTTGACGTTGGTGCGGGTGGTGGACATAAAGTGGTGGTTGGTTTCCTGAGAGAACGGATTGGGCAGGGGCTTAGTTTTCCAATTATGCAGCTCTGCTACTTTGAAGCCCAAATACTCCTGCCCCACCCGGCGGGTATTCAAATTGGTTCCGTAAAGCTACTACTTCTTCGCGTTTACCGTACCAGGTTCACCCGCTTCGCCAACTCTTCCCGATTATCACGGCTGACGGGGATGGCGGTTTCTCCGATCACGAGGTACCCTTCGGCTACGGCATCAATGTGGTGCATGTTGACCAGGTAGGAGCGGTGGACCCGAAAAAAATTACCGGTGGGCAGTTGCTCAGCGAGTTTACCCAAAGCGATACTGAGCATGTAGTCGGTCTTGACCGTCTTGATGTGGCAGTAAGCTCGCTCTGCCTGCACGTAGAGGATATCCCTGAGGAAGAGTTTGATCATCTGATCCTTGTGGCGGACAAAAATTCGATCGCTCAGCAGGTAAGGCTCTTCCATACTGACCGGTTGGGGCGCCGGCGCCCCGGCGGTGGGATCGGCCCGTAGCTGCACCGCCAGGCTAATGGCCCGGTGGAGATCGGCTTTTTTATAGGGCTTGCCCAGGAAAGCATGGGGTCGTGTACGCCTCGCCCGCTCGAAGGTGTCGGGGTCGGTGTTGGCAGTCAGGTAAATGGTGGGAAGGTGGATCCCCTCCCGCTCCAGAATAGTGGCCGTCTCGATGCCGTCGATATTTCCTTTAAGTTGAACGTCCAGCAGGATGAGGTCTGGTGGAGATTTACGGCAGTGAAGCACTGCCTCCTCCCCCCTTGGCAGAATACCGGCAATGCCATAGCCCATTTGCTCCAGGTGGAGACTGATCTTGGCGGCGATGATCATTTCATCCTCAACGATGAGGACAGATACTGGCTGTGACATGGGCTGGCAGTCTGGTAATGATTTACAAAATACGAAAAAGACTTTGCCGGCCGGTGCCGACAAAGTCCCGTAAGTCTTGGGTACAAATTATTGCTTATTCACCAACGTGCCGGCTAATGCACTTAAATCAATAACCACCCATTCTTTTGACTGACCGTGACGATTGCGGGAGCGTTTGCAGAGTTGCTCCAGTTCGTATAGCGGCAACCGCAGATAGGGGTAATCACCGCCGGTAAGTACGAGCGTGTCCGGGGCGTAGCTAACGGCCCTGTGGGAGTTCATATTTTCCAGCCGATCCAGATTGCCGGTTTTTAATTCATCTTCGGTGATGATCGGCAAGTTGTCCGGAGAAGACTGGGCGGCGAGGCCCAGTGGAAGAAGCGAAATAGAAAAAAGGATGAAAATAAGTCGGTACTGCATGGGTAGTGTTTTTTTGATGCCATACAAACTTCGGTGCGGGGGCACGGTATTCACAGCCATCTTTTCCGAACCGCGGGATTTACTTTCCTAAAGGGTTTTAAAAATCAATCTCCGTCCTCAACCCACCGTTATCCTCTTCCCGCAGCGTTCCATTCAACTGAGTGGTCAGCAATCGCACCAGCCGGGTACCGAAGCCCGTACCCTGATGGCCGACAGCGGCCTTCCCCACTCCATTATCACTCACCAGCAGGCGGAGTTTACCATTTTCTGGGGTTAATGCAACGGTAATCTGCGGGTGGATGGCCGCGCCGGGAGCGAAAGCGTATTTCAGGGAGTTAGTGACCAACTCATTAACGATAAGACCGACGGGCACGGCTCGATCCACGTCAAGTTCCAGTACCGTAGGCACCTCAATGCTGAAATTGACCTCTTTCTCCACTTCGTAGGTTTCGGCAATGGCGTCGGTAAGATCCTCCAGATAACCATACATATTTACCGTGGCCAGATCATGACCCTGATACAGTTTCTGGTGGAGTAAGCCCATACTGGCAACCCGGCTCTGGCCAGCCAGCATGGCATCACGAGCATCACCTTCGGCCAGGGTGGCGGACTGTAGTTCCAGCAGACTGGAGACAATTTCCAGATTGTTCTTCACCCGGTGGTGGATCTCCTTGAGGAGGGTCTCGTTTTCCTGGTTCTTTGCAGCGAGTTGGGCGTTTTTACGACGGTTGATACGAAGACCCAGGAACAGACCAACCGCGCCGAGTAAAAAGAGTACGGCGATTCCCAGAATGAGTTGCTGGTTTCTTTCCTGGGTACTGATCCGGGCGAGTTGCGCCTGGATCAGGTCGTCCTGATCGTGTAACTCATCGCGCATGGCCAGTCCATCCATTGTGGTGGCCGCTTCGTTCAGGACGTTCTTGATGCGCATTTCGTAGCCTCGCCGCAACTGGGTAATACCTGCTTCGTAATTACCCGTTTTCTCGTAGGCCAGAGCCAATTGGATGATGTCGTCGTAGAGAGTGGTCGAGTCGTTGAGGTTTTCCGGGTGGAAGACGAAGGCTTCAAAATAAGGAATCGCCTCGGCGTATCTGCCGAGGTAATTGAGTTCCCAGCCAATGTTCACCATCAGCTCTCGGCGTTCGTATTCGGGAACCGATCCATCCTGGTTATAGCTTAGTGCCTGTTTATAGGCGTCGATGGCGTCCTGGTGGCGTCCCGAATTGTTATGGTAGTATCCGTGCTGCTCATAATAATGGACAAAATCGATGTCCCTTACTTCATCGGGGTGGTCGTACAGGAAAGTTTTCCACTCTCTGGCCAGCTGCTCGGCTTCCGCGTAGCGCTCGTTTACGCCATACCCCATGTACAAACGCTCAAAACTGTCGGTTTGGTGAGGAAGACTCAAATCCTTACTCAGTTCATGAGCCAATTCAGCGAATCGTAACATTTGCCGGTTGTCTTGCAAATTCTGGTAGAGGTCATTCAAATATCGGTAAGCCCTGTATGTCTCGGTGGGTGGCCCGTAAAAGCGCACTGTATCGAGCGCACGAAAAAAGTACATCTGGGCAGTTCGGTAATCCCCCTCGTTCAAGTGCCGATAGCCTTCATCCAGGTCGAAGCTGGCATCGTAGGCAGTGTCCCGGGGTAATGGCGAAAGGGAAAGTGCCAGGCCCGGCAAAACCAACAGAAGCGGTAAAAGCAGACAACGTATCGTGCAGCTGATCATAGAGACGGTTATTATACTTCCCTCGGCCACACCAAGTGATTTTTGACGGCCGCTTTTCTCGCCGAGTTTCACCGCCAAGCCATAGCCGTAGCCATGGCTATACCTACATCTCGCCGGTTTGCCGGCCGAAAAAACCAACTCGCCAAATTTTCACCTCTTGTGACCGAGGGGAGTTCAATTAAAGATACTGCTTTAGAATAGTGCACTGCACCTGCCTCGGCACAAAAATTCTTATGGGTGCGGAAGCAGGTACAGCAACTATTGACCCACAACTGCTATTGAGCCAGGGTCGCCAGCTGCCGGGTATCGGCATACTGCTGGAAGGCAATGATCTTGCCTTCGCGGAGGCTCCACAGATGAGCGGCCTGTACATTACCTATCCGACCGGTCCTGGTCTTGCTGTCATAGCGCAGTGTAGCCAACACCTGATTGCCGTCCATGGCGTGGAGTTTCACGTCGGTCAGTTTGAAGTATTCATTGTCCGCCCCGATACGGGAGAAAACACCTTTCAGCACCGCTTCCGGGCCAACGTAGGGGTTTCCGTCGGCCAACGGATTACCTTCCGCTTCTTGCCAGACGATCTCCTCATCCATTGCGGCGAGTACATCTGGCATATTTCCCTCTGAGAAGTTGTCGTACAACTCGCTAACGATGGCAACATTATCCGACGCGGAAAGTATCCCCAGCTGTTGTAGCAGAATCGTTTGATCCATAAAGTCCTGTTCCAGCGTGATGCGTCCGTTTTCAATCCGTCCGATGGTCGAGCCTTCCACATTTACGCGCTTCCCGGTTGCGGGGATACCGAAAAAAGTACCGGTATGCTTTCCTTCGAAACGCCAGTGTTTGGCAAAATGGTCACCTTTGCTGAAAATGTTCTCTACCGAAAATTTTCGATCGGAAAACCCGGTAATGAATTCCCGGTAATAATCCCGAAAGGCCTCCACCCCCACCAGGTTGTCCGGCCTAAGTACCATAGTCACCTCTTCGGCGAAGTGGTCGGTATTGAATAGTTCCAGATTACCGTCGTTGATGATCTCGTGCCAAAGGCTTTCGTAGGCGGCCACATCCGCGTCTTGTCCCGTACAATTGGTGAAGGTAAGCGTAGCAAATATCGCCAACAGGGCGAGAGGAAGAAATTGGGTTTTCATAATCGTTGTTGTTTATTGGTGATGATGGATAAATGGTGTCACGTTTTTTGTAAAGTCCACGGGTCTAGCCCAGAAAACTTACGGCAGGGGTATAAGTGAGCCCGAGATCCCGTTCGCTCGCTCCCGCATCGTACACGGTAATGCCCTTATTGAGGGGCGTCTTCCCGTTCAGCATCCGCCCGATATCTGATACCCGATGGCTCTCCGCCGACAGTAAATAGTGTCGGCCGTGCAGCCCGGTGCGGGTGGCCGCTTCAACGATGCCGGCAGCTACGTCGCGCACGTCCACCACCGCAAAGTGAAGGTCGGTATCGTACATCATCTGCACGAAATCATCCGGCGCGATACGATTTTTGAAAAGGTGCTGCATACCGACCGAAGTGGAATCTTCCCGGTCAGACAAGGCCTTACCGAACACCCCTACGGGACATACGCTAACGAGTTCACAATCGCCAGTGTACGTATCCACAAACTCCCGCACCAATTGGTCCGCGAGGTACTTAGCCTGAGCGTAAGGATGGTCGTCGGGGGAAAAATAAGTCTCAGTGGATTCGTCGATCTGGCCGTTGCAGGATGGCGGATTCTGGGGAAAATGGGTATTGAGGGCAGCTACCGAGGCAACTACTACCAGCTTTTTCACTCCCGCATTGTCAGCCACCGCTTTCAGCAGATGCTTGGTACCATTTACCGTCGGTTCAATCAACTCTTTCACCGGGTTGCCAAAGGCTAGCTGAAAGGGTGTACCGGAATGAACAACAACTTCGCAGCCGGCAATAAAGGGGGGAATCGTATCTGGCTGTAATAAGTTGAGCGGGACGAGTTCCACCCCGGCTAAGCCAGCCAAGTGGGCATAACGTGCCGTGTCCTCCGGCTTACTGGCCGATATGCGGACCTGATGGCCGGCAGCCACTAGTTGTTGGCTAACGTGGCTGCCGATAAATCCGGCTCCACCGATGATTGCAATTCGCATGGGTCATGTTTTTGATGCCCTGCAAATAACGAGTATGCAATACGACCGGAAAGGGGTTCCTTTCCCAGTGGTAAGTTTTACTTTCCGGAAGGGTAAAAGCCGACCTTACGTTTCAGTTCCCGGAAGAAAGGGCGTGTGGCCAACGTGCTTATTTTTGGGCATCCGACTCTGGTGAACCACCCTGGCATCGGGCATATTGTGGCTAACAAAGTAGCAAAGTCGATGTAGGACCGATACCTGTGTCTGCGGAATTGGTGACCGGCCCATGTTTCGGAAGCATTTAATTGCCTTGAAAAGCTTGACATCAACTAACGCTCATCGACGATCAATTTTAATGCGCGCGCATAATCATTCTCAAATCGGCCGCACTCACGCCCTGGCGGCGGGCTATCATGGAATGACCACGCAGCATCGGTTCTACTCCTTCCCCCAGAGTGGCAAGTACGGCCACGGTGACCACCTCCCGGTCGGCGTAACTGAGGGTTACGTCTTCAAAAACGTCGGCAAAAAGATGTTCCTTTAAGAAGGTGTCTATTCGGGGAGCGAATTTACCGTAGTCGGCAGGTTCAGCCCAGTTTCGACCGGTGAGTTGTTCCAGATTTTTTAGTCCTTGTTCGTAACGGCTTGCATTGTCCTGCGGGGCCATTGGCACTGCTACTTTGCCAGCCATAAAATCAACCGCGATTCCACGCTCCCGACGAGTTTCGATAGTGGCCATCAACATTTTCAGCCCTTGAATACTACGTGGAAAACCGGCGTAGGCGTAAAGATGAACGATGGCTTCGCGCAATTCTTCAACTTTAAGACCGAAGTTCAGGGATGCATCCAAGGCAATCTGCAACTTTTCCAACTCACCCGAAGTGGTCAGTGCAGCCACGCGGGAAAGATGATAATAGCGCAAAGATTTTCCCTCGGCTTTAAGTCCCGCATGATATTGCTCGTCCGTGACTGGCTTGCCCCAGATAACACGGCCGGCGGGATGTTCCTTGGTCAGCGCCAGTTGTACGAACCAGTGGTCGTTAGCTGCCCCGTGCCAGTGTTCCACGCCGGGCGGGCACTGAACTTTATCGCCCTTACGAAGCACTTGCACCGTTTCTCCTGCCTCTTGGTAATAGCCGACGCCATCCAGTACAAGCAGCGTCTGCCCGGCCGCATGATGATGCCAGTTACTCCGCGACTCAGGCGGAAAAGTGACGTTGCCAATCGGCACCGGCTGTTCGTCGTCTTCGATGACGAGCATACGCTCTACCCAAACCGGACCGGTGAAGTTGGGGCTTTCAATCCGTTGGCCGGGACCGAAAATGACGTTAAGGGAATCCGGAATACCCTGGCTGGTAATTGACGACAGACATACCCCGACCAGCGGCAGGAATAGTAACCGGAGGAAGTAATGCATGGAAATCAGTTTTAATTTTTTGGCTAGTAACTTTCAGGAGCAGCAGCGTCTCTATTCGTCTTTTGACTAGCAAAGTAGCCATGTTGATTCAAGCTAAGCACCCATGACAACTGCGATGATCACCGCAGCTAAAGTAACAAGGCTGGTTAAGGATTTCAGCAACCCTAATTACGGTTTGACTGCCCCGGATTACGGAATTGAAATGTATCCGCCGGGGATACTGACAATTAGTAGTTATTTTAACTATTCAAAATAGCAAATGTCCATAATAACTACATTTGACACCATCAAGCAGTACTGTGCCTTCAACAAGCAAGGCATCTTACACCCGCATATTGCGCTAATTGACCTCTCGCTGGCCGACCCGCGCAAACTGCAGCGTATGCAATTCAACTTCTACCTCATCTTTCTCAAGGAGATCAGGTGTGGCGATCTGCGTTACGGCTGCAACACCTATGATTACGACGAGGGAACACTGGTTTTCCTGGCTCCTGGTCAGCTAATCGGTCAGGCGGGTGATGAGGTTTACCAGCCCAAAGGACGAGCGTTGGCTTTTCATCCCGACTTCTTATTGGGTACCGACTTGGCCGGCAAGATGGATGAGTACTCATTTTTCACTTACGAGGCCAGCGAGGCCTTGCACCTGGCCGAAAAAGAACGAGATTTGATCGAAGACCTTTTCCGCAAGATTACGAATGAGCTGAATCAGTCCATCGACAAGTATAGCAAGCGGTTATTGATTAACAACTTACAGCTCTTCCTTAACTACTGCATCCGCTTTTACGACCGGCAGTTCATCACCCGGAACAGTGAAAACAGAAGTGTAGTGGTTAAATTCGAGACCTTGCTCAACAACTATTTCCGCTCCGTTCCGGGAGAACAAGAAGGCCTGCCTTCGGTAGCCTACTTTGCCGATCGTTTGCATCTCTCCCCCAACTATTTTGGTGATCTGATCAAAAAGGAAACGGGAAAATCACCTCAGGAACACCTGCAACTGAAGCTGATTGCAGTAGCCAAGGAGCGGCTATTCGATCCCTCCAGGTCCATTAGTGAAATTGCCTACAGCTTAGGTTTTAAGCACCCCCAACACTTTAGCCGGTTATTCAAGAAAGTGGAGGGCGTTTCGCCGGGCAGTTTTCGGAGAGCGGGTTGATTACTACCTAAATCACCAATCATCACTTTAACTAAAGTCTAAATCACATGCATTTGCGCTTTTCAATTTACGCCTTCGCCCTTTTGCTATTCCTGGGTCTGTTCTCCTGTGGCACAACCAAGCAAACGGCAGGCCAGCTAGTTTCAGCCGAAGAGCGAGCGACTACCGAACAATACATTCGCCAACTCTCCGCCGATAAATGGCAGTGGATGGCCGACAAAGATGTTGATAAGCTAGCCGATCTATTCGACGACTCCGCCAAATTCGTGCACATGAGTGGCAGCTGGAAAAAAGAACGGGAACTCGAAATCATCGAAACCGGTAGCATCTGGTATAAGAGCACCAAAATACACGACGTTGCCGTAGAAGTGACTGGCAAAGTAGCAGTGCTTTGGAATCGCATTACACTGGAGGCGGAAGTACGTGGAGATACTGTCTCTAATGAATTTACCGTTACGGAAGTCTACCAAAAACGGGGCGAATCCTGGAAAATGATGGCTTTCACCTTCAGTAAAGTGAGAGATACCCACGAGATCGTCCATTAGCGTAAATCCTTACGATTTCCCGTATTTTCACAAAAATCCCTCTAGACATGACTAGTTATCAAATAGAAGTAAACGGAAAAGCCCGTCAAGTCAACGCCGATCCCGACACTCCTTTACTCTGGGTGCTACGCGACAATCTTCAACTCGTTGGCACGAAATACGGGTGTGGTGTTGGTTCCTGCGGAGCCTGTACCGTCCACGTAGATGGATTTGCCATGCGATCCTGTCAGTTGCCGTTGGATCAGGTAGGAGAACAGTCCATCACCACCATTGAGGGGTTGTCCGAGCATGGTAACCATCCCGTGCAGCGCGCCTGGCTGGACCACGATGTCGCTCAGTGCGGCTACTGTCAGGCGGGACAAATCATGACCGTCTCCGCCCTGTTGAACCATTCGCCAAATCCCGACGATGCGGAGATCGAGGCAACCATGAGTGGCAACATTTGTCGCTGCGGCACCTATACCCGGATCAAGGCTGCCATTAAATCGATTGACTCGGTTGGCTAGCAGCTCTGTTACCTCCTTCAAAGCAATTAAGCGCCGTCTACTCATAACCCGTGAAAGATCATTGTCCGCTAATTTCAAGTTCTGTTAATCTGGCTACGCTGATCGTCACCGGCAAATAAAGTTCTTGCTGTTCGTTCAGCCTGCTACTTTGAAGCCGCAAAAACGACTAATTTTAAAGATACTCCTCGGAGTTAAAGTCCAAATTTAAATTTCTGCCCCATGTCAACTCATTCCGAAATCAATCAGCGACGTCGTTTTCTAAAAACCGGCTTACTCGGCAGCGGGGGATTGCTTCTGGGCTTCAACTGGCTGACGGGTTGTACGAATAATACTGCCGGCCACGTCGATGCAGACTCTGGCCCCGAGTTGCCGGATACCTGGCAGGACATTAACGCCTACCTCAAAATCGGAAACAACGGCACGGTAACTATTTACACTCCTAACCCGGAATTCGGACAGGGCGTAATGACTGCCATGCCAATGATTCTGGCCGAGGAATTGGATGTAGACTGGAAAGACGTGATCTCCGAACAAGCGCCCTTCAACGCCGAAAAATTTGGCTTTCAGTTCACGGGAGGTAGTCGGGGCATTATGTCACGCTGGGCCGGGTTACGGCAGGCCGGAGCCACTGCTCGTCAGATGTTGATTACCGCCGCTGCCCAACAGTGGGAGGTACCAGTAAACGAGGTTAGCACGAAGGCCGGCCGACTCTTTCATTCGGCAAGTGACCGTTCCGCAGGTTACGGTGAGGTAGCCACGATTGCCGCAACCCTGCCGATGCCCGAAGAAGTTCCGCTGAAAGAGATTAAAGATTTTAGCATCATCGGGAACTCGAAAAAGAATGTACAGGGCCGTCAGATTGTAACGGGGCATCCGCTGTTTGGGATTGATTATCGTAAGGAAGGAATGCTTACGGCGATGATCGTTCATCCCCCTTCCTTCGGACAAAAATTTCATCGTATCCGTAACCTCGATGAGGTCAAGGGCATGCCGGGAATCCGTGACGTATTTCATTTTCAAACCTACAAAGACGGTTTTGAAAAAGGCGGCTTCGACACCAATGCCTTCCCTGAACTGGTAGCTATCGTCGGCGACTCGACCTGGCCGGTGATGAAAGCAAAAAAGGCCCTGCTGGTAGATTGGCAAGAACAGGAAGCTTTCGTGGAAAGCATCAACGGTTTTCGTGGCAAAACGACCCGAAACGTACCCACCGGATTGGAAAATTCAACTGACCATGAGTCGCGGATGAAAGAAATGGCTGCCATCCCCGGCCGGGAGGTTCGTAAAGACGGTGACCCGGAACGCGCTTTCCAATCAGCAACAAAAGTACTGGAGCGTAGCTACTCGGCCCCATTTTTGGCCCACAATTGCATGGAGCCCATGAATGCATTTGCGCACGTAGAGGGGGACAAAGTATGGATTGCGGGGCCGCTCCAGGCCCCGGGGATGATCGAACCGACCATTGCCGCACGAATGGATATCCCCGTAGAGAACATCGATATTGAAATGACGCGCATGGGCGGAGGGTTTGGCCGCCGGGCTTATTCCCACTACATGTTGGAAGCCGCCCTGATCAGCCAACAGGTGAAGGCACCGGTGCAACTGATTTACAGCCGTGAGGACGACATGACCAATGGCATCTACCGTCCCGCTTATCACGCTACCTACCGGGCCGCAATCGATGAGAACGGACAATTGACCGCCCTGCACATCAAAGCCGGCGGCGTACCGGAAAGCCCATTGTTTGCCAACCGCTTCCCGGCAGGATCAGTGGACAATTACCTGGCCGAAGAATGGTCGATCGATTCTAACATCACCATCGGGGCCTTCCGCGCCCCACGTTCCAACTTCATGGCCGGAGCGGAACAGGCTTTTCTGGATGAACTGGCCGAAGAGCTGGGCAAAGACCCGATCGATTTCCGCCTGGAATTACTGGACCGGGCCAAAGAAAACCCCGTGGGTGAGCAAAATGATTACGACCCAGAGCGTTACGCCGGAGTACTGAAACTGGTACGGAAAAAATCCGGCTGGGGCGAAGGAGATCAGGATTTACAACGTGGCGTCTCCGCTTATTTCTGTCATAACTCCTACGCCGCCCACGTGCTGGATTTGAAGATCGAAGATGGGAAACCGGTAGTTCAAAAAGTAACCTGTGCCATTGACTGCGGTATCGTGGTTAACCCGGACGCGGCTGCGAATATGGCCGAGGGAGGTATCGTCGACGGCGTAGGGAATGCCCTCTACGGAGAATTGACCTTTACCGATGGTAAACCCGACAAAAACAATTTCGACACCTACCGGATGATCCGAATGAATGAAGCCCCGAAGGAGATCGACGTTCACTTCGTCCCGAGCGAAATAGATCCGACGGGGCTGGGGGAACCTCCCTTCCCACCTGTATTCGGGGCGATGGCGAACGCGATTTACAAAGCTACGGGTGAGCGGCGGTATCGGCAGCCGTTTTGGGGAGAGGGGCTGAAGGGGTAAACCTGAGTGCATAGTGAGCAGTCAGGTCCTGAGAATGTGTGATCCGCTACCTGTAATGCGGATATACTTCACGGTTTAGGAAGTCCCGCATTCTATTTCGCTTGGTTTCATCGACGAAACGACTGAGAACCCAGTCATAATCTTCCGGGATATCGACCCGATAATTCATCGACGGGGGGGCGATCTCAGCACAGAAAAGGCTATGGATCGTCAGGCTCCAGGCAAGTTTATCGTGGCTCAATTTACAAACGGGCCCCGCGGCCAGTTTAGCGGCGTCAAACAGGTAGAGTTGTCTGCTGTAACCGGAATCAAGGTCTTCGGGATCCGCTACCATAAATAGTGCGGCGATGTATCCGTCCGTATCCCGCTCCGGTCCTTCCAGGGGGTCGACCCGTTGGCGCGGGACAAACTGCAGACTTTGCAAATTTTCGTGCGGGCCGGCGAGATAGTAATCGGCCAGTTCCATCGTTTCGGTGTCGATACGGCAGAGACAACCCGGAATACCGAAACGGTGGTATTCCAAAATTTTATTAGCTGGGATGAGCCCGTACTTCTCGTTGTAACTTTTGTAAAGCTGATAAATGAACTGAGTTAGGGCATCAGCATCGAGCCCGTCGAATTGTTGGTAGATCTGTCGAATGCGTGCCGGTCTTTCGGCTACGGAGTATTGTTCACGGAAGGTGGACAAACCAGCTCCCCAGGTGTGCGGACCAGTCAGTTCAGCTATCCGATCATCTCCGAAGCCTTTATGGTGGATGACTTGCGACTCCAGTAGCTCCCCATCCACCCCGTTGATCACATGCTTACCTACCCGGCTGATGTCCATTACCGAAGTGGCCATGGTTCCGATGCGGCCAGGGGCAGGGCTTTGTTCGGGGTCAACCGCCAGTCGATCATAGGGCCGCACCCATTCACCACCACAGATGGCGGAATTATGTCCCGCGTAAAGCGTGATGCGCCCTTCGGGATTAAGGTAGTCTAACGAAAAATGAATTGTTTCGTGGGGTAGTTCGAAGCGAACGGCTTGCACCTCTTTCTTACCTTCCGTTAAGTCGGCCCGGCGAACGATGTAACACTTTGTCGTTGGAGATATGGTATGGGTCGTAATTCGACGGAGTAAACTATTGAGGCGATCGTTGTGACCAAAAGGTAGGGACATCAGCATATCCATCGCGAATTTCAAGGTGGAATCGCTGAGGACGATATAGTCTTCCGTTAAATCCATCTGATGCATTGTCTGGCTAATGGAGATATTGAGGCCGTCGGCATCAACTACGGTCCAACTGTTCATCTTTCCTCCTTTCCAATGTACCAGACGCAGCTCGCTGGTTACCGGCGGTGTATTGGGGATAGTATAATGATCACTGAATTCCTTTTTATGATTGGTTACGTGCTTATCGTTTAAGAAGGGTACAAACTCCCTTATTGCATCTACGAGATCCCCGGGAGAGAGTTGCTTGCCCAAAATCCAGTTGGCAAAATTTTCCAATTCGGTAAGAACGAAGTTTGCGGCTTTCATCAGTCGGCGATCCCATTCAATGTTGGTAATGAGATTCACCAGACTTTTCTGATAATTTACGGCGTAATAGTCGAAAGTATACGGGTCAAAACAGGGATGAGCGGTGGCATAGATCATGGGAAAGACCTGTTGCATCTCGTCCGGAAAATTTTGCAACCACTCCGGCTGCTTACCGATGGGAGTTACGATCTCCATACTTACCGGATCGATCACGTGGGGCCGGCCGGCATCAAAGGTTACGCTCAGGTGAGTTGGATCCTCGGGTCGAAAGCGAAAGGGAACGATGGCCGTATTAACCTGATTACGAGTGCCCAGGTCATTATGGGTCCTCGATAAACCTTTGCTGGCGAAATGAAGGCCATTACTGTAGTAGTCCGTACCGTATCGTGTGGCGGCATCAGCATAATAGCAAGCAGTCTTGAGTATTTTACTTTTCAGTTTCACCTTAGCGCGCTCAGAAAAATCGAAGCGGTAAAGGAGGCCATCCCCGTTTAAAACGGTTGCCCCGTATTCATCGCAGGGGCTACCGTCGGGCCAGTTTTCGGGAGGCGGCGTCGCGTAATTGACGGTACCTGCCACTGAATTGACAAATAAATACCCCCCCAGGTCAGTAGGTAACCTCCCATCAATTACTTCCAGTTCCAGGTCCAATTCTTCGCGGGAACCAAAATTAAGGGGATAATATTGCATCGATTGCTTGAGGGTGGATCGAAAAGATAACGTGTTAATAGCCACGGTGTTTGCACTGTTCGACTAAGATCTATCCATCAGCACCTAGAATTCCGACCTGCACAGTTTAGGCTTGTTTCCGTTTGGATCACAACCTGCGGCGCATCATTTCATTCCGACGAGGTTTCCGAAACTATTCCGCAGGGTATTCTCCGGCTCCGGTTCCACGTCTCTTTCCAGATAAAAGTGCTCAACTCCACTCAATTCGGCGGCAGCAAGGATAGCCTGAATATTGTAAACCCCGTCACCGGGATCGGCCATAAGCGGGAAGCCTGCGAACCATTGATCCGGGGTCTGCCCATCGCCCGAGAAGCGGAAAGGCCGGGTGGCATCCTTGAGGTGGAGCATTTTGAAGCGGCCGGGATATTTCTGCAGGTAGGTAACCGGATCGGCTCCGGCTGCCTGCATCCAGAAAATGTCGAGTTCGAAGGCGACGTACTCAGGGTTCGTATTTTTGATTAAGTAGTCCAGCGGGACTTCACCATCCATAGGCAAATGTTCATAGCCGTGGTTATGGTATCCGAATTTCATGCCAAAGTCCGACAGTTGTTTCCCAATTTTATTGAAGCTGTCGGCCAACCGCTTGTAATCGTCGAGTTTAGTTCTTAGCGGCTGGTCTATTGCCGGAACAACGATATAAGTCGGCTTCAGAGGAGCAATACCACGGGCGAAGCCGACGGCGTTCTCCCGCAAACTAAGCAGGTCAGCGTGGACGCTGGGTACATTCAATTTGTAATCGTTCAGTATTGCCGCTACTTCTTCGGCAGTATGGCCGTAAAAGGCGTTGTTGCTCAACCCGATCATACCCTTAACGGCTTCCCATCCCTTTTTGGTGGCTTCAGCGCTGAATGGATAGGGACCGAAGAACTCTACTTCACGGTAGCCAATTTCACCAAGTAAGGCGAGCGTACCGGGCAAGTCAGCCTCTACCATTTTGGGGATGGTAAAGAGTTGAACTCCGTAGGGATGTTTATTACCGCCGAGGTCCTTCCGCTTGACGGCGCAAGCGGGAAGTAAGCCGCTGCCTACCAGAAAAGCAGCGGAATTTTTAAGAAGGGTCCTTCTTTGCATGACATTTTTTTAAAAAACAGGAGAATCAATTTAAAGCACTCCTTCAAGATACGCTAACATATAATCCAGAGCGGGTACGGCATCCTTACTGAATTCAATTCCCAAAAACTCATTGCTGCCGGAATCAAGGAAAGCGTGGGAGCGTCCTTCGTGGACCCAATAGGTTAGATCTTCGTGACCAGCCATCTCAAGTTTCCCGATGTATGACCGGATGGAGGCGGGAGTGGTAAGATCGTCTTCCGAACCAACGGTAAACAACATTGGAGGATAGGAAATTTCTTCAGCATCATTCACCTGATAAACGGGGGAAATTGACTGATAGGCAGAAGGGTTATCTTGTGGTGTATAATCACCGCCGAGGATACTGCGGGGTGTGGCTCCTCCCATCTGCCAGAAGACATTGCCCGCCGATTCAAAACCGTTGCTCGCAGACTTGTAAAGATTGAAAGCCCCATAACTGATCATTGCGGCAGTAATGGAAATGCCATCCGCTGGCAAACCGTTAGCGGGTACGAAAGAAGGACGGAAGCAAAAGTCCGGCGAAGTAAAATCACGGTTGCATAATCGGTGCCCCTGCGTAGCCACCATGGTTGCCAGGTGCCCGCCGGCACTGTCTCCGGTGACGATCAGCTTTTGGGGGTCGCCCTGATATTTCACTATGTTTTCCTTCACCCAAAGTGCTGCCCCGAAAGCGTCGCCTATGATCTCATTCATGGTGACGGTATTATCGAGGTCGCCGAGTAACCGATAATTGACATTACAGACTACGTACTCGCCGTGGCTGGCCAAGTAGGCTGCCCCTTCATCCATAATACTTTTATTATTGATCAGCCATCCCCCGCCGTGATACATGATGATGACGGGGTAGGACTTTTTACCGGTATCGGGCGTATAAATATCCATCGTCAGGTCGAAGCCGCGGGGGCTGGCCCAGTTTACGTCGGCCGCTTTGCTAAAGTCATGAGGGGCAGCATTAGCTGAAGCTGGCTTTGTCGTTTTACAACTGACTGCAAGCTGAAGGAAAAAGAGCATAATCAGGTAAATTCTTGCTGGCATGATTTTCATTTTACGTGTGAATTGGATTGGGCATCAGGAACCACTTCGGTATTTTTCTCAATGCACCAAATTACTGCGGTCGGTGATCGCTTTTGTTCCCAGTTAGTATTGATCACGATAATTGTCCATCGCCCACAGCATTGCTACTTTGTCAACCAAAAAGACGAATCACCTTCTTATCGGCTTTCGGAGTTTGAGGTTAAAATAAGTTATAACAACTAAACGCTACACGAATAGCATGATCAGCGTCAACACCACGCCTCCGAGCGTGAACCACAAGCCTTTGCGTAGAATCGGACCGCCGGGCAGGTACATCCAGAAAGCGGAAATGACGAAAAACAGCAGGGAGAGACCGAAGAAAATATTGAGGAAGTACAGCGGATCGTTGGTAGTTGCTTTGTGCAGGTGGGTTATCTTATCCAGAACAAAGGGTAACTTCTTACTCACGTAACTGACTTGCCCCGTTGCGGTATTGTAGGTACCGTCTTCGAAATACGCCAGGTCGCCTTCCGTTTTTTCGAACCTTAGCCGTCGGATACGAAGTTCCCGGCCTAGTGCTTCGGCGTCGAGATCAGCGGCGACGGTTTGCTCGATCGGTTCGACGATTTTAAACAGATCAGTATTGCGAAAGACCAGGGTAATGCCGCTGATGGCGTACATAGCCATGATGCCGGCCAGGAAGAACCCGAGGTAACGATGAATGATACGGGCTTTGAGCGCGCCGGTGGATTTTGGAGTAGCCATAAGTATAGTTATGAAAAAGGTAAGGGGAATCGTTTGAGATCGTCGAAATTGAAAGCTTAGAGCTTGTTTGGGAATTGCTATGAACTGAAAAACAATGATTTATGATTCTGACTATACCATAAAATTGTGAGCTTGGCGGGTCAAGCGATCTATTTTTGGTGACGCCAGGTTCATAAAGGCTTGTTTTTCAGGAAATAGAAATCCAACCGAGCTCTTAGGTGCCGGATTAACGCTCGCCGTCATTGCTGAGGGAACCGAACAAATAGTCGTGTTTTCGGGTAGTCAGGTATATTGTTCTTTCAGGACGGTCAAGTACCGGGCCAAAACTAATGTACTATTTCAAACTATCATGCTTCATCTGCAATGAATATTCGCTCCTTATTTATACTGCTGCTTTTCACTGCTCTCCCAACCATCCTGACGGCCCAAACGACGGACCCTGAACTCACCAAGCCGAATCTGATCGATAAGGTGGTGAACCTCATGGACATTCCACTGGGCCAACCGCCGAAGGACAGCAACAGTTTCCAGCCCCGGCTCGTTTTCGCGCCGATCTTATATTTCGAGCCCAATACCAGTCTGGGTTTTGGGTTTGGAGCGCGCTTGCTTTTCAAGACCAAGGGGTCGGGGCCGGAAACCAGAACATCCAACATTCCCATCGGCATCAGCTATACCCTCAACAACCAGGTATTCTTTACTTCCGGTTATACGATCTTCTTTCCCGAGGAAAAGTGGCTCGTACGCGGCAACCTGAACTACACGGATTTCCCCCAAACTTATTACGGAGTGGGCAACGGCACCCGCGACGAGGACGGCATCGAGATCACCTTTCAGCAAATCCTCATCGAGCCGATCCTCTTGCGGCAAGTCGTTTCAAACGTTTTCGTGGGCGGAGGGCTGCGCTACAACCGCTATTACAACAACGAACTGTTGGAAGATACCGGAGACCTGCTCGCGGGTGCGAGTCTGGAAGACACTCTGGGCAGTACCAGTGCCGGCCTTGAACTAGCCGCCAGTTTCGATAATCGTGACAACGTCGTTAACGCTACCCGAGGCATCTTCGCCGAATTCACCCAAGGATTCTACGGTGAGGCACTTGGCGGCACCAATGTTTTCCGGCTCAGCAAACTGGATTTGCGTACCTACGCCCGCACCGGAGAACGCTCCGTAGTTGGCGGGCAGTTTTTCCTCCGCCATTCCACTCCCGGCGCACCGGTACAGGAACTTAGCGCACTCGGTGGTCAGGACCTTCTGCGTGGTTTTCCCGAGTTCCGGTTTCGAGACAACCTGGCCGCTTATGCGCAAGTAGAATACCGTTGGCAAACCTGGAAAAACGTCGGTTTTGTCGCCTTTACCGGAGCAGGACAGGTGGGCAGCAGCTCCAGCCGCCTGGCCTTGGGCCAAATGCGCTACAATGTGGGCGGAGGGCTGCGTGTGCTCATCATTCCCCAGGAAAACATCAATCTGCGGGTAGACTATGGCTACGGTTTCGGGGCCAGTACGGGAACGGGCTTTTATTTGGGACTGGGAGAGGCGTTTTAGAGAAGGGATGGCCGGAAGGATTGAAATGGTCCATTACCCCACCTTCGGCATCACGTAATTACTCTTGAACCAAAAGCCCCCGATCACCCCGAATACGAAGCCACCGATGTGGGCCCACCAGGCCACTCCCCCACCCTGAGCCATACTCGTTTCCGGACCCAGGGAAGCATAACCACTAAATGCCTGCTGGGCGAACCAGAACAGGAGGAAGAAGATGGCGGGGATAGTAATGCGGAAAAAGAATAGATAACCACGGATCCGTGACTTGGGAAACATGACCAGGTAAGCCCCCATCACCGCACTGAGGGCACCGCTGGCCCCCACGGTCGGGATTACGCTGCCGGGGTTGAAGTAAATGTGGCCAAAGTGTGCCGCCAGACCACCCAGCAAATAAAAGATAAGAAATACGCCACTGCCAACCGTAGCCTCAATATTATCCGCAAAGATCCAGAGGTAAAGCATATTGCCGATCAAGTGCATCCAGCCTCCGTGGAGGAACATGCTACTCAGTAGTGTATAATAGTCTTCACCGGCCTGAATTTCGGCGGGAATGGAACCGTATTCGTTGACGAAGTCCACCTGCATTTGCGGGACAAGCGTAACCTGATAAATAAAGATGGCTACGTTGAGCGCAATGAAACCGTAAGCGAAATAAGGCCGATGGCCACCCGCCACCTGGTCGTCTCCTAGGGGTAAGAACATGTTTTGGTTTTACTTCATCTTGGGGTTACCCTCCATCAACATAATGGTCAGCGAATAATCCTCCTGCTTGATCGCCCCCTGGCCGTTTACCGGATAAGGGTCTACCGAAAGCACCTTTACTTTGGCTCCTTCAATGTCGAAAATCTTACCGCTGCGGGCAATATCCGCCGGAATATTCACTTGTTGTGATTTGGCATTCATTTCCTCCACCAAAATCGTAACCGAACCAGCCTGAATACAATTCACGCCCTTAGGACAACGGCTATCATTCTCTACGCTACTGAAACGAAAGCCGTCTTTAGTCGAGCCTTCTACGTGCAGCATCTCCCCTATTTTCAGGGTCGCTTTTTCGCCGATGGTTACGGTAGTCACATCTTTCATTTCTTTATCGCCACAGCCTTTGGCAGCCACCAGGAAGAGGGAAAAGAGTAGCAGGTATTTCATTGCTGAATTAATTATTAAGGCCCTAAGTTAGCTTTTTTTGGCTGGCAACTCCGAGGAGCGACATTACAATTATTCGGGTTCGGACTAACAAAGTAGCAAAGTTCGTTCAGAGCGTGTATAATACCTGCCGGCGGCGATCACTAAAGTTAAAACTAGTTGGCTCTCGTCTGCACCGTCGAGGAACGGGCGGGGCTGACGAGTAGAAGGTCTAAATAATCGTCAGGCCACCTTCTTCGCCGAGCGGACAGACGACTTCTCACCACCTAGTACGTCAAAGTCACCAACCGCAAACGATTCCGCCGCTCACTAGGAATGACCACCTCGTTGGCCGCCACCTGAACTCCGTCCCGAAAACGGAGTTTGAGTTCCAGGTCACGGGTATGAAACAGGCTGTTGCGGTCGAACTCTCCCCGGCCGTTCAGCACGTATTCACTGACCGTATTCTCAAAGCGAATCTCATCGTTGAACAAAAAGCGGAGGCGGCGTGGGCTTTCCATCATCAGATAACTACTGTAGACACCGCCGTCATCCTGGCTGTATTGTTTCTTGTGGAGAATTGAATTCCAATGAGCTGTACCGTCCGGATCGACACTGAAGACGATCATTTCATCATAGTAAAAATCGACCAGTGAGCGGTTATTAAAGTTGTTCAATACTTGTACCTGATTGGCCGTCGAGCGACGTTCAAGTTGCCGGTTTCTTTCAGTGATCAGCAATAGTCCACCGTCTCGCCGCAGCGTGATATCACGGACGCTGAGTTCGTCCAATCCCCGGTTCTGCTTTTCCTTCAGTTTTTTGCCAATTACATTCTCCACCAGAGAATGGGGAAAGGGGTGAAAATCAAGGTGATAATCCCCCGTCAGTTCAGGGTCTACCGCACAGTAAAAGTAACCTTGGGCTCTCACTAAATCCCGAACGGAATAAAGTCCGCCACCTTTCAAACGCTGATTCTGATTATCGTAACGAAAGTAGGCATCGTAAGTTAGGCTATCTCCCATAGTGATCTCGAATACCGAGAACTCGCGATCAGCTGCTTTGAGATGATGGACCTCGAAAACATGGTCTTTTCGGCGACTGGAGAAGTTGTTTTTTTCCAGAATCACGAAGCCATCTCCTTCATTGGTAACTTCGGTTTGCAGGTAGTTCTCGTTAAAATAAAAGTCTTCCGGTTTCAGCTCCAGGTTATACAGAAGTTTGAGGCTGTCCAGGTCGATTGATAGACAGTTGAATCGCTGCTGGGCTTCATTAATTACCAGCATTGCCTTGCTGCGGTCTTGAGATAGCGTCAGTTCATAATCCGGTGAGCCCAGGAAGCTGCCCAAATTTTCCAGGGTCGCACTGTCGCGCAGATTGGCCGCCGGATCGTAGGCATCCAATTGCAAGAAGTTGCGTCCTCCCTGGCGAAACAGGTAAATCAGCCGAAAACCCTGGTTGTGCTCCACGGCCTCGATGATGCGGATATTGCGTCCCCTTAGTTCCAGTTCCTTTTCCCAGCTTTCTTTCATCCGGCGGTCGAAGGCGGTTATAAAGTGCCTGTTGCCGCGATCCTGCAAAAGCATGGTTTTCCCACCCAGCTTACCGATCAAACGATAGTCCGTATCCGCCCGCATGGGCATCTCTTCGCTGACGGTGAGTACCTGGGCGGAGAGGCTAGACAGAGAACAGAAAGCAAGCAGGAGTAATAATTGGTAAAGACGCATAGAATATTAGTTTTCCCGGGGTCGAGGACCTCCGGTCCGAGGCACTCGTGAGGGCGGCCAAAGCGACACTCGGACCAGAGGTCCGAAGCCCTGGGTTATACCAATTAACTTTCCTGGGTTCCTCCTTGTTGCAAACCACTGCCCACAAAAACACAAAAAGCCCCCCGGATGACACCGGAGGGCTCTTTGCCAGCGATTTTCATCACCTGTATTCAAAAAACTATTGCTTCACGAAGCGTTGCGGACGCTGCTCGCCGTTTACGTTTACCATCAGGTAGTAAACGCCGGGCTTGAGGTCAGCTACATTGATGGCCGTTTGGTCAGCATCTACTTTCAGCGTGCTGACTACCTGGCCGGTAGCATTCACTATGCGGATCACACTCATCATCTCGCCAGAGCGTACCTGAAGCATATCGGTAGCCGGGTTCGGGAAGAGGAGAACGTCGTTGTCCAAAGCTTCAACACTGCTACTTTGGTAGCCAATATCCTCCAAGCTAACGGTTGGAGTAACACCGGTTTCCAGTTCAGTGATGGTCATCGTTGGAGCATCCGGATCGATCAGCGCACCAGTTACACCGGTAATGGTGATGGCATCCATGTAAATCTGGTCGCCATTGGCACTGGCGTCACACTGGAAGCGGAAGCTGGTGTTGCTACCCAACTGACTGCCCGTCAGCGTCACCGTAGAGGTGTAGTAGGTATTGTTGTTGAAATTCGTTCCGGCGGCGTAGGCGGCCACGGTCTGCCAGCTACCACTACCCTGGCGAATCCGGAACCAGAAGTCCTCACCGTTCTCCATACTGTAAGGGTAGAAGAAGAAAGTTACTTCCACAGCATCGTAGCCGGAGATATTGTAACCGCTGGTGCTCATGGATGAAGCATTACCGGAATTGTCGCGCAGGCGGATGCTGTAGTTGCCTTCGTAGGAGCGGCTATCGTTGTCGCGGTAACAGTCGCTACCACCGTCTTGCCAGCCATCCCAGCCGGTTTCAAAGTAAGAACCGAGGATTTCAGTCGTACCGCTGGGTTGACATGGGATACAGTCAGGGCCACCACAGTCTACTCCGGTCTCCTGACCGTTCTGGATACCGTCATTACAGCTGTAGCACGGAGCACAGGGTCCACCACAATCGATACCTTCTTCGCCCTGGTTCTGGATACCATCATTACAGGTTGGGGCCGGGCCGCCACCGAGACAGAAGTTGGTCGTCTCACTGGAACCGAACTGGCCGCCGGAAGCGAGCGTCGTGCCGCCAGAGGATACGTTGTAGTTACCCACACCATAAGAACAGCAAATACCGTCACCGTAGCTGTCGTTGATCCGGAAGTCGAAGCAACCGTCTACGATACATACCGTTTCGCTGTACTGGGTATTGGAAGAAGCGTAAGGACCACCGCTGGCCACTACGCTGCCGCTACTGTTGGTGATCGTCCAGGTAGTTTCGCCGGGGTAATTGTCGGTCAGAATAGCAACGACAACCTCGTTATCGGTACACGGTACCGGACAAGGGTCACAGTCGCCACCACAGTCCACGCCGGTTTCGTTACCGTTCTGGATACCGTCGAAACAGTTAGGACCAACCGCACCACAAGGAGAGGTACAGTTTGAGTTAGCGATGGTGTTGCGGACCACGTTACCTGGCTGAGGGCCGAAGCCCTGAGTGAAGTCGATACCCGTAGTCAGGTGACAATAGCTCATGATGGTACCACCGGAAGATGGGCTACCGGGTAGTGAACAGGATCCTTCCGTCTGGCCGGCACAGCCGTCGATGGCCGTATTGTTGCCGTTCCACACACAAGCGTGGGTGTGGCGAGAGCCGATCAGGTGACCCATTTCGTGGGTAACAACCATTACGGAGAAAGAGTAAACCGGTACTTGGCTGTAGCTGCTGCTGATGCTGCTGAAACACTTACTGTTATCCGGATTGGAGTTACAGATTCCGGAGAAACCGGCGGCTATACCACCACTGGCCTGGTAAGAAACAAGGTGAGCCAGGTCGCCGTTGAAGCTGCCAGTAGCGTTCTGGAAGTCAGAAAGCATTCCGGAAGAAGAACTGCTGCTGTAGGGAGAAGTGCTCGACCAGGCAAACATTTCGGAAATCTGCATGGCCAGGTTTTCGTTGGCGTACAGAGTAATGGACTCGTTGAAGAGACCAGTTACGTAGTTGACCGCGTTGGTAACGCCGCCTTTCTGAACGACGATGTCATTGTCGACTTCCACATAAACGCGGATACAGTCACCTACGTCTTCGGCATTAGTCGGCTCGGCCAGTTCTTCGGCGCTGTAGCCGCGGCCGTCGTCTTCGGTACCACAGTCCAGGTCGAAAGACATGTTGTTATCATTGTAGATGATGTGGGTCAGCTTGTCGCTACCCTCCAGCAAACCAACCACGAAGTTCCCTTCGCTGGTGCTGATTACCCCGTGCAATTCATTATCGAATACACTGAGGGCGACCAAAGAGGTCGGGTCGTCGAGCAAGGTACCGTAGTAGTAAAGTCCCGGTTGGTAGTCCACTACCCCGCCCTCGGAGTCGCGCAGCACGAAATCATCGGCTAATACCTGGTTGGGAATCAGGGCGAGTTGTTTGTCGCCCAGGCCTGGAAGCTGGAGGCTGAGTTCCAGGTATTCCGGAGCGGCCTTTTGCAGGTCGCGGATACCCGACAGATCGGGGGTGAAGAGAATACCTTCGGTGATGTTGGCAGTGGTTACGTTCTCAGACTGCAAATTGGTGTTGTAGTCTTTGGCAATAGTGAAAGCCTCCTGGGCTTTTTTAGCTCCGGCCTTTTGAATTTTGGCGGAGATGGCCCCTTGGCCAAAAGCCAGCATTGGGCATAAGAGTAACAAGAATAGTAGATTGGCTATTCGCATATGGCAGTTCTAGTTTAGCGTTATTATGAAAAATATGTGATAATTATATTCGCTGAGAATCCAGTAAAATAATTCAAGTTCGACGTGAATCTAGGAAATTTGTTCGATACCCTGTTAATGCATTTTAAACAAATGTAAAAATTAGCTGTTCGAGTCATTTTTACACTAATTTCTCATTTCAACCAAATAATATTTGGACCAAACCAATCCGCTCAGGCCCGCAATATTTGTTACTTAAAAAAATCCACCGCCATTCTTTTTAAATTTGTGCATGGCTACCCGAAATAAACTGCAAAAGTTCGCCGAGCTGTTACGTATGCCCAATGTATACGAATGCTTCGATTTCATGGATCCTGAGCTTACCGGCCTAAATGGCACGATAGTCGATCTGAAAGGACGCTGGGCCGAAAAGCACTTTGGTAATCAACACCCCATCACCCTGGAATTAGCCTGTGGCCGGGGAGAGTACACCGTTGATCTGGCACGGCAGTACCCTGATCGTAATTTCATCGGCGTAGATATTAAAGGAGCCCGTATCTGGAAAGGAGCCGGTATCGCCCTGGAAGAAAAACTGGACAATGCTGCTTTTTTACGTACCCGCATCGAAGCTATCCAACAATTTTTCGCAGCAGGTGAAGTAGCTGAGATTTGGATAACTTTTCCCGATCCCTTTCGCAAAAAAGCCAATCGCCGCCTCACCGCTCCCCTATTCCTGGAGCGTTACCAACGCATCCTCGCACCGGGCGGCAAAATTCACCTGAAGACGGACAGCCGGGAACTGCACGACTGGTCTAAAGACATCCTGGCCAGCCAGCCGGCGGTCACCATGGAGTACGTCGACCACGATATCTACGCCAAGCCACTGCCGCTACCCGAGCTGGCCACCGAAACCTATTACGAGCGGATGCACAAAAATCTGGGAAAGACGATCACCTACCTGCGCTTCACCATCGATCCTGATGGAAAGATCGAGCCGAGAAGACCTTTTGAAACGGATTTCTGATTTTTTGGCTGACAAACCCGCTTGGCTAGACGCCAGGTCGGACGGGGTAGCAGCGCTCAATGATCGAAGAGGGCAGGTTGGAAGCTAGAAGTGAAGTTTATTGATATTAACTTTCAACTACTCTTTCCTTCGGTTTTTCAGCCTCTCGCCATTCAAATAACCTTGCTACTTTGTAGACCAAAGATAAACCAAAGCTGATCTCCCCGATCCAAGTCAGGACCTTTGCCGTAAATACCCCTCATATGCTTCGTCGTATTCTTGTCGTAATGTCTTTACCCCTAGCTTGTTTTCTAATGTCTAGCACCATCGACCTGAACGACCTATTCAACTACGCTGATCAACCCATCCCCGAATATATTCAACGAGACAATACGGTAGACAATGCAATTACCGATGCCGGTGCTACGCTGGGCAGGGTCCTTTTCTATGATAAAAACCTCTCCGCCAACCTAAGTGTGAGCTGCTCCAGCTGCCACCTACAAACGTTTGGCTTCGGCGACCCACTGGTACAAAGTATTGGGTTTGACGGAGGACTCACCGGTCGCCACAGTATGCGGCTGATCAACACTCGTTTCGGGACCGAGGGGCGTTTCTTCTGGGATAAGCGTGCCAACTCCTTAGAGGAACAAGTAACCCGCCCCATTCAGGATCACATTGAAATGGGTTTCAGCGGCGCCGAGGGCACCCTTGACTTCGACGATCTGATCGAAAGGCTGGAAGGATTAACCTACTACCAGGACCTTTTTACTTTCGTTTACGGAGATGCGGAAGTTACCGAAGAGAGGATACAGCTTGCTTTGGCGCAATTCATTCGTAGCATCCAGTCGTTTGATTCCCGCTTTGACGAGGGCCGTGCCCAGGCTAACAATAACGCCCAGCCTTTTGCGAATTTCACTCCCCAGGAAAACCTGGGAAAGCAATTGTTTCTGGCTCCTACCCAAAACGGCGGCGGCGGTTGCGCCAACTGTCACCAACCACCAGAATTTTCAATCAACAACAACTCCCGTAACAACGGTATTATCGGCGTAATCGGTAGTGACGACGAAACTGACCTTAGCAATACCCGTGCGCCCTCCCTGCGCGATTTGGTTAATCCGATGGGCGTACTCAACGGCCCTCTAATGCACACCGGTGAATTCAACAGCCTATTGGAAGTTATCGAGCATTACGACAATGGCATCGAACTCAACGAAGAAATAGACAATCGCCTGCTTGGCCCCGATGGTGCGCCCCAGCAACTCGGATTCACGACCAATGAAAAAGCCGCTTTGGTTGCTTTCCTCGAAAGCTTAACCGGTACAACCGTTTACTCTGACGAGCGCTGGAGCGACCCCTTCGGCCCTAATGGCGAGCTGGACGTACTGAGTGGCCCGGTAGCCAACGAGGAGCCGGCTATTGATAACGACGACTTGGTTGTTTTCCCGAACCCGGCCAGCGAT
Source organism: Lewinellaceae bacterium SD302 (assembly GCA_002591745.1). Taxonomy (GTDB): domain Bacteria; phylum Bacteroidota; class Bacteroidia; order Chitinophagales; family Saprospiraceae; genus Neolewinella. The sequence goes on from PDLQ01000009.1 coordinate 110,948, forward strand.
CAACTCAATATCCGGGTAGAAGGGGAGTACCGGGCCTATCTTATGGATGCCAACGGTCGCCAGCTGCGACAACAATGGTTCCGTGGGCAGACAGTCATTGATGTTTCCGACCTCTCTGCTGGTTTGTATTTGCTACGCTGTGAAGGAGATAACGGGGATTTGGTAAAGCGGGTAGTGCTTCAATAGCTTTCCCCAAAGCTCCTAAGAGGACTCGCGCATATATAAACTCAATCAATACCCACGCTCGTTTGCAAGGCTCCCAAATAAATCGTACCTTTGTGCCGAATTTAAACTAAGCCTGGTTTCAGGCTGGTATAAGAGTGACGGCAGCGACAGTTTACCGTCTCCACTCTAACTTAACGGGTGATTTTTCCCGGACACAATCAGGACGCAACCTTTCGGTTAGGCGTTTTATTCCATCGAGCCGCTTTCGGCAACTTTGTGGTGTCCATTTTCACTCGATTGATCATCGCGGGGGTTGCTCCGCACAATCCGGTGAAATGGATAATTTTAAAGACAGCGGCCTCGGCGAGGCCGTATTGAAAGCTGTTGCCGATCTCGGTTATGAATCTCCCACTCCTGTACAGGCGCAGACACTGCCACTGACTTTGGCGGAAGGCAACCGTGACCTCATTGCCCTGGCCCGCACGGGTACTGGTAAAACAGCTGGCTTCGGCCTTCCATTGGTTGATGGTGTAGACCCGGAGACCGAAGGTGTTCAGGCCCTGATCCTCTGCCCTACCCGCGAACTTTGCTTGCAAATTGCCCGAGATTTGGGCGACTTTGCCAAATACCGCAAAGACGTGAACGTAACCGCCGTTTACGGTGGCTCCAATATCATGGATCAGATCCGCGCCATCCGTAATGGTGCCAACATTGTAGTAGGTACCCCGGGCCGTACACTGGACCTGATTAACCGCAAGAAGCTGAAAGTAGACAACATCCGCCGCCTCGTCCTTGACGAAGCTGACGAGATGCTAAACATGGGTTTCCAGGAAGAACTGGACGCCATCCTGAGTGCGACGCCAGACGATAAGCAAACCTTACTTTTCAGTGCGACCATGCCCAAAGAGGCCCGGCAGATTTCTGAAAAATACATGACCGATCCAAACGAGATCAGCGCCGGACACTCCGATGCCGGTGTCTCCAAGATTGATCATAAGTTTTTCAAGGTCCGCTCCTCCGAACGCTTCCGCCTGCTGAAGATGCTCATCGAAATGGATCCGGACATGTACGGAGTCATCTTCTGCCGTACCCGCCGCGAGGTGGACGGTATTGCCGATGACCTGCGTACTGCTGGCCTTAACGCCGGTGCGCTACACGGTGATATGAGCCAAGCCGCTCGTGACGACGTGATGCGTCGCTTCCGCCGTAAGCAATACAGCCTGCTGGTGGCTACCGATGTTGCCGCCCGCGGACTGGACGTGAAAGAGCTCACCCACGTCATCAATTACAACCTGCCAGACGCTCCCGAAGTTTATATCCATCGCAGTGGCCGGACCGGTCGTGCCGGCAGTGAAGGCCTGGCCTTTAGTCTGGTAACCGGTCGCGAAATGCGCAAACTTCGCGCCATTGAGAAGTACGGTAAGATCACTTTTGAGGAAGGTGAATTGCCTACCCCGGATAAAGTCTACGAAATGCAGGTGCTGCGCTACCTCGAGAAAGTGGAAGGCACCAGCGTAGAAGATCCCAAATTGCAGAAGCTGCTGGAATCTACCGTTTTCGATCGCCTCAAAGACCTGAGCCGTGAAGAGTTGATCTCCAAGTTCCTCGGAACCGCTTTGCACAGTCTGAGTAGCCGCTACCAGGATGCTACACCTTTCCAACAGGAACGTGAACGCCCCGAGCGCGAAAAGAAAAGCCGCGACCGCAACATCGATTATACCCGCCTTTGCATTCGTGCCGGCAAGGCCCATGGTATGAATCCGGCCCAGCTCATCGGTATGCTAAACCGTCGGGTGCCCAAAAAACGAGTTGCGATCGGCAAGGTGGATGTACAGCGTAATCTCACTTTCTTCGACGTAGATACCAAAGAATCTAATGCCGTAGTGAGCGCCCTGACCGGCGTAGTTGACAAAGGTGTTGCCCTGGAAGTACAAGTGTACGGCCCAGGTGAAGCAGCCGGACGATCTGGTGGAGGCGGTGGAGGCTTCAAGAAGAAATTCAATAAAGGAGGTAAGAAGGATAACTTCAAAAAAGAGTACGGCTTCAAGAAGAAAAAACACCGTAAAGGGGTTTAAGAACCAAGTACATTAAGAAGCACAGAGCTTCACAAAAACATTATTGCGATGAGCACTAAATAATATATTTAGTGCTCATTTTTTTGGTGTTTACCCGATGTCCTTCCTGCTAAAACGCTGCTATAAGGCCCAGCCCTGCGTAATCTCCCCGCTCAACTGGTCCTTCCAATCCGACTTGCCGGAAGTAGTTGTTGTTTACGTTCTCCCGTTCCAGGTCACCCGGATCGCCATCGCGAAAAGTATAGTGTAGCGAGAGTGTAAGTTGTGGGTTGAAATGGTAGTTAAGCCCAATGTCGATGGCACTGTCGTTACCGGAAAAGAAGCCCATACGATCAGCCGCTTCTTGTTCATTTTGCTGGGTAGATCCATTTAACCACCAGTACATGATCGTAGGGTTCAGGCTACCTCCCTTTCTGTTATCAATATTGAATCCGGCGCGCAGGTAACCGGTGTTGCCATCCGCTACGTCGCCAGTCGCGGGATCTTCGGCCCGGAGATAATGCATATCTCCGTCAAAATGAAACTGATTGCGGTTGAAAAGGAAATCACCTCCATACGCCCGGGCTGCGTATGAATTTGCGGTGGATCCTCGCTGAGCGGCAGAAATTGCAAAGGTCCAGCCATTGCGCCGGCCAAAGTAATTGACTTTATGGCTTGTGGAATAGTTATCCCATTCCGGATCGGCAACGTGTATGGCAATGCGGCCGGTTACCAAGGGCTTAAATTCAACGCTTGGCTCAAGCAAAGTTCCTACGTATCGAAACATACCAAAGTCATAGCTGACGTGAGTGTAATTCTTTGGTCCGCCAGTCATGCCGCCCAGATTAAAGCCTACTGCCCGCCCCGGCCCCGTACCGACCAGGTGACGCCGTAAATAATTCTGCGACCAGGCTTTTTCAAAAGAAGGAACCGCCAGTGCCGGCGTCATGCTTTCCCGGCCAATATTCGGAACCATGTAGCCGCTAGTGATGTGAAGAGCGTCGGATTTACTACTCAGTCGCCATTGCACGAAGGCATTCCAGATCCGGAAACGCGGAGAGGCCCCATTATTATTTCCCGCCTCGGTACTGGAAAAAAGGTCGCGCCCAACGAAATCCACGGCTGCAGTCACGTTAAACCTCAATCCGGAATAGGGCTCGCCTTTAATTGTGAACCGGCTGCGGCGAAATTGCAGGTCCAGTCGATCGTCTACGTCACCAAAGCGACCGGTTTCCGGATCAATCGCTTTGAAACCGTTACTGTAGGCAGCCCACAACTGAACTCCTGCGGAAAACTGAATCTTATATTCAGCCAGTTTCTTAGCCAGATAAGAGGTATCGGATTGAGCGGCTAAACTGCAAGCCAGCAGCAAAAGAGTACATAAGAACGTTAAACGGACGTAGCGCTTAAACATGGTCGGGGATTTAGCGGGAGTAATAGTAGCCAAGCTAATTAACCAGACGCTACTATACTAATTAACGTTAGTCGGCTGGCTGGCGAAAATCAGATTTGATTAGCGGCCTTTAGATCGTTCCGTATTTAGGACTCGGATCAACGCGGATTTTCCAATTTGACGTGAACCTATGGCATTGAGCACGGCGTAGCCGATATTTGGAAATCCGCGTCCTGAATTCTACTCACGGCGAAGCCGTTATCAACTGTCTGTATTTAAAATCAGAGCGACCGGGAGGTCGCTAGCCAATTTTTACCGCATCACCAACTCCTCACGATCCGGGCCGGTAGAGATCATACTCACTCGCGTTCCCAATCGATCCTCGAGGTAAGTAGCGTAATCCAAGGCTGCCTGAGGCAGATCAGCTTCCGTATTAACGCTGGTCAGATCGCTGTTCCAGCCCGGCACCTCGCTGTAGATGGGCTCGTAGTTATCGTTGCAGAGATCGTAGGGCAACTCACTCACTTCACGGCCGTCCAGCAGATAGGCGTCGGCGGCTTTGAGGGTTTCGAAGTTGTTTAGTACGTCCACCTTGGTAACAACCAGCTGGGTCACGCCGTTGAGCATGATGGTATAGCGGAGTTGTACCAGATCAATCCAGCCACAGCGGCGGGGGCGGCCGGTAGTCGCACCGAACTCAGCGCCTTCCTTTCGCAGAAATTCTCCGGTTTCTCCGTGCAGCTCGGTCGGAAAGGGGCCACTGCCCACACGGGTACAATAAGCTTTGGTAATACCGATCACCTCACCGATCTTTTGAGGAGCAACCCCCAGGCCGGTGCAAACGCCGGCGGTGATGGTATTGGAAGAAGTAACGAAGGGGTAAGTACCGAAATCGATGTCGAGCATACTTCCCTGGGCACCTTCGGCCAGGATCTTTTTGCCGTCGTTGATGGCTTGGTTGATCCAGAACTCGCCGTCGACAAAAGGAAGTTTACGCAGTCGCTCCACGGCGGTGAACCAGGCTTCCTCTTCCGCTTCCAGGTCGAAATCGACTTCGGGGTAGAGAGTTACCAGTTGTAAGTGCTTGGCCTTTAGCTCGTCGTATTTTTTGCGGAATTCCGGATGCTCCAGATCACCTACCCGCATACCATTGCGGCCGGTTTTGTCCATGTAGGTCGGGCCGATACCTTTGAGGGTGGAGCCGATCTTTTTCTTGCCCTTGGCGTTCTCGCTGGCGGCATCCAGCAGCCGGTGAGTGGGTAGGATAAGGTGGGCCTTGCGGGCCACGAAAAGTCGCTCGGCGTAGGCAACCCCGGCTTCGTCCAACTTATCGAGCTCTTTACCCAGCGTGATCGGGTCGATGACCACTCCGTTGCCGATAAGATTGAGTTGTTCGGTACGGAAAATGCCCGAAGGAATGGTATGAAGGACAAATTTTTTCCCGTCGAAGATCAAGGTATGCCCGGCGTTGGGGCCTCCCTGAAAACGGGCGATGATGTCGTAACGCGGGGCGAGCACGTCAACAATTTTTCCTTTGCCTTCGTCTCCCCACTGGAGACCGAGTAGTACGTCTACGGCCATAATTTGTAGCTAATGTTTAGCGACGGCGAAGGTACCTAAAATCAAAGGTATTATGGCTAACAAAGTAGCAAAGTTGGTGATTGGCCGGGGGAATAGAGATTCGAGGAGGAAGAAGGGCTTCATCTGAGCTTCCACTCTGTTACTCTTCTGGCTTCCGTTCTCCGGTTTTTCAAAAGCACTGCTACTTTGTTAGCCCAAAAAACCTCAACGACCGTAACGAAAATAAAATCAGTGGCATCAAGCAGCGAACCCAAACTAAAGAAACACACCTTTTTTCATCCCTATAACTTAGTTCGCAATGAAATCCATTTTTACTTTTTCACTTCTGCTTTTCACTTCTTTCCTGCTGGCTTCGGCCGACATCTGTGACATCGATCTGACCGCTGGTTACCACGGTGCCTTCGCCCACGGAGAACGGGCCGAATTTGAATTCTACTACTCTACTGATGAGGCCGCCGGCGTGCGCATCTTTGGTCGGCCCTTTACCAACGGTGCCCTGACCCCGGGATTCGGTGCCCACGGTTCCGGCCTGAACTTTGACGAAGGTACTTTCGAGGGCTGGTTCACCATTAACTCGGGCGACGTGGTGGTCGATGAGATCCGCGTGACCATAGTCAATGACGACCAGAGCGAAATCCTGCGCGAGTTTTACATCCCGGTGGAATACCACTTCGGGGTCAATGGTGTGCATGATTTCAGTTTTTCCCAAAACGAGCAACTCGCTTCCATGCTGCACAACGAAGACGCGGTCATCAATTTCGATTACGACATCAATCATCCCGGCGGGGCACGGATTTTCCTGCGCCCGTTCACCGATGGTGGACTTACGCCCGGCTACGCCGCTTCCGGCTCTCCGGTCTACGAGGGCGAAGGCAGCGCAATGACAAGTTTCACCATTACCAGTGGTCTTAACGTAAAGGTCGACCAAATACGGGTGTTAGTAACCAACGCCGACCAAAGTGAGACCCTCGAAGAGTTCTACCTGCCGGTCAACTGGTACTGGAGTAATGTCAAACTGACTAACCTATACATCAGCGGGCCGATCTTCCCGGAGAACGGGACGGAAATCACGGTGAATTTCGCTTACGAGGTCAACCAGGCTGGTGGTGCCCGCATCTTCCCCCGCCCGGTGACCAACGGTGACCTTTCTCCGAACTACGGAGCCTGCGTGTCCCCGACTTATTCAGGTATCGGAACTGGCGAGTGTGACTTCACCATCACCGCTGGCAATCACCGGGTAGACCACATTCGACTAACTGCTCTGAGCAACGACCAAAGCACTACCCTGTTGCAGATATATATGCCGGTTAATGAATTTTTCGGCGTCTTCCCCATCACCAATCAGTACAGCTGCCCACCAGCCCCGGCCCGTTTGTTTCCAGGTGAACCGATTAACCTGAATTTTAGCTACGACAACGAAACCGGTGCCGGCGCCCGCATCTTCGCCCGTCCATTTACCGACGGCGACTTCAGTCCCGGCTATAGCGCGTCTGGCTCCCCCGCCTATGCTACTGGCAATGGTACAGGTAGTAGCTTTTTCACCCTGAATCAGCCGGGCGAAGTAGATCAAATTCGCTTTTCGCTGACCAATGAGAGCCAGACTATCGATCACGCCGCTTACCTTTTTGATGCGGATTACACCTTCGGTGATGGAGTGGTTTCTTCGGTCAACTCTACCAAGGCAACGGCTCAGCTAGACTGGTCGGTAGGGCCTAACCCCATGAACGAACGTGCCACCGTAAGGCTTAGCGCCCAGGCCCGGCAAACCGTCTACCTCAGCCTGATCGATGCCCTGGGGCGGGTCGTACGCCAGTGGCCTGCCTATGAACTGGGTTCCGGTATCAGCCAGACCATTGAGCTCGACCGCAAGGAATTACGCCTGACTAACGGTATGTACTTTCTAAGGCTACGTGGTGCAGATTATGTGCTGACGGAGCAGGTGGTGGTACAGTAAATTGACTGGACCACAAGCGCTACCAAGAAGCACAATTTTGCACAGTGAGGCCTTACCATCAAGGTTTTCTGGTGTAATCCGGTGCTCCTTGGTGGCTTTTTGGTTTTTAGTCCTTCTTTTTTTTACAACCCGACCCCCAACAGCGCCAACACCCCCAGGTAATCACTCAGTTCTACCCGGAGAGTCTTAAGTGCCTTCGTCATCTGATTTTCCACCGTCTTGACGGAGATATCCAGTTGTTCGGCGATCTCGCGGTTGCTCAGCTCCTCGTAGCGGCTCAGCTCGAAGACCAAGCGGCAACGGGCCGGCAATTTGGCCACGGCAGTATTGATGCGCCCCTGGAGTTCGTTAACGCCCAGTTGCTCATCGGCGTCGGCGGCTACGTGGCCGGGAAGGTGGATGGGTAATTCATCGGCCTGAAAACGGGTCTTCTTGCGCAGGTAGCCCAAGGCTTCATTGACCCCCATACGGCGCAGGTAAGCTCCGAGATTACTGGAGACCTCGATTCGCTCGCGTTTTTGCCAGAACCGGACAAAAACTTCCTGGCCGAGATCTTCGGTCAGTCCGGGATCGGCAATGTAGCGGTGGATCGTTCGGCAGACGTCGGGATAATGGGCTTTGAACAGACCACGGAAAGCCAGGCGGTCACCGGAGCGAACGCGCTCCAGGAGCAATAAGGTATCGTCGGTGGCAGTCACTTTACGAATGGGCGGATCTGTTTGCAAGCCCTAAGTTATGAATTGTTACTTTTACCGTATGTTCCGTCACTGGCTTATTCTACTATTGTTGTTCTGCGCGGGTTGGACGTGGCCAGGTAGCAGACTAACGGCCCAGTACACCGAGACGGACATCAAGATCTATAACTTCACCGACGGACTGAGCCACCGTAATGTCTTCGCCATCGAACAGGACGCCGGTGGACTCATCTGGCTGGCTACCATCAATGGCCTCAACAGTTTCGACGGCTACGGCTTTCAACATTTCGATCAGCAGGAGGCTTACGCCGGATTGGAAATGATCAATGAACTTGAACTGGATGAAGACAGCCTACTATACGCTACCTCCCCGGATTATTTCATCTCTCACAACTTACAAACCGGCCGGGCCCGACGCTTTCAGATCAAAGCCGGGGAAATCCGCCGCCGCGAAAGTGTAGTACCTACTGCAGCCACCTCCGGCGCGAACGGTGGCGTGTTCATGGTCCTCCAGGAAGAACGCAGCGGTCGCCTTAGTCTGAACCATTATCGGCCTGGCAAGGACAAACTGCCCGTACGTATCGCTGAACTGGACGGTCAGTATAATCAGCGGCCGCTGGTTCACCGTGGCGATACTATTTACTGCGGCGCTTACCAATCTGAGCTCTGGTTACTGGATGCCCTCACCGGTAGCCGGATCGCCAGTCACCAACTCCCCCCGACCCCAGCCGGCGAAACCAGCCGGATCAGTGATCTCCACGCCCGCCCGGATGCCCTATGGATATTATTGGAGGACGGCCGTGTTTTCAGCCACCACTATGGCAGCACGGATTTTACGCTGTTTCCCGCCGCCACCCCCGCTACCGGTAACAGCCCACTACAAAGCCTGCACGTGGCAGAAAACGGGGATATCTACGTCGGTGGTTTTGGCAGTCTATTTGTATACGATCACTGGAAACGGGAGTGGGAGGATCTGGATGCGCCCATTCGTCAGCTCGTCAAAAACACCTGTACTTACCGAGATATTCTGGTCGACATCTCCGGTACCGCCTGGGTAGCCAGCGATTTCGGGGCTATTCGCATCACCCGCAACGACCGGTTATTCACCCAGTATCTCAGCGGCGGATCGGAGTATTGCAGCAATGTCTATTGCAGTACTCGTGGCATTACCGAGGACGAAAACGGCATCGTTTACATCAGCTACTACAACAGTATTCACCGGTTGGACCCGGTCACCAACGACCTGAGGCCACTTTTTCCCAGCAACGACTATTTCAATTATCCCTACGGTCTTCATTATTACAATGACCATTTGTACACCGGAGACGGGGCACGGATTAACCTCAAGGATCTCCGGGTAGAACAACTGTTTGCCGACGATGGTGAAAGCGAAGGTGCCATTACCCAGTCCGCCACCGACAGTATCATCTGGTATGGTTACGATCAGCAATTGCTTTTCCACGACCCCCGTACGGACAGTACCAGTATTTACCGTGATGACCGGGGCCGTAGCTGGAATCAACTAACCAATGGCAGCACCATCACTTACTTACTCCATCGGCCCGGCAAGCTATTTGTGGGTACAAAAGATGCTGGTCTTTACGAACTCAGTCTGGCCAAAGGCCAACTACGGCAATGGCAAAAGGACTCTACCCAGTTTGGTCTGGCTTCCAATCGTATCAACGCCATTCACTTTCGGGCTGGGGGTGGCTATCAAAGTAGCAATGTTACTAAAAAAACGAGGCGCAACGATTCCGGCGACGAGCGAAACAGCCAGTCAAACAATCGTATTCAGCCCGCTTCCAGCCCTACTGAAGGTCAGCTGTTCCTGGCGACGGCCAAGGGCATTCACCGCGTCGATCTGCCCAGCGGACTGGTGACTGCCTACATCAGCGAAAACGGGGCAGAATTACCCAATGATTTTATTAATGGAATTCTCCCGGAAGGAGATTCCGTCATCTGGGTCAGTACCGACCACGGGCTCTGCCGGTTTTCTCTGGAAAATGTAAAATGCGCCAACTTCTTCACTACTGACGGACTGAGTTCCGATGAATTCAATCGCATCAGTTTCTTCCGTTCCCGCAACGGGCGGATGTACTTCGGTGGCCTCAACGGTATTAATGCTTTTCGACCCGAACCCCGCTTCCTGGAAGAACGGCGCGAGCGCAGTCAGGTACCACTGATGATCACGGATTTCACCTACGTTGACGGCCGCCTGGACAGTATCTTCGCTATGGATCCTACGGAGATCAACGAACGTGGACGGATTGAACTGAGTCATCGCGACCGCCAATTCAATTTCAGTTTTTCCCTGGCGGACTATCGCTCTCCCAACCAAAACCGATACAGTTATTTCCTGGAAGGGTACGACCAGGGCTGGAGTGGCGAAAGTACCGACTACAATCTGCGTTTTACCGATCTGCCACCGGGCGATTATATCCTCCACGTCAAGGCCCGCGTTGCTCAGGAAGACTGGATGGATCGCCAGCTATCCATTCCACTGATTATCGAGCAGCCCTATTATTACAATTGGTGGTTCTGGGTTTCAGTCATTGGCGTTATTGTGTTGGTTGGATTCGGACTACTCCGTTACCGTATTCACCTGACCGAGCAGCAGCGGCTGGCGCTGGAGAAAACCGTCAAGGAAAGGACCGCTGAACTGGCTGCGGAGAAGCAGAAAAGCGAAGAGTTACTACTCAATATCCTTCCGGCTCAAACCGCCCGGGAACTGATGGCCAATGGTCACGCCAATGCCTACCGTCACGAACGGGTAACCGTATTTTTCAGTGACTTCGTTTCCTTCACCGCCATTGCCAGCAAACTGGAACCGGAGGTACTGGTTCGGGAACTAGACCTCTGTTTTCGCACTTTTGATGAGATCGTGGCCAACTACGGACTGGAAAAAATCAAGACCATCGGTGACGCCTATCTCTTCATCGGCGGTCACGATACCGACGAAACCGGTTTGGCCGCCATTAACTGCGTAAGGGCGGCTCGCGATATCCAGGCTTTTTTGAAAAGTCACCACGCTTCGGCCAAAGCTCAGCAGCGACCGGCTTTCAAGGCTCGAATCGGCATGCATACCGGCCCCATCGTAGCCGGAGTAGTGGGTACCCATAAGTTCGCCTACGATATTTGGGGAGAAACTGTCAATATTGCCGCCCGGATGGAAAGTAATGGGGTAGCCGAAGGAATCGTCGTTTCAGAATCTACTTATAAGCTGATTCGTAGTGAGTTTGCCTGCCGGCCCTACAAGACTTTTGAGGAACACGAACGGCAGGTAGAAATGTGGGAGGTTCTGGGGTAAGCTGCTTTGCCTCACCTGCTCACTCTTGTCTTTTACTTTATCACTTACAGGGGCGGTCGGTAGGGTTATTTCTACTTCTTGCTAATCAGAAATAGTGGTAAGGCTATACCTAATTTAAGCAAGAGATAAACATAAGGCAGGAGGTAGATGAAGATTTCCATCACTGCCCCCTTTCCAGAATTGTAGCTGGCACTAGGACTTATTGGCTGATCCGGAACACCCGCCAGATAAAATTCCAAGCCAACAGAAATCAAATAGGCAGCAAAGATTAGGCGGTTGATCTCTCGGTTTCGCCAGTCATAAGTCACCATCAACGTAATAACTACCGAGGCGGCAAACAATGAATGAATAACATTACCATCCTGGATCATACTCCCGGGATCGGCCATCAGCATCAGGATTGCCGCCATTACACAAATTACTGGAAGCGACCAGAGCCCCCTTTTTCTATCCTGGAATTTGTACTCGGTGATCAGGTTGGCGGTTGAAGTTTTCATGGCTCGTTTTGTCCTATATTCTATCTCCTTTCTGGTTTTTTTGGTATTACTTTCGACTAATTGAATACATAATCCGGCCAATATTACTAGTGTACATTACTTTAGGCGATTGAAAAATCAATACACGGTAACCAGCATTGAGCTAGTTAAAAATATCACGTTAACTATTTACACAATTAATTTCCCTTGGGGGATCGTCCTTTCGGTCCTGGAAGTTATTGGTCCGAAAACGACTCCAGCCTGATTTCCGCCTTGAAGTTGTAGCCAAAGAATATATGATCCGAAAACTTACACCCGCCGACGCCCCGGAATTTATGCGACTCCGCCGTGAAAGTTTCAGAAAAGCCCCGCTCTCCTTCGAGCAGACCGGTGACATTATTCTTCAGCCCAGCGTCATCCTGGAGCAATTACGGATTACCGACCACCAGTTCGTACTGGGATATTTTTCTAAAACCGGTCGACTATCGGGTATCATGGCGCTCAATCGATACGAGCCTGTCAAACGACGGCACCGCAGTTATCTGTGGGGCGTTTACCTGAGTGAGGAAGTCCGCGGCCAGGGTATCGCAAAGCAATTACTTAGTGAAATCATTGCCGAAGCCCGGGCTATGGAAGGACTGGAAAGAATAATTCTCACGGTATCCAACCACGCTGAGGGAGCGTTAAAGCTTTATAAAAAAGCCGGCTTTACTGAATTCGGTCGGGAGCCGGGTGCCGCGCGTACCGGCGACATTCAGATGGATGAAATTTACATGCTGCTAGATTTATAAGCGAGAGTTCTCAAACAAAAATTGACCGCCCCCTTCAGCTCTTCGAGTTCTGAATGGGGTATTCCTGTTTTTCCAGTGGCAATCGCTTCCGCGCCGGCACTTTTGGACAACTTCTCCCCCGCTTTATTCAACAATAAGGAATGGTGCAACAAATGTAATTCACCAAGCCAATGATTGACTCCAATCAACTCTGCCAGCCATAGTTGAGCCGCACTACTCTCCAGTAAATCTTCACCACGTACAATCAGAGAGATACCAAAATTAACATCGTCCGTTAAGGAACAAACTTGATAGGCCGGGTTCCCGTCCTTTTTGCGGATCACAAAGTCGCCCATTTGCTGCGCCAAATCAACGGATCTTTGCTTTTCAATTTCCATCCAGGTAATCGGTTTTATTCCTCTGGTATCAATTCTCCAGGCTACGCCTTCTTGCTCTAATGGTAAATTTCGCTTCCTGCACCGCCCGCCGTAAAGTCCATTTATGGCGTCCTTTGCTACTTGTTTACGACTACAATCACAGCCGTAGACTAAGCCGGTTTGCCGCAATTGTACCAGCCTTTCATTGTATGCCTCCAGACGATGTTTTTGCGACCAAATGTCCTCCAGTTCCTGGATCGAACTCGGCCCCTCATCGTAGTGAATGCCCAACTGTTTGATCGTTAAAAAGACATGTTCCAGGTATTCTGGCCGGATGCGGCCGCTATCCATATCGTCGATCCTGAGGAGCAAGCTCCCTTGCTCTCTCTTGACCAGGGCATCCGTCAGCAAAAAATTAAAAGCGTTACCCCGGTGAAGAAAACCCGAAGGCGTTGGCGCGATTCTGCTTTTGATCATGGTTTAGCCCGTTTTCAAGCCAGTAAATGACAGCAACATAAGAAATCCTGACCGACCGACGTTGAATCCACACCCTTTCACTTCTATTAAGGCTGATCATGATTTTATTTCCTGGTCGGCCACAAAGCAACTCAACTCGGTATGTCCAGCTTTTCCCCCTCCTGCTTATTATCCATTTTTCTGCTAGTGTTTTTGGGTCTTACCACTCCGCTGTTTGCTCAAACGCCCTACGGATCCCCCAAGGCAAACGAAAAAATGCTTGGCCTGGAAGACGTCAACCTGATCGATCAGATGATGGTTTATATTCCTGGCGTAGGCTCCCCCAGTCGTGAAGCACTGGAAAGGCAAAATATCAAAGCCTACATGATGCCCATCCGGCAATGCTCCGACCTGAATTTGGAGTGGGCCTACGCGCTCACTAGTGGGGTTGAGTATTACGTCAACCTGAATAACAACTACAAGGACAATCTCAGCCCGGATTACCTCGCCCTGAGTCTGGCCGGACAGGGAACCCGCCCTAACCTGATCGATGGTTTTAAATTCCTGGTGGAAAACGGTACCGTTTCCGCCAGTATCGTCCCGTTTGGCAGCCAGACCATTCCCAGAGCCGTATTTAACGTTCCCCGGTTCACCATCACCAATTACGCCTATCTCTTCCGTCCTACTACCCGGGAACGCAACCGTATTTTTGAACTGCGCAAAGCATTGTCCCGCGGCAATCCCGTTATCGTAGAACTCAGCACCGCCGCTGACTTCAGTACCCTTAAGTCGCCCATCTATCAGATCAACCAACCTCCAACGGAAACCCATTACCTCACCATCGTGGGTTACGATGAATCCGAAAAGACTTTTGAGTTACGTTCGAGCTTTGGTCGTCACTGGGCGGATGCCGGGTACGTAAGAATCTCTTACGATGATCTGGCACGCTATGCGAATAACGGGTACGTGATTATTCCTAAGCAGTAGTTCAATCCCCCAGGAAGGTAAACTGATCTACCCGAATTTCCGGTGTAATCACCTGCTCGCCCAGGCTGTTTTCAAACTGATGGTAGCTCAACTTGCCCCGTAGCGCAATCTGGCTCCCCCGTTTCAAGTAAGTGTGTAATTGCAGACCGATTGGCCCCCAGGCTAGACACTGATGGGTATCCGGCTCGTGGTTCTCATTCGGCGTGGCTACTTTGAAGCGTATCAAATCTGCCGCCGCCCTTTCTGTAGTAGTATAGAATATGTGATCCACTACCCTTCCAATCAGGTTGACCCGATTCAGATTCAGACCTGTCATATCGCTTCGTTTAGTTGGTTCCCGAATACTGCCGCGGGTTTGGGTCTGGCCAGGGCCAAAAACTCGTAGACGTGTATTTCCGTACGATAGTAACGCTCACCGTTACGTTGGTGCAAACGATTGCGTAGTTCCCCCCTTACGTAGACCTCACTACCCTTTTTAAAGTTGCGGTCGATCTCGCGGGCGATCGTACGCCAGGCCGTGAGGTTAAAATATTGGTTGCCATCCTGCTCCCCGCTTTCTCCCCTGAAGGTCCGTAGTCTGAAATTGGCTACGTAAGTTCCGTCGGAGAGCATTCTCAATTCAGGGTCCGCAGCCAGAGAGCCGGCCAGCTGAACCGAATTATTCATCATGCGCATAGATCTATTGTTTGGTAATTGATGCACCAAACATCGGACCGCTTTGCACGACTACTCGTGTATTAAACGATTATTTACGTTTTTAAACGATTATAAACGCTTAGTCATTTCCATCCCAGAAGAAGCTTCCTGCTCCTACATTTGTCAATTCTATTTCCACCAGGGCCGGAACGCTGGGTACCACGGGACCATTCCCGTAGTCCTCAAAGAACTGGAATTGCAGAATTAAAGTACCGGAATTCAATCCTTCGGTGTCAATCTGCAAGTTCTCTTGCATTGGATTCAGCAGGTCATTCTCCTGGATTCCAGTAGGGCCGGGATTTACAATTGTCCATTGATACGTGACCGTAGTACTTTGACTGGCCGGCAGCGCATTGCCCTGCAACGTGAGAATAAACGGCCCTTTGTTGCAGAAGGTAACTTCACCAACAACGTCCGACGTTCCTTGTGGGCGCACCGTTAGCAGAACCTGGCTCAGCACAAAACACCCTGTACTCGGGTCTTCCAGTCGAGCAATCAGTGCTCCTCCGTCAGCGCTCTCATAGTTTGCCGGATCAATGATGGCATCAGTTTCCGCTTCGGCATCCGCCAGTGATTCGTAGAATGTGACCAGGTACGGTCCGGGACCAGCTTGCAGATCATTATCTAAATCAGCGTCGGTGGTGTTACTTTCAGCCATAGGGTCTAGGGCATCGTTGAGGTTGAATGTCGCCGTAGCACCACCAGTTTCATCAGGTATTTCCTCCAGGGTCACCGTTAGTTGTGGCGGCGGCGGCGTGGCGCTGGCGGTGGTTACGAAGAAGGAGCACTCGGCCTGGTTATTATTGCCGTCCGTTACCGTCAAGGTTACCTCGACCGTAGTGTTCAGTTCCGTCAGTAATGTGTCCGGGTCGGGGCTTTGAACAATCGTTAGCAAGTTGCTGGCACAATTATCATCCGCAGTGCCGAGACTGGTATAATCCGGCAACGTAAAGCCACAGTCTACTCCGCTGTCGATAGTCGTACTCGGTGGACAAATGATGCTCGGTGGATCATCGTCCAGTAAGGTCACCGTCAAACTACAGTCGTTGACATTACCAAAGCCGTCTTCAATCGTCAGCGTCACCAGCCGGGTACTTCCCTGCCCGCTGATGGGTGTTCCGGGCACCGGATTTTGAATGATGGAAATATCTGGTATCGGGCTACAATTGTCCATGATCGTCGCATCGGTATAATCCGGGATCATCGCATCGCAGTTAGCATCGGTGAAGATGGTGTCATTGGCCGGGCAGTCGATCGTTGGGCGGATGGTATCGCTCAGGGTGATCGTGGCCGAACAGTCCGTCGCATTGCCATTCCGATCGTCTACCGTAAACAACACTGCTACTTGCGTAGCCCCACCACTGAAAATTGTTCCCGGTTCCGGTGACTGGGTAATGAGCATGTCTGCCTGGACCTCGCAATTATCGCTGGTTGTTAGTTCAGGGCGGTAATCTTCCAATATGGTTTCGCAGTTGTCATCTACAAAAACCGTCACATCAGGTGGGCAAACATCGATGGTCGGCGCGGTATCGTCCAACAGGATAACGTCAAAAGTGCATTCGGCGAAATTACCGCTGCCATCCGTCACCCGTAAGGTGATCAATTGTGTAGAGCTATCGCCCATCAAAGTCACCGTTCCGGCAGCCGGGGTTTGGGTGATCGTCAGGTTGCTCATGTCTCCGCAAGTAGAGCTGGTGTTTGCCAGGGGGGTGTAATCGGGCACGTCGGCCTCACAACTGCCGTCGGCAGTCAGGGTTTGGCGGCCGGGGCAAACAATGGTGGGATCGGTCTGGTCGATCAGTTCCACTTCAAAATCACAAGCGCTGGTATTCCCATTTCCATCATCGGCCGTCAGGGTCACTACGACGATCATGTTCGGGTCCGGCGGATTGTTCATAAAGACCGTACCGGCGGAGGGCAGCTGGCTAACCACGATAGCTGTCTCGTCCGTACAGTTGTCCGCCACGGTGGCATTATCCGTATAATCCGGCAGGTCGACCGGGCACATCCCGTCCACGCTCAGCGTATCCCGGGGTGGGCAGGTGATCGTTGGCGACACCGTATCCCGCAGCGTCACTACAAAGTCGCAGCTAACGTTATTACCGCTGCGGTCGGTCACTTCAATGGTGACCGTCTGGCTCGTATTCGCTCCATTCAGTGGCAGTCCGGCAGCGGGCGATTGTACGTAGGTCAGTTCCGTGACTGCATTATCACAGTTATCTTCAGCTATAGCCAGATCACGGTAATCCGGCAGAGTCGCCGCGCACAATTCATCGCCAAAAATTTCCTGAGCAGGTGGACAGCTTACCGTTGGGTCAATTGCATCTCCCAGCTCTACCGTGAATACGCAGAACGTACTGTTGCCTGTACTATCGGTGGCGGTAATGGTCACGTCCAGGCTTTCTTCAAAACCGGAGAAAGTGAAGCCAGCAGCCGGATTTTGGGTCAGGACTAACGAAGTAGCCGTGTTCGGGGGGACACAGTTATCACTTGCCTGCGCCAGACCAATGTAATCTCCGATCGTGAC
The DNA here is from genome assembly GCA_002591745.1 of Lewinellaceae bacterium SD302. Lineage (GTDB taxonomy): Bacteria > Bacteroidota > Bacteroidia > Chitinophagales > Saprospiraceae > Neolewinella. Next base: position 128,386 of record PDLQ01000009.1, read on the forward strand.
GATACAAGTAGCATCGGAAAGCTCGGTTTGAGTTGGCGGGCAGGTCAGCATCGGTTCTACATTATCCCGGATTTCCAATTGAAAAGCACAGTTGGTCGTGTCCCCATTGCCATCGTCGGCCGTTAACGTAACTGTCTGATTCTGGACGCCTACGAAGCTACTACCCAGTGTGGGCGCCTGGGTAATGACCAAGTTGCCACCAAAATTCGGTGTACAGTTATCTTCCACTACGGCCAGGCCGGTGTAATCTCCGACCATGACCTCACAGTTGGCGTCGGCAAATTGTGTTTGGGTTGGTGGACAAACGATGCTCGGTGGGTCATCGTCCAATAAACGGACGGTAAAGTTGCAGCTCCTTGTATTCCCGTTTCCGTCATCGGCCGTCAGCGTGATTGTTTCTAACGTTTCGTCACTGTCTAAAATGGTTCCCGGCGCAGCGAGTTGGCTGATGGTGATGTTTTCGCTGGTCGTACAATTGTCCATCGCCACAGCTTGCACCCGGTAGTCAGGGATGGCAGCCATACAATCGGAATCGGTAAAAATGGTGTCGTTAGCGGGGCAAACGATCATCGGGCGCACCGTATCCCGGAAGCTTACCGTTACGACACAATTGACGGTGTTGCCATTTTGATCATCCGCCGTGAGTGTGGCATCAATACTTGTACCTTCTCCCGTGTAGGTAGTTCCCGCCAGCGGTTGCTGACTGATTAGTATCGGGTTTCCACTTACTGCCGGCGCGCAATTATCCGCGGCAGTTGTGAGGGGTACCAGGTCCGGCAATGTTCCCGCACAAACTTCATCCAGGAAGATCGTCGTGTCGTTCGGACAATCGATCACCGGAGGAATAACATCATCCAGCCTCACTTCGAAGGTGCAACTGGTCGTATTGCCGTTGCCATCATCGGCTGTGAGCGTAACGGGAATGATCGTTCCTTCGTTTGCAAAGATCGTTCCCGGCGCGGGTTGCTGACCAACCGTTGTGGTCATCGCGCTACAATTATCATTGCTAGTTGCTTCGCTGGTATAATCTGGCAGTTCGAATGCACAGTTACCGTCTATCAGCTCTACCTTATTCTCCGGGCATTCAACACTCGGGGAAATCGTGTCTTGCAGGCTCAGTTCAAAACTACAAGTGGTCATATTTCCACTGGCATCCGTTACGGTCAGCGTAATTTCCTGTACCGCTCCCTGTCCATTGATCTGAGTACCGGCCGGTGGTGCTTGCATTACGACCAGGTCGTCTGCATCCGTACAATTATCGATTGGAGCGATCCGGTTCCGGTAATCCTCTATAGTAAAGGTGCAACTGGCGTCCGGATTAGCAATCGTATCTATTGCGCAGACCGGAATTATCGGTGACGTAGTATCTTCCAGACTGAGCTCAAAAGCACAGCTTACTACGTTTCCATTTCCATCGTTGGCCGTTAGCGTGATCGTCTGGCTCGTAAAAGCTCCGTTCAAAACCGTGCCCGGCAAAGGAAACTGGGTGTAAACGATCTGATCACCGGTAGCCGTAGTGGCGGTCGTACCCGTGGGTCGGCAATTATCATCGGCGCTGGCCGGAGTCGTTACCCAGTAATCGGGGATCGTAAAGGCACAGCCGGCATCTACCGCTTCCGTTTGGTCGGCCGGGCAATCCACGATGGTCGGTGCAGTGCGGTCAAAAGGGGTAACGATGAAACTGCAATTCACTGAATTCCCCGACCCGTCGGTAGCGGTCAGCGTGATCGTCTCCGTAGCCAAGTGTCCGCTGATCAATGTTCCGGGCGCGGGCACTTGAGTGACCGTGATCATATTCCCCTGGTCACAACTGCTGCTGGTCGTAGCATCACCTGTGTAATCCGGAATGGGAACGGTGCAGTCGTCATCTGCCGTCAATTCCTGGTCGGCGGGGCAATTGATCATCGGCTCAGTTGTGTCTTCCAGAACTACCGTAAAGACACATTCGGTCGTATTTCCGCTTTCGTCTTCGGCCATTATCATCACTTCCTGAGTGGTGCCGTCTCCGCTCAGCTCCAAGCCGGCGGCCGGCATTTGGGTGATTATCATTGCCGTCGGGTCACTACAGTTATCCATGGACTGGGCCGCTCCGGTGTAATCGTTCAGGTTGATCACACAAACACCGTCTACACTAATCGTATCGTTGGCCGGGCAGATGACCACAGGATCAATCGTATCGATCAGCGTCACCTCGAAAGTACAACTGGTCGCGTTGTTGTTTTCGTCCGTAACGGTCAGGGTAATTTCGGTTATAGTACCCGCCTCGCTCAAGGTCGATCCTGCCGCAGGGCTTTGGGTAACGGTAAGCGATCCTTCCTCCGTGCAATTATCCGAAATCTCCGGCAGACCGGTATAATCCGGCACCAGAGCGGTACAGTTGGCGTCCGTAGCCAGGGTCGTATCGTTCGGACAGCTTATCGTCGGCGGAGTCAGATCGGTCACCTCCACAGTAATGATACAGTTGCTGCTATTTCCACTTTCATCAGTAGCGGTAATCGTCAGTTCTTCCGAAGTTCCCAGCCCTGAGATCATGGTTCCGGGTGGAGCAGTCTGGGTGAGGTTGACTGACAAAGTAGCCGTGCAATTGTCGCTGACGCTGATGCTGTCTCGATAATCGGCGATCGACACGATACAGCTTTCATCTCCTGCCACCACGCTGAGAGGCGGACAAACCAGTTCCGGCGGCGTATTGTCGGCGACGATTACCGTAAATGAACAATCGGCAGTGTTGCCGTTGCCATCGTCGGCCGTTAACGTAAGGGTATTGACACCCAGTTCCGAGAAAGTGGTTCCAGCCGATGGTATTTGGTCCACAGCAATCATTCCTGCCCCGGTACAGTTATCACTTACCATCACCAGATCCGTATAATCCGGCAGGTCGACCGAGCAATTCTCATCCGTAAAGATCACCTGGTCGGCCGGGCAGGCAATGCTCGGCGGGGTTTGATCTTCCAGGCGGGCAAAGAAGGAACAACTCACCGTGTTGCCGTTGCCATCATCGGCGGTCAGGGTAATTTCTTCAGCCGTTCCATCTCCGGTGATTATCGTACCGGGAGCCGGCATCTGGGAAATTCGGATCAGGTCGATGGCCGTACAGTTGTCATCCACCTGGGCCAGACTGGTGTAATCCGGGATCAAGCCCATACAATTGTCGTCGGCTACGATAATTTGCAGGAGCGGACATTCAATCGTCGGAGGCGTATTATCTTCCAGGGTAATATTGAAGCTGCACTGAGACTGGTTGCCGTTTCCGTCGTCAGCCGTTACCACTGCTTCTATGCTAGTCAAATGACCGCTGAAAGTGGCTCCGATACCGGGCTGCTGAGTCAATACAATATCCATCTGGGCCGTACAGTTGTCCGTGGCGTTCACCATTGGCCGCAGGTCAGGGAGGTCGTACTCACAGTCTCCATCCAGATCTACGGTCGTGTCTGGCGGGCAGGCGATCTGGGGCGGTACATTATCAACCAGTTCTACTTCCAACGTACAATCCGTCGAATTACCATTGCCGTCGTCGGCCGTCAGGGTGATAAGGTTGGCCGCGCCTTGTCCGTTCAGAATCGTTCCGGGGGCCGGCAATTGACTGACCGTTATCATTCCACCCGTAGCGCAGTTATCCATTGTCGTCGCCAATCCACGGTAGTCACCGATTAATGCATCACAATTTTCGTCGGGGTTAATCACCTGCATGCCGGGACAAATAATATCCGGGCGGATGGTATCCTGCAGATTGATCTCGAAAGTACAGCTACTGGTATTACCGCTGCCATCGGTGGCTTCGATTGTGATCAGCTGATCAGTGTCATCTCCGCTCAGTACCGTTCCGGGAGCCGGAGATTGAGTGATCACTACGTCACCCTGAGCGGTACAGTTATCCAGTTTCTCGGCTTCGCTCCGGTAATCGGGAATGACGGCTTCACAATCGCCATTAACGAAAAGGGTATCCGGGGCCGGACACTGCAGATTCGGCGGGAAGGTATCCTGCACGGTCACCATAAATACGCAGTTGGAGATATTTCCGTCCGCGTCCTCGGCCGTAATAGTTACTTCCTGGTTGCCGTCCGGACCCTGAACCGGTGCGTTTTCAGCAGGACTCTGCGTCAGAACAATGCTACCAACCGGCGAACAATTGTCTTCCACCAGTGCCTGGTCCCTGAAGTCATCCAGGTAATACTGGCAAGCGGCGTCCACTGGTTTGACTGTATCAATCGGGCAGGTCAATACCGGTGGCAAGGTGTCGATCAGGGTCACCAGAAAATCACAGGAAGTAATGTTTCCATTAGCGTCTTCGGCATTCAGGGTTACCGTTTGTGGCACATTGAGTTGGGCCGAGGGAAGTATCGTTCCCGCCATTGGCGTTTGGACGAAAGTTACCCCAGCCGCCGGGCTCATACATTCATTGGAAACTTCGGCCTGATCACTGTAGTCGAGTAAGGTACCGGTGCAGTCATCATTACTGGCAATCACGATCTGACCGCCGGGACAGGTCAGGTTCAGCGGTACGTTGTCTACCAGTGTAACATCGAAAACGCAATCTTCGGTATTGCCATTTCCGTCGTCGGCCGTGATCGTTACAGTCACCACCGTCCCATTGTTCATAAAGGTCATCCCGGGGGAGGGAGCCTGCGTTAAGATGATTTCTTCCTGAGCACGGCAATTGTCCAACACCGTTACATTATCGGAATAATCGGGCAGAGCGATGGGGCAACTGTCGTCAGTCGTCAGGGTTTGGTTATCCGGACAAGTAACCGGATCGGGCGGACTCTGATCCTCAAAAGTCACCAGCGAGGTACAGGTCGTTTGATTGCCATCCGAGTCGGTGATCGTATAAGTGACTTCCACGTTGGTTCCGTCACCACTGTATGTGGTTCCGGGCTCGGGACTTTGGATGATCGTCAACGCACTCCCGGAGCAATTATCATCGGCCATTACTACGCCGGTACGGTCGGGTATCTCGCCGTTACAATCTTCGTCCAGGGCAATGACGGTATCTACCGGGCAAATGACTGTCGGTCGGATCGTGTCCTGCAAATCCACCTGGAAAGAGCATGTACCCGTATTTCCGGAAGCGTCCGTAGCCGTCAGGGTCACCATAATAATGGAGCTGTCCAAGCTGACGTAATTCGTATTCTCGGCCGGATTTTGAGTAACCATGATGGATGCTTCATCCGTACAGTTATCCGTAGGCGTGCCGAGCGCGGTGAAGTCGGGCAAGTTCACCGAGCAAGCCCCATCCAGGTAGATGACCTGCGGAGCAGGGCAAACGATATCCGGATTGGTTTGATCCGTTGGCGTTACGGTAAAGGTGCAGTTTGCGGAATTACCCGCCTGATCCGTCGCAGTGATCGTAATCGTCTCAGGCGTATTCAAACTGGTCAGTGCCGTGCCAATCGGACTTTGGACCAGCATGATGTCCACTACCTCACTGCAATTATCTGCGGTAGTCGCATTGGCCCGGTAATCCGGAAGGTTGAAGGCACAATTATTATCAACGGCCACGGTCAGATCGGCCGGACAGGCAATACTCGGCGGGGTGACATCTGCAGTGCTTACCGTGAAACTACAGTTGGCCAGGTTACCGTTACCGTCGTTGGCCGTGATTGTTACCGTTTGTTGCTGGTTATGGCCGGCCAGTACCGTACCCAGTCCCGGGCTTTGGATCAGTTCGATCATACCGCTCATCGTACAGCCGTCGGCAGGCGTGGCGCTACCGGTAAAATCAGGAATCTCTACTTGGCAATCACTGTCCAGATTCAGTACTTGGTTAGCCGGACAAACCACGGTAGGGTCACTTTCGTCCGTCAGGGTTACGTTGAATTGACAAGTGGTCGCGTTGCCATTATTGTCATCTACCGTAAAAGTGACGGCCACGATCGTATTTGCTCCACTCACGGTACTTCCAGCTGGTGGACTTTGGGTAATGGTCAGGCTGGCTACGTCCGTGCAATTATCGCTTGCACTGAGTTGTCCGCTATAATCGGGCAGCACCGCCATACAACCGGCATCCAGTACCAACTCCTGGGCCAGTGGGCAGGTGACGATCGGTGGGCTGTTGTCCTCCAAGGTCAGTTGTACGCTACAGTTAGCCGTGTTTCCGTTACCGTCGTCGGCCGTCAGCACCACAGTTTGTATTGTCCCGTCGTTGCTCAAAACAGTATTCGGGGCTACATCCTGGCTAACAGTAATTTGTGCGGAGAGCGTACAATTGTCACTTACCGTGGCCTGGCTGGCCAGATTGGGCACCGTCGCTTCGCAATTGCCATCAACAACAAGTATTTGATCGGCCGGACAGTCGATCACCGGGTCAGCCTGGTCTTCTAGGACGACCGTAATGACGCACTGATCAATATTATTATTTTCATCCGTGGCCGTGATGGTCACCGATTGGGTAGTTCCGGCTCCGGAAATTACCGTGGCAGGAGCCGGACTTTGGGTCAGCGAAATTTCTCCGGGGCCGCTGCAATTATCTGTGGCCGAGCTGTTCATGGTATAATCCGGCAAACTGGCTGTACAGTCCGCATTGGCCACTAAAGGAGCAACCACCACCGGACAAGTCACCACCGGGTCAATATTGTCTTCCAAGGTAACATTCACCAGACACATTGCGGCGTTGCCGGCTGCGTCGGTACCGCTGATCGTGACCGTTTGAGTCGTGCCGTCGCCGCTGATCGCCGTGGCAGCTGCGGGCGTTTGACTCAGGGTGATCATCATCCCACAGTTATCGTTTGTCAGCGTTTGGGTCGTCAGATCGGCCAGCGTGTAACTGCAATTCGCATCCACGTCTACGGTCAGGTCAGCCGGGCAGGTCAGGTTGGGGGGCGTGTTATCCAGAATCACGTAATCAAAACTACAGCTGGCGGTGTTTCCGTTCCCATCGTCGGCCGTGATCGTGATGACGGTCGTTAGTCCAGCAGGGCCGAGGTCCGAGGCCGTAATCATCGTGCCCGGAGGAGGGCTTTGGGTCAGCGAAATGCCCCCCATATCACACATACTGCTCACGTCGGTATCATCACGAAAATCCGGTACCAGGGCCGAACAGTTGACGTCCACGAAATCAGTCTGGGGGCTGGCCGGACAGGTGATACTCGGAGCCTGCATATCCACCAGCGTAACCACGAAGGTACAGGGTAAGCCCACGTTGCCGGCTTCATCCGTCGGGGTCAGGCTTACGTTTATGGTACTATTGGGACCGGAAACGGGCGTGCCGGGGGCTGGGCTCTGGGTTACGCTCACCGCCATGCCGGCACTACAATTATCTTGTAAAGAACCGTTGTTGGTGTAATCAGGCAAAGGCACGTCGCAGGTCATATCCACACCCAGATCCTGGTCGGCCGGGCAGGTAATGATTGGCGGTGTATTGTCTTCTAACAAAACCATGAAAGTGCAACTGGCTGAATTCCCAGCCTCGTCGGTAGCCGTCAGGGTGATCGTTTGGTCTGAACTAATAATGGTTCCCGGAGCGGGACTTTGGGTGACTAACAAAGTAGCCGTGCAATTGTCTCCGGCCGTGGCCAGGCCCGAATAATCCGTCAGGGTAAACTGACAACTGGCGTCCACCGATTCCGTTTGATCGGCCGGGCAAGAGATGGAGGGAGGCGTAATATCTTGCCGCTGTATCGTGATATCACAGGTCACCGTATTGCTACCGTCATCGGCGGTAATGGTGACGATCTGTTGATCGGCGTTGAAGGCAGAACCAGCAATCGGGCTTTGGGTAATTGTAATGGTTCCAGCCGTTCCGCAATTATCGTTGGCTTGCACAACGCCAGTATAATCTCCCACCGTGACCGAACAGTCATTAGCATCCGCGTCGGCCATAATCACCGACGGGCAACTGAGGGTAGGTGGAGTCTGATCAACCACCGTCACACTAAAAGTACAGCCGGTATTGTTGACATTATTCGCCTGGTCGCGGGCAGTGATGGTGACCATCGTCACCCCCGGCATAGTAATATTCAAGCCCGGCGACGGATTCTGAAAAGTCTGGATCTGAGCACCGTTGCTACAGTTATCGCTTTTAGTGACTTGGTCGCGGTAGTCCGGCAATTGAGCCACACAATTCTGGTTCAGATTGATCGTCTGGTTAGCGGGGCAAACCACGTCCGGCGGCGTCTGATCCAGAATACGGACGTTGATCGAGCAGGTACTTTGATTATTACTTTCGTCGCGTACGTTTAGCTGGACGGTCTGCACAAAGTTGGAGGCATTACTGTTAACTAAGGTACCGACAGCGGGAACCTGGGTGAAGATCAGGTCACCAAAGTCCGTACAGTTATCAACGGCGTTTGTCTGGCTGGAAAGGTCGGGAATCAGTCCACGGCATTGAGCATCAGCCATGATGTCCAGGCTATTCACACAGCTGAGGAGAGGTGGGCTCTGGTCAAGGGTCGTTATCGTAGTTGTGCAATTTGCACTATTTCCCGCCAGGTCCGTTGCCGTAATGGTTATGGTATTATCACCTAAAACAAGTGGGTCGCCAGCCGCCGGCAACTGCGTTAGCGTTAGGTCACTGGTGGCTGCACAATCATCGCTACTTTGAAGTCCGGATAACAAATCCGGGGTAATTGAGGTGCAGTTATCGTCTACCGGTTGGGTGCGGTTGCCCGGGCAGACGATCTGGGGAGCTTCCGTATCGTCGATCATTACAGTGACTATATCGATACAGTTACCATCGTCGAATTGAATGTCTACCGTAGTGGGATAGGTCGCAACGTTATCACCCAAAGTCACCTGTCCATCCGCCGTAACGGTGGTCCCGGTCGGGTCAGGCTGTACGACGGAGTAAGTCCCGTTGTTATTACCCACATCGGTCGTAAACTGGGGCAGTTCCTCACCGGGGCAGCCCGTCAAAGTAGGGGCAAAAATATTGGGTTCGTCAATCAGGTTGTCACCATCATTGTCTATTCCGTCGTCCGTACCATTACCATCACAAATTTCTTCACAGTTCAGCGAACCGATCATGGACAGGTTGTTGGTATAGTCACATTCGGCCGTACCGGTCACTGGAAAATCAGTTGCGAAGTCGAAAGGCAGATCGGCCTGGTCGAAACCAGCATCATTGACTACCATAAAGACGTTGTTCGGGCCATCTTGCCCGGCATAATCGATCACGCTGACGGCTAGCGAAATCATGATGGATTCGCCGGGATTGACGTCCTCACCCAGGGTGATCACATCGATGAGCACCGCCTGGGTCTGGGTGGGATCTCCTTCGTAAAAAGCAACGGGAGTGGTGCCGGGTAAAATAGCAGCACCGGCATTTTCAACCTCTAACAGAATACTCACGAATTCCGGGCAGTCGGTAAAGTCACGTACGGGCTCGTTGGTCATCGGATCGATAATTGCCTCCAGAGTAGCGTCGGCGGCAGGGAAGTTCCCTACCCCACTCTGGGTGCGAACAGGGCTCTGGACCAGGAAATTATTGTAATTGTCGATCAGTGCCGGGTTGAGCGGGTCTTGCTGAATAGCGGGGATGGTCAAATCGTCGTTGACATTCACCACATTGTATCCGTGCTGGTTCCAGACCGGACGGGTAGGCACCCAGGGTTGGTTGGCGCTGGTGTACACAGTTACCCACCCACTGCCACTGAACCCGGGTCCATTACCGTCCTGGGCCGTGACAATGATTTCCGCCGTACCATCACCATTGACATCAGCAACCAGAGGGTATTCGGTACGGGTACCGGCCTCACTGGGAATCCGTAAAAGTTCGGCCCCATCGATTCCGCTATAGACAAACAAATTGGCTTCCTCGGAATAGACCACTTCGTTCATACCGTCCCCGTCAAAGTCAAACAAAGTGGAACCGGTTCGCTGAGAACCATCGTCCAGACCGCTTCTGGACCAAAGAACAGAGAATGTATTATCAGCTTCTAGTTGTAACACGTAGTAAGCATTGCGGCCGGCGAAGCCTAACTCCACGTCGCCGTCGCCATTAAAATCACCGATGTTGATACGACCACCGCTGCTCGTGTTGGGAATATTGAAAATTGACCCGATCCTTTGGCCAGTATAAGGATCCCAGGCGTAGACCCGGCCACCGTCCATGACTGCCACGTCCATTATTCCATCTCCGTTGATGTCGGAGATGCTGCTAAAGCCGTCGCCGGTAGTCCCGTCGCTGTCATTAAGCATCGATGCTTGCATAAAATCGCCCGATCCAGCCACTCCCGGCGTGAAATCGAAAGTATAGATGCGGTCGCCGGCCGCGTATTCCAGTCCGTTGGCTTCGGGGCCAAATACTGCGCCACCACCACCGGGAATTGGATCGCCTTCCTGGAAAAAATCGTAGACGATGGGAAAGCGGTCACTATTGCTGCCTCCGGCGTAGCCACCGTTATTCACACTCTCCGTGGAGTAAAGGATTCCGGTTTCCGAATCGAAGATGCGGCCACCTACGTAGACTTCGGGAATGCCGTCTCCGTTCAGATCAGCGATCTGAGGGGTACCGACACTGGTATCGTTGGTCTGGCCATTGGGTGTTTGCCAAACGGGGTTCGGGTTTCCAAACTCGTAGCGGGCTAAGCGGCGGTCGTATTCTACGTGAAAAATATCGCCCAATCCATTACGGTCTACGTCAGCGATGGCCACTTGGCCGAAAGGATGAGACCCGCCGGTGGGGATGCTCTGTAAGATCGTTCCATCGTCGCCGCTGTAGATTTGAATACGGGCGGGATTATTATCGCGAGTCACCAGGTCCGGAATACCGTCACCGTTCATGTCACCAACGTAAACGCCGGAACGCTGATCTATCGGGTAAGCCACGTGGTCGGTACGGTATAGTTCCGTCAGTTCGATCTGCTGGATCGGGGGTGGACTGAACTCACAGTCTGGAGAAGGCTGGCCAAAGAAGAACTCTTCACACGGAGTGATGCCGGAACAGTCATCATCATAACAATCGATCAGACCGTCGCCGTCATCGTCGATTTCATTATCACAAATTTCCTGACAATAAACTGGAAGCGCATAAAAAACAATACAAATCCAAATTATGAATATCCTGGTGTAATCTTTTCTCAAACCGCCTAATTTTCATGTAAATATTCACCATAAAGGTACGCAATTACCAAGTATATACTCTGATTCCAAACGGCCCAACCCAGGTGACTAAGTCCCGATAATCCACCACAAATTATTACGGCAACGTCCGAGTCATCGAACGTTGCCGTAAATGCGCACTGAATATGACGGTTACTAGAACCGCAAATCCTCCACGTAATACCCCGGGTAATCGGATTTCTTAAAGACAAATCGACTGGCATCTAACGCCGGATTATCATTCAATTGATCCAGGTAAAAGGTAAAACGGCTACCATCGCGGGAAAAAGCGGCCAGGCTACTTACTTGCTTGGCCTTGGCGTCCACCGTCATCCGTAGTTTGATGAATTCGCTCTCATCCCGGTCGACGGGCTTGAGTTCAATGGTTTGCAATCGCTTGCCACTAACGGTTTCTTCTCCCTGCAGTGCGAAAATGTACTTGTCCAGGTCGTAAAAGGTAAGCAGGTTCTGGGGCGTCAGCATTCCGCTTTCCTCGTCAGCCTCGGGCATATTTTCGATGTTGACGCTCTTGTTGTCGTGCATAATCACGTAAATGGCCTTGCCATCGCTGATTCCCTCCTGACCGGCCAGCTTGAAATGGAATTTGTCGCCGGAACGAGCCATGGAGCCTTTTTGGCTTTCGATCGCCTGGCCAGGCAGCTCGATGTCCATCCGAAACATTGCTTCTATGTTAGCCATCCCCTCGTACTTCGCCTTAAGGGCCTTAACCAGTTTCAGAGCCTCGGGGTCAGAATCGGCGGAAGAAGTATAATTATTGGTTGGTTGGGCGAACAGGCCAGTGGCTAAAAAGCAGATGGCCAGCAGGGCAATAATGCGTTGCATACTCGTTTATTGAGTACCTGAAATTTTCATTTGCTTGAAATCGAATAAAAATTTCAGATGTTATTTTAATGATAAGACGTTGATAGAACGTCTCAGTCATCCCTTGGTATGTCAAGGAGACGTTAAAAGTTTTACCTTCGCCCTATGAATCTCTCCACCCGCATGGCCTGGCGTTATCTCTTCGCCAAAAAGAGTACGAACGCCATCAACATCATCACCATGATCGCCGCTTTCGGCGTGGCGGTGGGAGCTGCGGCTTTGGTACTGGCGTTGAGCGTATTCAATGGCTTCGAAGATCTCTTCCTGGGCATGTTCGACAGCCTGAACCCCGACGTGGAAATAACCGCAGCCGAGGGCAAGACCTTCAAGTATGTCAACGCCCAAAAGGACAGGCTGTACGAGATTCCCGGTGTAAAACTGGTGTCTTCTTCCCTGGAAGAAACGGCTTTTTTCACTTACCGCGACCGTCGCAGCGCCGGCAAGATCAAAGGGGTGGACCGGGATTACGTAGGCCTCAACCAGATCGACACCTCCATTCGCCAGGGCTACTTTCAGTTGATCGATGATGCGGGTGAACGCACGACCGCCGTGGTCGGTCAGCAACTGGGGAATGCCCTGAATATCGATGTACTCAACCAATTCGAGACCCTGGATATCTACATGGCAAAGCGGGAAAAGTCCAGGTCTGTTTTTTCGGGAGGGGACCTCAATTCGCTGGTCATCAAATCCGTGCTGCCGGTGGGCGTGGTGCAGGCCCAACAGAGTTTTGAAAACGATGCCGTACTGATCGATATTGACTTGGCGCGGGATTTATTGGGCTTCAAAGTAGCAGTGGTCTCGGCCCTGGAGATTAAACTGGCCCCCGGTTTTGACGAGCCGGAAACCTACGATCGTATCCGTGAAGTAATGGGGCCGGAATTCGTCATCAAAAATCGTCTGGAACAGGAAAGCGGTTTACTCAAACTGATGCGGATCGAGCGCTGGGTCACCTTCGCCATCGTAGCATTAATGATGGTACTGATCTCCTTCAATATGATCGGTGCGCTATGGATGATCGTGCTGGAAAAACAAAAAGATATTTCTATCCTGCGCAGCATGGGCATGACGGGGCGGGACATCCGCAACGTTTTCCTGCGAGTCGGGCTGCTACTTTGCGTTCTAGGTATTGCCGTCGGCTTCAGTCTCGCCATTCTCTTCGGTTGGTTGCAAGAACATTACGTACTGATCCGGATTCCAGGCACCCTGATGGAAGCCTACCCGCTTTCCCTGCGCTGGACTGACTTTCCGGTTGTTGCGGCAGTGGTGATGGCCATTGGATTTTTGGCTTCGGTCTTACCGGCGCGGCGCGCGCAACGAATTGAGGCCATTATACGGGAGGAGTGAGCGCAGCCTAATTAAGCAGTCCATTAGGCGAAGAGCCGCGACGCGGCAAAAAAACTACTCATGCCCACCACCTGGAAAGACCACACCCTACTCCACTTTTCAATGCTCTGCATCGCCACTTCCGGTGCCTTTGCCCGCTCACTGAGTATCTCCCCCACGGCTGCTATCTGGTGGCGCTGTTTGTTGGCCGTGGGAATCATGTTGGGTTATTGCCGTTACCGGGGGTTCTCCTTTCGGGTAGAAGGCCATCGCAACCGCTGGGTGGTCCTGGCTTCCGGAGTCTTGATGACTTTCCACTGGGTGGCTTACTTCTATGCTTTGGCCTGGTCGAACGTAGCGGTAGCCATGGTGGCAGTATTTACCTTTCCGGCCATCACTGCGATTCTGGAGCCGTTACTTTTAAAGCATCGATTTCAGCTTATACATATTTTACTCGCCGCTTTAGTCTTAACCGGCGTAGCCATAATGGCTCCTTCCGCCGATCTGAGTAATGACCTGACCGCCGGTATCGCCATGGGCGTTTTCTCGGCCACCGTTTATGCAATCCGTAATATTCTGATGAAAACCCAGGTAAATAGTGTGCAAGGCTCGGTGCTGATGACCTATCAAGTAATCATTGCGGTCATCCTCTTACTGCCCCTGATCTTAATTAGCGGAGAAACGCCCTTAATAACGGACTGGCCAGCACTGATTGGCCTCGGGCTGATTACCACCGCCATTGGGCACACTTTGTTCCTGAATAGCTTTCGGGCGTTCTCAGTCACCACTGCGAGCTTGATCGGCAGCACCCAGCCGGTATATGGCATTGCATTTGGCTTTTTACTGCTGGGAGAGGTGCCGGGTTGGAATACAGTATGGGGCGGTGGGCTGATTCTGGCCTCAGTTGTGGTAGAGGCATTGAGAGCCGGACGATCCCGACTTATAACCAGGCCTTAGCTCTACTCGAAGCTGACTTAAAGGGCCCGTTTACGGCATATAAAATTAACGACTCAACAAATCCCTTAGTAGAGACTGAATAGATTACGGTTAACTTCTTGCATGGCACTTTGGGTCTTCCCGGAAGGTAAAAAGATCAATGTCCCCTCACCTTCGGTGAATACCCGGAGCGTCATATCCGTTTGCTCAAAAGCGCTGGCCACCGCAGGATTCGGGGCTTTGGAGGTATAACGGGCGAGGTAGCCGGTTTTTGTTCTTTCCTGAAAAAGCCTTTCAACCATCCGGGTCTGGAAAATTGATTTCCCATTGGCATCTACGAAGGAAATAGCTTGGTCGGCGGGCAATTGCCTGGAGGTGGTCAGGGTATAATTAACGGTAGTAGAGTCTCCCTGAAAATCTGCGTCACGTAGGGTAAAGTCCACCGCTGCTCCTTGCTTGTCGGCGTCGGCAAAATCCAGCGGCTTAATGAAATACTGAGTGCCGTTTTTGCTGCCGGCGTAGAAGGTTTCGAAGAATTTACTGCTTTTACCGCTGCTGCCGGGCTTCATGCCGCAACCAGTGAAAATCAGTATGCCGACGACTGTAAACAGGAAGTAAGTGAGTTTATTGGGCTTCAAGGGAAATGGGGGTTTCGGAGATGAACGATTGAAGAATGTGATTCGGGTCGTGACCGTCATTACGGGCAGAGTCCAATATGGCGTAAACGTAGGTTTCGGTGGGGCTTGCATCGTGAAACAGACAGGTGATAGTCACCCCGCTATCAGCCGAACGGCAAACCAGGAGTGGTGGTTGCCCTGCGGTTGCGTCAGCAGAGGAGCGCTCACAATTTTCGTAGCCATGATGAGCTATGATCGCTTCCCGCGTTTTGTCCGCTTTTTCGCCCACGACGATGCCGCGGTAAACTTTTACCTCCCCTTCTGTTTGGCCATAAACCCTTTGCAATGGCATGGAAATACGCGGATGGTTGTTGACGTATTGCTCAAAGTAGGGCAGGTACGTCTGCCGGTCTTCCACTACCTGCCATCCTACTGGCAGGATATCCGTCGGTTGTTTTTCTACCTGCTGACCGCAAGTCGCGACCAGAGTCGAAATTAGTATTAGTATTAAAATCTTACTCTTCATTAGCTGTAAATATAAACGCCCAGCCAAATCATTAGCGATCGGGCTGGGCGTAAAAAGTTGCAGGAGTGATTATTCTCCCGTAACGATTGTTTCGTAAGTAACGATCAGGTTCAGGATGGAAGTTGACTTGATGTCTACCGTAGAAATACGGGTAATTCCTCCGTTCTTGGCAGCAGTACGGATACTGGCGTCCTGATCGAAGAAGAGTACCCCGAGGTAACCGGTAGCAGTAGCCGTACCGACTTTGCTACCCAGTGGGTTACTGGTGGCGTTCACTGGAAGCGTTACGGCGCAGGAACTCATGCCAACGGCAAGAAACAGTACCAATACGGCGGCTACTATCTTTTGAGAAAGTGATTTCATAGATAAAATGGGTTTAATTGTTAAAAGATGTTTCCTTAGTGTTCAATTTCAAAGGTAGAAAAAACTGTTACATTCAAAATATAAAACACCGCTTTTTTCCCTCCGGGTAATAGGAGCAAGCAACAACTTACCTTAGCCGACTGTTATCATTCCCAATGATTAACTATATTTGCCCTATGCAAAACCGTCGAATTATAATTAGCGGCATTATTATTCCTGGAAGGCCCTGCCATCCCTAGGACGCTCGCGGTTATAGTTTAACTCAAAAAGCTCCAACGGATGGCCGTTGGAGCTTTTTGAATTTAACATCCTTCGATCCGCTTTTGACGTTGCGACCCCGTCCGCTTGCTCGTCTGGCCGGGCAGGTTTGTTAGCCAAAATATATACAATGTATCAACCCACTAAAAGTCTGAACCTCCCGGAGATCGATAAAGAAATCCTTGAATTTTGGGAACGTGAGAAAATTTTTGAACGTAGCATCACTGAGCGGGATGCAAACAATAATTTCGTGTTCTACGAAGGCCCGCCCAGCGCCAACGGCAAACCCGGTATTCACCACGTCATGGCCCGGGCGATCAAGGATATATTCTGCCGGTTTCAGACCCTGCAGGGTAAGCGGGTAGAACGTAAAGGTGGTTGGGATACCCATGGCTTACCCATTGAACTAAGTGTAGAGAAAGAACTGGGCATCACCAAAGAGGACATCGGCACCAAGATCAGCGTAGACGATTACAACAAGGCCTGCCGTGAAACTGTGATGCGCTACAAGGACATTTGGGACGACATCACCCGCAAAATGGGCTACTGGGTCGACCTTGAGAACCCCTACATCACTTACGAAAACGAGTACATCGAAAGCGTCTGGTGGTTACTCAAGCAAATTTATGATAAAGGGCTGATCTACAAAGGTTATACCATTCAGCCCTACAGCCCCGCCGCCGGTACCGGACTGAGCTCCCACGAACTCAACATGCCCGGTGCCTACCAGGACGTGACGGACACGACCGTAGTGGCCATGTTTGAGGTGGAGCAAAATGAAGCCGCTGAATGGTTGTTTCAACTTGAGCAGTTTATCCGGAACGAAGAAGGTGAAGTGGCTAGCAAAGTAGCAGTGCCCAAAAGCACCAATCTGCATTTCATCGCCTGGACGACAACCCCCTGGACCCTGCCCAGCAACACGGCCCTGACCGTAGGCCCCAAGATCGAGTACGTCAAAGTACGGACCAAGAACCAATATACCGGAGATGTGAATGACGTCGTGCTGGCCCGGGAATTGGTGGATAAATGGTTCGGCGGTCACAACCAGCCGACAGTGGAAGCGATTTCCAAAACCTTTACGGGCAAAGAACTGGACGGCCTCCGTTACGAGCAGTTACTGAAAGGCCCGGTGCCTACCGACGGCGATGCTTTCCGGGTCATCACCGGCAACTTCGTGACCACCGATGCCGGTACCGGAATCGTACACACCGCGCCTAGCTTCGGCCAGGATGATATGGCAGTGGGTAAGGCTAACGGCATCGGCTCACTGACGCTGGTGGACAAGCAGGGTAAATTCACCGATGAAGTAGAAAAATTTGGTGGCCGCTACGTCAAGGACTACAAGAATGAGGAGGGCTATAAAGACGTCAATGTAGACATTGCCATTCACCTCAAGACCATCGGCCAGGCCTTTAATGTGGCCAAGTATAACCACAACTATCCACATTGTTGGCGGACGGACAAGCCCGTACTTTATTACCCACTGGATAGCTGGTTCATCAAGGCTAGTGCCGTGAAGGAGCGCATGAGCGAGCTCAATGAAACCATCAACTGGAAACCCGCCAGTACCGGAACCGGTCGTTTCGGCAAGTGGCTGGAGAACCTGAATGACTGGAACCTCAGTCGTAGTCGCTACTGGGGAATTCCGTTGCCGATCTGGCGTAGTGAAGATGGAGAAGAGCAGCTCTGTATCGGTTCGATCGAAGAATTAAAGCAGGGCATCGAAGCGGCCAATGAAGCCCTCGGACTTAAGCAGGAAGTACCCGGTGACCTCCACCGCCCCTACATTGATGACGTAGTGCTGTATCAGAATGGTAAAAAACTCGTGCGGGAACTGGATCTCATCGACGTCTGGTTCGATAGTGGCTCCATGCCCTATGCTCAGTGGCACTACCCTTTTGAGAACAAGGAGAAGTTTGCGGCCAGTTATCCCGCCGATTTCATCGCCGAAGGTGTCGATCAAACCCGTGGCTGGTTTTATACCCTTCACGCCATCGGTACCATGGTCTTTGATAGCGTGGCTTACAAAAACGTCGTCTCCAACGGACTGGTGTTGGACAAGAACGGCAAAAAAATGAGCAAGCGGCTCGGTAATGCCGCCGATCCATTCGAGACCATCGGCAAATACGGTGCCGACGCCACCCGCTGGTACATGATCGGTGCCAGTGACCCCTGGGAGAACCTGAAGTTCGATATCGACGGGATCGGAGAAGTGCAGCGGCGTTTCTTCGGTACCCTTTACAATACTTACGGCTTTTATGCCCTTTACGCTAACATCGACCAATACGCTCCGGAAAAACAGGGCGCCATCCCGCACGCCGAACTGGCGGAGATCGACCAATGGATCATCTCCAAGCTCAATAGCCTGACGCGGGACGTAACTGCTTTCTACGCCGATTACGAGCCAACCAAAGCCGTGCGCGCCATTGACGGTTTCGTAAACGAGGAGTTGTCTAACTGGTACGTGCGCCAAAATCGTCGCCGTTTCTGGAAAGGAGATATGACCGCCGACAAGCAAGCCGCTTACCAGACCCTTTACTACTGTCTGGAACGGGTGGCCCAGCTGATGAGTCCGGTTGCTCCTTTCTTCGCCGACTGGCTCTACCGCAACCTGACCCGGGGAACTGCCTCGGATTCCGTTCACCTGAGTCTCTTGCCTACCGCCGACGAAAGTCTGATCGATGAGGACCTGGAGCAGCGGATGAGCTACGCCCAACGACTGAGCAGCCTGGCCCTGAGCCTGCGTAAACGGGATAAAATCCGCGTACGTCAACCGCTTCAGAAAATCATGGTGCCGGCCCTGGATGCCGATTTTGCCCGTCGGGTGGAAGCCATCAAAGACATCGTGCTGGCCGAAGTGAACGTAAAAGAACTGGAACTGCTGAATGCAGACGACGGATTCCTGAAAAAACAGATCAAGCCGAATTTCCGTAGCCTCGGTCGCAAGCTGGGCAAAAACATGAAGGCCGGCGCTGGCCAGATCACCTCCATGAGCCAGGAAGACATTGCTACTTTGGAGTCAAAAGGAGAATTCCCCCTCAA
Organism: Lewinellaceae bacterium SD302; assembly: GCA_002591745.1. Lineage (GTDB taxonomy): Bacteria > Bacteroidota > Bacteroidia > Chitinophagales > Saprospiraceae > Neolewinella. The sequence continues at coordinate 147,370 of PDLQ01000009.1, forward strand.
CATTGATGGCAGTGAATTTTTGATCACCCCCGAAGACGTGGAAGTCACCACCCAGGATATCCCCGGCTGGAAGGTCGCCAACGACAACGAACTGACCCTGGCCCTGGACGTGGACATTACCCCCGAACTCGCCGCCGAAGGCATGGCCAGGGAATTGGTGAACCGCATCCAGAACGTACGCAAGGACCAGAACTTCGAGGTTACCGACCGGATCATCGTACAGCTACAAAGCGAAGATGCCGCCGTAGCCGAAGCCGTAAATCGGTACGCCGAATACATTAAGGAAGAGGTGCTGGCAAATACTCTGGACCTGGAGTCTGCTAAGGCAACCGACGCTGTGGACCTGGTGGATGGAAGCAGTGCAGGAATTGAGGTAAAGCGGGCTTAGGCTAGTGTTTAAAGGGGGCCCACGTACTTATATATTTATATATAAACATAATTTTACACTCTCCATTCAATCCCAATATGCCCACCCTGATCCTCCACGCCTCCGCCCGCTCCAACGGCAACACCTGGCAAGTTGCCCGACGATTGAGTAAAGAACTGAATGCCGATCTCGTAGACCTGGCCAACTACGAGATCGGCTTCTTTCGTTACGACCAGTCATACCCGGATACGGATGATTTTATTGACTTCATAGAAGCAAAGCTTTTGAATTATGACGAGATTGTCTTCGCCAGCCCGGTTTACTGGTACACTATGAGCGCTCAGATGAAAGTTTTTCTCGACCGGATAAGCGATTTACTGAAGAGTCATAAAGACCTCGGCCGCCGACTGAGGGGGAAACAAATGAGTGTTCTCAGTTGCGCCAACGATGCCGGCAGCTACGAAATTTTCTTTCTTCCTTTCCGGCTATCCGCCGATTATCTGGGGATGAACTATGGCCAGGAGTGGCACGGCTGGGTAGATGATAAAGAAGTAAAATTGATCAGGCTTTAGTTACCTTAGATGCCATGTCTGCTATTATTTACTACGGTTTGCGTTTTTTGGCTCTATTGATCATTTTGATCGTGATCTACCTACTGGCCGCTTTTTTACTGCCTATGATCTCGGTCGATGCAGAGCCAGTAACGGACACAAAAAACAAGACGGCCTACCTCGACGGCAATGGCGTTCACGTCGATCTGATTTTTCCCGCGGTGGAACTGGACCCGGGTTTCCTAGACAGTATTACCGTGAGCCCTGACACCAAATACGTTGCCTTTGGCTGGGGCGACCAGGGCTTCTACCTCAACACCCCCACCTGGGGAGAATTAAAATTCAGTACCGCCTTTGTAGCTGCTTTTCTAAAGAGCCCGACGGCCATGCACCTGACTGATCACTTCTCTACCCAAGACGATTGGCGAGTGCTCTCCCTCACCGAAACACAACAACAAGAACTACTCGACTATTTAAAGACCGGTTTTGCCCGCGATGAATCCGGTCGCATCCGCCTCATCCCAGACGCCGGATACGGAGAACACGACCGTTTTTACCACGGTACCGGGCACTACCATGCTTTCAACACCTGCAATACCTGGGTCAACAACGGCCTGAAGAAAATTGGATTGAGAACGGCCATCTGGGCAGTTCAGGAAGACGGTATTTTGCGCTACTTTCCGAAATTGGGAGAAGCAACTCCCGAAGACCCACGCTGATCCGGGGTGGTAATATCTTGCGCCGATGCCATTGAAAAATAATTTTGCTTGGAGTACATTACTCATTAGTGTAGTACGTAGCCACGCAAGTGCATTGTCCGTCATGCAGACCATCTAAACGCAGGAATCGAGTAATCTCCTGTTCACCCGTGCCCCTGAAATTCCCGACTGGGAACTTTTTCTTTATCGCCCCTATTTACCCCCCGAACCAACACCAACCGTATGCAACATCTCTGCACAACCGGTGGCCTGGGAAGTTTCGCCAAGTGGATACTATCAATGATCGATCCGCTACGGGCGGAGGATCTTAGTCGCCGTTTCTAACGCTACGCCGAGCGTAGCCTCCAACTAAATTATGATATCTGATTGGCCGTCACCTCATCCCGTGACGAGGGATAATGCTTTGTCATATCCAGGGCCAACGGGCAGAAATTTCTCATCGTGTTCACTTTCATTACTAATCGCATCAATTCTTTCGTTCAGGGGCGCAAAGCAGCCGCAAGGACCGATTCTTTCTCAAAGTTGCTTTTTGCCGAGTATTGGACCTACGGCTTAAACCCTCGTAAATTCCGGGCTTTGGCCAGGGAGTTTAGCCGCGATGCTTTACCCTTGATCATCAATGAAGTCGAAACCAAGATCGGCAAAAAAGCTTACCAAGGTTACTGGTTGGATATGCGCTACTGCTGGTTCGAACTATGGCTGATCTGGAAGACTGGCCGGCAAATGCGGACCAAGGTGGTACGTTACAACTACGCCGGCACCCTACCCCGTTGTGCAGAATTACATCTTTTACGCCGCCGGCCCTGGCAAGAGATTGTCCGCAACGTTCCCGTTTCGATCTGGACGGAATTATTCTACTTCGCCCCTTCTGAATTTATTCACTTGGCGGCGGGCTTCAACGTCCGGCGTCACCCTACTTATGCTCACTTCACCCGTAAGATGGCTCACCTGTTTCACAACGATACCGGAGGCGGCATGATTTCCAATCGAACCGGTGTATCGCTCTTCATGCAAACGCTCGGTTACCGGCAAGATGACCACAACTGGGCTGTATACGCACTTATGCATTCCCTGGCGGAGTATCCTTTAAAGAAGGATATTTTCATTCACCTCCGCCCCCTGGCCGAACGGTTGATCGATTTATTCGACAACCCCCATTTCAACAAAAACTCCTGGGACATTACCCGGGAATATATCGTTGATAATTGGTCTACCCGTTCAAAGATCGTGCTGAAGAACCTGCGGAATCCTGAGCAGCTTGAAAGGGCCGCTAACCGACACTTCAACCAAAGGATTGCAAAGATCGACTTGGCCGCTCTACTGAAAGATTTCGGCTACGAGTCCGACACCCGCTGGCCCGCTCGCAATCATACCGATTGGAACCTGCGCACCCAACGCGGCTGGTATCGCATGGTAGAGTTGCAGACCGCCGAAGAGATCGTTCACGAAGGCGCCGTCATGCACCACTGCGTAGGCGATTATCTGGAAGAATGCCTGAAGGGCGAAGAACGAATTTGCTCACTTCGGTTTCGGGCTACGGGTAAACGTAAATGGCGTTCGGTGGCTACCATCTCGGTAGCTAATGATGACAGCGTTTCCGAAGCAAAAGGAATCCTGAACGCCGAACTGAACGATCATTACCAGCGCCTGGTCGAAGCCTGGGCGGTTGGCGAGAAGGTGAGGATCGACTGGAATGCCATCATCGACTGATCAACTAAAAAGGCCGACGCCCCTCAGGGCGTCGGCCTTATCTCAAAAAGATTGGAAACAAGCAATTATGCGGTCACTCCCTCCAGCTCAACGGCGGCCGGGAAGTCGATATCTACCTGGGTCACTCCATGGAGATAGTTAGAAATGGTCTTCTCACCGATCAGTACAACGGCGTCCACCAGGTTTTCGCGGTTATAGCCGGCAGCCAATAGGGCATCGATGATGTCCTGAGATGGCTTACCACGCCGAAGCGTTGTCTGACGGGCAAACCGGGCCAGGGCATCTAGTTTGGCATCAAAAGAAGCACGACCTTCACGGAGTTCCAGGATCTGCTCTTCGCTAAAACCATTCATTTTGCCGATAGCGGTGTGGGCCGCTAAACAGTAAGCACATTCATTGGCCTGACTCACCGCCAGGTTAACGACTTCCTTTTCTTTGGTTGAAAGGCTGGTCTTGGCGCCACTCAGTGCCAGGTAGTTCCCCAGGGCATTATCGGAGTGAGCGTAGGTAGCGTAAAGATTCGGAACGAAGCCAAGTTGTTTGGTCAGCGTATCGAAGATCGTCTGGTTCGGAGCGCTAACGTCTTCGCGGGTGGGGATGGGAAAATTTGCCATGATTGTAATATTTTAAAATTATTGCGGAAGTATCTCCGCGTTTGATATTACAAAGATGGGGTGTTGCTCCCCTGCTGATCTTACGGATACTTCCCGCCTGTTTACCTATTTTTCCCAACCTTGCTATTTTCTCTGAATTGCTTGGGCGAAACCCCTTCCATCTTCTTGAAAAAGCGGCTGAAGTGCGCCCCTTCCGTATAGCCCAGTTCGTAACCGATCTCACTGATCGCCTCATCGGTATAAAGTAAACGTCGTTTAGCCTCCAGGGATATTCTTTCGCGGATGATCTGCAAGGGCGTTTTATCGCTGTGCTTACCGAAAATGTTGCTTAGGGTCTTGGGACTCTTGAATAGCAGCTCTGCATAGTCAGTCACCTGGTGCTTTTGCGCATAATTTTTCTCCACCAGCAAGTTGAACTCGCGGATCAAATCTACGTCCTCCTTTCCAGGCTGGTTTTGCAGGTGTTGGTTTCGGGCCATTCGAGTCAGTAAAATGACTAGTCTCTTTAGAAGCATTCTCAGCATTTCGCCCTGGATGTTATCCGTATACCCGAATTCATCGACGAACACCTGAAATAAAAGATCGAGCTTACGCTGCTCATCCTTGGTAAGCGTGAGGCGCATCGGACTGGGGAGCCCATAGAAGATCAAGCCTACGCAACTCACTTCGGCATCGTGGGTGATGATGCAGTAAAAGTCCCGGTTGAAACGCCAGGCTACGATCTCCTCCGCCCGCTCGAAACGGTAAGTGTGTTCGTAGATCAGCAAGATCACGCCTCCCGCTTCCAACTCGTAGGCCACCTCATCTACGTACACCGTCTGAGCCGCGCCCCGGTTCCAGGCGATAGTCAGCAGAGGGCGATTTTTCTCGGCGATCGCAAACCGTTTCAGCTCCGGATTTTGGTGGTCCAGCAGTAGTTTTCCGCCGGTGATCTGGTCGTCAAAGGTATAGGTCATGGGGGTTGGTTATGAGCATTCGCTTCGCTGGTCGTCGCAGGCTTCTCGGCATTGCTACTTTGAAGCCATAAAGATGCTAGATGCTAGATAATTCAAGTCAATTTATCTCGCGTCCAATATTTAGTGTCTTTTATACTAACAAAGTAGCAGTGTCTGCATATAACAAGCGAGAATTGGCTTCGCAGGCGACCAATTTAACACCTTCTCTTCGACTCCGTTTAAACTAAAGACCGTCGTTTGTCTTCTATTGTCATCCCCCAAAACCTACGCTATGCGTTTTCTACTTCCGTTTCTATTCTCCCTGTCTTTCCTTTCTGCCCAATCCAGTGTGCAGGATTTTCGGCTGGGCGGCTACGCGCAAATCCTTAACGACGAGTGTATCCGACTGACGCCCGACGTCCAGTACGTCAGCGGATCGGCTTGGTACGAGAACGCCATTGATTTGAATAGCGCCTTCGAACTGGTCGTCTGTCTGGTTCTGGGCGAAAAGGACGATGAGGGAGCCGACGGCATCGCTTTCGTCTTTCACCCCAGCATGGCCACCGGCTACCGGGGTGAAGGGATGGGCTTCAGCGGCCTGGTACCTTCATTGGGCATCGAGTTCGATACTTACCGCAATTTTCATCTGGATGATCCGGCTTCCGACCATGTGGCCATCATGCCCAACGGTCTTCCCTACCACCAGGCGAGTTTATTGGGTCCGGTGGAAGTACCGAATTTGGAAAACGGGAAGAAGCATTTGCTCCGCCTCAGCTGGAATCCATTGCGCAAACAACTATTGGTAGAACTGGACAATGAACCGGTAGCCGACTACAGCGCCGATCTGGTGGCCGAAATCTTCGGTAATAATTCCAAAGTCTTTTGGGGTGTCACGGCCGCAACCGGTCGGTTGAGCAATTACCAGGACATCTGCATCAAAAAGCTGACTTACGCGGCGGCGCAGTAATCGGCTAGCGACCTCCCGGTCGCTCCGCATGTTCCTAGAAGTAGAGCGACCGGGAGGTCGCTAGCCGGATTTACGGGGCGATACCGTAGGACGTACCAGCAAGTTTTCAGCTAGCTTCTCGGAAACGTTGACTTTTTCTCCTGCGATTTCTAAAACCAGGCTCCCGTCGAAAGGGATTGTTTCCAATACGACCAGTCGGGTATCTATTCCCACCCGCAGTTGCTCGAGGTATTGCAAGAAGACCGGGGAGGTATCTTTCACGGCAGATACCCGGCAAATTTGCCCGACGGACAGGTCGGAAAGCAGCGTAGTGGTCAATTCAGGGATGGAACCATCGGCGGCGGGGATGGGGTCGCCGTGGGGGTCATATTCGGGGTAATCCAGGAATACTTCCAGTTTTTCGATCAACTTTTCGGAGCGGATGTGTTCCAGCTGCTCGGCGACTTCGTGGACCTCATCCCAGCTAAAATCCAGCTTGTCGTGGAGGAAAGTTTCCCAGAGCCGGTGTTTGCGCAATACGCCGACAGCAATCTTGCGGCCGGAATCCGTGAGGGTGATCTTGCCGTATTTCTCATAGTGCAAGAAGTCCTTTTCCCGTAAACGCTTTACCATATTATTGGCTGTGGCGGGGGTAACCTCCAACTGATTGGCCAAATCGTTGGTACCCGTTCCTTCCGGGCTTTCCATGGTAAGGTGGAGGACGGCTTTGAGATAGTTTTCTTCGGTTAGGGACAGCATAGGGGTAAAGATAGGAAAGCTAACAAAAAGCGGCCACTCCGAAGAGTGACCGCCGACGCGAAAGAGCGCTAATACAAACTACGCGTTTGTCGGGTTTGAGGTGATCATCAAGTCTTACTGCTGTTTTTCCATGCGGTCCATGACCTGCATCAGCATATTCACGCCCAGAGCGTCCATGGGATTGGCCTGTGCGCCCCCGTCGCCGCCGCCGATGACGATCTGCGGCATGGCTACTTTAGCCAGCTCGGCGGCAACCCCGATCCGGGTCTCCTTTTCGAACTGCGCCTTTTCACGGGGGCTTAAACCAGCACTTACCTTCAGGCGGGCAACCTCGGCGGCAGCTTTACCCTCGGCAAGGGCTTTTTCTGCCTGGAATTTGGCCTGAAGGGCCTGCTCCTTAGATACAGCCGTCTGGGCCTGGGCACGAATCTCGGCTTCGATCTTGGCCGCTTCCTCGGTTGCTTTTACCTCGGCCACTTTCTGGCGGCCGCGCATCTCGGCAGTCAGGGCTTCCTGCTGGGCGGTCACGAGTTCCTGCTTGGCAATGGCCTCACGGGTAGATTGTTCTACTTTCGCTTTCAGCTTCTCATCAACAACCGATTCATAGTCTACTAAAGTAATGGCGACGAAGTTGGGCTCGATATCGTACTGCTGTACATCGCTCTTGGCTAGTATGAATGTTCCGTCATTGTTGACTCGAGGCTTATTCTCGTAAGCCCGGATGCTTTCGCCGGAAGCGCTGTCTACCCGGACCACCTCACGCTGGTCGATGATGTACTGTCCGTGACGGAGCTGGTACTTGAAAGCCTCGGCCAGTTCGGATTTTCCGCCGGAGTAGTGCCGTTCACTATCCATGAGCTGGAAGCTGTAATTAGCACATTCTTTGGAGTAATCGGCCAGGCTGGCGGCCAAGCGGGTCTGCTCGCGGTAGTCCTTGTGAATGGCCAGCATCCGCTCTTCGTTGTTGGGTAATTTCCACTTTACGGAGTAGCCCACCTGATTGGCATAAGTACCATCGGCAAACTGACAGCGGATCGGAAGCGAGAAGTAGGAAATGTCCGACTTTTTCTTCTCCTCCCGCTCAACCTGCACGGTTACTACGTCTGCGTAGCGGGTGGTCTTGGAAAAGAAACCGGCGTAGTAAAGGCCGGGTTCAAAGCGAACAAATTCCTCTCCGGTAATCCCTTGAACGACAGAACGGTAACCCTGGTCGTTGACGGCAAATGGATTGGCGATCAGCATGGCAATAAAGATCAGCAAGATGGTTAACCCAGCTAATTTCAGCTTACCGGAAATAGGGGGAAGGTTGTTTTTAAAAGAGGGCTTCATAATGGAGTGTTTTAAGGGTTAGTCTCTTTGTTTCGAAACAAGACTAAGCCCAAAATCACCCTGCTTACGACTTTCCAAGACGAGCAAACAGAAAAGTTCGACAAACTTCCACCAAAACGTTTAAAGTCGATATGACTTGACCGGAAGATCAGTGTATCGGCTTATCAAGAGCCTTGCTACTTTGCTAACCAAAAGCTAGCACCTGTACTGCTCAACCGCCCGCCCGAGTTCCTTCGGCTCACCATTTAACAGAACCGGAATTAAGTCCGTGATTTGCTGGATCGGCAGGTCCCACCACTTTAGTTGCAGTAACAATTCGATTATTTCTTCCGTAAATCTGGTACTGATAACTTTTGCCGGATTACCGCCGACGACGGAGTATGGAGCTACATCCCTGGTCACCGTAGCATTGGTGGCGATGATGGCCCCATCTCCAATGGTGATGCCCGGCATAATCGAGGCGTTGTGCCCAATCCAGACATCGTTGCCAATTACCGTATTCCCCTTGAACGGGTAGCTTCTACCTTCCATTGATTGCTCCCATCCGTTTTGAAAAATGGCGAAAGGGTAGGCAGAAAAAGAATCCGTCAGATGGTTACCTCCGTTCATGATAAAACGAACGCCCGAGGCGATCATGCAAAACTTCCCGATGATGAGTTTATCGCCTACGAAATCAAAGTGATACTTGATGTTTCTCAGAAAATTATTGACATCTTCGAAGTCATCGTAGTAAGTATAATCGCCGACTTCGACCAACTCGGAATCGATGATATTTTTGAGAAAACACAGTTTATCATAACCCGTCAGCGGAAATCTGGTATTGGGGTCTGGTCCGGTCATAGCGTATAATCAGGTAGTAAGCCCCACCAGCATTTTCTGCAATGGGCTAAAGTTTGGTCGCTGGCAAAAATCGTAGTTAATACCAGACAAATATAGGCCGTCCGCGGCAGCCAGGTTGTGGAATTTGGGTGGCTCCAAACTATTCAGTGTCCTCAGAAAATCTGCGATACTTAGTTTTCCTTCTCCGACCAGTAGCAGGTTACCCGTCAGCAATCTGATCATCCCGCGCAGAAAACGATTGGCGGTAAACTGAAGCCGTAAATAATCGCCTTGGTCGTCCGTAAAAATTGCTACGGTACGCAAATCACAAATCGTAGTATTGTGGCGCTCCGGCGTCTTGCAAAAAGCACGAAAATCTTTGCGGCCCACCAGGTCCGCCGCCGCTTCCCGCATCAGATCGATCCGTAGCGGAACCTCAGCGCCGGGATACCAGGTAGATAGTTTGTCTAACCCGGCGGACTTATTCAGGTGCAAAAAGTAATCGTAGGTCCGCTGGTTGGCGTCCATTCGGGCGTTGGCCCTGGAGTTTACCGGAATGACCTCGAAGCAACTGATGTCAGTTGGCAACCGACGGTTGAGGATGGACAGGCGATCTTCCGGCCATTCCATTTCCAGGTCGATGCTGCCAAAGTACTGGCTGGCGTGGACCCCGGCGTCGGTACGTCCACAGCCACTCAAGGTGATCGGTTGCCCCAGTACCTCGGTCAGGGTATCTTCAATGGCGGATTGCACACTCAGCACATTCGGTTGCCGCTGATAGCCCCGATAATGGGTGCCCCGGTAAGCCAGGTGTAGGAAATAACGATGGTGCATACTCTTTACAGGCTCCCGACCAGCGTCTCGATCTCCGGGCGTAGCAACGCGCGTTCTTTCAGGACCTCATGAGGAATAAATATTTCAATCTGGCCGGCTGCATAGGGGCCGATCTCGTAGGGTGGGTAACAAAATATAACGCCCAATTCAGTCAGGCAAAAGTTTTGGGTAGGGGGAACGGGTTCTTCGTCGGTATATAACCGCTCCTTGTCTTCCAGGTGTTCCATGAGCAAAGGCCCCAGGGTCATTGTATCCGATTTGGTAAATACATCGTCAAGGCTGAGCGACTTAGCCGGCTGGGTGGTAAAATTCAGGTAGCTCGTGCCATAGATGCCGTGAGCTCCACCCCCGAAAAAATAAAAATTGCGTGACAGGACAAGCAGTCCCGGCTTATTGATCAACACCTCGGTCGAGAATTCATTGGTTTCCATAAACGAAACCGGATATTCGACGTCTTCCGGCTGAAGATCATGGTTGCGGTAAACGGCAAAAGTGGTATCGATCAGGCTGCGGTAGGCTGCGCGGTAATCTCCGTTGGGTACCTCGCCTGCAAATCCGTAGGCAGCCAGCAAAGAATCATTGACCATCCGCTGTAACTCTGAGGGGCCACTAGCTAGCACCTTTGCATCGATCTGGTAGCGGGACATGGGGCCGTCGGTCATTCCATCGATTAACAGTATCGAGTCTTCCAGAGAAATAGTCGTGAAGATCAGTGAGTCCGGCTCAGTGGTAGTAGCTTCTTCCTGAGTAAGGGAAGCTTGGTTGCAGGCGCACAGCAACAAAAAGGCCAGGCTAAGAAGGCAGGTAAATTTCGGCACGATGGTTTCGGTATTTAGGGTGAAGATAGGTTTTGGTCGTGGATTTCACCTACGAATGCGAATCACTGACAATGGCTGCATTGTGTTTAAAAGCAGACTGCGGATTTACACAGATCAACGCGGATCTGCAGTTAACGACTTCGTTGTGGGTGGATTTTAGCCACGGATTTACGCAGGTAAACGCGGATTGCTAGTAACGGCTTCGCCGGGCGCAGGTTTCAGCTGCGGATTTTCGCAGATCAGCATAGCTTCTATGCTAGTCAAAAATTATAAAAACCAGACCCTTACCCACAGAATGATGCCAAAAACCATTAGAAATCCGGCTCCCGTACGCTGAACCATCCGGGCGTGATCCGGGGTGAGCCACTTGCGCAGATAGCGGGCGGCGAACACTTTTAGTAAATCCGTAACTACAATCGTGAGCATGATGGCCAGGTATAGCGACCAGGCCTGGCCGGAATTGAGGTGATCCTCGTACACGATACCTACGGAGACGGTCGACCAGAAGACAACCGGAAAGGGATTGAAAAAATTGATTCCGAACCCCTTCGCAAAGGATAGCCAGTAACGTGGCCGCCGGTGTTCCCGTACCTTACGAAACTTGAGAGGCCGCCGCTTCCACATCACGAAGCCGACGGCCAGTAAAATAACTCCTCCAATACTCCCGATGATTAGCTCGAAATTGGGGTGGTCGATAAGGGAACGGAGACGGCCCAGGCCGAAATGGGTAAGGAGGATGTAGATCAAGTCACTGGCCCAGATACCCAGAGCGGCGCAGATGCTACTGAGGGTGCCTTCTTCCAGCGAGAGTTGAATGAGCAGTACGATGATGGGGCCGACCAAAATGGCCAGGCCAAGCCCGATCTGAATTCCTTGCAACGTGTATGCACCCATCAACTATACTAACCGTGTTAGGGCCGCGAAGTTAAGAAAAGCCTTAGAACGGTATTGTTAAGCCTCCAAAATCTGGGCAGTGTGGTCCTTGGTTTTAACCTTTGTGATCACTTTTTCCAGCTTGCCGTCTTCGCCGATCACAAAGGTGGTACGGTGAACGCCGTCATACTCTCTGCCCATAAATTTCTTGAGCCCCCAAACCCCGTAAGCGTTTAGAACGCTCTTGTCTTCATCGGCCAGCAGCGGAAAGGGCAACTCATATTTGTTAACGAATTTCTGGTGCTTCGCCACCCCGTCGGGACTGACCCCCAACAGCTCGTAGCCGTTTTTTTTCAGTTCTGCATAATTATCCCGCAGATTGCAGGCCTCGGCCGTACAGCCAGGGGTATCGTCCTTGGGGTAGAAAAAGAGGACGAGTTTTTTGCCCGCAAAATCGCTCAGGCCAACGGTTTTGCCCTGGTCGGTGGTGCCGCTGAAGTCGGGAGCCGGATCGCCGGCTTGGAGGGTGGTCATAAGTCAGTTACTTTTGTTCTTGCAACAAGGCGAATCGTTCCAGGTTGCACCAAAGAAGAATAATTTCCCCATGACCTCCGATACGCTGATCCTCCTCGCCGTTTTATTACTGGCCTTTTGCATCTACTACCCCATTGCCAAGATCGCCAAAAGCGATATGGCCGAACGCAACCGGGCCGGCCTCAGCTCTACGCCCATTCTCTACTTCCTGATGTTGCCGATCGTGGGGCCGCTGGTATACATGCTGGTACGGAAGAAGTTTTTACCGAAGTAGTTCTGGACGCTCGTTTCTCGCTTTTAGACGGGCTTCGCCCTTTGGGAGAGCCGGAATTGAAGAACAATGCTTTCGGTTTCCGATTCCAGCTCCTCCAAAAGCGAGGCACGAGCGTCTAAAAGCCGCGCAGCGACGTCCAAAAGGGAGGCAAAGCCGAGTGTCCTGAATGGCTCCGTCCGTCTAATCCAGCCACTTCAACAACAAAGGGATCAGCAGCAGATCACTCACTACCGCGCTGGCCAGGGTGAGACTGATGAGCAGACCAATCGTTACGCTTGGCGGGTGAATGCTGAAGAGCATGACCAGAAAACCGAAGAACAGGACCAGACTGGTGAGGACGATCGCCTTTCCCGTCTCTTTGAAAGTGAGGTGAATGGCCTCCTCCACTGGCAGTCCTTTGTCCCGCGCCAGCTTGTATTTACTCAAAAAATGAATCGTGTCATCTACCGCAATGCCAAAAATAACGGCGAAAACGATACTGACGCCGGCCTCAAGCTCAATTCCTAAAAAGCCGATGGCCGCCCCGGCAATTAAAAGGGGAAACAAGTTGGGCACCAGGCTGATCAACAACATCTTCATACTGCGGAATAGCAGTGCCATCAGGCCACAGACAATGACCACCGCCAGGCCAAGCCCCTGCAACAGACTGGCCCGGATGTACTCGGCGTTCTTGTCGATGATCAGGCCGGTACCCGTTTGTTTGACTTCTACCAGACTGGAGTCAATGTTCTGTTCGATCCAGGCTTCGGTATTGGTCATAAAGACCTTGATACTGTCAGCTCCCAGATCACCCAGTCGGTTGGTGATCCGGGCTTTGGTGCGGTCGGGATTCATCAGGATTCCGGTGCTGAGCTGGGGCACCTTTTGCGCCAGTTGCCGGTAACGTTTAAAGGTGATGCTGTCACTCGGCAACACGTAGGCGTCCGGCCGGTTGTTGTTGAACATCTGATTAATACTGCGGTAGACCGCCGTAATGCTGGCCGTACCCTGAATGAAGGGTTTTTCGCGTAAGTAATCTTCTAGTTCGCCAATCTCCTGCATGACGGCAAAATCATCGACCCGGTTTTCGCCCTTGGTCACTACGGCCAGTTCCAGGGGGCGAAAGCCGGCCAGTTCCCGCTCGAAGTAAAGAAAGTCGGCCGTGATTTTTTCTCCTTTGGGGAGGTTACTCTCGATCCGGTAATTGGTCGTGATCATGCTGATCCCCAAAACGCAAAGCAGCAATACCAGGCCCGCGCCGATCTTGATCATTCCCGGACTGCGACGGGTAAACTGGTAGGCACTTTCCAATAGCCGGTCCCAGAATTTTTGCTGGCGGCCAATCTTTACGATCTGGTCCACACTCAGAAAGGACAGCAAAGAGGTGGTAAATAGTAGTACGGTCACGTAAGCAACCATAACACCGATGGCAGCGTTGATGCCAAAGTCCCGAATCGGATTGATCTTGCTGGTTATCAAAGTAGCAAAGCCGATGGCCGTCGTGATGCTGGTAAACAAAGTGGCCAGCCCGATCTCACGAATGGTCGTTTTGATGGCCGATTCCTTGTCGGCCCCGCCCCTTAGCTCGTCGATGTATTTAGACATTATATGAATCACATCGCTGGTGCCTACGATGATCATCAGCACGGGGTAAAGAGCTGCTATGGCATTCAGTTCCCGGCCGGCAATCCCCAGCAGCCCCATGAATAGCAACAAGCCCAGACCGATACTCACCAGGGCCACGATGATGCCCAGCGGCCTGCGGAAGATCAGAAACATGATCAGTGCCACCAACAGACCGGAAACCAGGGCGGAAACCGTCACTTCCCGAATCTGCATATCAACCATTTCCTGCTGAAAGTAAGCCGGGCCGAGGTAGTGGACGTCGTGAAAATCGTAATCGGCGGCCAACCCTTCCAGTCCGGTCATGAGCTCACGACTCTGGTCCAGGTTAATCAGACTGGGGGTCTTGATGGCAATCACCAGGGCGGTGGCGTCTTCGTTGATGAGGTTACCGACGAAGCGTTCGTCCTGCATCAATCGTTCGCGGTCTTGTTCGAATAATTCCGGCTGGTTGCGGTGGATGGCGGGGATGGTAGTGATGCCGAAGGGCGTCTTGACCGGATAACCGAATTGAGTCAACGACTGCACGGCTTCTACCTGCGCAAGATTGCGGGTACTGAGGGCGAAATCGTGCGCCTTGTTCAGGAAGGTACTGTCAAAAATCCCTTCCGGTTCTTCCAGGGCAACGAGCATGAAGTTATCGTCTCCCTCGAACTCTTCAATGAACTCCAGGAAGAAAGCCAGATCCTCGTCTCCCCGGGGAAAGAACTGCTGAAAATCAAAGCTGAAATTGAGCCTGAAACAGCCGATCACCGCCACGACGGTAGCAATGGCGAAGGCAATGATGACGGGAAAGCGATACTTCTTCATTCGGATTAGATCGGGTAGACCTAATCCTAAAGATCGGGGGGCCAAATAGTTCTCGTAAACGCAGCTTTTACGCCTGGCTTACAATTATTTTTTGGTCACCCCGAGCACACCAAAGTGTTTGTTTAACTATTGTAATCGCTCAATTCCACTACCTCGCGATCCATGAACTTAATAAGATCCAGGGTGGTAACGATGCCGATCAGTTTATCATCCTCACTAACCACGGGCAGGGCGTGAAAGCGATTGAGCGCAAAAACGCTGGCGGCGGTGCGAACGGTATCTTCCGTTTCCAGTTTGGCCATTCCGCTCGTCATAAGTTGTTTAACCGTTCCGTGATCAGTGTCGTGAGCCTTGATGAAATCGGATTGACTAAGGATACCCCGGAGGCGGAAATCGTGGTCGACTACGGGCAGGTGATGGAAACTATTCCGGGTCAGCAACTCTTTAGCTTCGGCCAGAGGGGTGGAAGGATTGACCGTTACCAGATCGGTGGTCATAATGGATACTACTCGGGTGAGGGGATTCATAGTACTGTATTGATTGATTAGGCTGCTAAATTATGGCCACCGTAAATCACACCTGATGATTCATACGCCATCAACGGATGATATATATCATTCAGGGGGAGCTCGTCGCCGGGCAGTTATTTCATCGGTATTCGTTCACCTTGCTACTTTGAAGTCAAACATACCTCCAGACTCCAGACTCCAGACTCCAGACTCCAGACTCCAGACTCCAGACTCCAGAAATTAAAACTTCATCCCGAACCACCTGGTGCTTGGCGACTGATTTTCCATTGCCGCTTCTTGACTTCAAAGTAGCAATGCTCCTGGCCTTCATCCACTCTAATGCGTTTCAACACCTCACCCGGGCGAGAGCGGAAGTTAATTCTCTTTACGCTGTTTTCTGTGCTCTTGCGTATCTTTCCGCCATGGCCAAGAACACCGAATGGATTCAGTTGCAGGAAGACCTACGCCCCCACCTGCCCAAACTCAGCCAGGCTGCCGATACGGTGGTGAACGAAGAAGTGAGTAATTACCCCGTTTTCCTTACCTACGCGGCCACAGAAGACAAAGCCCTGCAACTGGGCATCCCCGTTTTTGTCGCCCCCACCGCCCGGGGCCGCGAATGGACCGTACATGTTACCACCCTTGAAGAGTTGGCCACCAAGGGCATTGTGCTGCGGGAAAAGGTGGATGACTTCATCAAAATTTACAAAAGCAACGTGGGCCAGCTTTGCTTTTTGATCTACACCGAAGGGGAAGCCCGTTTTGGATTTTTGGCCCGTTAGCCTGAGAACAATTAGAGTACCGAATACGCTAAGTTGATAGGTTTCAACCCCCCAGCATCAAATGTTTGGCCTTTTCACTAACAAGTCTGACAACCCCTCGTCATTGAAGGAACGTAGCCAACGTGCTTTCAATATTTTGTTGTTGGGATTTGGCTTGTTATTACTGGCGCTGTTTGGTGCCTGGCTGTCGCAGTACAACAACGCGAGAGCCGAAGACAATATCGCTACGGAACTGCTGGAACAGAGCCGTCTCGAAGAATTGCTCAGTAAGTTGCAACAAGCAGAATCTGCCCAACGTGGTTACCTGCTTACGAGCAACACTACTTACTTACGTCCTTTTCAGGATGTAAGTAACCAGATTCCCCATCTGCTCGACCAGATTCAAAGCAAGGCGGATGAGTCCAATCTTTCAATGGCGAATATTCGGCGCCTGAGGTCTCTTACCAATCGCAAAATGAGGGAGATGGCCGAGACGATTCGCCTTAAGGACAGCAACCGGGCCGAAGAAGCCATTGCGCTGGTCAACGAAGATATTGGCAAAGTACTGATGGATAGTATTCGGCTGGAGGTGGCCGCTCTTAGGTTAAGTGGCTTTAAAGCATACCGCAGGAACGACGTCATTGCCAAAAGGACCGAAAACTTCATCTTCGGGCTCGAACTATTATCGGTGGTTATTTTACTGATGATCCTTTATTATATTCACTCCGTCATTCAGTCTCTCTTTCTGAAAACCCAGGCGGCCAATGAAGAATTGAAAGCTCAAAGGGCCGCTCTGCGCGACAAGAACTCCCAGCTGGAACGCTTTGCCTACATCGCCTCTCATGACCTGAACGAGCCCTTGAGGACCATCAGCAGTTTCGTGGATGTTTTTCACGAAGAGCAGGCCGATCGACTGGATAGCGAGGGAAAGCAATACCTCAACTTCATTCAAAAGGCAGCCGAACGGATGCGTGGTTTAGTGAACGGGATGCTACAATTCGCCAGGATTGGCCGTTCCGGGCAGATGGTAGATATCGATGTCAATAAACTGATCCGAACTATTGCAAAAGACCTGTCGGTTTCGATTGAAAAAAACCGTGCTACGCTGGACTACGCTGAATTACCCGTCATTTCCGGCTATCGTACGGAGATACGCCAGCTCTTCCAGAACCTTATCCTCAATGCAATCAAATACAATGAGGGAACTCCTAACGTTAAAATCAGTTGCATTGAGCGAACATCCCACTGGGAATTTTGCGTTGCAGACAACGGAATCGGGATTGCTCCCGACCACCAGGAGCGCATCTTCGGAATGTTTTCCCGGCTCCATCGTTCCGACGATTACCCCGGCCAGGGTATCGGTTTAGCCTTTTGTAAACGAATCGTGGAACTACATGGAGGTGAAATCTGGCTTGCGTCCCGGGAGGGCCAGGGCAGTGAGTTTTACTTTACGATAGCAAAAGACAATTCCCATGTCACCCCAATTGAACAGTATCCTTCTAATTGACGATTCCGCATCCGATAATTTCCTGACAACCCGGACAATTAATAAGACCGGTCTGTGCAAGAACGTGGTATCCACCACCGGTGGCCGGGAAGCTCTTGATTACCTATCCTGTGCCAAAGAAGGCAAATACCCCAACCCGGAACTTATTTTTCTCGACATCAATATGCCTGGCATGAACGGTTGGGAATTCCTGGAAGCCTATAATGAGTTGCCCGAGGAGATGCGCAATAGTATTGTCGTATGTATGCTTACCACAAACATGAGCGAATCTGACCAGAGAAACTCAACCCGCTTTAATGTGCTGGATTCCTATACTGAGAAGCCGCTTACGGAGGCTAAGTTTATCCAACTCGTAGAGCATCATTTTCAGGAGCGTTTCAATGGAAGTCCAAGCTAACCCTTAACTTGCCGGCTCATCATTTATTTATGTAAGGCCTTGAGTTTGTCTAAAGATACTCATTGTCTAAAACTGGCTCTTTATGGTCCATATTTAGCTTCGCTGCTACTTAGTGGTCACCTTGGAAATAGTCAATTATTCCGATATCCCCCTATCCCCCACGCTTATCTGGATCAAAAGACAACTCGATTTTGACCAGACCCGGAAATCCCAACCAGCCCTTATGATTTCAGAAGCCACCATCGACACCCAGGTCAACAGTCTTGACCCAGCTAATTTCGAAGCCGATCTGGCTGAATTCGCCGAGGCCCAGCCCCACTTGATGGATTACCTCACCAATGAGGAAAACGGAGCCTTCACCACCGCCGAGCAGGAGCTATTGCTTTTCGCCGGCTTGGTTATTTACCGCAGCGTCGGCGCAGAAAATCCGGTGATCGAAATTATGGAGGGCCCACAGATCGCTGAACTGGAAGAAAAAAATTTCTCCTTGTTACAGGAGCAAAAAGCCAGGAGTTTTCGTGACCGTATAACCGTATTTTTCGATAAATCAGATCAGGAAGACCTACTCGCTTTTATCGAAGATCTTTTGTTGGACGAAGAAAATACTGACGTTACCGCCGAAGGGCGGGAGCCGCTGTTCATCAGCCTAAAAACGGTGATGGACGTATTGCTTTTGGCGACATCTTAGAAGGCCTGGAGCGATCAGCAGAACTAAGAGCTTGTTTGGATTTCTATTTCCTGAAAAACAAGCATTTATGAACCTGGCGTCACCAAAAATAGATCGCTTGACCCGCCAAGCTCACAATTTCATGGTATAGTCAGAGCCATAAATCATTGTTTTTCAGTTCATAGCAATTCCCAAACAAGCTCTAATCTAACGTACTTTCCGGGTACGTATTCATTCGATTTTACCAAGTGTTGAGCGCAGACGATTTTGCATGAATAATCGAAGGTGTTTTGTTGTCAGAGCTTCAGGCTTTGATCCACGGACAGATACTCCCGGCAATGTCATTTTCACTAGGGTTTATCTGTCGGTAAAAATGACATCCGGTTCCTTAAGCATTGCTACTTTGAAGTCCTTACCTTAGCCCGCATGGAAGATAAACGCCTATTTCTATTGGACGGCCATGCCCTGGTCTACCGCGCTCACTTCGCCTTTATCAATCGGCCGCTGATCAACTCCAAAGGAGTGAACACTTCGGCGATGACGGGCTTTACGCGGACACTCTGGGACCTGATGAAAAACCAGAAACCCACTCACCTGGCCTGTGTTTTCGACCCCAGTGGCCCTACCTTCCGTAACGAGATCGCCTCAGACTATAAAGCCAACCGTGAAGAACAACCGGAAGATATTCGCCTGGCCTTCCCGTGGATTCACCAGATACTGGCCGGTTTTAAAATTCCGGTGATCATCATCGACAATTTTGAGGCCGATGACGTTATCGGAACCCTGGCCAAACAAGCAGCCCGCCAGGATTATGAGGTTTACATGGTGACGCCAGATAAAGACTACGGCCAGCTGGTAGAAGAAAAAATCTTTATGTACAAGCCCAGCCGAATGGGCAACGGCATCGAAATACTGGGCGTGGAAGATATCTGCAAAAAGTGGGACATCCAGTCGCCAGAGCAGGTGATCGATCTACTGGGTCTGATGGGTGACAAAGTGGACAACATTCCCGGCGTTCCCGGCATCGGGCCAAAGACCGCCGCCAAGTTCATTAATCAGTACGGCAGCGTGGAAGAATTACTGGCCCACACCGACGAAATTAAAGGCAAAAATCAGGAGCGGCTCCGTGAATTCCGGGAGCAGGCCCTGACCAGTAAAGAGCTGGCTACCATCATCACTGACGTACCCGTTACCTTCGATCCGGATAATTACCTAATCGAGGATTTCGA
This sequence comes from Lewinellaceae bacterium SD302, assembly GCA_002591745.1. Classification (GTDB taxonomy): domain Bacteria; phylum Bacteroidota; class Bacteroidia; order Chitinophagales; family Saprospiraceae; genus Neolewinella. Next base: position 166,934 of record PDLQ01000009.1, read on the forward strand.
CCGGGAATACCTTAGTGAGATTTTCAAAGAGCTGGAGTTCCGCTCCCTGGCCAACGACATTCTGGGCGGTGGTGAAAAAGCAAAGCCCAAAGGTCCGGTACAAGGCGATCTCTTCGGCACCCCCGCACCAACCAAACCCAGCGAACGCGGTAGCCGACGCAGTAGTATAAAGTCTCACTCCGTTGCCGACCAGGACATCACCAGCGTGGAACACCAATATGAATTGGTAGATACGTCCGAGGGTCGCGCCAAGCTGATCCGGGAACTGGCTAAGCAAAAAATCTTTGCCTTCGATACGGAAACCACCGGCATCGACGCCACAGAGGCCGAACTGGTGGGTATATCTTTCAGCTGGAAAACCCACGAAGCCTACTACGTGCCCGTGCCCGCAGACCAGGAAGAAGCCCGGGGCATCGTGGAGGAATTCCGTGCGGTGATGGAGGACGAAAAAATCGCCAAGGTCGGTCAAAACATCAAGTACGACTACATGATGTTGGCCCGCTACGGCGTTTGGGTAGGTGGCGATCTGCGCGATACCATGGTCATGCACTACCTCTGCCACCCGGAGCAGCGGCACAACCTGAATTACCTCAGCGAGTCTTACCTGAAATACAAGCCGGTCAGCATTGAAACGCTGATCGGAAAGGGCAAGAAGCAACTCAGTATGCGCGATGTTCCGGTCGCCAAAGTCAGCGAGTACGCTTGCGAGGACGCCGACCTGACCATGCAACTTTACCGCGCCATCGAACCGGAGGTAGAGGAAGAAGGACTGATGAAACTCTACGAAGAGATCGAAGCGCCGCTCATCCCCGTGCTGGCTAAAATGGAAATGGAGGGCATCCGGCTGAACAGCGAATTCCTGAACGAATACAGTGTGGTCCTGACCGCTCAAATGCAGGAGCTGGAAAAAGAAATTTACGAGGAGGCGGGCGTTGAGTTCAATCTCGGCTCTCCCAAACAGATCGGTGAGGTACTCTTCGATAAAATGGAGATTCCCTACAAAGGACGTAAAACCAAGACCGGCCAGTACAAGACCGACGAAGCCACAATGACCGACCTGGCCGGGGAATTCCCCATCGTTTCTAAAATCCTGAAGGTCCGTAGCCTGAAAAAGTTACTGGGCACCTACGTGGATGCGCTGCCGAATATGATCAACCCGCTCACCGGCCGTATTCACTCTTCTTTTAACCAGACCATTGCCGCCACCGGACGCCTGAGCAGCAACAACCCCAACCTGCAGAACATTCCCATCCGCACTCCGGAAGGAGCCGAGGTACGTAAGGCCTTCGTACCCCGCGACGAAGATCACATCCTGCTCGCCAGCGATTACAGCCAGATCGAACTCCGACTTGTGGCGGCGCTGAGTAATGATACCGGAATGGTGGAAGCCTTCCAACAGGGCCGTGACATCCATACCGCTACGGCCGCCAGTATTTTCAACGTAGACTACGAAGAGGTTACCCGCGAGATGCGCTACCAAAGCAAGACAATCAACTTTGCTATCCTCTACGGAGCCGGTTCACAACGCATCATGCAGGAACTGGAGATCACCCGCAGCGAAGCTACCGAGCTGATCAAGACCTACTACGAGCGTTTTCCCGGCTTGCAGAACTTCATGAAAGAGACGGTAAACGACGCCAAGGAACTCGGCCACGCCACTACTCTACTGGGGCGTAAGCGAGGACTACGCGACATTAATTCCAACAGTTCACTGGCCCGCGCCAATGCCGAGCGAATGGCTATGAACACCCCCATCCAGGGCACGGCCGCCGACATGATCAAGATCGCCATGATCCGGATCCAGGACCGATTGGAAAGCGAGGGTTTTAAAGCCCGCATGATCCTGCAAGTACACGACGAACTGGTTTTTGACGTCCCGAAGGACGAGTTGGAAACTGTTACGCCCATCATTGAAGAACTGATGCGTACGGCAATTCCGGACCTGGCAGTACCAATTGTGGTGAGTTCAGATACTGGAGAGAATTGGTTGGAGGCACATTAGTAGATGGTAGCCGAGTAGTTCGGTAGTAACGCTTTAGTCTATAGGCTACAACTAAGAGTTTATTTGGACGACTAGTGTAACAACTTCTCATCGAAGTGTATAAAGTAAAAAACACCCACTTTATGCGTCACGCTATACACTTAATTGCCCTGTTCCTAATTACCTTCTCAACCCTAAGCGCCAAAACGGTTACTGCTGATGATTGTCAGCCTTGGGTTGCTTGTCAGCAATTCTCTTACGTAGCCCTTCCAGAAGACGGCTGCACTACGATCCTGCAAGCTTCCAGTTTGGCTGATGCTGGCAGTGCCTGCGGTATTGTGCCTATTATGGAGGTGCTCAACCCAGGGCCCTATACCATCGGGACATATTTCTTTACGGTAAGAGCCAGCATCGGTAATCAAAGCGCAGATTGCTCTGGCCAGGTCATTGTACAAGACAAGACGGCACCCGAACCTAATTGTATAAATCAAACCTTATTTACCCTAGACCCCCAAACTGCGTTTAATGAAGCTATCCTAGCAGCACCCGTAGATAATTGCGACGCGAATCCTACAGCGTTTGCCTTTATTTTTGAAGCTGTTGACTATGGTACGTTCGATCATGATTGGTCTATTGTTGATGAATCAGAAAACTATAGCTACTGCACCTCTCGTACTACCATTCGTCCTATAGAGGAACCTTACTGTACCCCTGCAGCTAACTCCAGTTACGAATATATTAACCAAGTTAATATTTATGGCATGGATAACAGTAATATCTTCAATCCGAGCGGAGACGATAACGGCTACGGCTATTACGTCAATGAACAAGCACGAGTAAGCATGGGCGAACATTTTGGACTATTTGCTGCAGCAGGTGGTGTTAATACCATTAGCCTTGGTTGGGAAGTCTTCATCGATTTTAATAATGATGGAGATTTCAATGATCTAAACGAACGTGTATACCATAACTTAGGCAGCGACCCCACTCTTAATATTGACATCTTTGTTCCATTTAACCTTGGTTACTTGGGCAAACGACGCATGCGCGTCTTCTTGCAATACGCAGGAACCGATGGCCCTTGCCAAGCAGGAGCGTATGGTTATGGCGAATACGAAGACTATATTATTGACATCCGATTCACAACCTGGAACCCTTGGGGATCCCAACCAGGCACCGACCAAGATATAGTTGATGCTGAAGCTCAAAACATCAATACTCAAACCGATGATACGCCACTTGAAATTGAGGTCAACAGCACTAGCCCCCTTGATGCCCCAACATTGCTATCTAATCGTACAATCTATCCTAATCCCGCCCGAGCTAATACTCCCGTGCATCTACAACTAGGGGATCGACATGGCATCAGTCAACTTATAATTACCAATACACTTGGTCAAGAAGTAATCCGCGTATCTGTATTGGAAAATAGAGCTCATATCATCGATTTACCTAAAGACTTACCCGCCGGGTTTTACGTAGTCAATGGTCTAGATGCTAACCAGCAGTCACTTTGGGCCGAACAACTCGTCTTGCACTAGCAATATTGGGTTTCTATAGTCTAACAACCCGAGACGAAGTTATTAGGGTATAAAACCAAAAACACTATACTAATCTAAGAGGGGCACTGAATAATATAGCCCCATCTCATCTCCGAAGGGAAGGCTGCCACTCTGGCAAGTCTCCTTTCGGGGGAGGGGATTAGCTTCCCTGCTGTTTGAGGTGGCTAGTGAGCACACTACCTGAGGGTCTATTCGTGTTCACTTTAGCTTGATAGACCACTAGATGCTTTTTCGATACCCGCCAATAAAATATCGCAAGCCTCGTCTATTTCTTCCAGGGAGATCGTCAGCGGTGGCGCAATGCGGATGGTGCGGTCATTGAAGAGGAACCAGTCGGTGATCAGTCCATTTTCTAGACAGTATTTGATGACGGCTTGTACCTGGTCAAAGTCGAAAATCTCCACCCCGAACCACAGGCCGGCTTCCCGTACATCCAGGATAGCAGGATGTTGCAGTCGTTCCCGGAAGCGGGCTGCCTTTTTAGGTACCTGTTCTACGAGTTTTTCATTTTTTATGGCTAACAAAGTAGCAAGGCCTGCTGCACAACTGACGGGATGCCCCCCGAAAGTAGTGATGTGCCCCAGAATCGGATTGTCGCTAAGTACGCTCATGATCTCTTTGGAAGCAACGAAACAGCCAATGGGCATCCCTCCTCCCATACCTTTAGCCAGCAGGAGAATGTCTGGTACTACTCCGTATTGCTCGAAGGCAAAAAGAGAACCGGTACGCCCGTAGCCAGCCTGAATTTCATCCAGGATCAGTAATGCACCGACTTCGTCACAGCGTTTTCTAACAGCTTGCAACCAATCTGCTTGCGGTTTACGAATGCCCCACTCTGCCTGTACTGTTTCCAGGATGACCGCTGCGGTCTTTTCAGTGATCCGATCCAGGCATTGAAAGCAGTTGAAATCCAGGTTACGAATACCAGGCAGTAGTGGATGATAAGCCCGGGTAAAGGTCTTGGGCCACATCAGACTGGCCGCTCCCTGACTGCTCCCGTGGTAAGCGTTAATAGCCGATACAAATTCCGAACGACCGGTGAACCGCTTGGCCAGTTTCATCGCTCCCTCCGTAGCTTCGGTGCCGGAGTTGGTAAAGTAGACGTTATCCAGTGAGGCTGGTAGTTGGTCGGTCAGCAACTTTGCTAATTCTACCTGAGGCGTCAGGACGAACTCGCCGTACACGATGGTGTGCATGTAGGTTTCTACCTGTCGCTGCACAGCTTCAACCACCGCCGGATGACAGTGCCCAAGTGAACTTACCCCGATCCCCGCAATGAGGTCGAGGTAACGTTTGCCGCTGGGGTCGTAGAGGTAGACACCTTCGGCGCGGGCAACCTCCAGCCCCATGGGGAAGGGAGATGTTTGGGCGACGTTGGCGAGGAAGAGTTGGCGTTGGGTCATATAAAAAGGGCCAACCATCTGGTTGGCCTCTAAGTTTATTGCTTGATGACTTTTTCTTTAGTTTTCTCGGTCGCCTTTTCCAAATTACCGGCGGCTGCCTCCGCTCTCTCAATTGCGGCTGCTCTCCGTTCTAATTGGGACTCGGTATACTGACCGGATTGACGTGCTTTTTCCAATTCTTCCCGCGCACGAACCAATTTCTGCCGGGCGGTTTGCTGAAGCGCAGCGCTCTGCACAACGGCTTTTTCTGCCTCATTTTCCACTTTCTGCTGCTTTTCTCTGGCAGCGGTGGCCCTGGCTTGTCCGAATGCCCGACCCTCCAGGTCACCCTTATTTTTGCCATAGGCATTTCCTTTGCCCTGGTCTGACTTTTCTTTGCCCTTCGCGGACTTAGCCGTTCCATTGTCATCAAGACTCAGATCGTTCCCGTTACGGCTAATGGCCTCAGCTTTACTTTTAGCCTTATCCATTTGATCGACCTTCCCTTTCTTTGAATTTCCGGGCTTCTGCTGACTCTGTCCGGCTTTAAGTTCTTCGGAACCGTCATTGGCCTTGAATTTGGCCACTTCCTTCTCGCCTTTGGTTGCCTTATTTTCCTGGCCGGCCTTGGCTTTTATCTCTTCGGCTTTTGTCTTGCCACGGGGAGAAACTTTGTCTTTTCCGCCTATCTCTATTTTTTCTCTATCCTTCGCTTTGCCCTGAGCTTGTACAGGAACAGCCAAGAAAAAAGAGATTAGTATGACTAACGAAAGAACGGTGTATCGTTGAATTTTCATCTTAGGAAATTTTTGGTTCTGAACCAGCTATTATTGTTCGAGTTCTGGAAACAGAGCATCCAGCGAATCCAGTGCCGTCTCCAGCTCCCTTCGGCTTGAACCCAATTCGTCGATTTGCTCTTCGAGTTCTACGCTGAGTAGTTCGATTTGTTCCGCTTCTGCCTCGGCTTTCAGGTCGGCTTCACTGGGCCCGGAATCTCCACAGGATAGTGCTAAAAAGGTTAGCGACAAAGAAATGCATGCAACGAGGTACCTCATAGATAAATTGGTTTTGGCCGAAGGCCGGATGATACTGAACCTTCTGCGTGTCTGAAAACACCCCCAATATACGATACGTCCACTCGAAGTTACCGCAACAAGTTCCGCATGTCCACTCGCTCACCAATGATACGCCCTAAATCCTCAATCTTCACCCGGTCCTGCACCAGGGTATCACGATCACGGACAGTGACGGTATTATCATCCAAGCTATCAAAATCCACGGTGATACAGAAGGGAGTACCCGTAGCGTCCTGGCGGCGGTAGAGCTTGCCAATGGAACCGGTATCGTCGTACATAACCTTGAAGTCGACACGCAGATCCTGAAAGATGCTTTGGGCTAAATTGACCAACCGTTCATCATTCCGCTTCAATGGCATGATGGCTGCTTTGATTGGTGCGATGGCGGGGTGAAGTTTTAAGACATCCCGCTTATTGTTCGGATCATCCTGGCCGGGTACTTGTTCATTGACCAGAGCATTGCTCATGGCAGCCAAGAACATCCGGTCGGCACCAATAGAGGTCTCTACCACATAAGGGATAAAGCTTTCTTTGGTCTGAGGATCGAAGTACTGAAGTTTTTTGCCGGAGAGTTCGGCGTGAGCACTCAGATCAAAGTCCGTACGGCTATGAATACCTTCAAGTTCCTTGAAACCAAAGGGAAAGTCGAACTGAATGTCGACGGCCGCATCGGCGTAGTGGGCCAGGTTATCGTGGTCGTGAAAACGCAATTTTTCTGAGGGATGCCCCAACTTACGATGCCACTCCATGCGCGCTTCTTTCCATTTATTGTACCATTCCAGCTGGGTACCGGGCTTGACAAAGAATTGCATCTCCATCTGCTCGAATTCCCGCATCCGGAAAATAAACTGACGGGCCACGATCTCATTCCGAAAAGCCTTACCGATCTGGGCGATACCGAAGGGCAGTTTCTGACGAGTGGATTTCTGTACGTTCAGGAAATTCACGAAAATACCCTGAGCCGTTTCGGGCCGTAGATAAAGTTTGCCTTCCTCACCGGCAATATTACCCAACTGGGTGGAGAACATCAGGTTGAACTGGCGCACATCCGTCCATTCAGCGTTGCCCGTTTCAGGTTCCTTGATCTTCAGGTCTTCGATGATTTGACGTAGCTCTTCCATATCACCGGCTGTCATGGCCTCGGCCAATCGCTTACTTACGGCATCCATTTCGCCTTGGTAACGCAGGACGTTGCCATTGGTCTTACGGAATTCCGCTTCGTCGAAAGCATCCCCGAAACGCTTTTGGGCCTTCTTGATCTCCTTGTTGAGTTTGCCCTCAACTTTGGCGACGTAATCTTCAATCAACACATCGGCCCGGTAGCGCTTATTGCTCTGCTTGTTATCGATCAGCGGATCATTGAACGCATCTACGTGGCCGGAAGCTTTCCAGGTTTTGGGGTGCATGAAAATAGAAGAATCCAGGCCCACGATGTTCTGATGCAACTGGGTCATGGAACGCCACCAGTATTCTTTCAGGTTGTTTTTCAGTTCAACTCCGTAGGGGCCGTAATCATAAGCGGCAGCCAGGCCGTCGTATATCTCGGATGACTGGTAAATGAAGCCATATTCCTTGGCGTGGGCAACGAGGGTCTTGAAGTCAGCGTGGGTAGCCATGCAGTAATTATCTTTTGAAAGCGCGAAGGTAAAGGTTTGTACGAACACTTAAGTTCCCGGCCTCCTGAAAACTTATCAACTCGGACCGGCCCCTCTCTAAGCTTGCTAATTTTCCTTGGGAGTTGTCACAAGTTCATCGAAGTTAATAGCCTCCAAAAAAAAAAGAACCCTCGCTCCCAAATCCGGGGCGAAGGCTCACTTCAATACTCACTAGTTTATGAAACTTAAGTCAACTAATACATTTGTTTAACCACCCTAAAGACGTAAATGTTACACCTCGGGTTGTATTAATCTGAAAGATTTTTGTGAAACGGGTGTTAAAATCATCTGGCAGCCCGAACAAACCCTTCGAGACCTGAATCAGGACCATTAAACTCGGTAAAACTGACGGAGGCAACTGTCCAGCAACTAACTCTTGGCCACCTTGCCCACTTTTTTACTTCCCCAAAACTGTTTCCACCAAAAAACCGGATTGATCAGTTGCTTGCGTAGCTCGAAATCGGTGTACATACGACACAGTAATTCCACGATTTTTGGGTTATCGGCTACAATGTTAGTCAGGAAGTTGGTAACGCGTTTGCGTTGCATGATCTGTTGCAAGCGGTAACTCAGCCGCAATTCCGTACGGAGTACCCGGGCGATGCGTACGTCGTAAGCAGCCAGGAATTCGGCGTCGAAGCGATCTTCGGCTAAGCATTTTTCGGCTAACTCGGCGGCGATAAAGCCGCTGTAAGTAGCGTTGCCGATCCCCTCACCAGTGAGCGGGTCGATCAAGTGGCCGGCATCGCCCGTCAGCAGATAGTGATCTCCCGAGAGTGTTCTTTCTTTAGAGCCCAGCGGCAAACCGTAGCCGACCGTCTTGGTAAGTTGGGTCGCATTTTTGAAGCGATCGCGAAACTGTTCGCTCTTTACCACCTCATCCATCGCCTCCCGGAGGTTGACTTGCCTTTTTTTCACGATGTCGCTGCGCATCCCCAGCCCCACGTTCGCCTGACCGTTGGGTAAGGGGAAAATCCAGAAGTAACCCGGATTATACTTTTCCAGAAAGTGGAGTTCGATAAAATTGTCTTCGTGAAAACCGGTAACACCCTCAAAGTAAGCCCGTACTGCCCCGGCGTGGTGGTCTAAATCCTTCTCCAATCCAGCCTGCTTGCGGGCAAAGGAGGAATGAGCGCCAGTGGAGTCAATCAATAGCCTGCATTCCAATTCCAGGCTACCGTCTTTACTCTTGATTCGATAGCCATCAGCCGTGCGTTCGTAGCTGTTGATGTCGGTTTCCAGGTGCAGTTCGATGTTATCTCTCCGCTGAACTTCCTCGATTAGAAAATGGTCGAAATCCTCCCGCTTGCTCACGTAGCCCGGCGCTTCGTCCGGTACTCGCTCGTAGCCGACTTTAAAAGGTAGCTCGATTAACCGGCCACTGGGCGGGTAAAAGCGAATTCCCCAGACATCGGTGGGTTCAAAACGCTGGCGAAAGCGGTTCATGATGGCTGGGTCCAGCCGGTCCAACAGCACTGCTACTTTGCCAGACAAGGCATCTCCACAGATCTTATCCCGCGGAAAAGCAGATTTGTCAATCAATACACTGGATATACCCAGGTAACTCAGTCGTAAAGCAGTAGCGGCTCCGGCGGGCCCGGCACCAACGATGGCGATATCGGTCTTTTGCATTGTACGAAGGTAAGGATGATCGGAGGAATGGGCTGCTCCATCCAATCATCCTCAAACCCGGTTATTCGATCATCCTTTCATCTTCTCATCGACCAAATCCTCGTACTCCGGGTGCTCCTTGATGTACCGGGCAATGAAGGGGCAGTAGGGCAACACCTTCAAACTGTTGTCCCGCGCAAAATCCAGGGCGTACTTCGCCAACTGACTGGCGATACCACGGCCACCGATCTCGTCTGGCACCCCGGTGTGGATCAGGGCGATCTTATCCCCTAACCGCTTATATTCCACTACGCCCAGGTGACCGTCCACGGTCGTTTCAAAACGTTTCTTTACTTCGTTATTGACAATTCTAACTGCTTCCATGTTGTATGAATCAAAGTAACTCGTAGAATGTTTGCCGGCCCTGCCGTACTTTTGGCTATGCTTCGGCCGTTATACGGACTGAACTTGACATTTACTCCACGCAGCAACTTTTACTTCCCTTTCGTTTTACAATTGCTACTTCAAAGAAGATACTGGACATTAGATACTAGATTGATTTATAATTCATCTCTAGCGTTTAGCGTCTCGAATCCAGCGTCTTTTTCCTAGCAAAGTAGCAATGCTCACAAATAACCTCATTGACCATGCGTCAAACCAACTTCTTATTGCTTTCCACGCTGCTGCTGGTATTCACAACTACTTTTAGCTGCGTCGATCAACTGACCGACATTCAGGACTCGGACGACAATCGTTTCGAAGCCGAATATGCCCTCCCCCTGGTCAATTCCAAAATCACCATGGCCGATATCCTCGAGGACTTCGAAGAAGATGCCGTCCTCACCGTAGACCCTAACGGCCTGCTCCGTTTTCAATACAGCGGCGACGTGCTTACCCAATCCAGTATGGACGTCTTTGCCGTCATCGAGGAGAGTATTGCAGGACTGGGTTTCTTTCCGCTTTCCCAACGCCGGCAAGCTTTGCCCTTACCCGCCATACAAGACTTGGTACTGGACCGGCTGCAAATGAAAAACACCACCCTGGCTTACGCTTTTGCCAACGACCGCGACTTCCCCGTCACCATGACTTTAACCCTCCCAACGGTTTTACTGGACGGTGTACCATTTTCCTATACCGAAGAGTTGCCGGCCTGGGACGGAAACGGGGACCCCGTTTCCAGCAACAACCTGAACGATCCTTTCGACCTCACCGGCTGGGACCTTACGCTCGAAGACGACAGCATTTTCATCGAGGTGAGCACAGTAGACGCGGCCGGCATTGAATATGACCCTACTCCGGGTACCGCTATGAAGTTCGAAAATTTCTCCTTCACTTACGCCCAGGGCTTCCTGGGTACCGAACCCTACGAAGGCGGCCGCGACACCATCGAGATCGATTTCTTCGATAACTGGATTCGGGGCGACGTTTATTTCGAGGACCCCGTGATCACCTTCAATTTCGAAAACAGTTTCGGGGTACCGACCGAGGCCGTGATCAATGTTTTCAATATCATTACCGCAGAAGGCGATACCCTGCCCCTGGAAAGTGAATTCATCACCGATGGCGGCATTGAGTTCCCTTACCCGGAACTGGATGAAGTCGGAGAAACAAAATCCACTCAGTTCGTCTTTGACAAAAACAACTCCAACATCGACGTCGTCCTGGGCAGCAAGCCCGTAGCGATCGACTACGACGTGGACGCCCTGACCAACCCGGATACCAGTGAGCAGATCATCGGCTTCATCACCGACAGCAGTTTTTACCGGGTACTGGTGGACGTAGACCTCCCCCTCTTCGGCCAGGCCGCTAACTTTGAGGTCCGTGACACTTTTGAACTCGACCTGAGTGAATACGGAGATGATGTGGAAAGCATCGAATGGAAGCTGGTCACTGAAAATGGCTTGCCGCTAGGTGTGGAGATACAGGGTGACTTCCTGGATGCCGAGGGTAACCTCATCGCCACCCTCTTCGAAGAGGGAGAGGAGCCGGTCATCGGCGGAGCTCCGGTAGATGGCGAAGGCCGCCCCACCGCTAAAAACGAAGTGGTTACTTTTATCAACTGGGACGCAAGTGAACTGGATACGGTGATCAAGGCCCAACGCTTGCTGCTCACTGCCGTTTTCAGCACCACCCTGGAGCTGGAACAGAGCGTTCAGCTGCTTAGTGATCAGGAGTTGGAGATCAGGATCGGTGCCATTATTAAGGTAACCGATTAATATCCGCCTCCGGGCATTAAAGACATGGCTACTTTGAAGTCAAGAAAGACACTAGATGCCAGACAAAAGACACTAGGTGCCAGACTTCACAATTGAAGTTACCTGGCATCTAGCGTCTCTATCAGACTTTCCACACCACCCCCAACCTTATACCCCATGCAGATGCGCATTTTTTTCAGCCTTGCTTTCCTCAGCTTGTTTTTCGGCATTCGTGCTCAGGACATGACCGCTCCGCTGCTTAGTGGTAGCTGGCAATCGACCTTCACTAACCCGGCCCTGTTGCACCGCTTGGATGGTAAACTGACCATCGGCCTACCCGGTCTCCATAGCGAATTCACCACCAGCGATTTTTCCTACAATGATCTTATCAGCGAAGATGAAAGTGGGGAATTCTTCGATGCCAACCGGGCCATCAGCAATCTTGACGTGCGGAATGAACTGCGCAATGAATTCTCCTTTGAAACCGTGGGGTTTGCGTGGCGGGGTGACAAACTGGCCCTTGGTTTCAGCCACCGTAACCGCTTTACCGGCTTGGTGGACCTGCCAAAAACCCTGATCCAGACTGTTTATCAGGGTAACGCTCAATTCATTGGGGAAACGATCGATATCGCGCCTTACTTTCAACTTACGAGCATCAATGAATTCAACTTTTCAGCGGCGCTGCAAATTTCCGACGTACTCAGTGTGGGCGGCACCCTCAAATACCTGAGCGGAGCAGCGGACGCCCGGGCCGAAGGCGGCGAGATCCTGTTGACCACTTCGGACGATGTTTATCAACTTACCTTACAACCCGACTACGTCATCAACTCCAGCAATACCCTGGATTACAATGGCGTCGATGACCTGAGCGTAGATATCGACCCGGCAAGATTCAATCTGGACAACCTGGGTCGTAACAGCGGGATCGGCTTCGACGTTGGCGTTGCGCTGGATTTTGACAATTTCCGCCTCCAGGCCAGTGCCCTGGACCTCGGTGGCTCCATCGACTGGACCGAAGACGTGACGATTCTGCGACTGACCGGCGACAACGATTTCGAAGGCCTGGACATCATCCGCGAGCTGCTGGATGACAGTACCTCCTTCGATGGTATCCTGGACACCCTGGAAGGCATCTTCGACCCCCTGGAAGTAAAGGAAGACTATTCTACTTCCACCGGCAGTACTTACCTGCTGGGCGGCGAATTCGACCTGACCGACCAATTAATGTTAGGTGCTTTGCTCCGCTACCAGGACTATGGACTAAACAACGAGGTGACCGCTGCCCTTTCCGCCCGTTACCTCTTCGCCGATTTTCTGAGTGTAGGTGGTATTTACAGCTACCGCCCCAACAGTCCCGCGAATATCGGAGTAAACGCTGTTTTAGCTCTTGGCCCGGTAAATCTTTTATTAGCCACGGATAACGTGATTACCATTTTCAATCCCAAGGACGCCAAACAGGCAAGTGCGCGATTGGGATTGAGTTTATCCTTTGGCCGGGGAGACAATGATGAGTAGCTCACCGTATTCCCTCCCAAATGCATATCCACCAGAGAATACAAAGCCCGAATAACGGCACCGAAAGCCATAAGCGCCGGTACCAGCCGGTAAAAAGACACAGCAGCAAACTTCCACTGATCAGGGCCGTAGCCACCAGCATGGCTATTTTGGTGTAATTGATCAACAGGATAACCGGTACCGCCAATTCTGAAAATACAGCCGGAAAGCGCAGCCAGACCGGAATATTCCGCTGTTTCATTTCCTGTTTTACGTGCCCATCACGCGCCAGGTTATAGATGGCGGTAATGGTGAGGATCAGAGCAAGTACGGAGGGCAATGTTTTGACTAGCAAAGTAGCAATGGTATAATGGGAGTTGATGCTGAATGGCGAGGCTCGCGATTTAGGCCTCTTCCCCACCCTCTCCCCGGAGAAGAGGGGCCAGTGGAGAGGTCTACGCCTAATCGCTAACGATTAAAGCCAGCGCATATTCGTACTTGTTGAAGCTGCTGAAGCCCAACAGCCGCTCCGCATCCGCAGCACTCAGTTGAATGTCCGGAACCTGTCGGTTGGGAGGGCATTCGAAACGCCCACTGGCTTCTACGGTGATTTCTCTTTCGGGGTTGAAGAGATCGAAGAGTTTTAGGGTCTTGCCACGGTACTTCTTGCTTTGGCAGACATTACAATGGCCACTGGGGGGTTGATCGGCTAAAGTTGGAATTCCGATCTTTATGGTATCGCTCTGGTAGGACCAAGGTCCGATACGGCGGTTTCTCAGCTCCCGGAGTTCGCGGGCCATATCAGATTCATAATCAAGTTCAGCGAACTCGTCGGTCAGATCCTGATCCTGGAAGTGGTAAACATTCTCCTCTTTTTTCAACCAGTTCAGGGCACCCGCTTCAGAGAAGTTTCGGCTGAATATTTTGCTGAGCAGGGTTTCGTCGTCGGCTAAGTCCTGGTCAAGGTCAATTTCCAGTTCGGCGTCGCCATACTTCCATTTTATCAGGGTCTGGCGGGCGTTACCCTGCTGCCAGTTAAAGCCCAATGCTATACCGGCGGCCAGACAAGCGACGCAAACAAAAATAATACCGGCAGTTTTCAAAAGTTTATAGTGTTGCTTGATCCCGAAGATAGCCAGATTTTTGGATTTTGCAGCTCCCCAAATTGAGTGCCAAATTTCATTTTTGAGCCAGAAACGGCTCTTTTTTACCAGTCTGGGCACAATAAGTCTAATAAAAAATATTGCCAAATATTATTCTGCAACCATTACCCTACACCGCCAGCACCCTAGTAAAATCGAACGTTTAGGGCAATAAATACGTATTAACAACGATACCGTAATCAGTTAATGGCGCGTTAAAGCAGGAAAAAATGCGCCGAATTGTTTGTGGAGGTGAATTTAACCTCCTTATCTTTGGGCTTACCAACCGATATCATTTCGGTTATTCTTTCAAATCAAACAGGATATATACGCTTTAACGTTTACACTAACTTTTACGCTTTTTGCTCACAACTCGGAGGCAAGTCTTTAAGGACTTCCCTATACGAACAAAACGTTAGTCATGGACGTTAAGACGCTCAACGATCAGAAACTGATCACCCTGTACCTGGAAGGTGAGGAACGCGCTTTTGAAGAACTTCTCAGCCGCCACCAACAGAAAATATACACTTCAATTTACCTGTTCGTCAAAGATCAGGCCGTAGCGGAAGATATCTTCCAGGAAGTGTTCATCAAAATTATCGATACGCTCCGCAAAGGCAAGTATAACCACGAGGGTAAGTTCCTTCAGTGGGCTATGCGAATCGCTTACAATATGTGTGTGGACACTTTCCGCCGCAACAAGCGCCGCCCGATCGTAAGTGCCACGGAAACCTTTGACATCTTCGACGTACTTCAATCCAACGAGGTAAACGCCGAACAAGGTTTGATCCGTAGCCAGACCCACGACAAGGTTCGCCAATTGGTAGATGCTCTGCCACCCGAACAACGGGAGGTTGTGATTCTGCGTCACTACGCCGATATGAGCTTTAAGGAAATCGCCAAATTGACCCGGGTAAGCATTAATACGGCATTAGGCCGGATGCGTTACGCTTTGATCAACATGCGTAAAATGATTGAGGAGCGTCAGATCGTGCTCCAGTAAGGAATTTACCGTTGTTAACCCTCGGCCCAGTTTTGGGCGGGGTGGTCCTGCGAGCGTCAGGGCCATTACCGTACCAATGACCAAATCAACCGACTTCCCAACCAACCATTTTTTAAGTCGGATTGCAAATTATCCCCAATAAAACCATTTGAATACCGCCCACCAGCAACGGAGGGCGGTATTTTTAATTTACAGAAACCCAACCCGAAGGGTGAACATTGCTCTCCAATTCAACGTATCTTTACTCTCTACTTCAAAACCCTAGTCTAAAAACACTCCGGTAATTTCAGTGGCTCACAGTTGAATAGAACCACCACCAACGTTCATGACCATTCATTCATAGCGTTGATTCTATTCGGTCTACGGAAAATATCGGGGAGGATATAAAATAAGAACAACCATGGCTTTGTACGACATCAACCGCGTTGCCCTGATCCTGCGCCCCAGCGAAGAATTACTGAATTGGGCCATCCGCGAGGATCCCGCACTGGAAGAGGAGATCGACCCGGAAGATAGCGATGATCTGGCTAGCGTTTATCTGCTACCGGACTTCGACGACCTGGACGACGCCGACGTGTGGATCGAAAAAAACTTTGTGGAGATCCTCGAATCTCTCCTCGAAGAATGGATCCCTAACGAAGCTGCCTGGCCGGACGAGTTCAGTTTCAAGCACTTCGAACTTTACGCTGATTACGCTTTCACCAATATGGTGGTAGACACCCAAGACGAAAGCTACGACGAGTAGTAGCACTCCCCCCTTATATGCAATACCGACAACCGCCGGAAGAACTGGCGAAGCTGGTCAACGTCACACCTGACCCCATTATTCTATTCGGCCCCCACGAACACTGGCTGGCAGTGGCCGATCGTGCCTCCTATCCGTCTATCGACCTGTTGCGACAGCCTGAGCTCAAACTGGCCGGGGCGCGAATAAATCCAAAGACCTTCACACCTCACGCCATCAGTGGCTTTACTAATCTGAGGTTACGGCACTTGATTACGGGTGAGGAAAAAACGATAACCGGGTTCCCGGAAAATGCCAGTCTGCGAAGTTTGCAATGGTCTCCCGACGGAAGCCACCTGGGTTGTTGTGTATTGGCCGAAGACGGGCTGCAACTGTACCTCATCGACTTTGCTACTTTGTTAGCCAGACCGATTACCGGTACGAACATCAACAACAGCCTCGGAGGAAGTCCCTATAGCTTTTACGGTCCCGACCGTATTCTCGTTAAACTGCGACTGGCCGATCAGGGCCCTGCCCCGGAAGCTCCCTTTCCCGGTCCGATCGTACAGGACACCACCGCCGGTGAAGGCGCTACGCGGACGTATACGAACCTTTTGCAATCCAGGCACGACGAAGACCTTTTCCGGTACTACGCAAGTGGTCAGTTACACTGCTATACCATCAGCAGCGGAACGATGGTGCCTTTCGCCGAACCGGGTATAATTGCCGATCTGGACGATGCGCCCAACGGTGAATACTTCCTGCTCACTTACGTGGAGGAACCCTTCAGCTACCAGGTACCCTACCAGCGCTTCCCCGACCGGGTAATCTTGGTAGACAAAAAAGGACAATTGATCAGAACGCTCGCCGAACGGCCGGTATTGGACAATTTACCCGCCGCTATCGGTTCGGTAATGACCCAAGCCCGGCGCTATCAGTGGCGCAGCGATCACCCCGCCCAGCTCTACTGGACCGAAGCTCAGGACGGTGGCGACCCGCGCAACGAAGCCGAGTACCGCGATCAGCTCTTTTACCTGGAGCCGCCCTTCGACGGTGAAGCCCAGCCGAGCCTGAAATTACCACTGCGTTACGGAGCCGTATACTGGTGCCGCGGGGACCTGGCGCTGAGCATCGACTGGCGTTGGAAAGACCGTCGCCAGGTTTTCCGCCGCTGGTTCCCGGACGAACCCCAGCGCGAACCCGAAGTGATTTTTGACCTCAACTGGGACGATAAATACAACGACCCCGGTAGCTTTCTGACCACCATTCTGCCCAACGACCACACCGTACTGCTGACCCGTGAGAACGGTAAAAAACTGGTTTTGTCCGGCAATGGCCACGGCGAGGCCGGGCAACGTCCGTTTCTTTCCCTCTACGATTTGGAATCGGGTGAGATAGAGCGGGTCTGGGAAAGCCAGCCGCCTTACTTCGAACGAGCATTAGGTTTCCGGGAACGCCACCCCGACTGGTTCATTCTGGGCCGCGAGAGTAAGCAGGAACGCACCAATTTCCACCTTCGCAATCTGATCAGTGGAGAAGAAATTGCCATTACCGATTTTCCTCACCCCTACCCCCAGTTGCGCGACAGCCAGTTTGAGATTGTAAAATACGAGCGGGAAGACGGGGTAAAGCTTAGTGGCGAATTGCACCTTCCGGAAGGCTTCAAACCCGGTAAAGACCAGCCGCTGCCCGTGTTGATGTGGGCTTACCCAAAGGAATATAAAGACGCCGAAGCTGCCGGGCAGACGCTAGTCTCTCCCTATCAGTTTACCCATATCAGCCCGATGGGCCCCTTACCGTGGATCACCCGCAACTTCGCCGTTTTCGATGACTTCGCCATGCCCATTATCGGCGAGGGTGACGAAGAGCCTAACGAAACTTTCGTTGAACAGGTCCAGGCCAACGCTCGTGCCGCCGTAAAAGAGTTGGTCGAGAGAGGCGTAGCCGACCCCAAGCGTATTTATGTCGGCGGCCACAGCTACGGTGCTTTCATGACCGCTCACCTGCTGGCTCACACCGATCTCTTTGCCGGTGGCATTGCCCGCAGTGGTGCCTACAACCGTACCCTGACTCCCTTCGGCTTTCAAACTGAAGAAAGAACTTTCTGGGAAGCCCCCGAAATATATACGGACCTGAGTCCCTTCGTGCACGCACCCAAGATTGAAGATCCTTTGTTGCTTATTCACGGCGGTGACGATAGTAACAGCGGTACCTACCCCTTACAATCTAAGCGTTTCTTCGCCGCGCTCAACAGTCTGGGTAAGCCGGCACGGCTCGTCATACTGCCCCACGAGGATCATGGATACTCTGCGAAAGAGAGTATTTTACACATGCTGTGGGAAATGGATGAGTGGATGCACTAAATAGACGCTCGGCTTCGCCTCGCTATTGGATGCCTCCGGCTCGTGGACGTCACTGCGCGACTTTTAGACGCTCGTTCTTCGTACGTGAAGGTGTTGGCATCGAAGACTGAAAGATGATTTTTCGATTTTAGTACCCTTCACAAGATCATCTCAGTGATCGTCACAAGAGCATGGCCCGTCTAGTTTGTTACCAAAGTCCCCACTGTTTCCCCTTCCAAAATCCGGCGGATATTTTCCGGATCGTTGATGTCAAAAACCACGACGGGAGTATTGTTTTCGGCGCACATGGCGAAAGCCGTCTGGTCCATGATCCGTAGTTGGCGCTGAAGGACTTCGGCGAAGGTCAGGTGATCGTATTTCGTAGCGTCGGGATTGGTTTCAGGGTCAGCGGAGTAGATACCGTCAACGCGGGTGCCTTTTAAAATAACTTCGGCGTCGATCTCATTGGCGCGCAGGGCTGCGGCGGAGTCGGTGGTAAAGTAGGGACTACCGGTACCAGCGCTAAAGATCACGACTCTTTTTTTCTCCAAATGGCGGATGGCCCGGCGCCGGATGTAAGGTTCGGCGATTTGTTGCATTTCGATCGCAGAAATCAGGCGGGTATAAACGCCCATGCCTTCGAGAGTGGACTGAATAGCCATGCCGTTAATGACGGTAGCCAGCATACCCATGTAATCGCCCTGTACGCGTGCAATTCCTGAGTGTTCGGCCTGTAACCCCCGAAAGATATTCCCTCCTCCGATAACGACGGCTACCTGAACGTCCATGGCCAGCATCCGCTTAATTTGGTCGCCGTAGTAAGCAAGCTTAGCGGGGTCGATCCCGAATTGCTGGCTCCCCATAAGGGTTTCACCGCTCAGTTTGAGAAGGACGCGTTTATATTTCAATGCCATGGTTGTGGAAGGTTTGGGCAAAGGTAGCCCAACTTATGGCCTCTCCTGATAAAAATTGAAGATTTTATTCCATCATTGCTACCCTCCGTTGGGGAGCGATTCACCAATCAGCGATCTTTGACCGGTGTTTTTGATTTAGTAAAATACGCGTATACGCCGCTTTTGCAAACCAAGAATTCCTTATCAGAAATCCTTAACCCGTCAGTTTTCGCTAATGTACCTTGGGCAAACCTGCTGCGGCGGCCTCATCCAAAAACCAGTGCACATGGCCACTCACCGGCTTGACATGAGCGGCCGGATATTGATCGTAGCCTTCTCCTTCACCCAGAATCAACGCCACTTTCTCAGCTTTCCCCGCTCCGGTCACCAGGAAGCAGATTTCATTAGCCGCATTGATCACCGGACCATTCAGGGTCACCCGCAGCTGGCCGCTTTCGGGGTGTTCGGCTACGCCACAGGTGGCTTCATCCGTTAGCAGTTCCATCTGGTGAGGGAAGATACTGGCCGTATGTCCATCGCCACCCATGCCCAACATAACCAGGTCAAAAGTTACGGATTTACCACGCTGCGCCAAACTGTGCTCCAGTACTAAACCGTAGGCCGTGGCGGCTTTATCAGCCTCCAGACCGGTTGGTACCGGATGAATATTGGTGGCGGGGATGTCCACTTTGTCCAGTAGTAAAGCTTTGGCCTCACCGTAGTTGCTTTCCGGGTCGTCGTGTGGCACCATCCTTTCATCGCCCCAATAGAGATGTAATTTGCTCCATTCGATTTTATCGGAGTAGTCCTTAGCAAGAAGCTGAAACAACAGCTTCGGGGTGCTACCACCGGAGAGGGCCAAATGAAAATCGCCTGGATGATCGGCCAGTTTTTCGGTCAGGTAATCGGCGAAGGCACGGGCCACGGCGGGATTGTCGGGGTAGATATGGAGTTTTGGCTGCATTGAGATGTTGGTATTCATGGCTAACAAAGTAGCATTGTTTAATTGGGAGCTCGCCCGCCGAGACGGACGCTTACGGCCTGACTCGTCGGCCGAGTGTTCATTATGATCAATTTACTTATTGCTACTTTGCTAGCCATAACAATCCTGTCTCGGCTGATGCTTTAGCTCATTTTGATCAGACTCAACAGATCATCCGCCGTTAGACTGGCACTCTGTTCGGTACCGGCTAGTAAGCTATCCGCCAGGTCGCGTTTCTCGTGGTGAAGCTTGACGATCTTCTCCTCAATGGTATTTTCCGCCACGAAGCGGTAGACGGTGACCGGACGTTGCTGACCGATCCGGTGAGCGCGGTCACTCGCCTGATCTTCCACGGCCGGGTTCCACCAGGGATCGAGGTGGAGGACGTAATCCGCAGCGGTTAGGGTGAGTCCCGTACCACCGGCCTTAAGACTGATGAGGAAAACGTCGCCTTCACCGCGCTGAAATGCTTGTACGGCTTCGTCGCGCTTCTTACCGGGGGTACTACCATCAAGATACTGGTAGGGAATGTTCTGACTTTCCACCCACTTACGAACCAACGAAAGGTGACGCACGAACTGACTGAAGATGAGCACCTTATGGTTATTCTCCCGCAACTCGGTGATGGTTTCGGCCACTAGCTCCAGTTTGCTGCTGCTGATCTCCACTTTCGGGTCCACCATTTTGGGATGGCAAGCAGCCTGGCGAAGCTTCATCAACTGGGCCAGGATCTGGAAACGGCGGTTCGGCCCGTCGCTGTCTTCGATCTGCTCCAGTGCAGTTTGGCGCAGGGCTTCGTAGAAAGCGCGTTCGGGGGCGGAGAGCTCCACGGTAAGCGTCACTTCAGTCTTTGGCGGCAGTTCTTCAAGCACCTCCTCCTTACGACGGCGCAGGATGAAGGGCTGGATCAACCGGCGCAGCTGCTGGCGCCGTTCGTTGTCGTTGTTCTTGGTGATCGGGTTGGTGTACTTCTCCGTGAAGCGCTGGTAGCTACCCAGCAGCCCCGGGTTCAGGAAGTTGAACAAGTTCCAGAGTTCCCCGAGATGATTTTCGATCGGCGTACCCGTAGTGACCATCCGGAAGTCGGCTTGTAACATCATTGCTACCTGACTCCGTTTGGTGCCCCGGTTTTTGATGGCCTGGGCTTCATCCAGTATGATGGTCCCAAATTTCTTAGCCGCCAGATTCTCTCCTTCGAAAGGCAGCAGTCCGTAGCTCACCACCAGCATATCGTAGGGCCCGACGGATTCGATGATACTGGCACGGTCACCCGTTGTCAGCAGTACCGGATTCAGGGTGGGCGCAAATTTGTGTGCTTCCCTCACCCAGTTGCGGGTCACGGAGGCCGGGGCGATGATGAGTGCCGGACCTTGTTCTGCCCGCGCAGCCAGCAGCGCAAGACCCTGAATGGTCTTACCCAGCCCCATATCGTCCGCCAGACAAGCCCCTACGCCCCAATCGGCCAGGCGGGACAGCCAGCGGAAGCCATCCAGCTGGTAAGGACGGAGTTCCGCCTTAAAGGTGGAAGGCACGCGGGTGATCGTAGATTGGGCACTATCGATTCGATCCAGGCTTTCACGCCAGCTGAGGTCGGATTCGAACTGACCGAGTTGGTCGGTAATATCGTCCAGAATGCCGGCTGCGAGGCCGTGTAGCTTGAGTCCTTCTTTCGAATTATCGATCATTCCCTCAATTTCGCGCAACTTGCGGCGCAACTGATCGGTCAGGGCAATGTATTCTCCGTCGCTTAGTTTTACGAACTGGGAGCCATCATTATCCGCTACTTTTTCCAGTAACTCGCGGAAGTTCATGACCTGGCGATCATCTACGTTCAGTTCACCGGTAACGTCGAACCAGCCGCTGTTTCCGCTTACGCCAATGGCCAGGTCACCGAAATCAACGGTACCCAGCAAGCGAATTTTTTCTCCTCTCGGGTGTTCCAGCACGATCTTGTCCAGCGCCCGCAGCGGTTGCAATTCCAGTAGGATTGACAGACAATCTTCCACGCTTTCCAGCTGCCACTCGTAGTCGCGATACACGATGCGGGAGAGTGTGGGGCAGGCAGCGATCACGGCATCGGCGTTCTCTATTTCCCGGGAATGATTTCTTTCAGCAATCTGGCGGTGACCATTCACCTCGGTGAAGACTTTGGCCCTCCCCTGCCCCGGTTTAAAGTAGTTCTCCTCTACGGAGATGGGCCGGACGAAAAATTCTACCTTGAATGTTTCTCCAATGGGCAGGAGGTGGACGTAAATCTTGGAGTCGGCCTTAAATTGATCAACATCATCAATTACCCCATTCAGCGTGGATTGCACCTCCACGACGTGATTGAGGTGACGACTTACTTCGAGCAGGCGGTGGCGTGCACGTTTCGGAATTTCCAGTCCACCACCAATTTGCCGGCGAATCTGATCGTGCTCCTCCGTGACGGAAATGACCTGATAACGGGTCGGTGTCTCTTTCATCACCTGGATGCCCGGTCCTTCGAATTCCTGAGCGAAACGCAACGATAGACGGTCGTCGTGTTCTTCCACCAGCAATTGCGGTTTCCGACTGACCAGTTCGACGGCTACGCCGGGGTTCTGACTCAGGTAGACATGAGGATGGCCTACCAAGGCGGAAAGGGCTTCGGGATAAACAATCTTGAACTGCCCCTGGGGGTAATAGCGACCGTGAACTTCCTCAATGGTCTTGGCCACCGCCACATCCTGAGGTGTCATGTTTTCTACGTCGCCTTCCTTGACCCTCTTCAAGGCTACTTTACGGCCTTTGGACCAGCTGCCGCTCTTATTCAGGGTTTGCTCGCGGGCCTCCAGCTCTTTTTTTTCAAAATTGACAAACCAGACAAAGCGGCTGGTCTTATTGGCCCGCTTTCCTTTACTGCGACCACCCAGACCGAGGCTACTGAGCACTTCCAGGGCTCTTTCCCAGTCTTCGATCCGTGGCATGGCGTCTACTAACGACTCCATCTTGATCTCTTGTTCCAGCTTGGCAGCCCGGTCGGCGTAGGCTATCCGTGCGGCTTCTTGCTGGTGGGCCAGACTAAGGATTCGCGTAAGTTCCATTTCTACCCAGCGGTAACCAGCCTCCTGGGCCTGATCGCGGTATTCATCCAGGTGTTGAATATACTCCTGGTCCTGGCGAATCTTACCCGTCCAGAGACGGTACAGTGCGCCGAATACAACCAAGAAAGCGTTGTGGGGGGAAGTACGAATACCTGATTCCGCCACTTCCCGTAATTCCGTCTCGTTGCGTAAAAAAGCGTGGAGGGCCTGCATGACAAAGTATAATCCACTGAGGTGGATACGTTCGTCCACGTCCGTCTGATCCAGGTAATATCCCATTAATTCGGTAGCCTTCATACCACCGTTGCGCAGCAGGCTGACGTGGTAAAGGTAGCCGGCCAGATTAGCAGGAAACTTCCCGCCTAATTCCTGGCGGTAGCCCTTGCGTACCTGATCGACCAGTTGCTCCGTACGCTCGTCCTCATCATTGAGTACGCGGTAGATCATCTCATAACCGGCCTTGCGCCAGGGGCTTTTCTCCAAATCGGACCAGAGTAATAACCGGTGCCATTCTCCCCTGAGGACAAAGGCTTCTACAAGTAGTTCCCGGAGATTGCCATAATTGTTCTCGCGGATACGATTGTGGCTTTCCAGAAAGTCGATCAACCCGTCTACTGGCTCCCAGTTGGCGACGGTCCGGTTAAAAGCGACCTTAATGGTTTTAAATTGCCAGGCGGCCGGCAAGTTTTCCACCCAAACCGGTTCGAAGTCGCGAAAAAGCGGCTCGTCGAAATAACCTTCGGCCACTTTAGCGGGGTAGGAACGCTGGGCATCCAGTTGTAAACGATGGTAGAGCGATTCGTTCTGCTGGTAAAAAGCCATACGAATTTCCCGCATCAACGCTTCGGGGCCATGGGGTTGCCAGTAAGTTTTATAGGGAAGTTCTCGCTTGACCTCGTTGAGCAGAAAGCTGAAGTCCGGCCGTATGGCGGCAAACCGCATGATGGATTCACTGTGCTTAGGGGCCACGCTCCAGCCGTTCTTCCCATCCTGACGCACCAGTCCCATTGCCACCAGTTTTTGGGTGATCTCATGGGTATCGGCGTGGGTAAAGCGGGGGGTACCGGCCGGTGGCTCAAGACCGATCTTGTTGAGCACCCGCGCGAAGTCGAGCACAGTCATACTTTCATAGACCATACTCCAACCCATCGCTACGTCGCGCTCGGTACTCGTCAGTGAGCTCCAGATGTCCTTAAAGGCAGCTTGCATATTTTCATTTAGTCGGGTGAGTGAAATTGTCGAATTTCAACAACCCCTAACCCCTTGAAAAGGCGCTATCAAAAGAATAGTTTAGTACTAAGGCAGAAATTAATCGCTTCGTTATCCCAGGGCCTGCCGCAGGTCTTCAATGAGGTCATCGGCATCTTCTACGCCTACACTCAAACGAATCAGGCTATCGGTCAGCCCTACGCTAAGACGCTGTTCCTTGGGAATACTCGCGTGGGTCATGCTCGCCGGGTGGCCGATCAGGCTCTCTACCCCACCCAGACTTTCAGCCAAAGTGAAAAAGCGGGTTTTCTTCATGACCTCGCGGGCAGCATCGAAATTATCGGCTACCAGGTCGAAACTGACCATACCGCCGAAGTCGCGCATCTGCTGCTTCGCTACTTCATGGCCGGGGTGGTTTTCCAGGCCAGGGTAATAAACCTTGCTTACAGCCGGATGATCCAACAGGAATGCAGCCACTTTTTTGGCACTGTCGCAAGCCCGTTGTACGCGCAGGTGCAAAGTTTTGATTCCTCTCAGTACAAGGAAAGAATCCTGGGGACCAGGTACGGCACCAACGGCGTTCTGCAGGTAGTGTAGTTGTTGATAAACCTCTTCGTTGCTGGTGATCACGCAGCCCATCACAACGTCGCTGTGTCCATTCAGGTATTTTGTAGCTGAGTGAAGTACCAAATCTGCGCCAAGAGCGATCGGCTGCTGCAAATAAGGACTGGCGAAAGTATTGTCCACACAAGACAGGATGCCTTTTGATTTGGCCACCCCGGTGAGGGCCGCTACGTCCACGATGTTCAGCATCGGGTTGGTCGGCGTTTCAATCCAAAGGAGTTTAGTTGCCTCCGTAAAGTGCTCGGCAACGGCCGCCGGATCATTCATACTCACGAACTTGCTCTTGATACCGTAGCGCTGATGAACCGCGGTCAGCAAACGGTAGGACCCGCCGTAAAGATCATCGCTGGCGATCACTTCATCGCCCGGCTCCAGCGTACGCAGAATGGCATCCATGGCCGAAAGTCCGCTGCCAAAACAAACGGCGTGCTCAGCTCCTTCCAGGCTCGCAAGGTTGCGCTGCAAGGCATTACGCGTGGGATTGTCACCGCGGGCATATTCGTAGCCCTGGTGCTCTCCGGGAGCACTCTGAGCGTAGGTAGAGGTTTGGTAAATTGGCATCATGACTGCCCCGGTTGTCGGGTCAGGTTGCTGGCCACCGTGGATGCAGCGTGTGGCAAAACTGAGGTTTTTTTGGTCTTGGCTCATAGAAGGGGTAAATTTTGTGCAAAGGTAAGGAACGTATAAGAGCATCAAAATGATTATTTGCAATCAGGTTATTTTAACCCAATTGCTAATCCCCCAGCCTTTTCCTCGTCGCTTCCAATCCATCACCCGTGAGTTCCTGAGCGATATCCAGGTGAAATAGTCGCAACTCCACAGCCCGGTAAAGAATCATCAGGTGGTTCCCCATTTTGAGACGATAGCCTTCCGGGTCAGTGACGCAACTCAGATTGCCCCGATTTTCGAGGGCACAAGGCAGGTTTACGAACTCGCCCAGTTTCTCCCCCAGCAGCAACACGCGGCGATCATGATCCTTGAGGTCGTCACGAAGGTAGCTGCGCCGGAAGTCGCTGATGGCTGCCAGTTGATTACGGTAATTCAGGTCTTCGATCAACAGCACGTCACCAGTCCCCTGCATCAACTCATAGGTCGTAGGACTAAAACCGCGGTAAACACCTCTGACAACGACCTGCAGCACCCGGGCAATAGATAATTGTAAACTGTCTGTATCCGGGTGGCGGCCAGCGCTGATGGCACGCCTCAAGTCCCTGTAGTCGTTTTGGGCATCGCGTAGGTTACTGTTCACCGACGACAGTTCTTTCTCCAGGTCCTTTTCAATGGCCACCAGGTAATTATCGAGCTTCTCACCATCCTTTCGACCCTCGTTACAGCGATTTAAGCCGGTGGCAATAAGTAAAGACAGAATGATCAATGACACCTGCAACAGGTAATCACCAATTCCTTTTACGGCAAAAATATTTTTCATTCAGAAAGGCGCTTCAGTGATTATTTTAATACAATGCGGTGTGTTTGGCCGGTCACATTACGCAGGAAATAGACGCCAGCGGGCAGATCCGGAAGTTCAAACTGTAAACTGTTTTCACCGATCATTGCTACTTTGGCAGCCATCCTACTACCTAAAGTGTTGAACAATTCCCATCCATCACTGGGCCTGGCATTGGTGAGTGTAAAACTGCGTTTGGCTGGGTTCGGAAAGATTTTCTGGGCTAGCAAAGTAGCAGTGTTAGTGAGGCGCACGACGGCGGAAAATTCTTGGCGACCATCAAAATCGATCATTTTGAGGCGGTAAAGTCTTTCCGGCTTTTGCCAGGTAGCCAAGTGGTCATAAACGTAGGTAGCCGAATGGTTCTCGGCCTTTTGGCTGGCTACGGGACGGAAACTGTGGCCATTATCCACGGAGTATTCGATCTCGTAGCGGTCCAGATTTTCTTCCGATGCACTGGCCCAGCTCAGGCTTACGTCTCCGGACTTTTGCAGATCGGCTTTGAAACGGGTCAACTCACTGGGCAGAGCAGCCTGACTGAGCACGTATACGGAGTAAGAACGGGCGGGAACGTCCAATAGTAGCCGGTTTTGGTTATCTACGGTCACTACCGGATTAAAGGCATTGCCGGTTAGGTCAGTGAATTCCGCGCCGGGGTTGACGTTGGTACTTAGCCCGATCTCCTGATCAACTTTCAGGGTGCCATTGCCAAAGTTAATCGCCACGACCACCGTTTCAGAACCTACGCCACCGGCCAGTTGATAAACCAGTCCCTGACCCGCTCCGCCAATGTGGTAATTGGCTGCGCGGGAGGTGCCGAAACGATTGAGGTACTCTACACCAGGCGACTGAAAGATGTGATCCTTATGAATCTGGATGAGTTCGGCGATCTCATCTTCCAGGTTCACCGTTGGGGCGTGGGGAATACTGGTACCGAAAAAGTCCGGGTAAAAAACGCAGGGAACACCGAGTTGGTTATTGGTCAGCAAGTAGGCGTAGCCCAGTAACGGATCGTTTTGTACGGGTTGGCCGGCATCCCGAAAATCGTGGTTGTTCAAGAAGGTAACGACGCTGAATCCATCCAGACTCGTAGCGTCCCGGATGCTGGAGTCGAAGACGTAGCGTTTATCATATCCTCCGTTATCACAGGCTTCCTTCAGGGCGTTGCGCAGGCTGAAATCAAAGACCCTCACCTGAGACTGGGAGCTATTGACGGAGGCATTCACCTGATTGACCCAGTTGGCCAGCGCCCCGGCATTACCGTCAAAAAACTCACCGACAACCATACCCGGCGTCCATCCCCGAGCGGCCATATCGTCCAGCAACTGCCCGATGAAAGCAGGAGGAAAGTGTTTGACGGCGTCCATCCGAAGTCCTCCGATACCGACGTTGTTGTGCAGCCACCAACTCCAGTCGTTATAAGTAGTAGCCGTAGAGGCTTCAGCCTGAACGACATCGTAGAAGAACCAGGGGTAATCGTAATCTCCGCTGAGGAAAGTCGTGGCGGTATTGGCCGTGTTTGGTCGAAAGTTTTCAAAGTTCATCCCGCCCTGCCCACTAGGCAGTCCGGTGAAGTCCGTGTAAGTTTCGTAGCGAAGGTCGTTCAGGTTCAAGGTAAAGCCGGGCCCGTTGGCAGGCTGGTAATAGATTTCATAAATACGATGATCCGAGTATCCGCCGACGTTATTAAGGTAGATCTCCAGGATATCACCAGCTGCGTTAAAATCGCTGGCGTCCAGTTCCAGGTGAAATTCGTCGGTCCAGCAGCCATCAAAATCGAAGAGTGTGGCCACCATATCCTGGTTGAGCAGAACGTCGTTACCGGGCTGTCCGCAATCCCCGCCACCGTTGGGTTCACTTTCGTTAGTGCTGCCCAAATAAGGAGCGTTGGAACTGCGTACGGTGGAGTAGAACTTGTAGGTACTACTACCATAATTCTGGGTCTTTGAGCTGATTTTGAAGTAGTAATTTCCGGCTCCGTAAGCTCCTCCCAACGGCAACACGCAACGAAAACGATCACTGGGGAAGGGCGACTTACCCGTGGTAAAGTGTTGTTCGATGTAATCCTTCACTGCTTGGTTGTCCTCTCCCACTCCACCATCGCGGTGGTTATAGACAACGTCGGCCACGGACTGAATACCGTTGCCGTTGAGCGCAGCAATTGCGGCGTCCACTTCGGCACGGCTGCCAAAGCCGGTCGGCCCCTGACCGTATTCTCCGAGGTCATAAAGATCCTGGGGGTCGTAACCATTACTGCAAGCCCCAAAACTGGCGCGGGACAATGGTGGCAGCCAGGCGTAGGTAAAACCGGCGTTGCCCAGCGCAGCGGCATCTCCTTGTATGCGACTAGCCCAGCTGGGACCGCTATAGCCATTGCAGCCGTTTTTGTCGTAGTCCCAGTACCAGCCCTGAAGCATAAAATCCTGGGCGTTCAGGAAGAAAGCGAAAAGAAGGAAAGGAAGGAGCAGGTAGAAGCGCATAGTGGGTGAATTTCTGAATTCGGACCGCTAAATATAGTGAGTATCCGCGCAAGATGTCTTCAGTAAATTCAGAACTAAGAGCTTGTTTGGATTTCTATTTCCTGAAAAACAAGCATTTATGAACCTGGCGTCACCAAAAATAGATCGCTTGACCCGCCAAGCTCACAATTTTATGGTATAGTCAGAACCATAAATC
>PDLQ01000090.1 GCA_002591745.1 Lewinellaceae bacterium SD302
AACCCGCCGATAGGGTAGCGTGTACTCCGAGCGTCACATGCTCGTGAGGATAAGTTCGTATCTTCGATCCGAGCCGATGTGAAATCGGCGGGCTACGTTGGCGCTCCCGTTGGGCGAAACAAAAAAAACAAATACTACTTATGTTATATATGACTTTAGATTCGGAATACCATGTTCGTAAAGAATATGGACAGATAGGAATTTCAAATATGTCTGATTCGAAAGGAAGAAACATTAGAAAAAGACTTGTTTCGATTAATCCTGATCCAAAAAATAATAGGTTAGTCAATGTAAGAATTGAAAATACCGATGATAATTATCCACTAGAAAAGATGAATACATTGGAGACTATACAAATGTCTCTAGTAGAGGTTGAAAAATCTCACATACTGTTTCGGAATATATTTCGAAGCGATGATGGAAAACTTTTTCACGGAGAATGTTATCTAAGAGTAGTTCCGGATGGAAAAGGAATGAAAAGTTGTAAGTTGATCCTAAAAGATCAAAATTACGAAATTGAGTACCATGGGAAACTACCCGAAAATTTGATAAACAGGGTTAGAACTGCGCTATCACTATATGAGCATAATCAGATTCGGGATTCTGGAGTAATTCTTATCGAAATATTTAATTATATATTGACTCATCCAGAATTTATAGAAGGTTGCGATTATTTGGAGGATTTAGGTTCTTGTGTTCAAATTCTCCATTCGCTAGAATGGTCTGACAACATAGATATAAAAAAATCGCATGTTGGAATTGCATATTACCTATACACAAAATACCTTATTACTAAAAATGACATAAATATTGAGAAAAATAGGTTGATTCTAATGATATTTGGTAGTGATACACTAATTGTTTTGTTGAAAACTATTATTGAAAATACATACAATAACTTGAGTGAATACGATGATCCTGAAGCTATGGCAAAACGGCAGTTAAGAATCATGGAAATGCATTATGTTATGAGTAACATACAATTAGTTAGCCATTTTGAAGATATACTGAATAGGCATGAAAATAATCTAATGCTAGTGAAAAATGGTGCATTTAGTGAGTTAGAGTCCGTTGAAGATATTCATACGTTCGGAAACTTATATACGAATAGATTATACAATTTCTTGGATCAAAAGATAAGAGTAAGGAATAATACAAATTTTTCATTTCCTGAATTTAAATAACTACTAATGAGTATTGCAAATTATATAAGAAACCGTGAAGACATGGGCGGTTTTACTGTAGGTCAGTGGATGAATATGCGCGAGATTATTAATCATCAAGAAGACTATTCTGATGAGTGGGACACTACTGTCAATTGGTACGACGCAAGACTACAGAAGAGGTACTTTGAACCCATGAAGCGTATAGAATTAAATGCGCAGGGAGAAGGCTTTAGTTTAGCCACGATACACTGTTCTATAATTGAGCATTTTGCATCGATGGTCCAAGGAAAAGTATTTAATATAAATTGTAATGAGCACTCGCCATCATATGAGTATAAATTTAGTGGCAGTCATTTTAAAAATTTTATAGAGACTTATGATCCTTTTAGAGAATATTTTAACTCCCTTACTTCAGCGACTAGTATGTTCTCATCTGCTGATTTTTATAGTAATGTAAGATGTGCTCTACTCCACAATGCATGTACCAAGAATAATTGGCGTATTAATACTATGAGTTGCGGATATGCAAATCCAGAAATGAAAATAATGATTTTGGAATCAAGTGGTGTAAAGCGCCTTTATAGAGATGTTTTAACTTCTAAATTAGGAGAATTTTTGCAAACATATAAACATAATTTGAAAGAGAACCGAACACTAAGGCTATATTTCGCAAGATGTATAGATACTATTTGTGAAATTCAACCAGATCCCAATAATTTTAGCTGGTGGAATGATGAGGTATAAAAATTAAATTCGCCCAACACAGCAGCCACGTCAACCGGCTAATGCCGGCTGCGTGGCTGCACCCGTTGCACGAAACAGAAAATCCATATATTACAGATCAGGTAAAAAAATAGTAGACTGAATTGAAATATTTTCTTACAAGTAGATATGGATTTATTCCTAAGATATTCATTTATCGGTA
>PDLQ01000091.1 GCA_002591745.1 Lewinellaceae bacterium SD302
TCAAGAAAGAAGCTATATTGCTAAATTCAATCAAGTTAGATTATTAACTGAGAACGAGATTGATTTTGACTTAGCTCCGTTAGGAGGAAATTTTAGGAAAGGGCTTAGTGCAGTTTTTTTATTTACGCTGATTGTATATTATGGTTTCATATTAACAGTAGTGACAATAATTGTTTTTTGAAATTTATTCCGCTAACATTGCGCCACCGACAACCCGCCGAAAGGAGAGCGTTAGCTTCGAGAGTCACATGCTCGTGAGGACTAGTCCGGCTCTTCGACCCAGGCCGATGGGATCGGCGGGCTGCGTTGGCGCTCCCGTTGGGCAAAACGAAAAATAAAGCAATCGATTGAATGAGAATTTGGTCAGAAAAGTATCCGAATAGTATTCGCTTAATAGATGATATGATTGAGAATTGTGAAGTCATTTTAGGTGTGAAACTACCAGATGAATTTATTAATATTCTCAAAACACAGAATGGTGGTTATATTGACGACTTTGTAATTGATAAAGAGGATGTAGTTATTACGGAGTTATTTGGAATTTACTTTAATGATGAAAACCCTACAATACTAGACTCTGCATATTTGACAAAAGAATGGAACTTACCAAAAGGTCAAATAATAATATCCGGTGATGGTCATACCTGGATAACATTGGATTATTCAAGTTCGACTGACCCAAAAGTAAGATGTTTAGATTTAGAAAGGAATAAGAATAAAGTGATAGGTGAATCATTCTCTGCCTTCTTGTCACAACTAAAGCGAATGGTATAAAGAATCATGTCAAATAATATGCTATAGACAAAAAATAAATATGAATATTAAAAATAAATTTTTCCTGTTAATTATTTTCCTGTTTTTTTCGATGGGGTGTGAAAATCACGACAATGTATATCTAGGGTTAAAAGTAAGTGAATATGTCGAATGGAAAGATACAGCATACGAGTATAGTAATAATCATTTACTGTTTGTAAAGTCTGATTCACTATACATACAACGATTAATAAATGATGGATGTATTTTCACTTCTGAATTGTTAACATATAAGATACATGAAAATGATAAGAATGTAAAATATGTAGTTACAGAAAAAATGGATACGATTCTATTTGACTTAAAAAAGATCGACTCCTATTCATATGAAATGGAAGGACCGACATTTAATCATACTTATACTCCTGCTGAAAAATGCAAGACTAATCCTACAGAACTTGATGAAGTTTACAAAATTATTGGAAACAGCTATAAATTTAAAATTAATGATATTGATTATTTAATTTCGTTTTACGATTATACAAGTATATTGAGATCTAGCGATGGCAACAATGAATATATTAATTTAGCTAATTGGGGCATATTAGAAGCCAATGGATGTCTTTTTTTAACAATTGACTTTAAAGGTGAGACCCTAAAGTTTCAAATAAAGAGGTTAGACAGTGGGGTAATTACGTTGTATTATTTTGGTGATTTTGAAAGTAATATTATAAAGATGACAATGATAAAAAACAATCTCCATAAGCTATCTAAGAACTGGAAGCTTGAAAAAGATGTTGACTACTCAAAACATTTGAATTTAGAGAGCACTACTTCGTCTTATGAATGGTTAGGTTTAGAAAATGATTTCCTTGCATTTGATCTAAATGGAAAGTCAAATATTTATGATGAAGGTGATAGTGTATACATTGATTGGAATAGCCAGACAATTATAATAAGATCCAATTATATTTTAAGTTTTGAAATACTAAATGGCAAAAGATTAGAAGTATTTAAAGTACTTGAAAGCGGAAAAATAGATAAGATGCATTCCAAAATTTATTATAATTTTGATTCGCCCAACATAGCGCCACCGTCAACCCGCCGATAGGATAGCGTGTACTCCGAGCGTCACATGCTCGTAGGGATAAGTTCGTATCTTCGATCCGAGCCGATGTGAAATCGGCGGGCTGCGTTGGCGCTCCCGTTGTCTGAAACCGCACACGTGATGGGTACACGGGCCATGATTTATATCCTTTTTAAGCAGGACTTCAAACAGATTTTAGATCAAGATATTGGATCATTATCAAACGCTTAGGTTT
>PDLQ01000092.1 GCA_002591745.1 Lewinellaceae bacterium SD302
AACGGGGGCGCCAACGCAGCCGGGCCTTAGCCCGGTTGACGGTGGCGCAGTGTTGCACGAATTTTATTTAGCTAAGATATGAACTTTGATGTCTTTTCAGGCCGGTCCCAACAATATTATTGGCTTTCTCCGTTGTAGCTGGAAGTCTACTCGATTGATAAAGATTGTTAGTGTAAACTTTTGTAAACCAATAAACCTGTTCTACTAAATTTGAAAATAAGGTTCTGCCATATTTTCGTTTAATTATTATCGGTTTTAAAATCTGACCTTTATTTTTATCTTTGGATTGTGTATTGGTGACCAAAATAGCGTAATCCTCATCTCTATCTTTAAAATAATCTCCTGAATTAGGAAGAAGATAACCATTATCGTAACATCCAATTATTGGATACCCCGATTTTATAACTTCAACAATATCAATGACAATTACATCAAAAACCAATATTATTGAATCTACAAGGCGATTTATATCGTGAATATGATTTTTACCATCCCTATGCACTATTATCTTTTTTGCTTTTGGTAAATCATTTATGTCTAAATGTCTTTTCAAATGTTCCATCGCTGTTTTTAGAGGAAATGTATCCAAAGCTTCACTATGGTTACAGATAGATGTTTGAAAACGAATGAGCTCGCCTTTATTAGAAAACAAAGTAAGACCTAATACAGACTCTTTAAGTGAATGCCCCAAATCGATTCCTATAAAATAAGTATTTACATTTTCATTAGTTTCATAAATCACATTCAGTAATCCACCTGCTTTTGTTAAGCATTTAACTGCATAATTATCAATTTTATATTTTTCGGGTCTCCCTACATATATTTGAAATACTTGATTAGCATCATACATGCGATCAAAAAAATCATCTGGTATTTCATATTCAGAAAATACAGCATTAATCGTCTTTCTTTCACGCTCAGTTAAAATAGATTTTGGTAATTCAAAATTAGAATCAATTTCACTTGCTTTTATGGATATCGGCTTAATCAATTTGTTTCCATTACTATTACCATTGTATCTCTTCAGCTTATCGTAAAATTCTGACTCAATTTCTTTCCCCTCTCTATTAATATATATTGGTCTAATATTTGTATTCTCGACACCTCTATACATACCGTTGTGATATGCAGCACTTTGCTTACTGACAATATTTCCGCCTCCTACTACTAAGTTTTTCATTTTTGAAGGTGCACGATGCTCAAATGCAAAAAATGGTTTCTTATATAATTCGCATATACCTAAATTAATTCTGCTTGCAACTTCTCTAATTACAGATATCTCTTTATCAATGATATTTAATGTTAAAGATTGAATCTCCCTAAAAACACTAGGATTTATTTTTGCCAAAGATCGATAATTGAATGTTGCAAAAACTTTTTTATCGTTATTTAAATCTATGAAATTACAGAGTTCTTTCAAATTTCGTTTATCGCTTAAGTCTCTTGTGATTCTAAACCTTTCTTTCTCTACTCTCAATGATATATTAACTCCACTAACACCTTCACTGATGTTGTTATGTAGCTTATTGATGAAATTGGTATCTAATTCAGGTGCATTTATAATTTTCGTATTTGGATATAGGTGTATGTAGAACCTTCCTGTAGCAAATAATTCAACGTTAAACTTGACACACTTCAAAAGAAGATAATCTTCCAGGACAATGTTATCGACAATGACAGAATTTGTATTATGGTATTGTTTATAGTCATCATCAATTCCAGAAATAATCAGCCTTGATATAAAGGTTGAAACTTCTTGAATGTTTTCATATGGAGCATCAAGATATTGAGCAGATTTAAATCTATATTGATTAGAGGTGCCATCTAATTTATTGAATAAAACAAAATAGCTTTCACTAATTTTATATAAATGAATGCTTTTATCTAATTTCAGCCATTTACATAGCTTTTCCTTTGCTTGACTTTTTAAAGTTTCGCTAAAGTCATACCGATAAATGAATATCTTAGGAATAAATCCATATCTACTTGTAAGAAAATATTTCAATTCAGTCTACTATTTTTTTACCTGATCTGTAATATATGGATTTTCTGTTTCGTGCAACGG
>PDLQ01000093.1 GCA_002591745.1 Lewinellaceae bacterium SD302
GAAACTTAAGCGTTTGATAATGATCCAATATCTTTATCTAAAATCTGTTTGAAATCCTGCTTAAAAAGGATATAAATCATGGCCCGTGTACCCATCACGTGTGCGGTTTCAGACAACGGAAGCGCCAACGCAGCCCGCCGATTCACAATCGGCTCGGATCGAAGATACGAACTTATTTTAACGAGCATGTGACGCTCGAAGCGCCATACGCTGCAATCGGCGGGTTGACGGTGGCGCATTGTTGTGTGAATAATCTAGTCTAATGGGAATACATCTCTTAGTATTTCATGAGTCATAAAAAATACTACAATAATAGATAATATTAACCCTAGGGCGAAAATTACTTGCTTTAAATATTTACTTTCAAATCCTTTTCCAAAGTAATGTCCAATAATTGATTCCAAGGAAAAACCTAAGCCATATAAAACATTTGCTAGAATAGTCATCACAAATACGGATACAATTATATATGACAAATCCATTAATACAACAGGCATCGCCAGCAATAATATTATTATTACTTCTAATAAAATAACAACATTAAAAACAATCCTATTTTTTTCCCACCATGAGATATTTGAAATTACTTTTTGTGGACCATCAAAATCTAATATTTCCTTATCGCAATTCATACTCAATGATTTAAGTTGCAACTTTTGAAGTTACGTTTATATAGTATAGTTTTGATAACTGTTGAGTCATAAAAGAATCAAGGTAAGCAACGATATATCCATTTATATCTTCACCCTCGAAGACGACATATCGTTTATCATGACTACTTCTCTTCAAGACTTCATTAATCCCATCCACAAATGGTTCTATATCTAAATAATCAGTTGGATATCGATGCTCAATAGCAACTATTTCAGAATTACATTCTAAAGTAAGAATAATAGTTTTCTGAGTTCGCTGTTTTATTGGTTTATAAATCTTTATATCTTCTTTTAATATTTCTATATCATTTTCGCCTTTAGCGAGGGTGATCAAATCTTTAATTAATGTAACTTTCAGATAAGATGCATTAACTAAAAAGCCAACCTCAGCAGGATAGTTGATGTAATCCTCAGTAGTAAGTATAGATCGAAATGTCAATTGTTTATTCGCTTCGATTTCCTTTCTTCTTATCCTATACGAGGAAGATTCAAAAGTCAATTCGTCAAGTTCAAACAATTCGTCTATATCTGATGAAATAAAATAGACTTCATGAGGTCTATCTAAACACATAAAATATAAACCGGTTTCTAGCTTTTCTTCTTTTTCAACAAAATATAAGAAGCCGTCATCTTCTGGAACATACTTTGTAAAGGCAATCACCTTTATATTATTTATTTTTGATATTGAATGGTATTCAAAAAACGCTTTTTTAGCCTCAGAATTAGAATATCTCTGAAATGATGAATCTAAATATCTATCATTCAAACATAAGATAAAATCTCCAGCTAATCTCCAACTATTGTATGTATATCTAAAATTAAGATAAATGGGATAATCAACATTAACCTTTTTGTTAATTATTTCTATTTTCTCAATAGATTGTGTACTCATACTTAATTCACTTAAATGTACAATCAAATGTATTTATTTATCACTCTAGTAATGATGTGCTATCTTAAATAATAACTCGTAGAACACTGAACATCAGTTCAATTTTAAGGATATCCGCCTTAGTTTGAGTCCATTAAAATAGATTTCATACTTTCGAAATAGATTCCGGTTTTTGCGATTTCACACAACGGGAGCGCCAACGCAGCCCGCCGATCCCATCGGCCTGGGTCGAAGAGCCGGACTAGTCCTCACGAGCATGTGACTCTCGAAGCTAACGCTCTCCTTTCGGCGGGTTGTCGGTGGCGCAATGTTAGCGGAATAAATTTCAAAAAACAATTATTGTCACTACTGTTAATATGAAACCATAATATACAATCAGCGTAAATGAAAAAACTGCACTAAGCCCTTTCCTAAAATTTCCTCCTAACGGAGCTAAGTCAAAATCAATCTCGTTCTCAGTTAATAATCTAACTTGATTGAATTTAGCAATATAGCTTCTTTCTTGA
>PDLQ01000094.1 GCA_002591745.1 Lewinellaceae bacterium SD302
ATCGGACACGCCCTGCTCGCCAGTACCGATAAGCAACTTAGTGGCGGGGAGGTGAAGCTGAGATTCGAGAGCCGTTTTCAACAAGAATTTCTCTATCGCGACGCCAAGCAGGAATTGGGCCTGGAAGAAGGACAGGCCTACTCATGGCAAAAAATTGATTATCATCTCAACTGCTCCCTTACGGTTGGCTCGCTGGCCAAAGCAGCACATCATCTGAGTGCCGGAAAGCATAACGATGAGCCCTTCAGTATCGCGGACATCAAGACCATGTACGTCAATGAAAACATAGCGTTGAGAATAATTCGCGGGTGCGGAATCGACGCAGACTCACCAATAATTCGCAAACTGCTACCAAAAATCAGGAAAATAGGTCAGCGAAGGGCTTAAATTCGCAACGCACCATTGATAAGTGAAAATATGGTTGAATTTAAAGATGGATACCTTATCGCTCTTGTATGTTTCAAAGCTGATGATGATAGAGTGAATCACATGTATTTCAGTTCAATAAAGACTTTCTCCATATACAATTTTGATTTCGGAACTAATATCATGTATTTCAAAGTAATTGATGATATACATAAAATGAAATTGATTCTGAGCGAAATACTAGATCCAAAATATAAAATGTGTGAAGACTCATTGGTGATTTTAAATATTAATAAGGTGGAAGTAGATGAAATTGACGTCAAAAGAAACGTTAATAATGAAAACTGTATTACAATTGATGGTAGTTTTATTACATGTAAAAGTATTGATGCATTATCTTTACAGAATTTGAAAAAGATTATGAATGACTTTAAAGAAATTAAAATTCAGTTAACCTGATTTTCAATTCCTAATTTGCAACTCTAAAATATGTAATCAATGCTTGACAATAGAAATTTGCAATTAAAGTATTATCACTATACTTTAGGCAAAATTGGAGATTTTGGCGGTGAAATGCATGCCAGTATTTACGAAGTGAAATTTGAAAGTAATATACTAAAGTCTAAGAACCCATTTATTCCACAACTATTGACTTATTTGTTGTCCAGAAAGGAAATTTTAAATGAGAACTTGCTTAACCATTTCATAAGAGGAATTAATATAGCAAATGAAAGTCAAACTAGAATTTTATCTAGTCCTAATTTCCCTATCAAGTCTTATAAAGGTGGATATTTGATCCGTCAGGATATAGAATATGGACTGTCTGGTGGCAATAGTACTTTATTTACTCCCAACTTTTTAGAAGAAGAATATCATTTCTTTTGGCATTCATCAAGTCCACTATCTCAGTGGCATATCTGTGAATTTGTAGTAGACGAAATTAAATTCACATCTACTGAGCAATACATGATGTATGAAAAGGCCAAATTATTTAATGATGAATATCACATGAATCAGATTCTTGAAACTGATAATCCAAGGAAACAGAAAGAATATGGTCGTTTAGTAGGCAATTTTGATGCAACAATTTGGAATGAAAAGTCACTTAAAATAGTTTATGCCGGCAACTATCAAAAATTTAGCCAAAATGAAAAATTAAGAAACCATCTGGTGTCGACTAAAGGGAAAACTATTGTTGAAGCAAGTCCATATGACAAAATATGGGGGATTGGATTATCAAAAAAGGATTCTAGTGTTAGGGATATACGGGAATGGAAAGGAAGAAATTTATTAGGAATTATCTTGACTGAAGTAAGAGAAAATTTGTTAGGGAAGTGTACTGGTATAGGATATAAGAATGTTAAAGACTTGGAATCTAACAGATATAAGTACACTTAATTTAAAATGCGCAGAACAATGCGCCACCGTCAACCCGCCGATAGGATAGCGTGTACTCCGAGCGTTACATGCTCGTTAGGATAAGTTCGTATCTTCGATCCGAGCCGATGTGAAATCGGCGGGC
Organism: Lewinellaceae bacterium SD302; assembly: GCA_002591745.1. Lineage (GTDB taxonomy): Bacteria > Bacteroidota > Bacteroidia > Chitinophagales > Saprospiraceae > Neolewinella. Next base: position 1,889 of record PDLQ01000094.1, read on the forward strand.
TACGTTGGCCCTCCCGTTCTGCGAAACTGCCTTACTCCTGCGTTCAAAAAATGGAAAATATGCTTAGTAGATATATGTTATTCCTTATAATGCTGGCCCACGTGTTGAGTTGTAGAGATGATGACACTA
>PDLQ01000095.1 GCA_002591745.1 Lewinellaceae bacterium SD302
ATTCGCCCAACACAGCGCCACCGTCAACCCGCCGATTGTAGCGTATGGCGCTTCGAGCGTCACATGCTCGTGAGGATAAGTTCGTATCTTCGATCCGAGCCGATGTGAAATCGGCGGGCAGCGTTGGCGCTCCCGTTCTGTAAAACTCAACATTTTGAAAAAGGATTTGAGTTTTAGTTTCTTTCCGAGCATTCAAATTCTAAGGCTGGAAGTCGTTGTTCTCGCGCTAAAAATTTTATAGGTTTTGATAATTCAGTCCACGGCCGTCGCTTCACAGAACAATGCGCCACCGTCAACTGCCTGCCGATACAAGTGCTGCGAGCGTCACATACCGTCGACATCAAATTCGTATCTTCGATCCGAGCCGATTGAAAATCGGCAGCTGCGTTGGCGCTCCCGTTCCGCGAAACTGCTCATGTGACGACTCATGATGAATTTTCATGTACAGTTTAATTAAATTTGAGAAGGTCTATTAGTCTAATACTGAATACTAATGTTATGAGGCTTCAATTAAATGCTTAAAAGCTAAAACAGATTATTTAATATTTGTTTTTTGCAATCTATGAGACAGTTATGTAATGTGATTTGTATTACCTTTAATAAGTAACTGGCCTTAAGCAAGAGATTTATTTGGATACTAAAACTCACATCATCCTAAATGAAACACGTGGTTATCAATTCGAATGATAAATTTCAATATTATAAATGTGATTTAATATAGAGTCTTGCACGTAAGGTTAGCAACTAACACAATATGAAAATAATATGAAAAAAGCGATTCTCTCTATTCTGTTTTTATTGGTTTCAAAAATTTACATATTAGGATGTAGTTGCGAACAAGTGTCATTTTGTGAAATGACAGAAAGGAGTAACATAGACTATGTAATATTTGAAGCAAAAATTATTGGAAAGAGGATATATGAGTCAGATGATAACTTACCTTTTGATTACAGTGTTGTATATGCTGAAATTACAAATGAGTATGAAAATAGTATAGACTTAACTGATACTATTGGTATATATATGCAAAATGATGGAGTTTCATGTTATAAGAATCAAGATAGATACGATATTAACGATATTATTGTCTGGGGAATTGATCCATTGCTTTTAGATAGCTTAGGTGAACCTGATACTTTAGTAGAGTACTATACAAAAATTAGTGGAATATTTTGTTATATTAATGAATTAAGAAAAAGAAATAAGTCTATAAATGGAAAAATTAAAGACGATATATTTTCTTATAAGTATGATGTTTTTTGGGATAGGGTAAAGGATGAGAGTTGTAATTTTACTAATGAAGAACAAGCCAGTTTTGAGTGTACCAAATCAGACTATATAATATATCCTAATCCGACTTTGGATGGGAGAATATCTTTAAATCGGTTAGAATCTTATTTGGAAGTTAGGAATCGAGCGATTGAGATATTTGATATAAATGGTCGATCTATTGCTAAGTATGATAATGGATGGTACGAATTTAATGAAATCTTCGATGACTTCGTGCCTTGGATTACATTGCCACGTCGAGGAGTATATTTTGCAAAGTTTAGTTGTAATGATGAAGTTTTCATAGAGAAAATTATATATCAATAATCCTGAAGCTAGAAAGGATATTATTGAATGCAGATTGTTATAGTATAATATTCAAAGAATGTTAGAAATTTATATTCGCGGAACAATGCGCCACCGTCAACCCGCCGATAGGATAGCTTGTACTTCGAGCGTCACATGCTCGTAAGGATAAGTTCGTATCTTCGATCCGAGCCGATGTGAAATCGGCGGGCTACGTTGGCGCTCCCGTTCTATACAACACGCCTGGTAAAAACGGGCAGCTGCCCATTTCCGAAATTGCCATTATGATTCTTTGAGGCGAGTACAAATGATGCTGGATGTTCTCGCT
>PDLQ01000096.1 GCA_002591745.1 Lewinellaceae bacterium SD302
AATCTGTAATCATTAGAGCGAGAACATGTAGCATCATTTGTACTCGCCTCAAAGAGTCATAAAGGCAATTTCGGAAATGGGCAGCTGCCCGTTTTTACCAGGCGTGTTGTATAGAACGGAAGCGCCAACGCAGCCCGCCGATTTCTCATCGGCTCGGATCGAAGATACGAACTTATCCTCACGAGCATGTGACGCTCAAAGATCACGCTCTCCTATCGGCGGGTTGACGGTGGCGCATTGTTCTGCGAACTAAAATATCATTATATAATGATAGAATTTTTAAACCTTAATCAATTAACCTATAAAATAGTATTACCATTCTGAAGGCAATATTGCTAGTGTTTGATTTCCACCTATCCAGATGTCTCCTTCAGAGTCTCTAGATATTTTGTATGCATGATTTCCAGAAGGAAGAATACTATTAGTAGAATTTACCTGAACAACATTATTACCCGCTGAATCGTAATATGAAAATCCATCTTGATGAGAATATATAATACTTTCGTCTGAAAGTCTACCTATTATATTGATCGGTGATCTTTGAGATTCGATTAATTCAGTAATGCTATTATAATTTCTAATTTCTTCCGTAGAATTTATCTGTTGTAAAGACTCATTTGGTACTTTAATTAAAACTCCTTCAGATTCGCTTGCAACTATGTGGGTTATAATGTAACTATCAGAAAGCGGAGAAAGAGGATGTAATGACCATTCTCCATTGATAAATGTATAGAGAACGTTAGTATTAGCGTACCACAAAGTACCAGACATATCTACTGTCAACAATGAGCCAAAAAATGAATTATTTGTCCCTGAAACGACTCGACTTAAAATAGAATTGTTTTCATCGAATGTTGACAATATATTATCGCTATATCGTGACACTCCATTTTTATGAGCAACCCACAAATTATTATTTACTTCATCAACACATATGCCATTTATAAATCCCGGTATTTCAATAGAAGACCAAATATTATTATTGGTATCAAATATGGCTATTCTATTATCTACTATTCCAGATGAATGCAAATAAAGTTTACCATCAGGGCCAGATTCAATCACTTGAAAATTTGGCAATCCTATATTCTCAGGAGCAGAAATAACATTAGTTTGACCAGATAAAATATTGTAAGAAAATATCAACAAGTTATCTTGATTTGCTCTGTCGTAAACGCATCCCCATATGTAACCTGGTAGACGAGCGGTAAAATCTTGAATGATTAGATCATTTAATTCATCTGGCCATTCAACTAAAACAACTTGTACAGAGTCAATAATTTCTGGCTCTGGTTCTGGCATAGGTTCTTGTTCCTCAGTTGCTGGTATTACAATATCTTGTTCTTCATCATTGCATGTACATAGTAAAGTTAGACAGATAAAAAAGTATAATATATTTCTCATAGTGGTAAATACTTTAATAGTAAGGTAACATTGCTAGCAATATAGACTTTTAGTAGTGATATACTGACGTATTAGAAAAGTCATTATTTAAATTAAGATTTTATTAACTTAAATTGCATAATTTCATCCAATTTCAGGACCTCTACTATTATAAACAGCTTGTGATGTATTCAATATTTAAAGCTATCAACAGTTACAGGCAACGCGTAAATATCTGAATATCGAACTTAATACAAATCGTTTAGCACCCTATTTTTGTTCAAAATGAGATGGTCTTCAGTCAGTGTTATGTGTTTGTCATGTAGGATTTCGCAGAACGGGAGTGCCAACGCAGGCGCCGATTTTCAATCGGCTCGGATCGAAGATACGAAATTGATGTCGACGGTATGTGGCGCTCGTAAGCGTAAACATCATGTCGGCGATTGACGGTGG
>PDLQ01000097.1 GCA_002591745.1 Lewinellaceae bacterium SD302
TTTTCTAACCAGACTAATTGCAGTTCACACTCTCAGCATTTAAATATTATCGCAGATTACTAGAGTTATAAGGAATCTTGGATGCATCTCTTGCGCAGAACGGGAGCGCCAACGCAGCCCGCCGATTTACAATCGGCTCGGATCGAAGATACGAACTTATCCTTACGAGCATGTGACGCTCGAAGCCCACGCTACTCTATCGGCGGGTTGACGGTGGCGCATTGTTGCCCGCATTTTTTATATGTGAGTCGACTCAACAGTGATTTTCATTCGAGATATTACCCCTTCATCAAGATATATTTCATACTTATAAGTTGAATCAAAATATAATAATCTATTCCTGTTCTCTTCTCTAGAAAAATCTATTAAATCATAATACCGATGGATTTTATCACCAACTCGCATTCCGTTCCATAGTCGATAGTAATTAGTATACAAATTCAATTGTACAATTTTTTGAGAAAAATCACTTTTCCTCCACTCAGAAAACTTCTTGCTATTACTTACTACCAAATTATCAAGATTTTTCGTATCTGATTCATTATCATTATGAAATAAATAATATGTCCCGTAATTTAAACTATCTTTATCTTGAGATTTCAAATCGGCACTTCTACTAAAAGTCACTAAAACTTTATCATCTATCACTGCTTTATAAATATTATCTAAGCTTGATATATAGTGTGATGTATAGTCTAAATCTGCAATTCTTAGGCTCTGGAACACAAACTAAACTTAGAAGTACTGATATTTCTACTAACAGTTTTTACATTATTAAATCCTTGACTTTGGAAAAAATTTTGAACATCTATTTCGCAATAATAAGATAATTTATCATCGAGATATATCACTGGTTGGATCAGGTCCCTACTTCCTTCGGCCAAAGTGACTTTCTTCATTTCTATTATTGATTTCAATTTATTTGGATCAAGATAATTGATAATTTCGCCTTCAACAACTGTTAAAAAATAAGGAGATGAATCCATCTGATTTGTCCCGATGATTATTTCTAAATCATATATACTTGGACTAAATTTATCTTCACATTCATTTTCTCTGAATTTGACATCAACTCTTTTGTCATTTATGTAGTCTATTTCTTTATGATTAAAGTCATCTAATACCGAGGTCAATGAAAATTCTTCTCCTGTACTCATTGAGGTTAGAGCAAAAGAATCATTTTCTATAAAGTTAATTTCAAATGAATCAATAGAACCGCTTAAGGTTAGATAAATTACCTTAGTCCTAGGTATAACTTCACCAATAGCATGCCTTTTAACCCTGTAATATCCAGAGTACACTAGGTTTGAATATATATTTACTGGAATTTCTTCTACAAAATCTTCTTCCTTCCCATTATTGTCCTTCATAAGGTGCCAATGACCGTCATGAATTTCGAATGTATTATCATTGCATGAACAGAGAAAGAAAGGTATAATTGATACTAACAAATTAAAAATTAAATTTCTCATTTAGTAGCTATTTAAAAACTCGTATAAAATCGCAAAATGCAACACCTAACCTTAATACGATAAAATCTGACATTGACTAATTTTAGCTAAATCATATCGTTTACGCAAAAAAAAATTGATTAGCCTAAGGTTAAGCCCGTTATCAGCGAATATAAATATCATAATTTGCTATTATTAGATGTTGCGGGCAACGGGAGTGCCAACGCAGGCGCCGATTTTCAATCGGCTCGGATCGAAGATACGAAATTGATGTCGACGGTATGTGACGCTCGTAAGCGTAAACATCATGTCGGCGATTGACGGTGGC
>PDLQ01000098.1 GCA_002591745.1 Lewinellaceae bacterium SD302
CTGTAATAATTTTGCCATAGTCAGTCCAACGGGTCCACCACCAATTATTGCAACGTTCTTATCACTAAGTAAATTCATTTGTTTGTCTGTATCTATTCGCATTGTCATTCAAAAATGGCACATAACACCCAAATATACACATTGGGTTTAATTTCCCATTACAACTTGGGCATATCCAATTTGCACTTGAGTCAGTTTTTTATTGTAAATCAACTACTTATTCGTATTTTAGGCACTTCTAAAAATAACGTAAAGCCCATTGTATAGTGGATATTAAGAAAAAGACTCAGGAATTTGCGCAAAAGCTACGTATTCAACGATATGCCTCTAGCACTGTCAATGCCTACACAAATTGTATTGGGAAGTTCCTCAAAGCATTCCACCGCTATGACTTACTCACAGTAGAAGAAAAAAATATCGAAAACTACATAGCGCATCTCATTAAGACCGAGCAGATCAGCGATTCTTATCAAAAACAAATACTAGGCTCAATCGGCAAGTTTTATCAACTCTTGTATAACAAAAAATTAGACCTTAATTATCTTTATCCTAAGCGCAAAAAATCGCCTCTTCCCAAATACATTACTCAGGGAGAGGTCAAAAAAATGCTTGATACGATAACAAACTTAAAACACCTTTGTATCGTGAAACTTTTGTACGGGGCTGGATTACGGCTCTCGGAGGTGCTAAATTTGAAATTAGAAGATATAGACTCTCGTAACCTTCTAATCAATATACGAAATTCTAAGGGGCGTAAAGATCGTTCAGTTATGCTTTCTGATAGACTACTTGCAGATTTAAGGAATTACTTTAAAAAATATGAACCAAAGGAGTACCTTTTTGAGGGGCAGAAAAACGCAAAATATTCAACTACTAGTGTACAGAACATAGTGAAAAGTGCAGCTAAGCGTGCTGGGATAAAGAAAACAGTAACTCCCCACATTTTGCGTCACAGCTTTGCAACCCATTTGGTAGAAAACGGTACAGATATTCGTTACGTGCAAGAACTTTTAGGACACAACTCTATTAAAACTACCGAACTTTACACACATATCACCGATGTAGCAAAGTCCAAAATAAAAAGTCCATTAGATCAACTTTAACTTACTTGAGTAAAAAATCTTCAAAATCATCTATGGAATCGTGTTGATGCTATACTTTTAAGAGCAGAAGTTCACCAAACCATATTTTGAACATTAAGAATTTGAAAAGAGCAATTGGGTTAGTTGACTGCTTTTGTGGGTAACTTGTTTATAATACTAAAGTTGATACAAAGTGCAATTCGTATATTAACCTCAAATTAGAATTACATATGAAACTTTCAAAGGTTTAAAAGAAAATGCGGCGAACAATGCGCCACCGTCAACCCGGCTAAGGCCGGGCTGCGTTGGCGCTCCCGTTCTATACAACACGCCTGGTAAAAACGGGCAGCTGCCCATTTCCGAAATTGCCTTTATGATTCTTTGAGGCGAGTACAAATGATGCTGCATATTCTCGCTCTAATAGTTATGAATTGCCAAGAAATTTATATTCCGTCCTTGTGCTGTATAGAACAAAGTGCCACCGTCAACCGCCGACATAATGTTTACGCTTCCGAGCGTCACATACCGTCGACATCAATTTCGTATCTTCGATCCGAGCCGATTGAAAATCGGCGCCTGCGTTGGCACTCCCGTTGGGCGAAACGTTCAAAACCTAATAAAATCTAAAAAAATTAAATATGTTGAATGACTTCTTTAGAGTAAATATGCCTTATTACTTCTCTAA
>PDLQ01000099.1 GCA_002591745.1 Lewinellaceae bacterium SD302
AACGGGAGCGCCAACGCAGCCCGCCGATTCCACATCGGCTCGGATCGAAGATACGAACTTATCCTCACGAGCATGTGACGCTCGGAGTACACGCTACCCTATCGGCGGGTTGACGGTGGCGCATTGTTCTGCGCATTAAGAATTTACCTTTATGATTGCATTAAAACCGATACGAAAAATAAATGCCACCTACAGGATCAATCCTTGCTATAATTCCTAAAGAATTGTAATTGTTTTCTTCTACAACTGCATTATTAATAACGATGCGATTTTTTTTCTTTTCATTTTTATAAATGACTGGAACTACAGCTTCGATAGAAATTGCTATTCTATTGTTAATTTGATAGCTGTAACCTAGAGTGTTTACAAGACCAATGCCTTCTAATTTGCTGAAATCTAGATTATAGATAATTGTATCTTGACCCTGCTGTAAAGTGGATAAACTCTCTGTTTTATTGGATTTTTGAACTACCGTCACTTGGGTTCCGATATAAAAACTACCATTATTATTCAAATTATAGGGTTGTAACTCCAACCCCAGAGCTAGGTAAAAGTTACTGCTATTTCGTTTGATGAAGTTATCCGTTAATGATTCAGTGTCACCTTTTCCAAATGACAAATCATTTCCTATTGTTAATCTAATATTACTTTTTTTACTAATTTTTTTCCGAATATTTAACGTCGTTGTCGTCAAATAATTATCTGTAGCTATTATAGGTAATAAGTTTATGCTAAAACACCATTTATAAGTCGAGTCATAAGAAATTTCTTGAGCACCCAATTTAATAGAGGGAACTAAGATAATTAAATATAAAACTTGAATCAAATAATTCATAGTATGAGTTTACAAGAATCAACTAGGCTCATTTATTTGCGATGAACTAAGTTATTCCATTACAGTTAGAAAGAGTAGATACAGTATAAAGCATAAAAAGGACTCAATTCAGAAGTGTAGCTTACAACTTGGAAATCAATCTGATCAACAGTGGCTGGACGTCCATTTAACTCACCTGCGCTTTCAAAAAAATTACGCCTTCTCATGAATCTCCAATCACTCTCAATTGAAAATATTATTTCATCATTGAGATGAAAATAAAAACTTGATTTTAATGATAGTCCAAAACCTATATTTCCATTGCTTTCTTGAACTTCTAAAACTGAAATTGTATTAGGATTTGAACTAACTATAGAATTTGTTCTCAGTGTTTCATTTTTATTATAATCAAAAGCTACATTTAGCGAACTACGTACAGAAAACCGACCATGTGCAAGAAGCTTTTTTTGAATCCCAATATGAACCGGGATAGAAAGTGAACTGCCTTCTAAATTCATCAATAAACTCGGTGATGATTCATCAAAGCTTTCATAATCTAATCCGAATCCAAAACGAATTAAATACTTATCAGATATAGATTTAAAAAAAACAATTGACCTCGGAGAAGAAATATTATTCGTGACATAAGGGATTAGGTTAAAGCCAGTAGACGATTTGTCTTCACTTTGAGAAACTAATGAGGTGAATCCAAAAGTTACTAGTAAAAGGCTAAGAAACAATTTTGGCATCAATTTGTTATTTTTTACTAACACAACTTAAATGTAAGTAATTTTCAACTTATTCTTGAAAAACCTAGAAATTTTCTAACCAGACTAATTGCAGTTCACACTCTCAGCATTTAAATATTATCGCAGATTACTAGAGTTATAAGGAATCTTGGATGCATCTCTTGCGCAGAACGGGAGCGCCAACGCAGCC